>NZ_JAFBBE010000003.1:109188-199184 GCF_016907015.1 Oceanisphaera litoralis
GCGCAAGTCAATGGCGCGGGATGGAGCAGTCTGGTAGCTCGTCGGGCTCATAACCCGAAGGTCGTCGGTTCGAATCCGGCTCCCGCAACCAACTTGTAGCAACGAATCCCCTCCCCTGTAATATCCCTATTTTCTATTCATTATCCATAACCAGCTATCAGCTCAGTTTATTCAGTTTATAATCCATACGTTTCAATCCAATCATTACTTTTCTTATCGCTTACCGCTTACGGCTGTCTTTTCGCTTTGCTTATCCCACTTTCCTGATTTCTTCTTCCCGGTATGATACTTCCAGACTGATGATCCTGTCGTTCATCACCTTGATGGCACCAAAGGTCGGTAATTGTTTGGTCTCCGCCAGCAACTGCCCCGCCGACAAGGACATGCAGACCGTCGCCGACGGCGAGGTTTCCACCACCATCATGGTCAGCTGCTCGGTCTGAATGTCGAGTGCTATCAACTCACCCAGATCCGGTTGATGATAATCGGCCTGGGGCTCGAAAAACCAGCTCTGTGGCATCAGGGGTTTGTAAAAGCGGGCGATGGCAATGCCGTTCAGCGCAGCCTGCACCCGTTGCGCGGGGGCGCGAATCGAGGACAATTGATCGAGAAAACGGTAATAGAGGCCGGTATCTTCTACCGAAAAACACTGTTCCATATTATCGGAGCACACCAGCTGTTTCTTGATATAGGGGGTGCTGAACTGCATTTCCACCCCCAAATCCAGCATCAGGTGTCGATCCTCGCCCATAAACCAGCGCCAGCCATCATTTGGTTGTAATAACATCCCAGCCACACCTTGTGATAATAAAATTGTCGTTTTGCTCCCCGATACCTTCATTTATATTGTATTTGAGCGTGGGGAGCAAACTGTCAGACCAATAATATCCGTTACAGGTGACGGGCCAGACGTTGAACCAGTGCCGGTCCCTGATAGATAAAGCCGGAATACACCTGTACCAGGCTGGCACCGGCCGCCATTTTTTCTCTGCCGGCAGTCAGTGAATCGATCCCCCCGACGCCGATAATCGGCAGTCGGCCATCCAGTCGGCGCGATAATTCCTTGATCACCAGGGTACTTTTATTCTGTACCGGCCGACCACTCAGGCCCCCTGCTTCATGAGCATGGGGCAAGTCGAATACCAGTTCCCGATCCAGGGTGGTATTGGTGGCGATGACACCGTCGAGCTCGAAGCGCACCAGGCTGTCGGCCACCTGCTCGATTTCTTCCATCGACAAGTCCGGCGCTATCTTGACCAACAGCGGTACCTGTTTGTTATGCTGCGCGGCCAGTTCTCCTTGTTTCTGCTTGAGTGAAGACAGCAGGTCGTCGAGCGCCTCGCCGTATTGCAGCGAACGCAGGCCCGGGGTATTGGGCGAAGAAATATTCACGGTAATATAACCGGCATGGGCATAGGCTTTTTCCATGCAAATCAGATAATCGTCTTTGCCGTGTTCGATGGGGGTATCTTTATTCTTGCCGATATTAATACCCAGCACGCCTTTGTAACGCGACTGCCTGACATTCTCGATTAAATAATCGATACCCTTATTATTGAATCCCATGCGGTTGATGATGGCGTCGGCTTCCTTGATGCGGAACAGCCGCGGCTTGTCATTGCCTTGCTGGGCCCGCGGCGTGACGGTTCCTATTTCGATAAAACCGAATCCCATGGCGGCGAAGGCATCAATGCAGTCCCCGTTTTTGTCGAGTCCGGCGGCCAGCCCGACCGGGTTATCGAAGGTCAGTCCCATCAACTGCACCGGATTATGGATGTTGGGACGACGATACAAGGCCGCCAGCGGGCCGTGCTGGGTTTTGGCCAGCCCCTTGATGGTCAGTTCGTGGACATGTTCGGGGTCACATTGAAAAAGCAGGGGTTTAACCAGTGAATACACGTATTTTTCCTCATAAAAAAAGCCCCGGTCATGGCCGGGGCTCTTGTGTTTGACACCGTGAAATTTAGACGGCGTTCATACAATTGAGATGGAGCAGGTTCAGCTCGCGCATGGCGACCGAGAACTGGGCGAATTCATGACTGCCGGACGCCTTGAAATCGGCCAGCAGATGGCGCCAGCGATTCAGTAAATGCTCATGCTCATCAAGCCACTGATCGAGCATGTTAGCGCATTCAACCTTGGCTTTACAGCGTTTCAATACCACGGACGTCAGGCTGCGCTGCTGATAATCCAGATCTTCCCGGAAGGCAGCCCGGGCCAGTGCCTGCCAGTGGTTGCCCACCGCCTGCTTGTTGATCTGTTCCAGAAACCAGTGCAGCTCCAGCTCGGCACCCAGATGGAAGTACAGCTCGGCCACCAGTCGAATATCTCTGTCATGCTCGGCCGCAACCTGGGTCAGATCCAGCGCGGAGAACAGGCTGCTCATCTGCGCCACTCGCTCGGCAATGGAGGTCGGCACCTCCTGTTTCTCAAGCTTGATAACCTCGTTCTTGTGCTCCTTGACCTCGGACTCCACCATCACCTGATAGAGGTGTTCGGTCAGCGAGGCGTAGGCCGGTTTGAACTGGGCAATGCTTTGCTCGATGCTCTGGTTACGGTTACGCGAACGCAGGAACCAGCGGGTCGCCCGGCGAATCATGCGACGCACCTGATAGAACATCTCCAGCTGGGTAGCGGCCGCCACCTTGTTGTCCAGCGCTTCGATATCACGCAGCAGCTGGTTCATGCCGAAGACTTCACGGGCAATCATGAAGCTGACGGCGATGTCGCACATGCTGGCACCGGTTTCATCCTGCAGCCGGTTGGCGAAGTTGAAGCCCATGTCGTTGACCATGATATTGGCCAGACGGGTCGCGATAATTTCACTGCGCAGCGGATGCTCCATCAGCGCCTCACCAAACCTGTCCACCAGCTTGGCCGGCATGCTGGCTGGCAGCAATCGGGCGATGTAGTCGTTATCGGTCAGTTCGGGCACATTGAGCAGGTCTTTCAGCACCATTTTGCCGTAAGCCACCAAGATGGCCAGCTCGGGTCGCGTCAGACCACGACCGGCCGCCATGCGCTCGGCCAGCTCTTCGTCGTTCGGCAGATATTCCAGGTTGCGGTCGAGTTTCCCTTCCCGCTCCAGCCAGTGCATGAAGTGCTGATGCTCCTTGAGCGGGCTGGCGCCACGATGCTCGGTAATGGAGATGGTCTGAGACTGACGGTAGGCGTTGGTCAGCACTATGTCGGCCACATCCTGCGTCATGTCGTACAACAGCTGATCCCGGTGTTTCCTGGTCAGTTCACCCTTGTCGACCAGGGCGTTGAGCAGTATCTTGATGTTGACCTCGTTATCCGAGCAATCCACACCACCGACGTTGTCGGTAAAGTCGGTATTGATGCGCCCGCCGTTGGCGGCATATTCAATCCGGCCCAGCTGGGTACAGCCCAGGTTACCGCCCTCGCCCACGATACGGGTGCGAAGATCTTCGCCGTTTACCCGTACCGCATCATTGGCGCGGTCGCCCACTTCGGCATCGCTTTCCCGCCGTGATTTGACGTAGGTGCCGATACCGCCATTCCACAACAGATCGATGTCGGCCAGCAGCAGATGACGGATCACCTCGGTCGGGGTCAGGGTGGCTTTCTGGGTACCCAGCAGTTTCTTCATTTGCGGGCTGAGCCTGATCGACTTGGCCGAGCGCAGGAAGATGCCGCCACCTTCGGAAATCAGGCTGCGATCATAATCGTCCCAGCTGGAGCCCGGTGTATTGAACAGACGCTCCCGCTCCTGGTAGGTGCTGGCGGCATCCGGATCCGGGTCGATAAAAATGTGCAGGTGGTTGAAGGCCCCCACCAGACGGGTATGTTCGGACAGCAGCATGCCGTTACCGAACACATCGCCGGCCATGTCACCGATACCGACGGCGGTAAAGTCGGTCTGCTGACAATCGATGCCGATTTCCCGGAAATGGCGCTTCACCGATTCCCAGGCACCGCGGGCGGTAATGCCCATTTTCTTGTGATCGTAACCAACAGAGCCGCCGGAGGCGAAGGCATCGCCCAGCCAGTGGCCATACTCGGCGCTGATTTCGTTGGCAATGTCGGAGAAGGTTGCCGTTCCCTTGTCGGCCGCCACCACCAGGTAATAGTCGTCTTCGTCATGGTGCACCACATTCTTGGGCGGGATCACTTCCCCCTGAATGATGTTGTCGGTTACGTCCAGCAGGGCACGAATAAAGAGACGGTAGCAGTTCTGGCCTTCCTTGAGGAAAGCGGCCCTGTCACCGACCGGCAACTGCTTGCAGACAAAACCGCCCTTGGCGCCGACCGGCACTATGACGGTGTTCTTCACCTGCTGCGCCTTGACCAGGCCGAGCACTTCGGTACGGAAATCTTCCCGGCGATCGGACCAGCGCAAGCCGCCCCGCGCCACCTTGCCCCAACGCAGGTGCACCCCTTCCACTCGCGGCGAGTAGACGAAGATCTCGAACTTGGGCAAGGGCAACGGCATGTCGCTGATGGTTTCGGGTGCCATCTTGAACGAGATATAGGCCTTGTCGCGGCCGTCAGCGGCGGGTTGATAGAAGTTGGTTCTCAGGGTCGCTTCTATCATCTCCATGTAGCGGCGGATGATACGGTCATCATCCAGGTTGGCGACCTTGTCCAGCTCTTCGATCAACTGCTGATGCAGTTTCTGTTCCTGCCTGGGATCCTGCTTGAGTTTGGGCGAAAACCGACGCTGAAACAGGCTGAACAGCAGGGCGGCCAGTTCCGGATAACGGGACAGGGTTTCTTCGATATAACTCTGGCTGAAGGTCACACCGGTCTGGCGCATGTACTTGGCGTAGGCACGCAATATGGTCACTTCCCGACCGCTCAGTCCCGCCGCCAGTACCAGCCGGTTGAAACCGTCGCTTTCCAGCTCGTTGTTCCACACCTGGGCAAAGGCTTTCTGAAACCGCTCCTGGCTGCTGTCCAGATCGAGCGGTGCACCGGTGTAATACATGGAGAAGTCGAGGATCCAGAAGGTTTCATCGGTACACTCGATTTCATGCGGCGTTTCACCGATCACCCGCAGGCCCATGTTTTCCAGCATCGGCAAGACGTCGGACAGATGAATGGGCTCGGCTCTGTGATACAGCTTGAGGCGTACCCGATTGGAGTCCCGCTCTTCTTCCTGCGCCCGGTAGAACAGCATGCCCAGCGGGTTGTTATCGTTCAGCGCTTCCAGTTTTTCGATATCGCCTACCGCCGAGCCGGGCATGACATGCTCGGTATAGGCACGCGGAAAGGCATTGCGATATTTTTCTTTCAGTCGATTGCTTTCGGCTTCACCGAAGCTGACAGACAGGGCCTGCTCCAGCTTGTCTTCCCAGCTCCGAGCGGCTTCGATCAGATTGGCCTGAATTTCGTTCACGTTGATATCCATCGAATTGTTCGGCACCCGGATCAGATAGTGGGTACGGGCGAGTACGCCTTCCGAGAAATAGGTGGTGAATTCCACTTCTTCTTCCGAGCCAAAATAACGCTGCAATATGCGCTGGGTCTTTTCACGCAATGCCGTGTTGTAGCGCTCCTTGGTGACATACACCATGCAGGAGAAGAAGCGGCCGAACAGATCCCGGCGTACAAAAAGCCGGGTCATGTCCCGCTCCTGCATGGCCAGTACGCCCATGCCGATATCCAGCAGTTCCTTTTCGGTCGCCTGTATCAGTTCATCACGCGGATAGGTTTCCAGAATATTGAGCAGCGCCTTGTAGGCATGAGAGCCGTGCTCCAGGCCGGAGTCGTCGATGATGCGTCTGAGCTTGGCGCCGATCAGCGGGATCTGCATGGCGCTGGTGTTGTAGATGCTGGAGGCATAGAGGCCGATAAAGCGATCTTCCCCCACCACATTGCCCTTGTCGTCGAAACGCTTGATACCGATGTAATCGATATAGGCCGGTCTGTGTACCCGGGATTTATGGTTGGTCTTGGTCAGTACCAGGATATCCTTGCTCAACGCCGCTTCGCGTGCGGTCGCGGTCAGGCTGCTGAACTTGAGGTTGTCGCCCTTCTGTACATGACGCATCAGGCCCAGGCTGGTGTCCTGTTCAGGTACCAGTTCGTAGTCACCTTCGATGGCGGAAATATGATAACGGCGGTAGCCCATCAGGGTAAAATTGTGATCTGCCACCCAGCTCAGAAAAGACAGGGTTTCCTTCAGGTGTTCCGGTTTGGCGCTCTTGGCCTGCCTGGGCAGATCCTTGATGATGTCACCGAAGCGCTCTACCATCGGCTGCCAGTCACCGACCATCAGCGACACTTCTTCTACCACCGACAGTAACTCGTCACGCAGTTGATCCCGGGTTTTCTCCTGGGGCTGCCGGTCGATCTCGATCAGAAAGGCGGTTTCTACCCGATTCTGCTTTTTCTGGTCACTGCTCGACAGTATCTGTTGCAGCTTGCCCTGCTCGTCGCGCACCAGATGCATCGGCTGGTGCAGCATCAGGTGTGAAGTAATGCCCTGCCGGGTCAATACCATGCGGATGGAGTCCACCAGAAAAGGCGCGTCCTTGATGATCAGTTCGACGATGGTATGAGGGGACTGCCAACCGTGGCGGGACAACTCGGGATTATAGACGCGCACATAGGGCGTTTGTTCGACTCGGGTTTCAAAAGAACCCCACAGACTGACCGCAGCACCATACAGATCGCTATCGTTACGATGATGCAGATCGTCATGGGTCATACCGCTGTAAAGCTTGCTGACGAAAGTATTTACCAGGGGCGCGGTATTATCGGAAAACTTGTCGTCTACCAATTGATTCACATTTTCAAGTAAAACGGACGTTGCAGCTTCTTTAAATATCATGGCGTCGTGTTCCTCGGATACAGGCAATGACCATGGGGAAGTGGAGCCCCGACGGGACAAAAACAGTGTAAGCCCGCACTATTTCGAATGCGAGCAACGCCACGGAAAAAGGTGTCAAAGTATCGACTCGATCACGAGTGTGCAGAACATATACAAAGTGTAGAAAAACATTTGCAAAACAATCATCTAAACATAAATGAATTGTTTTAGTATTATTTTGAATAATTAGCATGGCCCCCGCATTCGCGAGGGTGACGATAAAGACAAACCAAATAAAGGCAGACAGGCCCGTTTGCCGGCCTGCCTTGTATTCAGGATCAGGACAGGCGTTGGAGTCGATGCAGCTGATGCTGCTCGGTCAACTCGATTTCAAAGCGGCCGTTCAGGCCGTCGTGACCAACAAAACCGCGAAAATGATGCAGGGCCACCTGCAGCCGCAATCCCTGCTCGGTAATGACCGACAGGGCGGCAGTATGACCCTGATAATACTGCAGCAGCTGCGCTCTGCCGATGGCCAGCCGAAAACGCAGCCGCTGCATCAGGCCAGCGCCTTGCTTATTTTCTCATACAGATCCCGCGACAGCGCGGGCAATGCCATCAGCTGCTGCAGCCGTGCCTTGATCAAGGTCTGGCGGGCATCATCCAGCCGGGAAAACTGGATAAGCGGCGTCACCAGCCGTGATGCCACCTGCGGGTTGCTGTCATTGAGTTGCTCCAGCACCGACACCAGCAGATCATAACCGGCACCATCGAGACGATGGAACTGCAGCGGGTTGGCCGATATAAAGGCACCGATCAAGGCCCGCACCCGGTTGGGGTTGTTCAGGCTGAAGGTCGGATGCGCCATCAGCTGCCGTACCCGCGCCAGCGTGCCCTCGCCCGGTGCCGTCGCCTGCAGCCGGAACCAGTTGTCGAGCACCAGACCATCCTGACGCCATTGGGCTTCAAAGTCGGCCAGCATGGCCTCGGCCTCATCCGCCTCGGCCCGTACCGCCGCCTTCATGGCCGCCAGGGTGTCGGTCATGTTGTCGGCATGCCGGTACTGTTGTTGCACCTTCGCCGTATCGCCGGCCAGGGCCAGGTAGCCGAGTGCCACGTTTTTCATCGCCCGCCGTGCCATATCCTGATGATCGATGCGATATTCCGGGGTCAGATTCTGCTCATAGGCCTGCTGCCACAGGGGTCGCAGGGCCTCGGCAAGCTCCGCCTGCAACTGCTGGTGCACCTGCCCCAGCAAGCCGATATCGACCTGTTCGAACAGCTCCAGCAAACTGCCCAGATCCGGCAGCGTCAACATCTGTGCCTGCAGGGCCCGATCCAGGGCGGCATCTTCCAGTGTGGTACGGAACACATCGATCAGGGTACGCGGCAACAGCGCGACGTCACCGCGCTGCAGACGAGACAGCTTGTCCACCACCGCCTTGTTGATCAGCATCTGCACCGCATCCCAGCGCACAAATTCGTCGATGCTGCTCTTGGCCAGCAAGGTCAGCTGTTCATCGCTATAGGGATAGTTCAGCTTGACCGGGGCGGAAAACCCCTGCAACAGCGCAGGAACCGGCCGGGACGGAATCTGTTCGAATACAAACTGCTGCTCGTCTTCCAGCACATCCAGCACCGGACCGACGGGCTCGCCCTTGACCCGCAGCGACAACGGCTCGCCCTGCTCGGTGTAAAGCGCCAGGCTGAGCGGAATATGCAGCGGCAACTTGCCGGCCTGCTCCCTGGTGGCCGGGGTATGCTGACGCACGGTCAGGGTGTAGCGCTGCTGCTCGGCATCAAAGTCGTCGGTCACGGTCAGCACCGGGGTGCCGGCCTGGCTGTACCAGCGCTGGAAACGGGTCAGATCCCGGCCACTGGCCTCGCTCATCGCCGCCACAAAATCATCACAGGTGGCGGCCTGGCCGTCATGGCGTTGCAGATACAGCGCCAGCCCCTGCTGAAACGCCTGCTCGCCGAGCAGGGTATGCAGCATGCGAATCACTTCCGAGCCCTTCTCGTACACGGTCAGGGTATAGAAGTTGTTCATCTCTATCACCGCATCCGGGCGGATGGGGTGCGCCATGGGTCCGGCGTCTTCCGCAAACTGGGGACCGCGCATGATGCGTACGTTCTGAATGCGGTTCACGGTACGCGAACCCAGATCGGACGAAAACTCCTGATCCCGGAACACGGTCAACCCTTCTTTCAGCGACAACTGAAACCAGTCGCGGCAGGTCACCCGGTTGCCGGTCCAGTTATGAAAATATTCATGACCGATCACCCGTTCCACATCCAGGTAATCGCTGTCGGTGGCGGTAGTGGCATCCGCCAGCACAAACTTGGCGTTGAAGACATTGAGGCCCTTGTTTTCCATGGCGCCCATATTGAAGAAGTCTACCGCCACTATCATGTAGATATCGAGATCATACTCCAGATGACAGCGCTGCTCGTCCCAGGCCATGGAGGCCTTGAGGCTGTCCATGGCGTGCCCGGCCCGGTGCAGATTGCCCTTGTCGACGAAGATCTCCAGTGCCACGTCCCGTCCGCTCATGGTGGTGTAGCGGTCGCGCAATACATCGAAGTCGCCCGCCACCAGGGCAAAGAGATAAGCCGGTTTGGGGAAGGGATCCTGCCATTGCACCCAGTGGCGGCCGTCATCGAGGCTGCCCTGACTGACACGGTTGCCGTTCGACAGCAGATAGGGATAGGCGGCGGCATCGGCGGTGATCCGGGTGCTGAACCGCGCCAGCACGTCGGGTCTGTCCAGATAATAGGTAATGCGTCTGAACCCCTGGGCTTCACACTGGGTACAGAAGGCCGAGCCGGACTTGTAGAGCCCTTCCAGCGCCGTGTTGGCGGCCGGGTTGACTCGGGTCTTGATGGTCAGCACGAATGCTTCCGGCAGTTGAGACAGGACAAGTCCGTTCTCGGTCTGCTGGTATTGCTCGATGTCCACTCCGTTGACGGCCACCTGCAGCAATTCGAGCTGCTCGCCGTCCAGTACCAGCGGTTCGTCGTGCTCGCCATTACTGCGCACCCGGCTGATGGCCACCACCTCGGTGGCGCTGTCATGCAGCTGAATGTCCAGATCCAGGGTATCAATCCAGTAATGAGGTGGCTGATAATCTTCGCGATATTGCACTTGCGGTTTTGTTTGGGTCATAGCGGAGATCTCGTTAAGGTCGTCGGAGGGGGCTTTAATGAGAAAGCCCGGATCCGGTCAAGCCGGATCCGGGCGGGGGTTTCAGCCAAGCAGTCGGGCCAAATCGGCGGTAATGCGTGCCGCTTCTTTCAGATAGCCGTCATCCGGCTCGAAATCGCCGGGGATATTATCGAGGGAATCGACCGGATCCAGTCCGGCCCGGCGTAAGCGGTCGTTAAGACGGGCCAGAGACTTGGCGTCCTGCTCTTCCATCTCGGTTTTGCGCTCAACAAGATTGAGTGAAACCGAGTCCTTGTCTTTCAGCTTCTTGTATTCCTTGATGTCTTCAAAGACATAAACAAATTCGGGATCCTGTTCGATTCGCGCCTGATGGCGCTGACGAAGCTGACCCAGCAGCGGCGTCAGATCCCGAATACGCTTGAAGTCGAGGCTGGCAATCTGATCCCAGGGCAGTGCGTTCTTCTCCAGGCTTTCACCGGTTTCCTCCGCCATTATGGGGGTCGGGAACGGGATATCCGGTCGCACCCCCTTGTTCTGGGTGCTGCCACCGTTGATACGATAAAACTTGGCGATGGTGAACTGCACAAAACCCATGGGATTTTCGTAAAGATCGTAAATGCGCGACAGGCTGCGATGCTGCTGCACCGTGCCCTTGCCAAAGGTGTTTTCACCCAGGATCACCGCCCGACCATAGTCTTTCATGGCGGCGGCAAAAATCTCGGAAGCCGAAGCAGAATATCGATCCACCAGCACCGTCATCGGCCCCTCGTAGGCCAGCATGTCGTCCTCGTCGCCATTGACCGAAATACGGCCCAGGCCATCGCGGATCTGCACCACGGGGCCGCTGTCGATAAAGAGACCGGTCAGGGCCGAGGCCTCGGTCAGGGCGCCACCCCCATTGCCGCGCAGGTCGATGACCAGCCCCTGAATACCCTGGGTTTTCAACTTGTTGATTTCTTCCGCCACATCGGTGCTGAGATTGACGTAGAAGCTCGGAATTTCGATAACACCGATGTTTTCACCGTCGATCTGCAATACCTTGCCGCTGGCGGCTCTGTCTTCCAGTCGAACCGTGTCACGGGTCAGCTCGATCACTTTTGGCGTTGCCGTTACCGCCTTGCCACGCTGAATCTGTAACCAGACCCGGGTGCCTTTACGCCCCTTGATCAGGTCAACCACTTCATCCAGCCGCCAGCCGATCACGTCGATGACCTTGTCCGCACTCTGCCCCACCCCGATAATCCGGTCTTCGGGCTGCAGCTCACCGGACTTGGCGGCAGGACCGCCCGGCACCAGGGAGCGGATCACCGTATAGTCGTCTTCGGCCTGCAATACGGCGCCGATGCCTTCGAGCGACAAGTTCATTTCGGTCTCGAAACGTTCGGCATTGCGGGGGCTGAGATAACTGGTGTGCGGCTCTATGGCCCGGGCAAAGGCATTGGCAAAGCTCTGGAAGGCATCTTCACTTTCACTCTGGGCCAGACGCTTGATGGCGTTGTTGTAACGCTTGCCCAGGGTATCGCGGATCTCGTCCCACTCTTTATCGGCCAGCGCCAGACTCAGGGCGTCGTATTTGACCCGCTGATACCAGAGCCGGTCCAGCTCCTGCCCGTCATTGGGCCAGTCGGCCTTGCGACGATCGAACTGATACTGCTCCTGACCGTCGAAGGTCATGGGGGTATCGAGTAACGACAGGGCATACACCAGACGCTGATAACGCTGCTGCAGACTGTCGTTATACATATTGAAGGCAATGTCGAGCCGGCCAGCTCTCAGCGCATCATCGAATCCGTCACGATAGTGCTCGAAGCGGGCGATATCGGCCTGAGTAAAAATGTTTTTGCTGTAATCCAGACTTTCGATGAAGCGATCGAAGATCGCTTCCGAGAAGGCATTATCAAGCTGGAACTGACGATAATGAGAACGGGTGAACAGCGCGGTAACCCGCTTGCTGGCAGCCGCATGCTGACTTTCCGGTGCCAAGACAGGAATGGCGGAGGCATCGATGGCCGGCGGTACCGCCCAGGCGATTCCCGCCGCCATGATACCGGCGGCTACCAGAGACAAACGAATTCCGGGACTGATCAAACCCTACTCCTTAAAGAATAAGATGCTCAAACTTGACGCGCATGGACATGCCGGTTTTAAGTTCCACCTGAACATCATCGCGAGTCACTTCTTTAATGGTAGCGGGAACCGGTGACTTGCCCAGCAATACTTTGACATTCTGCTCTACGGTCAGGGCCGCCGGATCCACCTTGCGGGGCTTGGGCTTGGGCTTTTTGGCGGCAGGCTTGTCCTTGCGCGGACCAAACACCTTCTCTTTGCTTTCCTTGAGCGCACCCTTGGCATGATCCACATGTTCCTGGGTCAGCTCGCCACAAGGCTCACCGTCCAGGTCTACCCGGATCTGGCCGGCCTTGAGGCCGTGCAGGTAACGCCAGCTGGAGGTGTACTGACGCAACGCCGTGCGCAGCAGGGTCTTGGATACCTTGGGATCCTCCGCCAGACGGGCGGCCAGATCCTGAAAAATACCAATTTTCAGCGGCTTGGCTTCGCCGGTCGCTACGAAGCACTGGGGGAAGCATTCGGCCAGATAGGCGATGACTTCTTTACTGTTTTTCAACTTTTCCGAGTTTTCCATGAAATACCTTGGTGTAAGACCTGAGGGCGCAGCGCCCATTGAAACATGCATATTATAAAGCGCGCACTGACAAAAGCGACCCCGGCGTTACAACCGAGGTAACACGGCGGCAACCCAGTGCCGCAATCCGGCTTCGTCTTCTTCATCAAAACGCCCGAACGAGGGGCTGTCGATGTCCAGCACGCCCCATACCGCATCGCCCTGACCCAGCGGTAGCACGATTTCGGCGTTGCTGGCCCCGTCACAGGCGATATGGCCGGAAAATTCATGTACATTGGCAATCCGCTGTACCTGGCCGGTCGCCGCGGCGGTACCACAGACTCCCTTGCCGACCGGAATCCGGATGCAAGCCGGTTTGCCCTGGAAGGGGCCCAACACCAGGGTGTCCTCTTCGCGCAGATAAAAACCCACCCAATTGATGTCTTCCAGTGCCAGATTAAGCAGGGCGGACAGATTGGCGAGCTTGGCAATACGATTGGGCTCACCGTCGCACAGGGCAAGTGCCTGAGCGGTGAGGCTTTGGTAAAATGCAGACTTTTCAGACATAAAATACAGAGCGCCGTTAATTTTCGCTTAACTTACCTGCCCTGCTCCCAAATGAAAACCCGATGATGGTGATTGATGGATAAAAAAACGCTGAATGCTCCGCTTTTGCAGTGGCCGAACATCATGCGGATGATGCAGCGCCATCGCTCCCTGCTGATTTATGCCCATCTGTTTGCCCTGTGCGGCACCCTGCTGGCGGTGCCGGTCCCCCTGCTGATGCCCTTGCTGGTCGATGAAGTGCTGCTGGACAGCCCCGGTCGTCTGCTGAGCGGACTGGACGGGCTGCTGCCCGTGGCCTGGCAGACCGGTGTCGGCTATATTCTCGCGGTGCTGGTCATCACCCTGCTGCTGCGCAGCCTGTCGCTGGTGTTCAACATCATTCAGGGACGCCAGTTTGCCCGGGTGGCCAAGCACCTGACCTTTCAGATCCGTCGACGACTGGCGCGCCAGTTGACCCGAACCCCCCTGCGCGCCTTCGAGTCTATCGGGGCCGGCAGCGTCAGTTCGCATTTTGTCACCGATGTGGAAACCCTGGATAAATTTCTGGGTGAAACCCTGAGCCGCTTGTTGATCAGCATACTGAGCGTGGTGGGCACGGCCGTGGTGTTGCTGCTGCTCAACTGGCAGCTTGGGCTCTTTATTCTGCTGCTGAACCCGGTGGTGGTGTATTTTTCCAGCCGTCTGGGGGCCAGGGTCAAGCATCTGAAACGCGACGAGAACAGCGCCTTCGAGGTGTTCCAGCAAGCGCTGGTGGAAACCCTGGACGGCATTCACGAAATTCGGGCCGCCAACCGGGAACGTCACTATATGCTGCGGGTGATCGACCGGGCCCGCGGGGTGCGCGATACCGCCATCGATTACGCCTGGAAGAGTGAAGCCGCCGGACGCGCCAGCTTTCTGCTGTTTTTGTCCGGGGTGGAGCTGTTCAGAGCCACCGGCATGATCATGGTGCTGTATACCGACCTGACCGTCGGCCAGATCTTCGCGGTGTTCAGCTACCTGTGGTTCATGATGGGGCCGGTGCAGGACCTGCTCAACATGCAGTACTCCTTTTATGCCGCCACCGCCGCGCTCAAGCGCATCAATCGCATGCTGGCCCTGGGGGGAGAGCCCGAGCGTCCGGGCCGCGTCGATCCCTTCGAGGGGGTCACAACCCTGCCGATTTCGGTAACGGGGCTCAGTTTTTCCTATAACGGCGAGCGCAAGGTGCTGGATGATGTCAGCCTGCAGATCCGGGCCGGTGAAAAAGTCGCCCTGGTCGGCGCCAGCGGCGGCGGCAAGTCCACCTTTATCCAGTTGCTGCTGGGCCTGTATCCGGCCGATGCCGGAGATATCTGCTTTGGCGGTGTCAACAGCCAGGACATCGGCTTTCCGACCATTCGTGAACATGTGGCCACCGTATTGCAGCAACCGATACTGTTCAACGATACGGTACGATCCAACCTGAGCCTGGGCGATATGCACGACGACGAGACGCTGTGGCAGGCATTGCGGGTAGCGCAAATGGACGGGGTGATAGCGGACATGGACCAGGGGCTGGATACCCAGGTGGGCCGGCGCGGCGTCAAGCTGTCGGGGGGACAGCAGCAACGGCTCGCCATTGCCCGCATGGTGCTTAAAAATCCGGCCATCGTGATCCTGGATGAAGCCACCTCGGCACTGGATACCGAAACCGAACAGAAGCTGCATCAGGCGCTGGCCGGCTTTTTGCGGGGCAGAACCACCCTGATAGTGGCGCACCGTTTAAGTTCGGTGCGCCAGGCGGACAGGGTGCTGGTATTTGAAGACGGCAAAATCAGCCAGTCCGGCACCCATCACGAGCTGCTGGAGCAGCCCGGTTTATACCGTACCCTGTATTACTAATGTGAGGGGTAAGGGGTTAGGGGTTAGGGGTTAGATGTGAGGGGGTCTGCTCAGGCCACCGACTGAATATCCTCGCCCTTTTCGGTAGATTCGGCATTGTCGGTAGATTCGGCATTGTCGGTAGATTCGGCATTGTCGGACGGCTCCGCCCCCTGCTTGTCGGCCTTTTTTACCGGTTTCTTTTTAGGTCCGCTCAACTGATCCTGATGCTGAGCCAGGTACAGGGCCAAGGCTTCGCGATCGGTTTCATTCAGACTGACCGGGGCATCGGCCAGCAGATCATCGAGGTGCTCGGCCAGGTCGAGCAGCCTGTCGTAGGCATCTGCGTCTTTTTTATTGGTAAACGTCATTTTATCGATTCCGTTTCTTACCACCAGGTACTGTATCGTCACTGCCATAACTGACTCCTATTCTGTATGTATATACAGTAATGTTATGCCAGCCCGGTTGCAAGCCGTAATCGTGACCGCCCCCTGATCTAAGTAATCTTGCGTAACAAGTGTGGATGCAAGGGTTGGTTTGCCTTTATCGTCACCCTCGCGAAGGCGGGGGTCCAGTGTCTTTACAGGTGAACCGCAGTCTGAAAATTCTGCGCTACAGGCCCTGGATTCCCACCTTCGTGGGAATGACGACTGAACCACTCCTGTTATGCGGTATTACTTATGCACCCTGCTCTCAACCTGCTCTATACAACGACGCTATACGCGTTATGATGGCTGAATAGGGTCGTTTTAATGGGAATGGGCAACTTTTTGGGCCCGTGGCTGGCGAGCTGGCGTATTCTGGCCGATAGTTTAATCGAAGTGCGCCTTCTTTTGGTGCCTTCACACTAGCGCACGGCTCATCATATGAGCCATTCCCCTAGGCCAGGTACATGGATTTCGTACCTGGCTTTTTTTGCCTGTTATTTTTGGTCGCTTGGTACCGATAATAACCATCATTTTCTTATCTCATTCTTATCACAACAGCAGGCTGGGAGCCGGGTTGTTGCCTCGGAGGAACCCGCTACATTATGTCATCCAGTGCCACCTTACCGCTGATTATCCTGCTGGGCGCCGTCTCTGCCCTTACCCCATTGGCTATCGATATGTACCTGCCGGCCATGCCCGCCATCGCCGATGCCCTATCCAGTAACTCCCATCGCGTACAGGCCACCCTCGCCGCCTACACCGGCGGCTTTGCCCTCGGCCAGTTGCTGTTTGGTCCGCTTTCCGACGCACGCGGGCGTCGTCCTGTGCTGCTTGGCGGTATGCTGATCTTCATGCTGGCCGCCCTGCTCTGTGCCCTGGCCACCAACGTCGACAGCCTGACCTGGCTAAGAGCGGCCCAGGGGTTTGCCGGCGCCGCCTCTGCGGTGGTGGTCCAGGCGCTGGTGCGCGATTTGTTCGACCGGGAAGACTTTGCCCGCACCATGGCCTATATCACCCTGGTGATGACCCTGGCCCCCCTGATAGCCCCCATGCTAGGCGGTCATCTGGCACACTGGTTTGGCTGGCGTTCCATTTTCTGGGTGCTGGCCGGCGTGACCGCCCTGATAGCCCTGCTATGCAGTCTGCGGCTGCCGGAAACCCTGGCACCGGAACGCCGGCAGCCATTGCACCTGATGTCGATTCTGCGCAGCTACCTGCGTCTGCTTAGCACGCGTCAGGCGCTCGGCTTCATGCTCTGTGGTGCCTTTTCCTTTGCCGGCATGTTTGCCTTTCTTACCGGCGCCGCTTTTATCTATATCGAACTCTATGATATCCCTTCCCAGCATGTCGGCTATCTGTTCGGGCTCAATGTGCTGAGCCTGATGCTGTTCACCACCCTCAACGGCAAATGGGTACGCCGCCTGGGCTCACGGACCATGCTGCGGCTGGCGCTGGGGCTGCAACTACTGGCCGGCATCCTGATGCCAATCGGGCCCTTGCTGGGCTGGGGACTCTGGTCGGTGGTGGTGCCCATCATGCTCTATGTCGGCGTCATTTCCACCATCGGCAGCAACACCATGGCCAGCCTGCTCGCCAGCCTGCCCAATCTGGCGGGCACCGCCTCGTCACTGGCCGGCACCCTGCGCTTTGGCATCGCCGCCCTGATCGGCGCCCTGGTTGCCGCCCTGCCGGACAGTTCCCCCCTGTATATGCTGCTGACCATGAGCGGCTGTGCCCTGCTCTCGATGCTGGCCTATCGACTGCTGTGCGAACGGGAGTGATGCCTGCTCCATTTAAACTGCGTCACCATCATGATTATGTTTAATGGTGGCAGAAATAAAACGGGAAGCCTGCGCTTCCCGTTCACTCCGGTTTATTCACCCAGGTTCATTAATCCTGGTTTATTTTGACGGCCCCTTGAGCAGGGCTTCGATGCTGCCGACCGCGCCCAATACGCTGCTGGCTTCATAAGGCAGGAAGATGCGATCTCCTTCCTTGCCGATGTCCGGCAGCGTCTTCAGGTATTCCAGCCCCAGCAGATAACCGACCACCAGTTGCGGATCCAGTTTCTCGTTACCGGCGGCCAGCACCTGATCGATGGCCTGACGCTGACCGTCGGCCATCAGGATCGCGGCCTCTTTCTTCCCCTCGGCCACCAGAATGCTGGATCGCTTCTCGCCTTCTGCCTTGGCGATAGCCGCTTCCCGTTCGCCACTGGCGCGCAATACCAGCGCCCGGCGTTCCCGCTCGGCCGCCATCTGCTTGCGCATGGCGTCTTCGACTTCGGTCGGAATGAGAATGTCCTGTATCTCCACCCGGGTGACCTTGACGCCCCACTTGTTGCCCGCCTCGTCCATCACCAGCTGCAACTTGTCGTTGATTTCCTGACGCGACTCGAACAGTTTATCGAGCTCCATCTTGCCCATTTCCGAACGCAAGGAGGTCTTGGCCAGTATTTCGATGGCCTGAATCAGGTTCTCGGTCTGATAGACGGCCCGCTCCGGATCGATGACCTGAAAATACAGGGCGCCGTTCACGGTGACGCTGACGTTGTCGGCGGTGATCACCGACTGACCGGGAAAGTCGAGCACCGTCTCGCGCCGGTCGATGCGGGTTTCTTCCTGCACGACCGCGACGCTTTCCCCGCCGATGGCCTGATAGCGCCGCACCTTGATAGAACGGGGCTTGTCCACCAGAGGAATAATCCAGTTTACCCCCGGACTCAGGGTTTTCTGATAACTGCCGAGGCGCTCGATCACCACGGCTTCCGACTGCTGTATGATCATCAGGCCCTTGATGATCAGCACCAGGATCAATACGGTAAACACCAGCGCAATTATTAACATCGCATCCATTTACGTTCCCTCTTTAGTCTATGATGGCGGTAATGCCATCGAAGCGGCGGACCTGAACCCGAGCACCCACCGTTAACGAGGCGTCCGAGGCACTGCGAACCGGAAACAAATCCCCCTCCAGCTTGAGGCGCAACTCGCCGGACGCCAGCTGCACTATCTCCCCCTGTTGCCGACGACTTTCACCGGCCAGAAAACTGGTTCGCTGCGACGGTGCGAAGCGCCGAAACAACCACTTGAGCAGCGGCGCCAACAGCGCCGCCGCCAGGGCAAAGGTAAACCACTGCCAGGTAACCCCGACATCCAGCCAGGCGACCACCATGGCAGCCAGTGCCGCCAAACCGAAGGCAAAGGCGAAAAAACCGGTGCCCAGTAATTCCAGTAGCAACAACAACAAGGCGGCAATCAACCACCAATGCCAGGCAAGCAAGGCATCACCTCCCGAATAAGACACAATTGAAACTAGAGTTACTATAGAGGACAGGCAGATAGAAAGGAAACGGATAAAAGATGTGAAGGGTGAGGAGTGAAGGGTGAGGGGTGAAAAACAGCACCGAGCTCAACAAAATCCGTCATCCTGACGAACGTCAGGATCTTGTTTCGGTTTGGCCGCTATTTACAAAGAGATACCGGGGCAAGCCCGGTATGACGATTATTGGCCTTGGGTGTTTATTTTGGCCTGGCGCCTGGAGCTCGGCGCTTACCTTCTCACCCCTCACTCCTCTCCCCTTACGTTCAACTGCCGACCGGTTTGGCCAGCTTGAACAGCTCGAAGAAATTGGCAGTGGTCTGTCTGGCGACCTCTTCCACCGACACGCCTTTCAGTTCGGCGATAAATTCCGCCACGGTACGGGTATAGGCGGGTTCGTTTTCTTCACCGCGAAACGGCACCGGGGCCAGCCAGGGCGAGTCGGTTTCCACCAGCAGTCGCTCCAGCGGCAGCGCCTTGACCACCTCACGCAATGCCTCGGCGCTGCGGAAGGTGACGATACCGGAAATAGAGATATAAAAGCCCAGCTCGATGGCGGCTTCGGCCATCTCCAGCGATTCGGTAAAGCAATGCAGCACGCCGCCCACCTTGTCGGCCCCGCCCCGGCGCAGAATATCCAGGGTATCTTCTTGAGCACTGCGGGTATGAATGACCAAGGGCTTGTTCAATTCCACGGCGATGGCCACATGCTGTTCGAACGAACGGCGCTGCAACTCGGCGGACTCCGGCGCATAGAAATAATCGAGGCCGGTCTCGCCGATGGCGACGACCCTGGGATGCGCCGCCAGCTGCAGCAACAGCTCGGGATCATTGGGCTCATCGTCATGATGCAGGGGATGCACGCCACAGGAGGCAAACACCTGGGGAAAAGGCGTTATCGCCTCCAGCATGCCGGGAAAGGATGACAGCCCGACGCTGATGCACAGCATGTGATCCACGCCGCGGTTGGCGGCCTTGCGCACGGCCTCGGCCATGTCGCGGTGTTTTTTTCCGTATTCGAGCTTGTCCAGATGGCAATGGGAGTCAACCAGCAAAACCGTCTCCTTTAAATAGATGGTGAGGGGAAAGATATGTGAGGGGTGAGGGGTGAGGCCTTTCCCCTCACTTTATATTAATCAGCCAGTCGTTGAGCCACTGGCCCAGTTGCAGAGCGGCATTCACCGGCCTGCCGGCACCGGGCTGCAGGGTCCGGCGCAATTGCAGCAACGCAGCCAGCGCCTGCCCGAGCCGCTCGGGACCACGCCGGCTCAAGGCTCGGCACAGGGTCTCGCTGTCGGCCAGGCGCAATCCGGTCGGGGATAATCCCAGCGCCAGTTGTAGCGCATCCTGCAGCAACAGCTGCAGCCAGAGCAGGTGCACCGGTTGCTCCAGCAGGCCACTCTGCACCGAGGCCAGGGTCTGGGGTTGTTGGGCCAGCTGGCCAAACTGCTGCAACAGTTCCCGGCGGCGCTGGTCGGTACCGGCGGCCAGATAATCCCGGGTAACAAGCGGTGAGCCCTGATTGACATTCAGGGCCGCCAGACTGGGCTCCAGCCCCTGCTCGGCCAGCCAGCGTAACACCAGGCCGGATTCGGGTACCGGTAACAGCCACTGCTGGCAGCGACTGCGAATGGTCGGCGGCAACCGTTCGGGATGTGCGCTGGTCAGCAAGAGCGTTGCCTCCCCCGCCGGCTCTTCCAGGGTTTTCAGCAAGGCATTGGCGGCGGCGTCGGTCATTTTGTCCGCCTGCTCGATCACCGCCACCTTGCCGTGGCCCAGACGAGCACTTTCACTCAGCACCTGGGTCAGCTGACGGATGGCATCCACCCCTATGCTGCGCTGTTGCCCGTCGATAAGATGTAAATCCGAATGATGGCCGGCTTTGATTAGCTGACAGGAGTGGCAGTGTCCGCAGGGGGCACCCTTTTCGTTATCTGTCGCATTATCTGTTACATGGTTTGTCACATGGTCTGTCAAATTTGTATGTTGGCATAACAAGGCGCGTGCCAATACTGCCGCCAATTCACGCTTGCCGATGCCCTCCACCCCTTTCAGCAGTAGCGCATGGCCCAGCTGTTTATCGCCTATCAGTGCCGTCAGTTGCCGTTCGGATTCTCTTAGCCAGGGATACACAGACGGCGCTCCAGACAGGCCAATACCGCGGCTTTTACCTCGGTTTCATTCCGGCCGGCATCAATCAGCTCACAGTCGGGGTTATCCTGTGCCAGCTCCAGGTAACGGGCCCGGGTACGTTCAAAAAAGCCCAGCTGTTCCTGCTCGATGCGATCCAGCTCGCCCCTCACCCGCGCCCGCTCCAGTCCCCGGGCCGGATCTATGTCCAGATACAGGATCAGATCGGGTGCAAAGTCGCCCAATACCGCCTGCTTTATCTGGGTGATCAGCCGGGCATCGATGCCCCGACCACCGCCCTGATAGGCCTGAGAAGACCAGTCGTGCCGGTCCCCTACCACCCAGGTGCCAGCCGCCAATGCCGGCTGAATGCGGTTTTTTACCAGCTGTACCCGGGCCGCATACATCAGCAACAACTCGGCCTCCATGGTCAGCGGCTCTTCGTGCACCTCTTTCACCAGGGTACGCATTTTTTCGGCCAATGGCGTGCCGCCCGGCTCGCGGGTACTCATCACCGACAGTCCACGGGCTTCTAGCCAGGCTGCCACATGGCGCTGCACCGTACTTTTTCCGGCGCCTTCGAGTCCTTCAATCACGATAAACTGACTCATGTATTACCTTTTCAGAATATAACGACGAACGGCGTTATTGTGTTCGCGCAGCGTCTTGGAAAAATAATGACGGCCCTCGCCCATGGCCACGAAATAATAGAATTTGCTGTCCACCGGCTGCAGGGTCGCCAGGACGGCCTCCTTGCTCGGCATGGCAATGGGCGTGGGCGGCAGGCCGTCGATCATGTAGGTGTTATAAGGGGTATGGGTCTGCAGATCACGCTTGCGAATATTGCCGTCATAGTCCTCCCCCATGCCATAGATGACGGTAGGATCGGTCTGCAGCCGCATACCCCGGCGCAGGCGATTGATAAAGACGGAGGCAATCAGCGGCCGCTCTTCCGCGATACCGGTTTCCTTTTCGATAATGGAAGCGAGGATCAGCGCCTCGTAGGGCGTTTCGATGGGCAGGCCGGGTTTCCGCGATGCCCAGGCGTCTGCCAGAAAGCGTTCCATCTCGTCATGGGCACGGCTTAGAATGGAAATATCGGTATCACCCGGGGTGTAGCTGTAGGTTTCGGGCAAGAACAGACCCTCCAGCTTGCTCTGCTCCGCCCCCAGTTGTTCAGCGAGTTCACCTTCGTCGACATCGGCCAGTTTTACGTCCAGATACTCGGCTCCCGCCAGGCGCTGCAGCCAGTCGCTCAGGCGCAGCCCTTCCACCAGGGTGACCTGTAACCGGTACACATCGCCGTTGACGATGGTCATCAGCGCATCGCGCAGTCGGGTGCCCGGCTCGAATTTATAGGTACCCTGGCGTACCGCCGCCAGCTCGGGATGAAAGCGCAACCACAGCTTACGATGCAAGGCGGGCACCGGTTCGACGCTCAGGCGATTGATCAAATGGAACGTGGTTTCCCCCCGTGCCACTACAAACAGCGGCTTGTCTGCCACCGTCGCCACTGTCTTCTGCTCCAGTTGTTGCCATTGCTGATAGCCATATGCGATCACCCCGCCCAGCGCCAGTATCGCCAGCAGCAATACGTGCTTCAGCCATTTACTCAGTCTCTTCATAAGCCTGCTGTAATTCTCTCGTCATCATGAAATCGGAGTTAACAACGCGTTCGCCAATCGCCGTGACCGGCACCACGCCCATCAGGGCATTGGTCAGCCAGACTTCGTCGGCCGCCAGCAGCCGGGACAAGCCGGCATGGGTCGCCGTCAGTCGTTCACCCAGGTGATCAACACACCAGGCGCGCAAGGTACCGCAAACACCGCCCGTCGACAAATCCGGCGTATAAATCCGCTCACCCTGGCGCCAGAACAGATTGGCGGTCACCGCCTCCATCACCCAACCCTCGGCATCGAGCACCACCGCCTCCGGCCAGCCGTTCTGCTCCAGCTCGGCCTTGAGCATCACCTGTTCCAGCCGATTCACGGTTTTCAGGCCCGCCAGCAAGGGACTTTGCCCCAGACGGCCGGCACAGACACCGATGGCGATACCCTGCTGCCGCCATTGATAATAATGCGCGGGAAAAGGCGAGCTGTTCAACACCACAATCGTCTCGCCGCAACCGGCGATACCGTAGCCACGGGCACCGGGGCCACGAGCCAGGGTGATGCGCAACACCTGATCACCGCCGTTCAACGCCGCCAGTGCCGTCGCATGAAGCGCATTCCAGTCCGGCATCGGCATCCGTAGCCGGGTACAGGCATCCATTAATCGGGCCTGATGGTAGGGCCAGTGGCGTAATTTACCTGCCCTGGCGTGCAGGGTACTGAAGTGGGCATCGCCCAGCTGCCAGGCACGGCTCAGAGCCTGCAGCGGATCCCGGTTTGCCATCGTATTTACCATGGCATTGACAAGCGTGGCGTCTGTGAAAATAGTCTGCATGATCACCCAATAAAAAAGCCCGGCGCTAAGGCCGGGCTCGGGATTGGCCAAAAGGCCATTATATGCGTTTGAAAATCAATGAGCCATTGGTGCCGCCAAAACCGAAGGAATTGGACAGGGCATACTCGAATTGACCTTTCCTGGCCTGGTGTGGCACCAGATCCAGATCGCATTCATCATCCGGGTTATCCAGATTGATGGTGGGGGGCGCAATCTGATCGCGCAACGCCAGCACGCTGAAAATGGCTTCCACCGCCCCGGCGGCACCCAGCAGATGACCGGTCATCGATTTGGTGGAGCTGATCATCAGCTGATGGGCATGGTCGCCAAAGACCATTTTCATGCCACGCAGCTCGGCGACATCACCCAGTGGGGTGGAAGTACCGTGCGCGTTGACATAACCGATAAGGGCGGGATCTATGTCCGCATCCTTGATGGCATTGGCCATCGCCTTGGCAGCACCGCTGCCGTCGGCGGGCGGTGCCGTCATGTGGTGGGCGTCGCCACTCATGCCGAAACCAACCAGCTCGGCATAGATGGTGGCGCCACGCGCCTTGGCGTGCTCATACTCTTCCAGCATCATGACACCGGCGCCATCACCCAGCACAAAACCATCACGCTCTTTGTCCCAGGGGCGACTCGCCTTTTGCGGCTCGTCATTGCGGGTAGAAAGCGCCCGGGCGGCGGCAAAGCCACCCATGCCCATGGTGGTGGAGGCTTTTTCGGTGCCGCCCGCCAGCATGGCGTCGGCGTCACCGTAGGCAATCATGCGTGCAGCCAGACCTATGCTGTGCGTACCAGTGGTACAAGCGGTGGTTGCCGCAATATTGGGGCCACGCAGGCCTTTCAGGATCGACAAATGACCGGACACCATGTTGATGATGGTGGACGGTACAAAAAACGGACTGAGCTTGCGAGGGCCACTGGCTATCAGGTTGGTATGGTTCTGTTCGATCAGACCCAGACCACCGATTCCGGAGCCAATGGATACACCAACGCGATCGGCGTTATCTTCGGTGATATCAAGACCGGAATCGGCCATGGCCTGCAAGCCGGCCGCCACCCCGTACTGGATGAACAAGTCCATCTTGCGGGCTTCTTTCTTGGCGATACCATGAGCTTCGGGATCGAAGTCCTTGACCAGGCCTGCGAATTTGGTGCTGTAATCGGTAGTATCAAAGTGCTCAATGTTACTGATGCCGCTTTGGCCTGCCAACAGGGCCTGCCAGCTGGCATCGACCGAGTTACCGACAGGAGAGAGCATACCGAGGCCAGTCACCACGACTCTGCGTTTGGACACAGGAGCGTCTCCGAATGGGGGTTAAAACGGGGAAAGAACCGAAGTGGCGATGGCCACTTCGGTACAGGTTTATTATTCCTGATTAGCGTTGATGTAATCAACTGCCGCTTTAACGGTAGTGATTTTTTCAGCTTCTTCGTCAGGAATTTCGGTGTCGAATTCTTCTTCCAGAGCCATTACCAGCTCAACGGTATCCAGGGAATCGGCGCCCAGATCATCAACGAAAGAGGCTTCAGATTTAACTTCTTCTTCTTTAACACCCAGTTGCTCGATGATGATTTTCTTTACGCGTTCTTCGATGTTGCTCATGACCAGTATTATCCTTTAGAAATACGCAAGTGCGTGTCGTTGCGGTAGTGTATTAAATTAACCGTAGTTTGCAAGACTATTTGAGTCTGGTCAAACCAGAAAAACTGCTTAATATGTCGCAATTTCCGCCAAACAGCCGCTAACTGCGGAGATTTTCATCACACCATGTACATGCCGCCATTTACGTGCAGCGTTTCACCTGTGATATAACCGGCCTCATCCGAAGCCAAAAAGGCCACGGCCGAGGCAATTTCTTTCGGGTCGCCCAACCGTTGTGTCGGAACTTGTGACAAGATAGCGGCCCTTTGCTCTTCATTCAATGTGCGCGTCATGTCGGTTTCGATAAAACCGGGCGCCACCACATTGACCGTAATGCCACGAGAGGCCACTTCACGGCCCAGTGACTTGCTGAAGCCGATGAGTCCGGCCTTGGCGGCCGCATAGTTGGCCTGACCGGCGTTACCCATGGTGCCCACGACGGAACCGATGGTAACGATACGACCATGGCGTTTCTTCATCATGGCGCGCAGCACCGCCTTGGACAAACGGAACACCGAGGTCAGGTTGGTATCGATTATATCCTGCCACTCGTCGTCTTTCATGCGCATCATCAGATTATCGCGGGTGATGCCGGCGTTGTTGACCAGTACATCGATATCGCCATAACGCTGTTTGATGGTCTCCAACAGCTGATTCAGAGACTCGACACTGGTCACGTTCAGCACCAGACCGGCACCGTTTTCGCCCAGATAGGCACTGATCGCCTCGGCACCCTTCTCGCTGGTGGCGGTACCAACAACGGTCGCCCCACGGCTGGCGAACAGCTCGGCGGTTGCCCGACCGATACCCCGGCTTGCGCCGGTGACCAGTACCACTTTACCGGAAAAACTCATAGTGACTCCTTCGATTGTGCAAAGGGCTGGCAGAGTGCAGCACGCCGACACGCCATAAACCCATCCCTGGGGGCTCGGACATGCCATCTGACCGCCACGGATGGCGGAAATGCCAACATTGCAGGAGCTTTTGTTGGCGCTGGCATGTCACGGTCGGCTTAGCTGTCACTCTGTCATCCCTTATCAATTCTGCGTTGTATATTAAGCCTGTACGGCCGCCAGTGCCTGCTGCAGGCCGGCGTCGTCGTTGACCGCCAGACCTTCAACCCGCTTGTCGATACGCTTGGCCAGACCGGACAACACCTTGCCCGGGCCCACTTCCAGCGCCAGGGTCACGCCCTGTGCTACCATGGTTTCCACGGTTTCGGTCCAGCGTACCGGGCTGTACAGCTGACGCACCAGGGCGTCCTTGATGGCGGCCGCCGAGGTTTCCATCTTGACGTCCACGTTGTTGATCACCGGAACCGTCGGCTCATTGAACGTCATGCCGGCCAGGGTCTGCTCCAGCTGCTCGGCAGCAGTTCGCATCAAGGCACAGTGAGAAGGCACACTGACCGGCAGCGGCAAGGCGCGTTTGGCGCCGCTTTCTTTCATCAGCACATTGGCCCGCTCTACTGCGGCCTTGTTACCGGCGATCACGACCTGGCCGGGTGAATTGAAGTTCACCGCCGACACCACTTCGCCCTCTTCCGCCCTGGCGCAATTGGCAATAATGGTGTCGTTGTCCAGACCTATGATGGCAGACATGGCACCGGTGCCTTCGGGCACGGCTTCCTGCATCAGGCGGCCACGCAATTCGACCAGCTTGACGCCGTCGGTCAGGCTCAGCACGCCGGCACAAACCAGCGCCGAGTACTCGCCCAGGCTGTGTCCGGCCATGACGGCAGGCAGGGCACCGCCCTGCTGCTGCCACAGACGCCACAGGGCCACCGAGGCGGTCAGCAAGGCAGGCTGGGTCCGCCAGGTCTTGTTCAGCTCTTCAGCCGGGCCATTCAGCACCAGCTCGGCCACATCGTAACCCAGGGCATCGGATGCCTCGGAAAAGGTCTGTTGCACGATATCATGCTCGGCCAGCACGCCGGCAAGCATGCCCACCGCCTGAGATCCCTGTCCGGGAAAGGTAATGGCAAATGTCATTGTCTGTCCTTGTTTAAAAACGTATCTGTATTCAGAAACGAAGCTGTCTTTTAGAAACGGACCAAGGCCGAACCCCAGGCGAAACCGCCGCCGAAGGCTTCCAGCAGCACCAGATGGCCCCGCTGAATACGGCCATCCCGTACGCCCTCATCGAGGGCGATGGGCACACTGGCCGCAGAGGTATTACCGTGCTTGTCCAGGGTGAGGATCACCCGCTCCAGCGGCATATTCAGCTTGCGCGCGGTGGCATTGATAATACGATAATTTGCCTGATGCGGTACCAGCCAGTCCAGCTCGGACTTGTCGATGCCGTTGGCTGCCAGCGTCTGAGTCACGATTTCACTCAGGCGCGAGACCGCGACCCTGAATACTTCGTTACCCTTCATGCTCATGTAGGCATCCATTTCGCTGCCGCTCACGCCGCGCTTGCGCTGAGGCAGTTTGAGCAGCTCACCATAGCGGCCGTCCGCATGCAGATGCGTGGACAGAATGCCCGGCTCTTCGCTCGCGCCCAGCACCACGGCACCGGCACCATCACCGAAAAGGATAATGGTGGAGCGGTCGCCCGGCTCGCACATGCGCGACAGGGCATCGGCACCGATCACCAGTACATGGCGAGCCTGGCCGTTGCGGATAAACTGGTCGGCCACACTCAGCGCGTAGCTGAACCCGGCGCAGGCGGCGGCGATATCGAACGCCGGTATGCCCGGCACCTCCAGCAGGGCCTGTACTTCGCAGGCGGCGGCCGGAAAGGCGTTATCGCCGCTGGTGGTGGCCAGCACTATCATGTCCAGCTGCTGCGCTTCAATGCCGGCGGCGTCCAGTGCGCGCAAGGCGGCACCATACGACATGGTGGCGACGGTTTCTTCCGCCCCGGCGATGCGACGTTCCCGGATCCCGGTCCGTTCGACAATCCAGTCATTGCTGGTTTCTACCATTTGTTCCAGGTCGGCATTGGTACGTACCGCTTCAGGCAGGTAGCTGCCAGTTCCCAATATTCTACTGTTCATAGGCGTTATCTTGCGTGACTGTCCCGTGGGGCAGTATCAAAACGATGCGCGATGCTCGCGGGCAGGTCATGTTCAACTTCGGAAACGGCCTGCAAGATCGCATTTAAGAAGGCAGGTGAGCCGGCACTCCCGTGGCTCTTGACCACACTGGCGCGCAATCCTATCAGACTTGCGCCGTTATACTGGTCGGGGTTCAGATGGGAAAGGCGCTTTTTTAACCAAAGAGTCAGTATTTTGCTTAAAAAACCGCGCTTTTTTTGCTGATCGAGCAACAGCCGCGCTACCCCTTCGCTGGTTTTCAAGGCCACATTGCCGACAAAACCATCACATACGATAACATCGACGCGACCGGAAAACAGCTCGTCCCCTTCCACATAACCGCTATAGTGCACGCCGTCAGTCTGTTGCAACTGCTGCAAACGCTGCGCCGCCTCGCGAACCGACTCATGGCCCTTGTTGGCTTCAACGCCGACGTTCAGCAGGCCGATGCGGGGATGGCTGATCCCCAGAAGATGTCGTGCCGCCTGCTCCCCCATGAGGGCAAACTGCACCAGCTGTCCGGCTCCGCAACAGAGGTTGGCCCCCACATCCAGCAACAACGCATAGCCACCGCCGGCTTGTGGCATCCGGGTGATCAGGGCGGGCCTGTCCACTCCGGGCAAGGTATTGAGCGTTTTCATCGCCATGGCCATCAGGGCACCGGTATTACCGGCGCTGACGCAGGCGTGCGCCCGCCTTGAAGCCAGGGCATCAAGCGCGTTGCGCATGGATGAATCGGTTAGACGACGCAGGGCGTAAGCGGCTTTATGGTCGTTTTCTACCTGCTGGCTGCAAAACCGCACTTCCACCCGGGGGTGAGTGTCCAGTTGAAAGCGGCCTAACCAGGGAGAAAGCTCGGCCTCAAGGCCAAACAAAGCCAGATTGAGATCAGGCAGAAGCGACAGTGCCTGCGCGGCGGCAGGCACTGTAACAGAAGGGCCATGATCGCCCCCCATCATATCTAACGCAACGGTCAGCTGCGGCAAAAGGCAAGCCTTACTTGGCGATAACCTTTTTACCACGGTAGAAACCGTCGGCAGTCACATGGTGACGGCGATGCAGTTCACCGGTGGTTTTATCCACAGACAGTGAAGCAGTGCTCAGAGCATCGTGTGAGCGACGCTGACCACGACGAGAACGAGATACTTTACTTTTTTGTACGGCCATTTGACCTCACTCCTAAATCAGTTACTTACGTTTTAATTCTTCCAGAACCGCGAAAGGATTCGGACGCTCTTCGGCGGTGGGGATATCACCAAAACTCTGATCAAATTTACCCTCGGAACACTGCTCATTTTCATGAGTCGGTATCTGCGGCAAACTGAGGATAAGTTCATCCTCGATGATTTCAGCCAGATTGATTTCGCCAACTTCATCCACTTCAACAGCGTCGTAGTCTTCCGGCAACTCCGGCGCCTCTGCGTTTTCACGTAGCGGCGTGTATGTAAATTCGGATTCTATAGTGGTATCAAACAGCTCATTGCATCTTTGGCACTGGAGCGACACCTGAGTTCGGGCCTGGCCCGACATCACGCGCAGCCCCTGGGCATCTGTACCAAATCTCAGAGACACGTCGATATCACCATGGATACCTTGGGTTGAATCCTGCAGTCTGGGCATCAGAACCGCGCCAAACACGCCTTGATATTCAAGACGACTTTGTGCGCAGCGAGCGGGATCAACCTTAATGGGCAACTTTACCTTTTCCATAAGGCGCGCATATTATAGCGACAGGCCTTCGGAGTCAAAGAGAAAAGCAGGCTGGCCGCGAATAACCGGCAAGCATTCGAGTCCTGCTCGTGACGCCACCGGCCACGACGACTACAATGGCAGACCTCTTATTTCCATTGCTTCACACAGACTCGGGTGCCCAATGGCCAGAATCATACTCGCCTCCTCTTCCCCCTACCGCCAGCAGCTATTGCACAAGCTCGGGCTGGACTTTCAAAGCTGCAGCCCGGACATAGACGAAAGGCCCCGCCCCGGCGAACCGGCCATCGCCCTGGTGCAGCGGCTGGCCGAGCAAAAGGCCCGTGCCGTGGCTGGCCGGTATCCTCAGGGGCTCATCATCGGTTCGGATCAGGTGTGTGTCAATCGGGGGCAGATTCTGGGCAAACCCGGCACCCGGGCCCGGGCGAAGGCACAGCTGCTGGCCGCCAGTGGGCAACGCATCACCTTTTATACCGGTCTGGCGGTACTCGATGCCGCCAGCGATCGACTGCATTCGATGGTAGAGCCGTTCTCGGTGGTATTCCGCCCCTTGAGCGAGGCGCAGCTTGACCGTTACCTGGACCGGGAGCCCGCCCTGGACTGTGCCGGCGCCTTCAAGTGCGAAGGACTCGGTATCAGCCTGTTCGAGCGCATGGAGGGGCGGGATCCCAACAGCCTGGTGGGACTGCCGCTGATCGCGCTGGTAGAGCTGCTGGGTCGTTTTGGGGTGGAAGTACCATAAAGATGTGAGGTGTGAGGTGCAAAACATCATATTTGCAGGCCGGTTTTACTCCTCACGTTTTACGCCTCACTCCTTACTGAATATTTAAAGCCAGCGAGGCAGCTGGCGAATATCATCGATTAGGGCTAACGGGGTATGTTGGCATAATATTTCACTGCCATGCACACCATAGGTCACGCCGATCCTGTCCATGCCAATGGCTTCGGCCATCGCCAGATCGTAGCTCGAATCCCCCACCATCACCGCCTCGGCCGGGTTGAGCTTCAGCTCGTCCAGAATTTGCTCCAGCATCAGCGGATGGGGTTTGGACTGGGCCTGATCCGCCCCGCGCAGGGCGTGAAAATACCCTCCCAGTTCGGTTTCTGCCAGCACCCGGTCCAGCCCTACCCGCTGTTTGCCGGTGGCGACCGCCAGGCGGTAGCCATTGCCATGCAGCCCCTTGATGGTATCGGCCGCGCCGACAAACAAGGGCGACGGCGTCTCGTTCAGCTCGAGATAATGACGACGGTACGCCGCAAACATGGCCTCCTCGTCTGCTGTTTTCAGCGGGCCGAACAACAACGGAAAGGCCTTGTGCAGGCTGAGCCCGATAATATCGCGCACCGCCGCCGCCGTGGGGATCGCCAGGGCACAATCCCGGGCCGCCGCCTGCATGCTGGACACGATACGTGCCACCGAGTCCATCAGGGTGCCGTCCCAGTCGAAGATAACCAATTGATACTTCATGACTGTGCCATCCGGGTCAGCAGCTTTTTCAATGCCGGCTCCAGGGGGGCTTCCAGCACCATGCTCTCTTCTCGTGCCGGATGGAAAAAACGTATCCGGCAGGCGTGCAGAAACAGCCGTTTCAGCCCCATGCCGTTCATTTTTTCGTCGAACAGCTGATCGCCGTACTTGTTGTCACCGGCAATGGGATGACCCGCATGCAGGGTATGCACACGGATCTGATGAGTGCGCCCGGTAACCGGGCTGCATTCCACCAGGGTGGCGCCGCTAAACTTCTGGATGATGCGAAAGCGGGTTTCCGACGGCTTGCCTTCTTTATCTACCCGTACCACCCGCTCACCCGACGCCAGCTCGTTCTTCTTCAAGGGCGCCTTCACCACCTTCTGGTGCGGCTGCCACTGGCCTCGCACCAGTGCCAGGTAGTGCTTGTCCATGGTTTTTTCACGCAGCTGCTCGTGCAGGCTGCGCAACATGCTGCGCTTCTTGGCCACCAGAAGAATGCCGGAGGTATCCCGATCCAGCCGATGCACCAGCTCCAGAAAGCGCGCCTCGGGCCGCAGTGCCCGCAGGCCTTCAATCACGCCGAAACTCAGGCCGCTGCCGCCATGTACCGCTATGCCCGAGGGCTTGTTCAGTACGATCAAGGCATCGTCTTCATAGATGATGGCCGTGTCGAGCGACTGCACCTGGTTCAGCTTGGCCGATGGCAGCGTATTGTCGCGTTCTGCCACTCGCACCGGCGGCACCCGTATCACGTCACCGGCCAGCAGTTTGTATTCCGGTTTGATGCGCTTTTTGTTAACCCTTACCTCGCCTTTGCGCAAAATTCGATAAATCAGGCTTTTGGGAACGCCTTTAAGCTGAGTCCGTAAATAATTGTCTATGCGCTGCCCTTCATGCTCAGCCTCTATGGTGAGCAGCCGCACGCTGTGTTGTTCTTGTTTCATGGCCGCCATTCTAACACCAGCCCGTGTCTTTTGGCTGCAAAAAAGGCATCTTGCTAAGGTTGTAGTTAAAGTGTGATAATGACGCCGTTTTTCGTGCTTTCCGGGATCGGAGGGCGCACCCTGAATACCCCTGGTTTTCCGTTTTATTCGCGACCTCTGGGCTCCCCCCTTATCGTGAAAGACACCTGAATATGCGCCTCATGCGTACCCAGCCGGGAGGCTGTAACCATTACGCTCACAGACTCGAGGCCGGTGTCCGTCGGAATAACACGGCGGACCGGGGGATACCAACACTGTCGAAACAGTAAAAAACTTTATAAAAGAGTCTTCAATGAAAAGAATGCTAATCAACGCAACCCAGGAAGAAGAGTTGCGTGTAGCCCTGGTAGATGGGCAAAAACTATACGACCTGGATATCGAAAGTCCCGGCCACGAGCAAAAGAAAGCCAACATCTATAAAGGCAAGATCACCCGGGTAGAACCCAGCCTGGAAGCCGCCTTCGTCGACTACGGCGCCGACCGTCACGGTTTTCTCCCCCTCAAGGAAATCGCCCGCAACTACTTCCCCGCCGGTTACAGCTATCAGGGCCGCCCCAATATCAAGGAAGTGGTCAAGGAAGGTCAGGAAGTCATCGTTCAGATCGATAAAGAAGAGCGTGGCAACAAGGGTGCCGCCCTCACCACCTTTATCAGCCTGGCCGGCTCCTATCTGGTACTGATGCCCAACAACCCTCGTGCCGGTGGTATCTCCCGCCGTATCGAAGGTGACGAGCGTACCGAGCTCAAGGAAGCCCTGGCGCACCTCAAACTGCCCGATGGCATGGGTCTGATCGTCCGTACCGCCGGTGTCGGCAAGTCCGGCGAAGAGCTGGAGTGGGATCTGCACGTACTGCAGACTCACTGGACCGCCATTCAGGAAGCCGCCGAAGGCGGTAGCGCCCCGTTCCTGATCCATCAGGAAAGCAACGTCATCGTACGCGCCATCCGCGACTACCTGCGTCGTGATATCGGTGAGATCCTGATCGACAACCCGGTGATTTTCGAGCGCGCCAAGCAGCATATCGAGCTGGTTCGCCCCGATTTTGTCAACCGGATCAAGCTGTACGAGGGCGAGGTGCCCATGTTCAGCCACTATCAGATCGAAAGCCAGATTGAATCGGCCTTTCAGCGGGAAGTACGTCTGCCCTCCGGCGGCAGCATCGTTATCGACCCGACCGAAGCACTGACCAGTATCGACATCAACTCCTCTCGTGCCACCAAAGGCGGCGATATCGAGGAAACCGCACTGCAGACCAACCTGGAAGCGGCGGAAGAAATCGCCCGTCAGCTGCGTCTGCGTGACCTGGGTGGCCTGGTGGTGATCGACTTTATCGACATGACGCCGGTACGCCACCAGCGCGAGGTGGAAAACCGCCTGCGCGATGCAGTGCGCCAGGACAGAGCCCGCATCCAGCTGGGGCGAATTTCGCGCTTCGGTCTGCTGGAAATGTCCCGTCAGCGTCTGCGTCCTTCCCTCGGCGAGTCCAGCACCCATGTGTGCCCGCGCTGTCTGGGCCAGGGGACCATCCGCGACAACGAATCGCTGGCGCTGGCCATACTGCGGCTGATTGAAGAAGAAGCATTGAAAGACAACACCGGGCAGATTCATGCCCAGGTGCCGGTCGACGTTGCCGCCTATCTGCTCAACGAAAAACGCAAATCCATCGCCGGGCTGGAAAATCGCTACCAGGTCGAGATTTACATCATCCCCAACGAACAGCTGGAAACGCCACATTTCGACGTGGCCCGGGTTCGCAGCGGTGATGAAGAAAATGTCTCCAGCTTTGCGCTGAAAACCACCGTCGAAAAGCCGGCTTATCGTCCCCGTCAGGGTCAGGCCGCAGCCAAGAGCGAACAACCGGCACTGCAGGGCTTTACGGCACCGGCATCCGTCCCCGCTCCGGCCCCCGCCGCGACGCCGGTTGCGGCCAAAACCGAAGCCGCCGCTCCCGTTGCCGCCGAGCCCGGCCTCTTGAGCCGCATGTTCTGCGCCCTGGCTGGCTGGTTCAAGGGATCAGCCGAGCCCCAGCAGGCACCTGAGCCCACACCGGTCGAAAAGCCGGCCCGTCAGGCACGTAATAACGAGCGCCGCGAACGTGGTGATCGCCGCAACACGCGCAACCGCCGACCGCGTGATGAAGACCGCAGCACCAAAGCCGCCCCCGCAGCCGACACCCAGTCACAAGCTCAGGGCGAAGCCAAGACGGACAGACCACGTCGTGAACGTCGTAAACCGCGCCGTGAGCCGCAGCAACAGCAACAGCAACAACAGCAGCAAAAAGAGACCGCTGTCGTCGAGCCGGTGCAGACCCCGGCGCCACAGCAACAGCAGCAACAGAAACCAGCGCAGGAAATCGAGCAAAAAGAGCAGGCCGTCGCCGAGCGCCGTCAACGCCGCAAGATGCGTAAACAGGTACGTACCGGTAGCGAAGCCCGCCCGACGGATGCCAGCACAGAGCAGGCAGAACGCCAGCCCAAGGCTCCGACCGCCGAAGTAAAAGCCTCAGAAGGAGCCGAAAAGAAAGCGTCTCATCACCAGCGCGGTGGTGCCATGCCCAAGCGCAAGCGTATCAATGAAGACAGCCGCCGTCAGCGTCGTCAGGACAGCATAGCGGCCTTGATCGCCGCTCAGGGTGAAGAAAAGTGGGTTGCGTCGGAAACGGCTGACATTGAAGCCGCTCCGGCGAAACAAACCGCACTGGCCGACCGTGAGGCCCGTTCCGTGGTAGCCGAACAGGCTCCCGCCGCGGCACCACAGCAGGAAGCCGCCAAGGCTCCTGTCGCTGAGCCCCAGCCTGAAGCCGAAACGCCTCAGCCTGCAGCCGAAGCGCCCAAACCGGTAGCCGCAGCGCCCAAAGCCGAAGCCGAAGCGCCCAAACCGGTAGCCGCAGCGCCCAAAGCCGAAGCAGAAGCGCCCAAACCGGTAGCCGCAGCGCCCGAAGCCGAAGCCGAAGCGCCCCAGCCTGTAGCCGAAGCGCCCCAGCCTGTAGCCGAAGCGCCCAAGCCTGCCGCCGAAGCGCCCAAGCCTGCCGCCGCAGCGCCCCAGCCTAAAGCCGAAGCGAAGCCGGCCTCAGGCCTGTACCAACGTGCCCGCCGGGCCTCTGCCCCCATGGTCAAGCCGACGGTAGTGGCACAGCCGGATTACGTTAAGCCGGAATATCCGCCGTTGCAACGTCAGGCCATTGTCACCAGCGGCCGCCAGGCCGGCAGTGCCGCCGCCCGCAACACCGCCTCGGCACCCATGACCAAACCGGAGTAATATTACTCCACTAAAAAAGGCTCCTTCGGGAGCCTTTTTATTTACCTGCTGTTTTCTGTTAAGTAATCTTGCGTAACAGGTGTGGATGCAAGGGTTGGTTTGCCTTTATCGTCACCCTCGCGAAGGCGGAGGTCCAGTGTCTTTACTGGTGAACCCCAGTCTGAAAATTCTACGCTACAGGCCCTGGATTCCCACCTTCGTGGGAATGACGACTGAACCACTTCTGTTATGCGATATTACTTATCAGCTTTCCGTTCTCAACTTTCTGTTATCAAGACGTCGTTAACTGCGTCAGCAGCCCCTTGCAGGCAGACTCAATCAAATCCAACACTCGTTCAAAGCCCTGATCGCCACCGTAATAGGGATCCGGCACCTCCTGCTCCGACCCCTCTGCATAACTCGGTAACAACGTGAGTTTGTGCTGATGTTCGGCCGGACACTGAGCCCGAAGATCGGCCAGGTTACTGTGGTCTGCTGCCAGAATCAGATCGAAACGAATAAAATCATCGGACTTAACCTGCCGCGCACTGATACCACCAAAGTCATAGCCTCTGCGCTCACCCGCCGCACGGGCTCGCCTGTCGGGTTCGGCACCACTGTGATAACCAATGGTTCCGGCAGAATCGATGATCATCTCCACCCCGGCCCGCGCCGCCTGATGACGCAACACCGCCTCGGCGGTGGGCGAGCGGCAGATGTTGCCCATGCAGATCATCAGCACGCTGATACTCTCTTGATTTTTCAGATGTTTATCCGTCATCAATATCCTGCCTGTAACCGGTTGCTATGGATGATAATAATGTTCTATATTTCAACAACTTGCATATTATTGTGAAGGAGTTTTTTCACCGACGCAAAAAAACAGGAGCCCGCCTTGGCGGACTCCTGTTCTGTATATTGTCTGAATCCCGGGATCAGACCCGGCTGAGATTCACGCCGTCAGCCTGAGAAACAACACCCCCGGCCGAGAGCTCTTTGCGAATAATTTCTGCACCGGCACTCAGGGCATTCAACTTGCCTCTTGCTACTTCACGAGCCAGGGGGGCCATGCCGCAGTTGGTAGAGGGGTAGAGCTTGTCGGCATCAACAAACGTAAGTGCTTTTCGTAGGGTATCGGCGACTTCTTCGGGTGTCTCAATGGTATCGGTTGCAACGTCAATCGCCCCTACCATGACTTTTTTACCTCGAATGAGTTCAAGCAGTTCCATTGGAACATGAGAGTTGTGGCATTCTAATGAGATAATATCGATATTGGATTTTTGTAGCTTGGGAAAAGCCTCTTCATATTGTCTCCACTCCGATCCCAGGGTTTTCTTCCAGTCCGTATTGGCTTTGATGCCATAGCCATAGCAAATATGTACGGCTGTCTCACATTTAAGGCCTTCAATTGCTCTTTCTAAAGTAGCAATTCCCCAATCATTGACCTCGTCAAAAAACACATTAAAGGCAGGTTCATCAAATTGGATAATATCAACCCCCGCCGCTTCCAATTCTTTGGCTTCCTGATTGAGGATTTTGGCGAATTCCCAGGCCAGCTTTTCGCGACTTTTATAATGGTCATCATACAGCGTATCTATCATGGTCATGGGGCCCGGCAGGGCCCATTTAATGGGTTGCCTGGTTTGCCGACGCAAGAATTTGGCATCTTCAACAAAAACCGGCTTCAGGCGAGTAACGGGACCCACGACCGTCGGCACACTCGCATCATAGCGATCACGTATTCTAACGGTCTTGCGCTTCTCAAAATCAACACCGCCGAGGTGCTCGATAAAGGTGGTCACAAAATGCTGACGGGTTTGCTCGCCATCACTGACAATATCAATACCTGCATGTTGCTGCTCTTGCAGCGACACACGCAACGCATCCTGTTTACCTTCAATTAATTCCTCTTCTTGCAATTTCCAGGGTGACCAAAGTGTCTCGGGTTGTGCAAGCCAGGAAGGTTTAGGCAGACTGCCTGCCGTTGAAGTAGGTAATAATTTTTTCATAATAAATACCGTCTTATATTCTCGTTAATGTTCAGGCGCTTGTTTTATTATCAGGCGTAGTTGGCAGACCATTGCTCAAGAATCGCCTTGTATGGCTTGATAAAGTTCTCTTCAGCCATTTTTCCCTGTTTGATGGCCAGCTGGCTGCGCTCTTCTCGATCATAAACAATCTGAGTTAATGAATGATCTGCGTTCTTCAGATTAGGTTTATATACTTTTCCTGCCACAGCATTAGCATTATATATTTCAGGCCGATAAATTTTTTGAAACGATTCCATGGTGCTGATGGTGCTGATTAGCTCAAGATGCGTGTAATCATTCAGCAAATCGCCAACGAAGTAAAAAGCCAGAGGTGCGACGCTGTGCGGTGGCATAAAGTAGCGAACTTTCAGGCCCATCTTCTTGAAGTATTGCTCCGTTAAAGAGGTCTCATTGGGCAGATACTCAACACCCAATATGGGGTGATGATTTTCAGTCTGGTGATAGGTCTTGTTATCGGAAACACTCAGGCAGATCACCGGCAACTTGGCAAAATTCTGTTGATAGGTGCTCGAGTTCACAAAACGCTTGAACAGCTTGCCATGCAGATCACCAAAGTTTTCCGGAATGCTGAAACCGGGTTTGCCCTTGTTGTGCTCCAGCAACAAAACGCTGAAATCATAGTCCCGCACATAAGAGGAGAAGTTATTGCCTACAATGCCTTCTGTGCGTTGCTTGGTCTTGTGATCAACAATAATGGTTTTCAGCACTTCAATCGTAGGAAAGGTATGCGCCTTGCCTTCATTGTCGATATCCATATCAACAGAGATGATTTCCAGCTCAACGGAGTAACGGTCTGCTCTGGGGTTATCCCAATTTACCAGGGCATTGAAACGATTGTTAATCATCGTCAAGGTATTACGCAGGTTTTTCTGACGGCTCTCTCCCCTGGCCAGGTTGGCAAAGTTGGTCGTGGCACGGGTGCTGTCTGCGGGTTGATAATTTTCATCGAAAGCAATGCTGTTTACAGAAAATTTGAAGTCGTTACTCATAATGTTGTTCATCCATTTGTTGAGATAAAGCCTGAATCTGTTCCCTGCCCCTTCTGGAAGTCCAGACATCTAGAGCTAAGCATGGGTATGTTATACAGGGGCATTTTCATGAACAAAAATGATTTTACTTCATCAATAGATGAGCCATGCTCATGCTTTGTTATGAGGCAAGGCTATGCCTCGCACCCGGTATGCCAAGTTAAAGGTTGGAGGCACTTGCAAATACGCCAGCATACCGGCGAACAGCCATGGCGCTGAGCCGGTTGCTGTTGTGCTCCGTTCGTAAGGTGTGCAGATCGTGGAGAGATATCAGCCGGACAATGCCGGAAATTAGGGGATGATTGAAAACGGTATGAATTTAAAGCAAGAGCGAATAACTACCTGACATTCTGAGCCTGAACAATGAAATCATTCAGGTAGTTAATCCGCTCTTCGCCTTTTCGCACGCCCAGAAATATCTGTTTTTTAATGCCATCTTGACCGAACCGAAGGCTTTTAATGGCCATGGTCTTGGCGAACTCATCCACCAACCAGCCAGGTAATGCACAGACGCCCCTGCCTGCGGCCACCATCTGCAACATGATTTCCGTGGTTTCTATCGTCTTGTGTTTTTTGACCGTGCATTTTGCGGGGTTCAAGAACTGGCTGTAAATATCCAGCCGTTCAGGCTCTACCGGATAGCTGAATAACACTTCTTCACCGAGCTGCTCGGGCAGGATCGAGCTTTGCGTGGCAAGGGGGTGAGAGGATGACACGACGAGTCTGTGTTCATAGTCGAATACCGGTATAAAGGTCAGCTTGGGTTTATACAGGGGATCGGGCGTGACCAGGATATCTATCTCGTAGCTGTGCAGGGCACCCAGACCACCGAACTGAAATTCCTGCTTGACGTCAATGTCAACGTTTGGCCACTTTTCAAGATAAGGTTCAATCACTTTTAACAGCCATTGATAGCAAGGATGGCATTCCATGCCGATGCGCAGTGAACCCATTTCGCCTGTGGCGATCTGACGCAACAGATGTTCTGTGTGTTTAAACTGCGGCAACACCCGGTTGGCCAGCGTTAACATTTGCTCACCTGCAGTGGTCAGGCGCAAGCTTCTCCCTTCTTTTTGCCAAACCGGCGTCTTGATCTGGCCTTCCAGTTTTTTGATGCTGTGACTCAGTGCAGACTGGGATAAATTTAACGATTCGGCAGCCTGGGTCAAGGTGCCCTGCTCTTTTATTGCAGCCAGTACTTCAAGGTGAAACCGCTCCAGCATGACTTGACTCCTGTCTTTAGTATTTCACCTGCAAAGGCACGGCACCCCCGCCTTCGCAAGGGTGCCGATAAAAAAAACCGGCTCCAGAATCCACACCGGTTTAGGATATTGCCTGCCGGCTCACCGGGCGTGAGCGCAGGCCGAAGCGACGGTGGTCTGCGGCCGAAGTTACAGACCCAGTTTATCGAGCAGGCCCGGTAGTTTGTCGCCTAGTTTGTCGCCGAGCTGGTCGCCCAGTTTCTCACCCAGCTTTTCGTTGAGCTTGCGCTTGACCCGTTCGGCTTCCTTGTCGGCTTTTTCTCGCAGATAGAGATCGAATATCTGCTGCAGATCCAGGCTGTATTTGGGCTGCTGGTAGCTGCCGCCAATGCGCACCGGCAGTATGATGTTCTTGAGCTCGCTCAGTTCTTCACCGTCCTGGCCCTTGAGGCTGCCGACGATGGCGGTGTTGAACAACAGATCCAGCGATTCGTCGAGCAGGTTGGTTTCTCCCTCGCCGTCGATGCGCAACAGGGGCGACGCCATGTGCAGGTTATCGGTGCTCACCGTGCCCTTGGCGATGGACAAATCGGCGGTCAGGGCACTGAAGTCGGTTTTCTCGACCGCGTCTTCCGCCGGCAGCGGCAGTCCCTTCACCCTGGCATGTGCCCGGCGGATCAGCGCCGCAATATTCACCCCGTTCAGGGCGCCATCGGCCACCTTCAGTTCGCTGCTGCCCTTTATGCTGCGCTTGATGGCATCGGCGGTCAGGCCGGTACCCGTCAGATCAAAAGACAGATCCGCCCGCCCTTCCAGGTAGTCGATACCGGCCGCTGCGGCCAGGAGATCACGGGCATTCACCCCGGTCAGCGTCTTCTGTACCCGAAAACGCGCCGGGTGAGCATTGACGTCCAGCTCACCATTGGCGTCAATCTTGCCTTCATAGAGCCGAGCCTGCACCTGGTCGAGTTTCACCTTGCCCTGATCGATGTTGACTCTGATAGTAAGCTGTTCCAGCTCGATCCCCTGCACCCGCACCTTGTCGGCGGCCAGCCGGCCTTCCAGCTTGATGCCCTTGAGTGCAGACAGGTCCGGCTCGCTGGCCGCACTGGCAGCAGGCAGACTGGCCTTGACAGGGGCTGCCGCACTGGCCGCCGCCTGCTCATCGGCAGGCGTCTCGGGCGAGGTACGCCATTCGGCCTGCAGCGCATCCACATCCAGCAGCGCCGTACTCAGGTTGAAGCGCACATCCGGGATGGCGGCATGATGTAACGACAGCTCGCCGGTCGCCTCCAGGGCACCCAGTTTCAGGCTGATGTCGCCGAACTCGGCCAGTTGGCGGTCGACATCATAGGCCAGGTTACCCTGCAGCCGCAGTTGCTTGGTGCCGGGAATGGCGCGTCCGGTGGCGTCGACATCCAGCTTCAACGCATCCAGCCGCAAGCGGTCGAACGCCGGCGCCAGCCACAGCTGACCGGTGGCATCGATATTGGCCTGCACCTCGTCACTGAACAGATTGCCGGACAGGCTCAGGGGGACTGCCTTGCCGGGAGCAAACTCGTCGAGTGTGAAATTAACCCGGTTGAGGCGCCTCAGGGTATTGCTGATTTCGTTCTGCACCACGACCTCGGCATCCACCACCCGCACACCGGCCAGGCTGATGCTCATCGGCTGACGCGGTTCGTCGGCATTGGCAGACTCGTCGGTGGCATCCGTGTTCTTGTCCGGGCCGGTGGCGGCAGACAGGGTGCGCAGATCGTCGATATTGGTCACTCCATCGGCACGGGTGATCAGGTGCAGGCGCGCATTGTCCAGCACAGCTTCACCGATTTCGAGCCGGTTATCGAACAGTGGCTTCAGCGCCACGTCCAGGCTGATTTCACCGACGGACAGGGTGTTGCCCGCGGCAAAACCGGGCGGATTGAGCAGGGCGGTATCGTTGAGGGTAAAGCCGATGGAGGGAAAGAAACGCCAGCTCAGATCACCCTTGATCACCAGGGTACGGCCGGTTTTTTCCCGGGTCTGCTCTATCAGTACCCGTTTAACCCTGTCGGTATCCACCACCTGGGTCAGAATCACCAGCGCCAGCAGCACTAACAGCAGCAATGCCGCCACGCCGTAGAGTAGTTTTTTCATTATTGTTATCTCGTTTTTGTTTAATTAAATCCATTTCGCAATATTTGGTACCAGAGTGACGGTATCTTTCGGCAGGCGGCGTGCATGTCGGGATTCGCTACGCTCATCGCCAACCTACTACTTACAGCTTACCGCTCCCCGAGGGGGCCGGTATCAGTCCTGATTGATGCGGCTCGCATCCGCGCCTTGCTGTGACTTGTACTTGGCACTGGCCCGAGTCATGTAGGGCCGCTCGGCCGGTCCGGACATGGTTTCGAAATTCAGCGCGCCAATGACCATCTTCGGGCGCAGTGCCAGCGGCAGTTTGCCGCTGTTGTAGAATTCCAGCACGATGCGCCCGGACCAGCCCGGATCGATGCGGTGGGCCGTCACGTGCACCATGAGGCCGAGCCGGGCCAGCGAAGAGCGCCCGTCCAGCCAGCCGACAATGTTATCGGGCAGGGTGACAGATTCAAGTGTTACCGCCAGCGCCAGCTCACCCGGATGCAGGAAGAAGGCCTCGCCATCGGGGATGACAATCTCGTCACTCATCACCCGGTTGATGGCTTCGGACACCTGAGCCCTGGGCCCGCTCAGTTCGATATAGGGCGCGGTATGGTCCTGAAACACCCTGAATTCGTTGCCGAGCAGCACATCGACACTGACGCCGCTGATCCGATCGGGATCCGGAGCCGGACTGATCTGGATAAGACCCTCGGCCAGATAACGCTTGATATCCCGGTCACAAAGACGCATGAAAACTCCTTAACTCAATGTTGAATCCCGCCACGGCAGCGACGGCCCTTGCCGTCTGGCCGCAAAAACGGCGTGCCTGCGTGGCAGTGATGCGATTAAACCTGCCGGGTATAAAGGCGGGTGGGAATGGTATTGCCACTAAAATAAAGCCCCGCCGCCACCCGGGCGGCGATGTTCAGATAACCCTGGGCCAGCACGCCATCGGGCTCGGCGATCAGCGTTGGCGTGCCCTTGTCCATATGCCGGCAAATGCGCACATCCAGCGGCAGCTGACCGAGCAAGGGCACCTGATGCTCGTTTGATACCCGCTGACCGCCGCCTTCGCCAAACAGAAACTCCTTGTGCTCACACTGGCTGCACCGGTGATAGCTCATGTTCTCCACCACCCCCAGTACCGGAATATTGACCTTCCGGAACATGCTGATGCCCTTGACGGCATCGGCCAGCGCCACGTTCTGCGGCGTGCTCACCACCAGAGCACCGGTGGTCGGCACCTGCTGGGCCATGGTGATCTGAATGTCGCCGGTGCCCGGCGGCAGATCCACCACCAGATAATCGAGGTCGCCCCAGCGGGTTTCTCGCAATATCTGCGCCAGCGCCTTGCTGGCCATGGGTCCACGCCACACGGTGGCATCATCCGCCCCCACCAGAAAGCCGATGCTGTTGGCCTTGATGCCGTGCGCCGTCACCGGCGCCATGGTCTTGCCATCGTCGCTTTCGGGCCGGGCGCCGGTCACACCCAGCATCATGGGAATGGAAGGCCCATACACATCCGCATCCAGTATGCCCACCCGGGCACCGAGCCGACTCAGCGCCAGCGCCAGATTCACCGCCGTGGTGGACTTGCCCACCCCGCCCTTGCCGGACGACACCGCGATAATATTACGTACTCCGGGCACGGCCTGGGCATCGTTGGCTTGCGCCAGTGAGGCCACCTCATGCGTCACTTGCCAGCGCACCGCACGGGCGCCACTCAGCCGACACAAGTCCGCGTCCAGGGTCTGCAGCTCGGCTTCCAGCCGGTAGTCGACGAAGGGCAGCAACAGCGAGATCACCAGTATCTCTTGTTCCAGCGTCACACTGCGGACAAAACCGGCAGTCACCGGATCCCTGGCCCAGTGCGCGGGCTTAAACCGGGTCAATCGGGCACTAATCTGTTCATTATTCATTCTGTGTCGCCTGGTGATGACTCTGTTCTGCACTCTATCAAAAAGCCCGCAGCGGCGAAACGTCGGGCCGAGGCGATATGCGGCTTTGCCGGGTTTATGTCGTATCTGTGCCGCTCCATGCCGGAACGAGCCAGGGGCACCCTACCGGGCCGGGCTCTTTGGCCCGGAAAAAGCCGCCAAGGTGTGTATAACCGAAAAAAACTCGGGTAACATGCTCTGTCCCGTGTAATCGACTCAACAGAATGGAAATTATGGCTACCGAACCTCGTAAGATACTTGTCACCTGCGCCCTGCCCTATGCCAACGGTTCAATTCACCTTGGCCATATGCTGGAGCACATTCAGGCCGATATCTGGGTTCGTTATCAGCGAATGCGTGGCCATCAGGTTCATTTTATCTGCGCCGACGATGCACACGGCACCCCCATCATGCTCAAGGCCCAGCAACTGGGTGTGGATCCCGAGCAGATGATTGCCGCCGTACAGCAGGAGCATAAAGCCGACTTCGACCGCTTCAACATCGGCTTCGACAACTATCACTCGACCCACAGTAAAGAAAATCGCGAATTTGCCGAGCTGATCTACGGTCGCCTCAAGAGCAACGGCTTTATCGAAAACCGCACCATTTCCCAGCTCTATGATCCGGAGCAGAACATGTTTCTGCCGGACCGTTTCGTCAAGGGCACCTGTCCCAGCTGCAAGGCGGAAGATCAGTACGGCGACAACTGCGAAGTGTGCGGCGCCACCTACAGCCCGGCGGAGCTGATTGACCCGCGTTCGGCGGTGTCCGGCGCCACCCCGGTGATGAAAGACACAGAGCACTTCTTCTTCGACCTGCCCCAGTTCGAGGGCATGCTCAAGGCCTGGACCCGCTCCGGCGCCCTGCAGGAAGAAATGGCCAACAAGATGAGTGAATGGTTCGAGTCCGGCTTGCAGCAGTGGGACATCACCCGCGATGCGCCCTACTTCGGCTTCGAAATTCCCGATGCCCCGGGCAAGTATTTCTATGTATGGCTGGATGCGCCCATCGGCTACATGGGCTCGTTCAAGAACTACTGCGACCGACGCGGCGATCTCAGCTTCGACGAATACTGGAACAAAAACAGCAGCACCGAGCTGTACCACTTTATCGGCAAGGACATTGTCTACTTCCACAGCCTGTTCTGGCCCGCCGTGCTGGAAGGCAGCGATTACCGCAAGCCCAGCAACATCTTCGTGCACGGCTACGTCACGGTGAACGGTGCCAAGATGTCCAAGTCCAAGGGTACCTTCATCAAGGCCGACACCTACCTCAAGCACCTGGATCCCGAGTGCCTGCGTTATTACTACGCCGCCAAGCTGTCCAGCCGCATCGACGATCTGGACTTGAACCTGGATGATTTCGTGGCCCGGGTGAACAGCGACGTGGTCAACAAGCTGGTCAATCTCGCCTCGCGCAACGCCGGCTTCATTGCCAAGCGCTTCGACGGCCGGCTTGCCGCCGACTGCGCCGAGCCCGAGCTGTACGCCGAGTTTGCCGCCGCCGCCGAGCGCATCGGCCAGTGTTATGAGCAGCGCGAATTCGGCCGCGCCATTCGCGACATCATGGCATTGGCCGACAAGGCCAACCGCTATGTGGACGACAAGGCCCCCTGGGTGCTGGCCAAACAGGAAGGCAAAGACGCCGAACTGCAGGCCGTGTGCTCCATGGGCCTTAACCTGTTCCGGGTCTTGATGACCTACCTCAAGCCGGTCATGCCCGAACTGACCGAGCGTGCCGAGGCCTTCCTCGACTGCGAACTGAGCTGGAACGCCGTCAGCGAACCGCTGCTGGACCACGGCATCAACAAGTTCAAGGCCCTGTTCAGCCGCATCGACGCCGACAAGGTCGCCGCCATGGTCGAGGCCTCGAAGGAAGATCTTGCCGCCGAGCAGGCCCAGGTCAAACCGGTTACCGGCCCCCTGGCCGATGACCCCATCGGCGAGACCATCAGCTTCGACGACTTCGCCAAGGTCGATCTGCGCGTGGCGCTGATCAAGAAGGCCGAAGCCGTGCCCAAGGCCGAGAAGCTGCTGCGCCTGGAGCTGGATCTGGGTGGCGAAACCCGCCAGGTGTTTGCCGGCATCAAGTCCGCCTACAACCCGGAAGATCTGGAAGGCAAGCTCACCGTCATGGTGGCCAACCTGGCCCCGCGCAAGATGCGCTTCGGCCTGAGCGAAGGCATGGTGCTGGCCGCCGGCCCCGGTGGCCAGGATTTGTGGATCCTCGAGCCCCAGGACGGCGCCCAGCCCGGCATGCGGATTAAATAACCCCCGCCCAACCGTCGCCCCCGCGAAGGCGGGGGTTCATGAGCACCGTATACATGATGGAATGAGCACCGCGAATTCCAACAATGCCAGCATTACCGGCACCACTTTTGTTGGCATTCGCTTCGCTCATCACAACCTACTGCACCGAACACCGTAGGTTGGAATGAGCACCGCGAATTCCAACAATTCCAACATTACCGGCACCACTTTTGTCGGGATTCGCTTCGCTCATCACCAACCTACTGCGGCCCAAATGCAAAAAACCCGCCGAAGCGGGTTTTTTCATTTCACTCCTTACCCCTCACCCCTTACGGCAAGGGTCGGCATCAACATTCGATGATGTTGACTGCCAGACCGCCGCGGGCGGTTTCCTTGTACTTGCTTTTCATGTCCATGCCGGTTTCGCGCATGGTCTTGATCACCTTGTCCAGCGAGACTTTATGCTCGCCGTCGCCGCGTAACGCCAGGCGGCTGGCATTAATCGCCTTGACCGCGCCCATGGCGTTGCGTTCGATACAAGGCACCTGAACCAGACCACCGACCGGATCACAGGTTAACCCTAAGTTGTGCTCCATACCGATTTCGGCCGCATTCTCTACATGTTCTATGGTGCCGCCGACGACGGCGGTCAATGCCGCCGCCGCCATGGAGCAGGCCACACCGACCTCGCCCTGGCAACCCACTTCGGCACCGGAGATGGAGGCATTTTCCTTGTACAGGATGCCAATGGCCGCGGCAGTCAGAAAGTACTGAACCAGCACATCGTCATCCACCGGCTGCACGAACTTGTCGTAATAATGCAGCACCGCCGGAAGTATGCCCGCAGCACCGTTGGTCGGGGCCGTCACTACCCGGCCACCGGCGGCGTTTTCTTCGTTCACCGCCATGGCAAACAAGTCGACCCACTCCATGACACTCAGCGGATCCTTGTTATAGGAAGACTCGCTGTTTAATTTGCGCAGCAAGGAAGGAGCACGACGCCTTAATTTCAGGCCACCTGACAAAATGCCCTCGGTCTTGCAGCCGCGAGCGACACAATCCTTCATCACCTGCCACAGCTTGCGCAAGCCGGCAATAATCTCTTCTTCACTGCGGTTGACCTTTTCGTTGGCCATCATCAAGCCGCTGATCGACATGCCGTTTTCACGGCATAACTGCAGTAATTGATCACCGCTTTTAAAAGGAAACGGCACCGGTTTGGAGCTCGACTCGGCGACAGCACTGGCCTTGGTGTCGGCAAACTCCTCCGCCTTGACGATAAAGCCGCCGCCGATGGAATAGTAGGACTGCTCATGCAGCAACTGCTCGCCCTCGAACGCGCGGCAGGTCATGCCGTTGCTGTGCAGCGGCAGCGTCTTGCGGCGATGGAACACGATGGCTCCGCTGCGGGGAAAGGCCGCCGTCTGACTCTGGTTGAGCAGTATTTCCTGGCTGGACTCGACCCGTTCCAGAAAGCCCGGGATCATGTCCACGTCCACCGTTTCAGGATCGAAGCCGCCCAGACCCAGGATCACCGCCTTGCCGGTACCGTGGCCGATGCCGGTCTGGCCCAGAGAGCCGAACAATTCTACCTCTACCCGGCTGGTTCGGGTCAGAATGCCCTGCTGTGCCATGGCTTTTACAAAGTCATGGGCCGCCCGCATCGGCCCCACGGTATGGGAAGAGGACGGACCGATACCAATACTGAACATATCGAACACGCTGATCATGGCAAGACTCCAAAACACTGATGGTGACAGAATACAACGGCTACACAGGCAACCGGCGTAACAGGACTAGAGTTTAAGCCGAGCCAACAGGCTCACTCAACTATTATTGAATGATTGTAAGTTTATTTTAGTAACAACCCAACAACTTTTTTAACAGCAACTTTTTTAACAATAACTTTTTTAACAGCAACTTTTTTTAACAACAGCGGGGATGCCGACGCCGTGTGGGCGATGGGGATCGCCCGTCAGCGGGCAATCTGTCGGGCGAATTGATGAATAACGGCTGCGGTGATACCCCAGATCCAGACCCCATGCCAGCGAATGAACACCACCCGGTGCCAGCGGCCCTGGCGGCGCAGGGTAAACAGATGGTGATGACGCAAGTCCAGCACATAGTCCAACGGCACCCGAAACAACTCTTCTACCTCCGCCGGATTAAGAATGAACTCGGGCTGCCCTTCGATCACCCCGACGAAGGGGGTCAGCGCGAAACCCGATATGGTGTGCTGGGCCCGCAGTCGCGCCAGTGGGCGACACAACTCGGGCGCCAGCCCTATTTCTTCCCAGCTTTCGCGCAGCGCCGTGTGCCACAGGCTGGCGTCGGTGCTGTCCGCCCGCCCCCCGGGAAAGCTGACCTGGCCCGGATGCTGGCGCAAATGGCGGCTGCGACGGGTCAATACCAGCTCCAGCCCCTGCTCCGCCTTCAGCAAAGGCACCAGCACCGCCGCCGGATAGGCGTGATCCGGCAGGTGCGGATCTGCCTGCGGCGGCAAGAGGTTGATGCGGGTTTTCAGCTCGTCCAACGTCATAATGCTTCCAGCACCGGCAGTATCTTGCCCAGCTTGTCGAACAGCTCCTGATATTCCGCCGCGGCCTGGGAGTCGGCCACCACGCCGCCGCCGGCCCAGCAATAAAGCCGGTTCTGCTCGGCCAGCAGGGTGCGGATGGTAATGCTGGTGTCCATGCGGCCGTGGGCGCTGATATAACCGATACTGCCGCAATAGCCGTGGCGCCGATGTGGCTCCAGCTCTTCGATGATCTCCATGGCCCGCACCTTGGGGGCGCCGGTGATGGAGCCGCCGGGAAAGGTGGCCGCCAGCAGCTCGCAGCCATCCAGACCGGGCGCCAGCTCGCCGGTGATGGTCGACACCAGATGATGCACCGCCGGGAACGACTCGATGGCAAACAGCGAGGGCACCTTGACCGTGCCCGGCACACAGACCCGGCCGATGTCGTTGCGCAGCAGGTCCACTATCATCAGGTTTTCGGCCCTGTCCTTGGGCGCCTCACTCAGCTCCCGAGCGAGGCGACGGTCTTCGGCGGCGGTACTGCCCCTGGGCCGGGTACCCTTGATGGGTTTGGTTTCGACCCGCCGCCCGTCCAGGGCGATAAAACGCTCGGGCGACAGGCTCAGCACCCGGCTGTCGGGCAGGTGCAGAAAGGCGGAAAAGGGCGCCCGGTTGTGCTCACTGAGATGACGATAGGCCTGCCAGGCGTCACCATTGAAGCGGGTCTCGAAGCGCAGGGTCAGGTTTATCTGATAACAGTCGCCGGCCTGCAGATACTGCTGTACCCGGTTAAAGCTTTCTGCATACTCGGCCGCCGTCTTGTTGGCCTGCCAGGTACCGGTGAGGTGAAAGGGTTCCGGTGTTAGCGCCTGCTGCGCCTGCCACCAGGCCAGACGAGACGCCAGTGCCCCCTCGTCACCCAGCACCAGCAGATGGGCCTGGCCCTGTTCCCGATCTATCACCCAGGCCCAGTCGAAAATACCCACCGCCATGTCCGGGGTGGCCAGCTCCTTGATGGCCAGCGTCGGCAGTCGCTCCAGCCGGCGGCCCAAATCGTAACAGAACAGGCCCAGGGCCCCGCCGGCAAAGGGCAGATGTTGATATGCATCGGGCAAGGTTACCGAGCCAATCAGCTCATCTTGCCATGTTTTTAATAATACAAAAGGCGACTCGGTTGAGGTTTGACGTGCGCCCTTATACTCGATCACCGTTTCGTCACCGCGGGTCACCAGGGTGGCCCGCGGCTGGGCGCTGATGATGTGAAAACGGCTATCGCTGCCGCCTGGTGCGGCAGACTCAAGCAGCATGGCCCAGGGCAATTCGGCAATCGAAGAAAAGAAATCATGCACCGAGCCGGCAAACGGCTGGCTGTGAATGTGTAAAGGCAGTCCCATTAATGTAATCCACTCGACAGTTTTGGCATCTCATCCGGCGCTCAGGCTGGCCAGCCGGGGGCCGCCAAGCGTATCATAGGGCCACTGATAACAATACAGAGCTATGCCCGCCAACTCAGAGGAAGCCATGAGCATTATCAAGAAGCAGGATTTTATCGACTCCGTTGCCGATGCGCTGCAATACATCTCCTACTACCATCCGCTGGACTTCGTTCAGGCACTGGAAAAAGCCTACAACAAAGAGCAGAGCCAGGCCGCCAAGGACGCTATCGCCCAGATCCTGATCAACTCGCGCATGTCTGCCGAAGGTCACAGACCCATCTGCCAGGATACCGGCATCGTCACCTGTTTCGTCAAAATCGGCATGCAGGTGCAGTGGGATACCGACATGACGGTGCAGGAAATGGTGGATGAAGGGGTACGTCGCGGCTACGGCCATCCCGATAACCCCCTGCGTGCCAGCATAGTGGCCGACCCCGCCGGTCGCCGCATCAACACCAAGGACAACGCTCCTGCCGTGGTGCACATCGACATGGTGGCCGGTAACGAGGTCGAAGTGGCCATTGCCGCCAAGGGCGGCGGCTCCGAGAACAAGTCCAAGATGGTGATGCTCAACCCGTCCGACGACATCGTCGAATGGGTGCTGAAAACCCTGCCCACCATGGGCGCCGGCTGGTGCCCGCCCGGCATGCTCGGTATCGGCATCGGCGGCACCGCCGAAAAGGCCGCTGTGCTGGCCAAGGAATCGCTGATGGATCCGGTCGACATTCATGATCTGATCGAACGTGGCGCCGAAACCACCGAAGAAAAACTGCGTCTGGAAATCTTCGAAAAAGCCAACAAACTGGGCATCGGCGCCCAGGGTCTGGGTGGCCTCACTACAGTGGTAGACATCAAGATCAAGTCCGCCCCCACCCACGCGGCCTCCAAGCCGGTGGTGATGATCCCCAACTGTGCCGCCACCCGTCACGTGCATTTTCATCTGGACGGCTCCGGTCCCGCCGAGCTGACCCCGCCCCGGCTTGAAGACTGGCCGGAAGTGACCTGGGAAGTGGGCGAAAACGTGCGCCGGGTCAACCTGGATACCGTGACCCGCACCGACATTGCCGAATGGAAGATGGGCGAAACCGTGCTGCTGTCCGGCAAGCTGCTCACCGGCCGCGACGCCGCCCACAAGCGCATTCAGGAAATGCTCAACAACGGCGAAGCTCTGCCGGTCGATTTCAAGGATCGTTTCATCTATTACGTGGGTCCGGTTGATGCCATCGGCAACGAAGCGGTCGGCCCCGCCGGCCCCACTACCTCTACCCGCATGGACAAGTTCACCGACATGATGCTGGAGCAGGCCGGTCTGATGGGCATGGTCGGCAAGGCCGAGCGTGGCCCGGCCACCGTCGACTCCATCCAGAAGCACAAGGCCGTTTACCTGATGGCCGTGGGTGGCGCCGCCTACCTTGTGGCCAAGGCGGTGAAGAAGGCCCGGGTCGTGGCGTTTGAAGATCTGGGCATGGAAGCCATCTACGAATTCGACGTGGAAGACATGCCGGTCACGGTGGCGGTCGACAGCGAGGGCAACAATGCCCACGTCGCCGGTCCCGCCATCTGGAAAGCCAGAATCGAAGAACTGGATGCCAGAATGAAAGTCTGACTCTCGATAGTGTCCCGATAATGAACGACCAAGCCCGGCCACGCCGGGCTTTTTTGTATCGTTTTTTGTTGGGTCGACTTATTTTTAGGTGAGTACGACTGGTCCATTGAAATGGACCCTACGCAAGTTTTGTAGGGTCGAATTTATTCGACCAAAGGTTTGACTCCCGGGCCTGCTGGTCCAATAAATTGGACCCTACGAGACGGACAAGCCTGCGGTTGTTGTAGCCGCCGCTTCAGCTGGCGGATCAAACCACGCAGGGCTATCAGATCCGGAGCCGTTTTTACGACACGTCATCTCCGCGAAGGCGGAGGTCCATCGCACAGGGCGCTGGATTCCCGCCTTCGCGGGAATGACAAAAGAGGATCTGCGGAAATGACGGTATCGATTACGCCGGCGAGCACCGGGATGTCACCCGGTCTCGAAGCCGTGATGCCCGACCGGGGCCACGTCTTCTTCGCTGATGCCGTCTACCACCGCCGTATCGGGCCCGCGCCGCAGCCAGTTCACCAGCTGTCGTACCCGGGCGGCCTCGCCTTCGGCAAACACTTCCACCCGCCCGTCCGGCAAATTGCGGGCATAGCCGCGCACGCCCAGTTTTTCCGCCTCGCACTGGGTATAAAAGCGAAAGCTCACCCCCTGCACGGTGCCGCTGACCCGGATTATTTTTGCGATTTCAGTCATCTTGCTCGCTCCCCGTTTGTGTTTTATTCCGTCCCCCCCTAGAATTATGCCCCTTTTCCAGTTAGCAGCCCAGCCTATGACCAGCTCCATTACCCTTATCGCCGGACGTGAAAAGTCCCTTCTTCGCCGTCACCCCTGGGTGTTTTCCCGTGCCGTCGACAAGGTACAGGGCCAGCCCAATGCCGGTGATACCGTCGAGATCCTGAGCCAGAAAGGCCAGTGGCTCGGTCGGGGTTTCTATTCGCCCCAGTCCCAGATCCGCGCCCGGGTATGGACCTTCGATCAAGACGAAGCGGTCGACGAGGCCTTCTTTCTGCGTCGCCTGGAGCGGGCTAGGGCCGGCCGCCAGCCGATGATTGCCGAACAGGGCCTGACCGGCTACCGCCTCTGTGCCGCCGAGTCCGACGGTCTGCCCGGCGTCACCATCGACGTGTACGCCGATGTGGTGGTCTGTCAGCTGTTGAGCACCGGTGCCGAGCGCTGGCGCTCCGCCATCGTCAAGGCGCTGACCACCCTGTATCCGGATACCTGTATCTATGAGCGTTCCGACGTGGCGGTACGCAAGAAAGAAGGCCTGAAAGAGCGCAAAGGGCTGCTGGCCGGCACCCTGCCAACGCAACCGGTGGTGATCGAAGAAAACGACGGCGTGCGCATCCTGGTCGACGTGGAGCAGGGTCACAAGACCGGCTTCTATCTGGATCAGCGCGACAACCGCCGCATTGCCGCCCGTTATTGCGAACACAAGCGGGTGCTCAACTGCTTCAGCTACACCGGCACCTTCGGCGTTTATGCGCTCAAGGGCGGCGCCAATGAAGTGGTGAACGTGGACATGTCCGAGTCCGCGCTGGCGCTGGCGAAGCAGAATGTCGAACTGAACCAGCTGGATCTGAGCCGGGCCCGCTTCGAACAGGCCGATGTGTTCAAGCTGCTGCGCGAATACCGGGATCAGGGCCAGCGCTTCGACGTCATCGTGCTGGACCCGCCCAAGTTCGCGGAAAGCAAGGCCCAGCTCAACGGTGCCTGCCGCGGTTATAAAGACATCAACATGCTGGCCTTTCAGCTACTCAATGCCGGCGGCGTGCTGCTGACCTTCTCCTGCTCCGGCCTGATGACCCAGGATCTGTTCCAGAAAATCGTCGCCGACGCAGCGCTGGACGCAGGCCGCGATGCCCAGATCCTGGAACGACTGAATCAGGCCGCCGATCACCCCATCGGCACCGCCTACCCGGAAGGCCACTACCTGAAAGGGCTGGTGGTTCGCGCCTGGTAAGACGTTCATCTTGCACCTAATCGTGTTTTGGTAACCTTGTCCGACCCTACGCATAAAGACGCTGTTTGTTCGATTGTCGTAGGGTCGAATTCATTCGACCAATGAGTGTGGCACAGAGGATAAAGCGGTCGAATGAATTCGACCCTACAGAAGGCAGTATGCCGGGGTTGATTTTCCCATCCCTTCTCCCCGATCCCCACCTCGTTCTGTTGCTCCAGATGCACCTTGCAGTAATTAGGAGTAACATAGGGCCTTTCCGTTAGTGACTCAAAGGAAGCCCAAGTGGAACCTATTCGCCTGACCCAATACAGCCACGGCGCCGGCTGCGGCTGCAAAATCTCACCCAAGGTCCTCGACACCATACTGCACAGTCAACTGCCCCGTTTTAACGACCCGCGTCTGGTCGTCGGTAACGACAGCCGGGACGACGCCGCCGTGGTCGACATTGGCAACGGCATGGGCATTATCTCCACCACCGACTTTTTCATGCCGATCGTGGACGACCCCTTTACCTTCGGCCGCATCGCCGCCACCAACGCCATCAGCGACATCTACGCCATGGGTGGCACCCCCATCACCGCCATCGCCATTCTCGGCTGGCCGGTCAATCTGCTGGCGCCGGAAATCGCCCAGCAGGTGATCGACGGCGGCCGCCAGGCCTGCTTTGATGCCGGTATTTCACTGGCCGGCGGTCACAGCATAGATGCGCCCGAGCCCATCTTCGGGCTGGCGGTGACCGGCCAGATTGCACTCGATCGGGTCAAGCGCAACGACACCGCCGCCGCCGGTGATCGGCTGTTTCTGACCAAGCCGCTCGGCATCGGCATTCTGTCCACCGCCCAGAAGAAAGGCGTGCTGCTCGACGAACACGCCACCCTGGCCGCCGACATCATGTGCCAGCTCAACAAGCCGGGCCAGGACTTCGCGACCCTGGAGGGCGTGAGCGCCATGACCGACGTCACCGGCTTCGGCCTCATGGGTCACCTGCTGGAAGTGTGCGAAGGCGCCGATGTCAGTGCCACCCTCAAGATGGCCGACATACCGCTGCTGCCCGCCGTTGATCACTATCTGCAGGCCGGTGCCGTGCCCGGCGGCACCCTGCGCAACCTGGACGCCTATGGCCACAAGCTGGCCCCGCTCAGCCAGCGCCAGCAGCATATTCTGTGCGATCCCCAGACCAGCGGCGGCCTGCTGGTAGCGGTGCGCCCCGACGCGGTCGATGCCTTCCTGACCCTGGCCGCCAAACACGACCTTCACCTCTCCTCCATCGGCGAGCTGACCGCCGCGGGCGAGCATCGCATCGAGGTGACGGGTGAGTGAGTCACACCAGGTGACCGAGCTGACCGCCGATTACGACCGGCTGCTCGGCGATGATATCCCACTGCTGGATCTGCGCGCCCCGGTGGAGTTTATCGAAGGGGCCTTCCCCCAGGCCTGCAACCTGCCGCTGATGAGCGATGAAGAACGGGCCCGGGTCGGCACCTGCTACAAGCAGCAGGGTCAGGCGGCGGCTATCGAGCTGGGTCACCAACTGGTGGCAGATGAGCTGCGCGAGCAACGGCTGCAAGGCTGGCTCGACTGGCTGGAGCAGCATCCGACCGGCGTTATCTACTGTTTTCGCGGCGGCCTGCGCAGCCAGACGGTACAGCAGTGGCTGCAAGATGCCGGTCGTCCGGTTACCCGGGTAGAAGGCGGTTACAAGGCGCTGCGTCGTCATCTGCTGCAAGAGATTGAAACCGGCTTCGAGCAACCGGGCTTCGTGCTGTCGGGGCTGACCGGCAGCGGCAAAACCGACTGGCTGGCCCGTACCCCGCTGGCGCTGGATCTGGAAGGCTATGCCCACCATCGCGGCTCCAGCTTCGGTCACTGGGGCGAACCCCAGCCCACGCCCATCGACTTCGAGAACCGGCTGGCCATCGCCCGCCTCAAGCAGCGTCGGGCCGGAATCCAGAGCTGGCTGGTAGAAGACGAAAGCGCCATGATTGGCCGCTGCCCGCTGCCGAAGAGCCTGTACCAGCGCATGCAGCGCACCCCCATTCTGTTGCTGGAAGTGCCCTTCGAGCAGCGGGTGCGCCAGATCCAGCACGATTACGTGGATGTGATGCAAGGCCACTTCAACGGTGACCTGGCACGGCTGCAGGCCTATCTGCAAGACAGCCTCAAGCGGCTGTACAAACGGCTGGGCGACCGGGACTGGCGTCGACTGTCGCAGCAGATGACCGATGCCATCCATCAACAGCAACAGGGCTTTGGCAGCGACGGCCACCAGGAGTGGATCGCCGAGCTTCTCGGCCGCTATTACGATCCCATCTATCAAAGGCATCAGGTCGATAAGGAAGATCGTATCATCAAGCGCGGCGAGGCCGATGAGCTGGCCGAGTGGCTGGCCAACCGGCCCGAGGCACAGACTACGCAAGCCTGAATATTATGTTAAAGGAAGAATAAAGAAATGCTGAACCGAGTGACCCTGCCGGTGACCCCCTTCGCCCAGAACTGCAGCCTGGTGTGGTGCAGCGACACCAAGCAGGCCGCCCTGATCGATCCGGGCGGCGAAACCGAACGGCTGCTGGCGGCCATCGCCGAGCGCGGCCTGACGCTGGCGTCCATACTGCTGACCCACGGTCACCTGGATCATGTGGGCGCCACCGGCGAGCTGAGCCCCCAGACGGGCGTGCCGGTAATAGGCCCGGGGGTAGACGATGCCTTCTGGATAGAGGGACTGGCACAACAGGTGCAGATGTTCGGCTTCGATCCCGTCCCCGCCTTTACCCCCGATCGCTGGCTGAAGCAGGGCGACAGCGTAACGGTAGGCAACGAAACACTGGATGTGGTTCACTGCCCCGGCCACACCCCGGGCCATGTGGTGTTTGTACATGAGGCCCAGCGGCTGGCTTTTGTGGGTGACGTGCTGTTCAACGGCGGCGTGGGCCGCAGCGATTTTCCGCGTGGCGACCATGCCACCCTGATCGATGCCATTCTCAACACCCTGCTGCCACTGGGCGACGATATCACCTTCGTGCCCGGCCACGGCCCGGAAAGCACCTTCGGCCATGAGCGGTTGCACAACCCCTATTTACGCTGAGGTAATCGCAGACAGACGGTAGAGCGGTAGGTTGGGATGAGCACCGCGAATCCCAACATTTCACCGCCACTTTCGTGTTGGGATTCGCTTCGCTCATCGCCAACCTACGCCTCAATCATCTCAATCGTCCCAGTCATCGTCGTCCTCTTCCGCCAGCTCAGGCACCACGACCGCCGGCGTCACTTTCGTGTTGGGATTCGCTTCGCTCATCGCCAACCTACGCCTCAATCATCTCAATCGTCCCAGTCATCGTCGTCCTCTTCCGCCGGCTCAGGCACCACGACCGCCGGCGCCAGCACCGAGATCGCCGCCAGCAATTGGCGCCGGTTTTGCCAGTTGCCGACGAAGCCGAAGCGATAACCGTCTTCATCGAGCTTGAACCTGTCTTCGGCCTGGGTGCCCAGAATTTCGTGAATGTGTGCCAGCTCCTGCTCGTTCAGCACCAGATCCAGGGTGAAGGCGATGATGGCGCCGTCATGGCCGGGCAGCTTGCCCTGGTTGACCGCCCGCACCCGCTCGCGCGGCAAGGCCACCGCCTGCTTGTCGACGCCGTTCACCAGATACAGATGCTCACGGTCGAACGCCAGGTTGATCAACCGCTGCCGGCTCCAGCTGGCCGGCCACAGGCTCAGCAACAAGACGGTGCCGCCGAATATCACGCCGACCCAGTGGATCAGGCCAAATCCGGTTTGTGCATCCCACAACGACAGGCCCACCGCCGTGAGGCTGGCCAGCAAGACCAGTGCATGAGTCAGGTAAAAACGCCCGGCCGGCGGGATCAGCACAAACTCCAGCGGTTGTTCAAGTAGCTGCGGCAGGGGCAGGCGCTGCATTGTCATTTTGGTATTCCATCGGTCAAAAGGGGCACAACCCTAGCAAAAAAAACCGCAACCATAAATAATGGTGTCATGTGGCCAGGCGGGAGAGCACTGACATGAGCAGATGGTTCGGGTTGGGCTTCGGATTATGGTTATGGCTGCCTTCCCTGGTATGGGCCCAGGCCATCGGCGGTTATGCGGCCGGTTGCCAGCTTGACGCCCGGGCCTTGCCCGCCTCCGGACCCGGTTTTTATGTGATCAGACGCGCCCGCGAACGCTTCTATGGCCAGCCGTCGCTGATTGATTATCTGCAGCGCCTGGGTCGCGGTGCCCGCCAGGCCGGCTTGCCACCGATGCTGATCGCCGATATCGCCATGGAACGAGGGGGCCCCTTTTCCTCTGGCCATCGCAGCCACCAGACCGGCCTGGATGCGGATATCTGGCTGCGCCCGCCCCCCGACGATCCCAGCCCCTCTCGGCTGCAACGCATCAGGGCGATCGATATGGTGGATCATCGCTACTATATTCTGAATGCTCACTTTCGTGACCCACAGCGCCAGCTGATCGCCCTGGCGGCACAGGATGAAAGCGTCAGCCGTGTTTTCGTGCACCCCCTGATCAAGAACGCCATGTGCAAGGCCTATGGCGACGCCCCCTGGCTGGGAAAACTGCGGCCCTGGTTTGGCCATTCCAGCCATTTTCATGTGCGGCTGCACTGCCCAAAAGGCGATACGCTGTGTGAGCCCCAGGCACAGGTGCCCGCCGGCACCGGCTGCGGCCGCGAGCTTGCCAGCTGGCTGAACGATAAAGCCGGCGCCATCTCCGCCGGACCCCGCACGCCCTTTCGCCCCCGGCTGCCCAAACAATGCATCGGCCGGGTACGATAACGGCGCCGCGCGCGGCTCATGCGGCCATGATGATTCGATAAGGAGAGCGCCTCATGTCTCACACCAAGCAGCCACATACCCAACGACCACACACCAAACAACCACACACCAAGCGCTATGTGGTGGCCCTGGATCAGGGTACCACCTCGTCTCGTGCCATTATCTTCGATGACGCCGCGCAGATTCAGGGCCTGGCCCGGCGGGAATTTGCCCAGATTTATCCAGAAGCCGGCTGGGTCGAGCACGACCCCATGGAAATCTGGGCCACCCAGCGCGCCACCCTGACCGAGGTGCTGGCCAAAACCGGCATAGAGCCGGAGCAGATTGCCGCCATCGGCATCACCAACCAGCGCGAAACGACTGTGGTGTGGAACAAAACCACCGGCAAGCCGGTGTATAACGCCATCGTCTGGCAGTGCCGCCGTACCGCCGCGCTCTGCGAGCAGCTGAAAGCCCGAGGCCTCGCCGACTATGTGCAGGAAAATACCGGCCTGGTGCTGGATGCCTATTTTTCCGGTACCAAGATCAAGTGGATTCTGGATAACGTCGCGGGTGCCCGCGAGCAGGCCAACAACGGAGAACTGCTGTTCGGCACCATAGACACCTGGCTGATCTGGAAGCTGACCGAAGGTCGGGTGCACGTGACCGACTACACCAACGCCTCCCGTACCATGCTGTTCAACATCAACCGCCTGCAATGGGATCCACATCTGCTGGACGCACTGGACATTCCCGCCGCCATGCTGCCCGAGGTGAAGTCCTCTTGTGAAATCTACGGCCAGGCCCGGCTGGGTGCCACAGGCGAGATCCCCATTGCCGGTATTGCCGGCGACCAGCAGGCCGCGCTGTTCGGCCAGCTGTGCTTCAACAAGGGCATGGCCAAGAACACCTACGGCACCGGCTGCTTTCTGCTGATGAACACAGGCCGCCAAAGAGTCAGCTCTCGCCACGGCCTGCTCACCACCCTGGCGGTTGGTGCCCGGGGGGAAGTGAACTATGCGCTGGAAGGCTCGGTATTCATGGCCGGTGCCATTATTCAGTGGCTGCGCGACGAGCTGGGCCTGATCCGCGAGGCGCAGGACTCCGGCTACTTCGCCGACCAAGTGGCAGACAGCAATGGCGTTTATCTGGTGCCGGCCTTCGTGGGGCTGGGCGCCCCCTATTGGGACCCCTATGCCCGTGGCACCCTGGTGGGCCTGACCCGGGGCAGCAACCGCAATCACATCATACGCGCGGCGCTGGAGGCCATTGCCTACCAGAGCCGCGAGGTGCTGGACGCCATGCAGGAAGACGCCGGGCTGGTGCTTGCCGCGCTCAAGGTCGACGGTGGCGCCGTCGCCAACGACTTTTTGATGCAGTTTCAGGCGGACATGATCAACACCCGGGTGGTGCGCCCGCAGCAAACCGAAACCACCGCCATGGGGGCGGCCTTTCTCGCCGGGCTGGCGGTGGGCCTGTGGCAGAATACCGAACAGCTGGCCGCCACCCTCGCGGTGGACAGGACATTCAGGCCCCGGATGCACAAGGACACCCGGACCCGCCTTTACCATGGCTGGCAAAAGGCGGTGATGCGTTCACGAGACTGGGAAGAACATGAATAATACCAATCGGATTAATCATCTTCAGACCGTCATCCTGACGAACGTCAGGATCTCTCTGCAGAAAGATACCGGGTCCGTCATGCTGAACTTGATTCAGTACCGGTATGACAGTGCTTAAAACACGGCATTGTTATCGGATATTGATCACATCTTTAGTCCGATTGGTATAACAACCGATAAGGAACCGCATGACAACGGACTCCCCTCTTTTTGATGTGCTGGTGATCGGCGGTGGTGTCAACGGTACCGGCATCGCCATGGACGCGGCGGGTCGCGGCCTGCGGGTGATGCTGTGCGAAATGAGCGACCTGGCCTCGGCCACCTCGTCCAACAGCAGCAAGCTCATTCATGGTGGTCTGCGCTATCTGGAGCATTATGAATTTGCGCTGGTCAAAAAGGCGCTGGCCGAGCGCGAGTTATTGCTGAAAAGCGCCCCGCACATCATGTGGCCGCTGCGTTTTCGTCTGCCTCATCGCCCGCATCTGCGGCCGGCCTGGATGATCCGCGCCGGCCTCTTCCTCTACGATCACCTCGCCCGGCGCAAACATCTGCCCGGCTCCTGCGCCATTCGCTTCGGTGCAAACAGCCCGCTGCAGCCCCAGATTACCAGGGGCTTCGAATATTCCGACGGCTGGGTGGACGATGCCCGGCTGGTGGTGCTGTGCGCCATGGCCGCCTTTGATCGCGGCGCCGAGATCAAGACCCGTACCCGTTGCATCAGGGCCCGGCGTAAAGGGGGCCTCTGGCAGCTGACGCTGCAAAACACCGTTACCGGCGAGCGGAAACAGTACCGCAGCCGTGCGCTGGTCAACGCCGCCGGCCCCTGGGCCAGTTCGCTGTTTGCCGACACCATGACAATGCCAGCCCCCAGGCAACTGCGCCTGGTCAAGGGCAGCCATATTCTGGTGCCACGGCTGCACGATGGCCCCGAGGCCTATATCCTGCAAAACGAAGACCAACGCATTGTGTTCGTGCTCCCCTATCAGGGCCGATTCTCGCTGATTGGCACCACGGACGTGGACTACGAAGGCGATCCGGCCGAGGTGGCCATCGACGATGACGAAGTGAAGTATCTGTGTCATCTGGTCAATGGCTATTTCAAACGCCAGACAAGCCCGGCGGATCTGGTGTGGCGCTATTCCGGGGTTCGCCCCCTGATAGACGACGCCGGCGGTGATGCACAGGCGGCCTCCCGCGATTACCGCTTCGAGCTGAACGCCCCCGAGAACGAGCCCCCGCTGCTGTCGGTATTCGGCGGCAAGCTCACCACCTACCGCCTGCTGGCCGAGGCCGCTACCGGCACCCTGTGCCGCTTCTTTCCCGAAGCCGGCCCGCCCTGGACCCACACCGCCGTGCTGCCCGGCGGCAACTTCAGCACCCCGGCCCGGCTGGCCGAGGCGCTACGGTGGCATTATCCCTGGCTGCCCGATGCCCTGTTACAGCGCTTCGTACGCAGCTACGGCACCCTGTGCCACCGGTTTTTGCAGGGGTGCGAGCGACTGGACTGCCTGGGTGAGGCGTTCGGCGGCCATCTGTATCAAAAGGAAGTGGATTACCTGGTGGAATACGAATGGGCCACCACGGTGGAGGATATTCTGTGGCGCCGCACCAAGCTGGGGCTGGAACTGCAGGATGACGAGCGGGACCGCCTGCAGCAGTACCTGCAGGCACGCGGTTCCTAGGGTCTGTTATACCGGCATGTGCTGGCCAAGCTGCTCCTCGACCAATAAACACCCGGCCTCGAACTCACGGATCAGGGCCGACAGGGCTGCCGTGGTTCCTTCCTTGCCGGCACTTTGCAGGCCGGCACACAGCTCGGCCAGCGACAGGGCCCCGACACTAAGGGAAGAGGACTTGAGGCGGTGTGCCATGGCCCCCAGTTGAGCCATATCCCCGGCCTGATAGGCGGCCGTCATGGCCAGCGCCGATTGCTGCAGCGACGCCCGGTACTCGGCCAGCAGCTCACCGACCGCGGCATCATCCCCACCCACCAGGGCGTGCAATATCGAAATATCCAGCACAGGCTGGCTCTGCCCCTCGGTCACGGGGTCGGCAATCGACACCTGGGGTGAGGCAGGCAACCATTTTCGCAACATGGCGGCCAGCACATCCAGCGCTACCGGCTTGGCCAGATAATCATTCACCCCCGGCTCCAGACGCGATGCCACCCGCAACAGATCGGCGCTCAACAAGATAATGGGCATCGGTGGCCCCCGCTCTTGTTCCCGGATGGCCCGCGCCAGCTGAAACCCGTCCATTTCCGGCATATGCAGATCGGTGAGCAGAAGTGAAAATGCATCCTGCTGCCAGCGCTGCAATGCCTCACTGCCATTCTCGGCCAACACAGGGCGATAACCCAGCAGCGTCAACTGACGCTGGATCACCTTGCGGTTAACCGCATCGTCTTCCGCCACCAGAATGCGCTGCCCGTTAGCGGCCTCCGGGAGCGGTGGCGCCCCTTGCCAGGGGCTGGCATCGGTCAATGCAGGTGCCCGCCCGGGCAACGCCTCCGCCAGCGGCAGGGTCACCGTAAAGCGGGCCCCCTTTCCGGGTGTGCTGACGACCCCAATATCGCCCTCCATCATATCGACCAAGCGCCGGCAGATGGCCAGCCCCAGGCCGGTACCGCCAAATCGGCGGGTGGTCGAGCTTTCCAGCTGAACAAAGGGCTCAAACAATGCCGCCTTCTGTTCCGGCGCTATGCCAATACCATTGTCGGACACCTGCCACAACAACCGCGGTGGCGCCTCCTGCATCCACTCAACCCGGATCAGTACCCGGCCGCGCACTCCGGGGCGGCCGGCACTGAATTTAATGGCATTGCCCAGCAGGTTGTAAGCAAGCTGACGTAAACGGGTGGGATCGCCCCAGCACTCGGCAGGCACCCCTTCGTCAATCACACAACGAACCTCCACCTGTTTGTCGACGGCCATCGGCTGCAGGGTGCGGCAGACACCGTCCACCAGGCTACGGATATTCACCCGCACCCGCTCCAGTTCCAGCTGACCCGCCTCTATCTTCGAAAAATCCAGTATGTCGTCAATCAGGTGCAGCAGCATCTGTGCCGAGTCCCTGATGATGTGTACCGTCTCCTGCCGGTCACCTTCCGCCTGCGGGCGCTGCAGCAGCTCGCTCATGCCCAGAATACCGTTCATGGGGGTACGGAGTTCATGACTCATGGTGGCCAGAAAATCGGATTTTGCCTGATTGGCCTGCTCCGCCTCACGACGTGCCGTATCCAGCTCGCGGGTTCGGGACAACACCAGACGCCGGGTACGTATGCTTTGCCCTGTGACGTTGGTGGTAAAGGAGGTCGCCAGCAGCAGCAGAATCACCACGGCCAGGATAAACACCTTCATCATCGACGACTGGCCCGGCTGCCAGGGCAAGGGCGCCCAGGTTTCCAGCACAAAGTGTGCATCGGCAAATATCTCGGGATGCCATTGCCAGTCGGGTTCCTGGCCGGCATGCATGGCTTCACGCTGATCCAGCAGCACCCGCGGCTCGGCTCCCCGCTCAATCAGGGTGAGCCGGCTGAGCAGCCCTGTCCGCAGAGATCGGTCCGCTATCTCCTGCACCAGATCCTGAATCTGAATGAGTCCCACCGAAAAACCGTTCAAGGCCTGCCGTCGCGCCTCTGGCGAGGCTTGATCGGCAACAAAAGCGGGCTGGTACACGGGCACAAACAGCCGCCAGGTGTCCTGCGTGTCGCCATGCAACGGCTTGTTCCAGTATTTCAGAACCGGCTGGCCGCTGGCCGCCACCTGTTCCAGGTGCGCCCTATCGGCCGCACCGGCGCCCAGATCGACGCCGGACACAGCGTCATAATCAGGAGTGGAAACGAGGAAGGTTAACGGAAAATAGTCGGGCCGGGACAGGGCCGGTATCAGATCCCCCCGGGTATTGCGCTCCAGCAGCCGGAACTCGGGCCAGCCACGTCGGCGGATCACCGACTCGAAGACCTCACGATCCGTCTCCGTCACCCTGGGTAGCCAGGCCAGTCCCTTGACCACGCCGCCGTCCATCAGCCGCCGGGTAAACAGGGTAAACTCGCGCTGATCCAGCTCGTGGTCGGTGGCAAGCATATCGGCCACTTCATATACCGCCTCCTGCTGCCGCAACACATAGCTCTCCAGGTGCTTATACAGTACTTCACCGGAGACCTTGATGTGTTCCCTGCGCTCCGCTTTCTCCATGCGCCCGAGCAGCTTCAGGCCAATCACCGCCAATATGATCACCAGCAGCGGCAACAGCAGCATCCTGCGCACGGCGGCCGAGGTGTCCCGATAGTGACAGGACAACAGCGGCAGCAGGAAAGGGGCCACCATCAGCACCCCCAGGACATCGGCCGACCACCAGGCCAGCCAGTTACCCATCAGCAGCTCGGCCGAGACGCCGTTCAGCAGATACATGGACCAGATGCCCACCGTGGCCGACAGGGTGCAGGCCACGGGGGCGGCCAGTGCCAGCCGCCACACTACCTCTGCTTCCTGCTCGGCCAGATGGCGCTCATCGACCAGGGGGGCCAGCCAGCGGGCCCCCAGAACGGCACCCAGGGTGGCCGCCGCCGCCGTAAGGCCGGTCATCAGCACCAGTGACAGGGTCGGCTCCTCGCCGGCCAGCAAGGACTTGTGCAGCAGGTCTGCGGCAAATCCGCCCAGCCAGACTGCCGGCCAGTAGTGTCGCCCCCAGATCAGCAGGCCAAACAGAGCCAGACCGGCGGCAGGCCAGACCGGCGCCGCATACACAGGCGGGGTGGCCAGCCACATGCCCAGTTCGGCCAGCGCCCCATAGCCAAACACGATTATCATGACGCGCAAGGCGGTACCCAGCGACGGCGTGAGACGCGCCACCGGCCCCCTGGGATCACAAGACACCGATAGCGGTTCAGCTAGTGGTTCAGATAGTGGTTCAGCTAGTGGTTCAGATAGTCGTTCATCTGCCATCAGGGTTATTTTTCCCGCAGGGCAATCAGCCCTTCAAGGCGATGGCTCCACTGCTGCATCCAGTCGTTCATCTGTTCGGCCGGCATGGGCCGGGCAATAAAATACCCCTGCGCCAGCTGGCATCTGCCTGTCTTTTGCAGATAGTCCCAGTCTTCGGCATCTTCGACGCCCTCCGCCACCGTGTTCATTCCCAACTGCTCGGCCATGGCCAGGGTAGAGTCGAAAATGGCCCTGCGGGTCGGATCCCGGCTGGCCTGGTGCACAAAACTGCGGTCTATCTTGAGCTCACTGAAGGGGATGTCTCTCAACTGGGCCAGGGAAGAATACCCGGTGCCAAAGTCATCGATAGACAGGCCAATCCGCTTCAGTCGCAGCCGGGTCACGCTATCGAGCGCCTTCAGCGGCTCGGCCATCAACTGGCTTTCGGTCACCTCCAGGATCAGATGATCCAGCGGCATTCCGGTTTCCATCGCCATCTGGGTGACAAACTCGGGGAACAACAGGGAGCTGATGTTGTTCATGGTGACGTTGATGGCGATATTGAGGCGGAGGCCGTGCTGCCGCCACAGGCGGGCATCGGTCAGCGCCTGGCGCATGACGCAGCGGCTCAGCTCTTCGATCATCCCGTGCTGCTCGGCCACCGAGATAAACTGATCCGGGTAGATAATGCCATGCCGGGGATGCTGCCAGCGCACCAGCGCCTCGACCCCGTCCACCGCCCCGTTGGCGAGAACCACCTTGGGCTGATAATGGTTGATCAGTTCACCGGAGGCGATGCCCCTGGCCAGATCGGCCGGGTCGCACAAGTCCAGAGGGCCTCGTTTCGGCAACAAGGGGGCCGCCTGGCCCTGTTCCAGCACCTGGCAGAGTCGTGCCAAGGAAATCGGCTTCCTGACCGCATCGAGCACGTTCAGGCCATGAGCCCTGGCCAGAGACTGAGCGGTGGACAGAATACGTTCATCTTCGCCACTGAGCAGCAGTACTCCCCCCTGATAGCCGAGACGAGCCAGATGACGCACGCATTCAATGCCATCCATCTGCGGCATTTGCAGATCCAGTATCACCAGCGCGATAGTGGCACCCGCCCGCTCCAGCAGGCTCAAGGCCTGCTCGGCAGAGGAACAGGCAATCACTTCCTTTCTGCTGGCCTGTGCCAGCTGGCGTGTCAATACCTTGAGAATAAAGGGGTCATCATCGATCACCAGGATCTTCATATCAGGTGCTGCCTCGTACCATGTTTTTCTCGTTTTTCTCGTTTTTCTTGTTTTTCAATCACTCCCCCGCTCCTGCCAGTACCTCGGAAAGATAAGCCTCAACCTCTTTTTGCTGCGCCTCAAACCGCCGGAGCAGCGGTTCCGCTCCACCCGATGTCTGATGCCGGCACGCAACCTCCAGCTCGGTGCACAGTTCCGCCAGGGCAAGGGCACCGACCATGCGCGAAGAGGATTTTAATCTATGCGCCAGCGCGGCGACCCGAGAAAGATCGCCCTCCAGATAGGCAGGGTAAAGGGCGCGCCCCGCCTCCTGCAGCCCGTCTCTATAGGTGGTCAGCAGCTCCCGGACCAGCTCCGGCTCGGTACCGACCAGATCATGCAGGACAGAGGTATCCAGCACCGGCTCCACCGTATCAGGCGTGGCAGGCTCCTCCCGAGAAGCCGGTGGCTCGGACGCCGATAACCAGTGCTGCAACATGGCGCCGAGCACATCGAGGCTGATGGGTTTGGTCAGGTAATCATTCAGGTCCGAATGTTTCTGCATCCTGACGCCTAACAGGTCGGCGGTCAAGGCCAGAATCGGCATGGGCGGCCCCTGCTCTTCCCGGCGGATCGCCGCCGCCAACTGATACCCGTCCATTCCCGGCATATGCAGATCGGTCAGCAGCAGCGCAAAACCGCCCCTGCGCCACTGCTGCAGTGCCTGATCACCATTTTCTGCCACGACCGCCTCATAGCCCAGCAGAGCCAGCTGCTGGCGGATCACTTTCCGGTTGGTCGGGTCATCTTCCGCCACCAGGATCACCTGCTCCCGCCGTTCATTCGACGACTCAGTTGACGACGGCGCCAACCCATGCCCGCCCCGAATTGAGGCGCCCCCTGATTGAAGAGCCCCATTCGTCATCGGCACGGCGGCAGTGGATTCCGGCGACGGCGCTGGCTGTACCGGCAGCATCAGGGTAAAGGTGGTCCCCCTGCCGGGCTGACTCTGTACGCCGATGTCACCCTGCATCATATCAACCAGATGCCGGCAGATGGCCAGGCCCAGGCCGGTGCCGCCGAAGCGGCGGGTAATCGAGTTTTCGGCCTGGACGAAAGGGGCAAATATCTCGGCCTGCAGTTCGGGGGCAATGCCGATGCCGTTATCGATCACCGACCACGTCAGGCACCCCGGCTCCCCGCTATGCCGCTCGACCCTAAGCGCCGCCCGCCCCGGCTGTTGCGGACGACCGCCACTGAACTTGATGGCATTGCCCAGCAGGTTATAGAGGATCTGACGCAGACGAACCGGATCGCCATAGATATGTGGCGGAACATCCGGGGCAAGATGACAGCTGAGCGTCACCCCCTTGTCGTCGGCCATGGGCTGCAATACCGTGCAGACCTCCTGCACCAGTTGACCAAGCGCCAGCGGCAGCCGCTCCAGTTCCAGCCGACCTGCCTCGATTTTCGAGAAATCCAGAATATCGTCGATCAGCCGCAGCAAGGTGTGAGCCGAGGTCCTGATGATGGCAAGCGGTTCCCCATTGCAGCGCTGCGTGTTCTGCCGCTCCAGCACCTCAAGCATACCCAGCACGCCGTTCATGGGAGTGCGCATTTCATGGCTCATGGTGGCCAGAAAATTCGACTTGGCCCGGTTGGCCCGCTCCGCTTCACTGCGGGCTATCTGGAGTTCGGCCGTCCGTTTTTCAACCCGTTTTTCCAGTTCTTCTGCCTGTTGCGCAATCGACAATTCGGCCTCTTTACTGGTGGTAATATCATGGTGGCTGACCACCACCCGGATGTTGTCACCCTCGGCCAGCCGGGTGATACGGCAATGAAACCATCGCCGCTGCTCCGGGCCATGACAGTCGTACTCGAAACCCGCCATTGTACGCTGCCCGGCTATGATTTCACGAATAAGGCAAGCGACATTGAATCCGTCTTCCTGCTCATCATCACACTGTTCCAGATAATTCTGCCCTTCTCTTACCGCCTCAACCACACCGCCATTGGCTTTTGCAAAGCGACGCCAGCCCAGGTTGGTTTGCAGTATCATCCCCTTTTGGTCGAGTACGGCAATATGGGAAGGCAAGGCGTCGAGCACGCCCCGGATAAACTGTTCGCTCTCCTGCAGCCGACGGGTACGCTCCACCACCCTCAGCTCCAGCTGCTGGTTACTCTCGCCCAGCGCCTGTTCACTGCGAAGTAACGCCAGCTCGGTCTGCCGACGGGCGCTGATATCCACCGCAGAGGGGATCAGCTTGACCACCTGGCCCTGCTCATTCCGCACCGGCATCAGGCTGAAATCCATGGTCATCACATTGCCATCGGCCGCCACCAGCTCAAGGTCATGACGCACCGGCTCACCGGCGGCTGCCCGCCGGATATCCTCACGCAGCCGGGCCTGCAGCGCCGTCGAATGGGCAAACCAGGGAGTGAGTTCGAAGCGCCGGTCAAGCACCTGCTCACGCCGCAAACCAAATCTTTCCAGTGCAGAACGGTTGAGCTCAATCAGGATGCCGTCCGGGGTCATTTCTCCCACAAACACGGGCATACCGTCGATAATGCCGCGCAACCGGGCTTCTGACCGGGCAATTTCCAGGGTGCGCGCCGCCACCTTGCGGCCGATACGCACATTCTGCCCCGCCGCCGACAGCACATAAACCGACAACAGCAGTGAGATAATCACGCTGCCGCCCAGATAAATCTGCATGGCGACCGAGTCTGCTACCGTCCAGGGCTGCAGATCCCAGCTGGTCAGTTGCAGGGCATTGCCGACCAGAGATCCCACATGGCTGTCCAGCCGGGCATAGGATGGATGCTGTTCCGGCATCGTGTTGCTCAGCGACAGATACTTGCCATCCGGGTGAGTGAGGCCTACGCCTATTCCCCGTTGCGCCGCCTGTTGCTGCAACGGCTGATAAATGTCATCCAGATAGATGAGGCCCACGACAAACCCCCGCAGGGCAGCGCGGCGCTCGGCGGAGGTGGCCGATCCGGACACAAACCCGGTTTGATAGACGGGAAAGAACAAGCGGTAATCATCGTTACGGGCACGATCGGCACCGAATACAGCCTGCCGGATTTCCAGTACCGGCAACCCTGTGTCTCTTGCCTGGCGGAGCACGGCCAGGGTGTCCGGATCATGACCCAGATCCAGCCCCAGAGCCGGTGTCGGGCTCCCCGAACGCAATTCCGAATACAAGACGGGATAGTGGTTTACAGCCGGTGCCGCCGCCGTCAGCCGCCCCTGAGGATCGACCTGGCGGATGGTAAAGTCATGCAGGCCACTCTCCCTGATCTCGCTTTCCATTTCGACGCGTTCGGCCCCCGACACCCGGGGGGCCCAGCCCAGACCGCCGATATCATTGCCGTCACGCACCAGCATACGGGTAAAGCGGGCAAACTCTTCCCGGCTCACCTGTTCACTGGCATTGAACAGGCCGACCACCGCCTCTACCGTCCGCGTCTGGGTGAACAGCCATTGACCCAGTGCCGCATTCACTTGGAGACTATCCTGCTGTTTTTCCTGCTGCGCCAACAGCTGGTTGCTGCGGGCCAGCCAGGAATAGCCGCTCACCATCAGCAGGCTGGCCACCAGCAGGGGCAACACAATCTGCCAGCGATGAGCGCGCCAGCACTGCCGGGTTGCCGGTAAAAAGCCCATCGACAGGGACAATACCAGCAGCACCCCCAGGCTGTCGCCGGCCCACCAGCTGAACCAGCGGGGCAGCAGTACCGCCAGGGCTTCACCCTGTAGATAATAAAAGCCCGCCATGGCGATGGTGGCCGAGATAAGGGATGCCAGGGGGCCTGCCAGCAGCAGCAGAACAAACAGGCCCGATGCCCGCTCAACACCGGCTCGCGCATCAAAATAGGGCCGGATCAGCCGGTAGCCGATCCAGGCTTGCAGAGACACCCCCAGGCCCACCGTCAACGACTGAGCCACCAGTTCGGGGGCAAATACGCCGCCTTTTATCGTCTGAACCATAAAAGAGGCGCCGGCACCCAGCACAATGCCCGGCCAGCTGCGTTGCCCCCACAGCATGAGCCCGACCAGCATCGCCCCCGCCGCCGGCCACAGGGGATGCGAGAACCACAATGAAAACATCAGGGAGTCGCCCAGCCAGACCGTCAGCCGGGCCAGGGTGAAATAAAGCAGCGCCTGAAACCATATCCCTTGCCATACACCGCATCCCTTGCAGTCACTATCAACAGCAACCGCGTACGAGGGCGCGGCGGCCAAAAAGGGAAAACGCATGAACAGGAAACTCCGGGACAACAAATGGCAAGAAACGGCAACAAACTGCAAACTGCAAACTGATAGCAGCAAAGATAGGCCGATTAAAAACGGCCGCTAGAATAATGGATCCGACTACCGATTAACAGGCCCAGGACCCAAGTCACCTCAGGCGGCGACGGTCTGCATTCTCCGGGTCGGGGCATACCCAGTACACATATTCAACTCCGGAGATCTTTGGCTGCCGTGCGTTGACGGCTCGGCGCCATCAGCGGATCACCTCCCGCCGGTTGAACACCCGGTCGTTGCCGCGCTTGCGCAGCTCCTCGGTGAACTGCAGCTGTGCTGTCGGTTGCACCAGTCGGCTGCCGTCGTGAGGCTGTAGCCACAGTGGTACTTCCAGCTCAACCTTACCGCTCCACTGCTTCTCATAAGCTGCGACGTCTATCGCCTGCTCTGTCACCTCCAGCCGCAGTGGCGGCGACGGCATCGTCGTCACATTAAGTGGGGTTGAAGATTGCAAGACATAAGGAAACCCGCTGTCTTCCGCTACGGTATTGATATCAGTCGAATAATAATTCAGATGGGTCGGCATTGTTCCTTCCTGGCCAACCGGTAATTCAAGATCTTCCAGGGTTAGAAAGCCGAAACGCAGTGTGTCTTCCTTATCCGCCAAGGTCGTTTTTTCATCCACGCCCAGTGTTTTATCGTGTTCTTTGATGGCCAGCTCTAATGGCAAGTTCAGGCTGGTTTCGGCAAACGGCTTGTTTTTAATGAAGGTGAGACTGGCAGGATTCAGTGCGACCCTATGCTGCCCAGCCTCCAATTCCGAGTAAGTCAAGCTCAAATCGGTATCCGTCAATTCGACATCCGCCCATCGGGTATCGAGTATGATCTCGCTATTGGCCTTGAGGCCACCGGCAAACTCGCCACTGTAGCTGGGCAGCGGATTACCTTTGGTATCCAGGCCCTCCACAATAAAGCCGGGCGTTGCATTAAATTCAACCGATGCCGGCTGTGCGGCATACATTACATCCCCCGAGATATCACCGGCTATGGTTTCTTTAACACGAAGCGAGGCCGGCACGGTGCGGCCGATGATTGCACTACTACCTTGTGTTTCCTTGTCGCCACAATCGGGCGCGTACGCGGCACAATGATTCGCTATTGAAACTTGCACCAGAGCTACGTCATTAAAGGAAACTTCATCCTCTAAACTGAACAAGGCATGATTGTTAACGTTCACCATGCTGTTATCGGGAATAACAAGGGTATAATCCGAGAGGACCGCACCTTTTTCATTGTTGCTACCGTCAACACTATAAAAAATAAAGTCTAATGGCACCGATTTTTCTTCACCTGCCTTGGCCAGCACGGGGCAGCCTGCATGGGTAGCATACACAAATGAATTTGACACTGGTGGGCAATCATTATGAGACTGGACTTCCACCATATAGGGCACAAACTTCAGAGTAAGATGCTGAGCGGCTTGTCCTTCTATCTGAGGATCCAAGGTCAAGTTCAATGAGGCAGGAATGTTATATTTTATATAAAGTTCAGTATTCAGTGGCAGCTGGTGGTTACTACCATTGACTAGTGGGATATATGTGCCAGCCTCACCAACTTTCTTATAGGAAAGCTCACCATCACCATAGTTTAGTTTAAAATCTTGCTCGATAGCGGTGCCGGAATTTTTGATGGTTATTTTTGCAGCATACCCACCTTCACCATTTACATAGCCAATATTGCTAACGGCTGACACGGTGACTTCAGGTTTTTCATCGACCCAGCCAAAGTCATATGTACAGGCCCCATTACTATCAACTGCGGCATGAGCCCATACTGTTAATGATTTCGAACTTATGCGGCCACAGACAAAAGCGTTTGAAGTTTGAATGGTAACGTCACCTGTAGCATAAAGATAACCATGGAAACTACCCTTTATATCTGCATCACCTTTAACAAAAACCAAAGCGCCATCGCCTTCCCCACCAGCCTTCCCTTGTGGATCCACCGTGAAATCCCCATTAATTATATAAACTTTCCCTCCATCGAAGTCTTTATTATTTTTCACTGTGTATGCATCATTATGAATTTCAACTTTTTCTTTTTTCTCATAATACTCAAAACTATCAACAGATGTCGTCGCCGAAAAATCATCAACTTTTACACAAGGTGAATGGCCATAACAAGATGGCTTGTTTTTTCCCTGACTGGTGTTGCTTACTTCTTTAAAATGAACCTTTCCCTCTTTACTCTCGCCGCTAATAATGGCGCCAGGCCCCACATGAATGGAGCCATTTTCATCATGACTTTGTACGGTATAGGGAAAAATTTCTTCAATGGTCTGCGCCTGCGAGGCTGCACTCCAGCATAGGGGGAATAACAACAAAATCTTTAAATACTTCATTCAATCACCTCGACTTCTATGTTGCGGATCACCGTCAGTTGGCCGGTGTTACAGGTGCCGGTGGCGATCACATTTACCTGGGTTACGCCGGCATCCGTACTGCTCTCGGGGACTCTGGCGATTCCTGCACAGCCCGCCACCTCTGTGGTAACGGCAGCGCTGGAGTTACTATCACCCAACAATTCAAACACTTTCTGCTCCAGTACCGACTCGGCAGCCAGGCGGGCCTTGAACGCCTGCACTTCATACACCAGTTGTCGGCTGCTCTGGCTCGACAGGGTCGCCAGGCCCGCCATCAGCGCCGCCAGCACCAGCATGATAAACAGCACGCTCAGCAGCATGCTGCCGCGCTGGGTTGATCGAACGCCGAGATTAATATCGGAAGTGATATCAGGGTTCATAAATCACCTGGATCTGGCTGGGCAGCACCAGCTCACCGTCCCGGGTTTGCAGCGACAGCGACATGACCAGCAGCTGAAGAGACTCATTGTAATCCGAAAAAACGCGATTAGACACGACATTGTTCAACATTAATACGGCAGGTGACCACCCTGACCCCGTATTCTCATAACGCCACAGGGCACCATGCTGCAGGCAAAAACGCACCTGACGCCGCTGCAACAGTACATAGCGCTTGCCCAGGCCTTCCCTGCCAAAACTAACTTCCCCCGCGGAGAATCTAAAAGCATCGGCAAAAGGCAGGCTCGCGGGTAGCTTCACCTCCTCCTCCGGCTTCTTATAACCAAACTCGACGACGTTCATCGGCCGTGTCCCCGGGTAATCCTGCCACACTGCCTCACCGCTGTCGGCACGCACCGTCAGATTGACCTTTTCAATGGCGTTACCTTGCTGTATCAGCGGAATAATAAAGGTCGCATCAGGGTTAAGGTCTGTTACCCGGCCGTTGTAGCGGCCCGAGGCCAGCACCGGCACGAAAGAGACACAGCGGTTATCGATGCCGTCCTCATTGGCACTCACATAGACGCTGGGGCTGTAGGCCAGGCTGAGTTCGCGTTTGATGCGTTCCATGGCGAAGCGGGCGCCGGCCAGGGCCTGACCGCGCTCGGCAGTACCCACATACGCTGTGGCCATGTCGGCGATGAAGCGGGTGCCGAAGATGGCGCTGATGCCAATCAGCGCCAGCACGATCACCAGCTCTATCAAGGTAAAGCCGCGCGCCTTCATCGGATATTGTACCTGTGCAGAATAAAGGAAAGAGTGGAGCCCTGCTCGATGCCGACCTTGATGGTCACTTTTTTGAAAGGCTCGCTTGCATCCGGTTCAACGCAGCTTTCTATCCTGAAATGGCGGTAAAGCCGGGGTTGCGGCAAGTTCAATTGACCGGCCAGGGTTTCACCGTCAATGGCATTAATACCACACCAAAGCTGAAAATCATCGACCACATTAAAGTCGTTAATGTTGCCAGTGCTTGCCTGGGAACTATTGGCACACACTGTCACCCCATTAATACCACACCGCTCCCGGGCCGCTGGATTATTATTGGCATCAAATTTCACCGCCATGAGCTGTTCGCTCAGGGCTTCGGCCAGTGACACGGCCCGAAACTGAAATACCGGATCCAGCTGGCGGGGCTGACTTGCAAAGAAGAGCCCGACCCCGACCAGCACAATGGCCAGTATCGCCAGTCCCAGCACATATTCCAGCAGGCTGACACCGCTATCACGACGAATATGATAGAGGAAATAGCTAGGGCGCATGAATATAGCCCTCGGGTTCAATATGAACGGCTTTGCCGCCAATCGTTATTTCAAGGGATTCGGCAAGCGGGATATCATTGATAAAGGGGCGACCCAGGCGGCTATCTTCACTTAAAAAGCGTGTATCGGTTGACGCTTTGCCAAATTGCAGCACCAATGGCAAGGACCGGTTGGCCTGTATATTCAGGTCACGACTCCCCATAAAGAGTCCCTGATGCGTCCCTTTATCAAGAACATCATCGGCAAGCGGCGTTGCCGTAGACTCGCAGTGTTGGGTAAGGGAAAAAGCGGTATTGGTGATAACGACCCTGGAACAACGCCGTAAATCGGCACCTGATTGCACGGCCTCCGGGTCATTCATGGCTCGCAACTGCGCCAGCCGTAACAGGCCGACCAGGTTGTCCGCCTGCAACCGTTGTTCGAACCGGCTGCCCAGCTGCAGGCGTGGCAACGCCACCGCCGCCAGTATGCCGCTCAGCACCAGCACCAGTATCAATTCGATGAGGGTAAAGCCACGGAATCGGATCATGGTATTAAAAAAGGCGGCCCAAGCCGCCTTTTACTAATTAACAGATTAACAACCAGAGACATCAACTACGGTTTTTGCCGGCTGATACGGAGTGGCTGTAACTGCGGTTTCACCTGAGCCAGAAGCAATGACTGCGGCTTCAGCTTCGGTATAAACCACAGTACAGTTACCATCAAGGCCTCGGGCACGGGGGGCAATGGTCAGTGTCTCATCATCTTTTTCAATAATATAAGAGCTGGTGCCCTCTGTAGCGGCATTAAAAGAATCGGCATCCTGCAGCATGGCAATGATACCGTCCTCTGACGCGGCAGGGAAACCCTGCACAAAGTCAACATTTGAGAGTTCGTCTTGACCCTTTTGTGGAGCGGCTGTTGTACCCAGCTTGTCATAACCATCCAGAATGGCTTTGGTATTGGCCAGTGTCATGGCTGACCGAATTGAACCGTTCAGAGCATGAACATTGGCTTCATAAGCATCGCCCTGCATGTTGATAAAACGCGGCGCAGCCACGGCACCCAGGATGCCCAGAATGACGATAACGATAACCAGTTCGATCAGGGTAAAACCCGCTGTTTTTCTCATGCTTTCCTCTATTTCGATTTATTTAACATTAATAACAAAACAATTCATGGATAACTTATTGATTTAATCATCAAATCATACTGACCTGATTGAAACCCTTCAATGCTTTTTGTACCAATAAAGGACATTGGTATGGGTACAAGTAATGCGTACAAGCAATACAAGCCAATACCTTTACCCCTTGACCACATTCATCATGTCCCACATGGGGGTAAAGATGCCCAGCGCCAGGATCAGCACCATGACAGAAATCACCACGATTAATATCGGCTCGATCTTGGAGGTCAGGTTGCTGATGTCGTAGTCCACTTCCTCTTCGTAGAAGCGGCCCGCCTCCATCACCATTTCGTCGACCCGGCCGGTTTCTTCCCCCACGCGGAACATCTGTAATATCAGCGGCGTAAAGACCCCGCTTTGCTCGGCCACCACCGACAGGCTGCTGCCGGACGACAGTTGCTCACCCATGCCCAGAATGGCTCGGGTCAGATACGCATTGGCCGTGGCATTACCCGCCAGGGTCAGCACCCGTACTATGGGCACGCCGGCGGTCAGCATCATAGCAAAACTGCGGCAAAAACGCGCAAGTAAAATACGTTTTATCAAGGGCCCGACGATGGGAATGCGCAGCTGCCAGTAGTGCCAGCGCAGGCGCCCGCTCGGGGTATTGACATAGCGCCAGATCACACCGCTGCCAACCACCGAGACCACCACCAGGTGACCGATGTACTGGGTAAAGAAGCTGGAGGTGCTCATCAAGAAACGGGTGGTCCAGGGCAGGTCGGCGCCCAGGCTGGCAAAAATACCGCTGAAGGCCGGGATCACATAGAGGTTCATCACTACCATGGCGGCCAGCATGGTGATGCTGACAAAAACGGGGTAACGAATGGCGGCCTTGACCCGGCGCCGGGTATCCAGCTCCAGCTGAAAATAATGGGCCAGCTGCAAGAAGGCCTGTTCCAGCTGGCCGGTGCTTTCGCCCACTTCCACCAGCGACACAAAGAGGCTGTTGAACAGATGCGGATGCGCCGCCAGGGCATTGGCCAGGGTCTGGCCCTGATTCAGTGCCTCGGCCACCTCGTTCAGCGCCCCGCTCATCACCTTGTTGTCGCTGGTGTCGCGCAGCCCTTCAACGATACGCAGTATGGGAATGCCGGCCCGGGTCAGGGAGGCAAACTGGCGGCTCAGGATCAACAGCACTTCCGGTTTAACGCCCCCTTTCAGAAATTGCTGCAGTTGTATCCAGCCCTTGGTGCCGGCGCGGGTTTCCCTGATATCGATCGGGATCAGCCCGGCATTCAGCAGGCTCTCGGCGGCGGCCTGAGGCGAGGCGGCCTCCAGCCGACCTTCGTTAAGCTGCCCCTGACGGTTTCGGGCCCGATACTGATAGAAGGCCATTATTCCATCCACTCGGCCAGGCGCAGCACTTCGCTCAGCGCCACCTCACCGGCTCGCGCCAACTGCAGGGCCGAGCGGGCCAGGGTGATGTAGTCCGGCGCGGCCGCCACCAGTTCATTGAAACGTTCGATATTCTGTTCGCGCAGGGTATCGGCCATGTCCTGAGTAATGTCCAGCCATTCATAGACCCCGACCCGCCCCTTGTGGCCGCTGTGGTTGCAACCGGCACAGCCCTCGCCCCGGTAAAAACGACCGCCGCTGAAGCCGGGCTCAAGATACTGCAAGAACTGCCGTTCACTCTGCTCGGGTACATGCGCCACCTTGCAGTGTTCGCACAGACGGCGCACCAGCCGCTGGGCCAGGATGCCCTTGAGGGTGCTGGCCACCAGATAACCGGGTACGCCCATGTCCATCAGTCGCACCGCCGAGCTGGGCGCGTCGTTGGTGTGCAGGGTAGAGAGCACCAGGTGGCCGGTGAGTGCACCGCGCATGGCAATTTCGGCGGTTTCCTGATCGCGCATTTCACCAATCAGCAAGATATCCGGATCCTGGCGCAGGCTGGTGCGCAAGATGCGGGCAAAGGTCAGGCCGGCCTTGAGGTTCACCTGCACCTGATTGACCCGCGGTAGCTGGTATTCGACCGGATCTTCGGCGGTGATGATCTTGCGATCCGGCGTATTGAGTTCGCTCAGGGCGCCATACAGGGTAGTGGTTTTACCGCTGCCGGTGGGGCCGGTCACCAGAATGATGCCGTTGGGACTGGCCAGTTTGCGCCGAAAGGCGGCCAGCAGTGCCGGGGGCATGCCGGCTTGTGCCAGGTTGCGAATGCCGCCTGACTGAGCCAGCAGTCGCAACACCACCGCCTCGCCGAATTGCACCGGCATGGTGGCCATGCGTACATCCACCGGGCTGTCTTTGATGGTCAGCGCGAAGCGGCCGTCTTGTGGCAGTCGCCGTTCGGCGATGTCGAGCCCGGCCATCAGCTTGAGCCGGGAGACCAGCGCCGGGGCTATGTTCACTTCCTTGAGCTCGGTTTCCTGCAGCAGGCCGTCGACCCGCATCCGCAGCCGGATAAGATTTTTGTCGGGCTCGATATGAATGTCGGAAGCCCCGACCTGCAAGGCATCTTCAAACAGTGAATACAGCAGTTTGGCCACGGTGGCGTCGCTGTTGTCCAGTCCCGCCGCTTCCAACGCCGGTCGGCTGGGGGTATTTTCACCCTGCAACTGCTCGGCCAGATTGGCGATGTCGTCGGTACGCCGGTAAAGCTGATCGTAAAGCCCCAGCAACTGCCCCTGCGGCGCCACCGCCAGCTTGACCTCGCGCGGTGCCAGCAGGTTGCCGATGGCATCCTGAGTGTCCAGATCCGCCGGATCCGACAACACCACCGTGGCCTGGCTATCGTCGGCGCTGATCACCAGCGCCCGGTGACGACGCGCATACACTTCGGACAGCAGCTTGACCGCCTGACGGTCTATCTCGACCTTGTTCAAATCGAGCAAGGGCAGGTCCAGTTGCCTGGCCACAAAGCCAAGCAACTCCAGCTCGGTCAGAATATCCATCTGCACCATCAAGTGACCGATGCGGCCGCCTTCGCGCTGCTGTTGCTGTAATACCGACTCCAGTTGCTGGGCGGTAATGACCTCATGCTCAATCAGCAACTCGCCGAGCCGTTTAGTGAGTTTGCGCTGTGCCATATTGCTCCAGTTGCTGTTCTACGAAACGCTGCGAGGCCATGCCCAGATCGGTACTGGCCCGCGCCCGTTGAAAGGCCGAGGTAAAATCTTCGCCCAGCTGACGCTGGCACAACCCCAGCCCCAGCCACCAGGCGCCGACCCGGCTTTGGGCCAGCAAGAGCCGATAGGTCGCTGCCGCCTGTTCGCACTGGCCGCTGCGCCGGGCCATGTCGGCCTTGAGGCTGTAATAGTCGAGATGTAACGGCAGCGGTGGCCGGCTGTCATCCAGCACCTGCAAGGCCGCATTGTAACGCTGCTGCTCGGCCAGCAGGCGGGCCAGCGCCAGGCGCAGGTCGGCCTGGTCCGGGTCCAGCTCCAGCCCCTGCTGTAACTGGGCCCGGGCCTGCTCCAGGGCGCCACGGCCAAACTGCAGTGACGCCAGCCGCAACCGGGCTCCATGCGCGTCGGGGTATTCCGTCAGCGCCCGGGCCAGCCGAAACTCGGCCCGGGCCCAGTCGCCGGCGTCCAGCGCCGCATCGACCTGCCGGCCGATGTCGGCCAGCCAGTCGGCCCGGCTCAGGGTCACTTCGCTGATGCTGAGTGTGCTTTCCGTCGCCGGCAGCGCCGCCGTGTGATCGGGCCATTCCGCCTGTGCCCACCCTTCTTCATCGGAAGCCTGTGCCTGGGCCGCCGACGATAAAGGCAGCAACATCAGCAGCATTCGAGACCAATACCGGGCGCCTTTCATCAGCGAATACCACTCTGCAATGAAGTGAATGGTTCGGGCTGCGGCGGATACCATTTTTCCAGCAGATTGCGCGAACGCTGCAGTTCTGTCTGCCAGGTGTTTTCATTAACCACCACGGGACGCAGCATGATCACCAGCTCGCTTTTCTGGTTACCTATTTTCTGACGCTTGAACAACTGCCCTATCACCGGAATGTCACTCAGAATGGGCAAACCGGATTCACTGCTGGACTGTTTTTCCTGCATCAGGCCGCCGATGATAATCATCTCGCCGGAGCGAGCCTCGACGATGGTATCCGATTCCCTGATGGTACTGCTTGCCAGTGGCAAAGCCACCGCCTGATTATCGCCAAACTGAATGATCTTGGTCACATCCGATACTTCACTCACCGAGGGATGAATATGCAGCAGCACCTTGTTGTCTTCCGCTATCTGCGGCGTGACATCCAGGGATATGCCGGAAAAGAAGGGGGTCAGCTCAATATCGGGCGTGGTTTCACTGGTGGCACTATTGGTCGTCGTGGTCAGCGAAAAATCGGTAACGAAGTATTCGTCGGTGCCGACCTTGATCACCGCCTTCTGATTATTGCTGGTGGTCACCCTGGGGTTCGAGAGCGTATTGACCTCGCCCTGGGTTTTCAGCAGTGTGATAACGGAGGTAAAATCGCCGTCGCTAAAGGTGAATACATTGTCGACATACGACTGAAAAGAGCCACCTGCGCTCACCAGGTTCGCAATAGGATTCAGATAACTACCGCTATTTCCTGGAACGGTACCCGTATCCGCACCGCGACTCAGATGCTGCCAGTCGATCCCCTGCTCAAAGCCGTCGTTCAGCTCTACCTCTATGATGCGGGCCTCCAGTATTACCTGCCGTTTTAGCTGGCGTTCGGCCCGGTTCAGGAAGTCCTCCACCAGCGCCAGCTCGTCGGGGGCGGCCCGCACACTCACCAGACCGGCCTGGGGGTTGGTGACCACCACCCGGCCTTCTTCGTTACCGATCAGCCGGTCCAGCGCCGACTCCAGATCGGCCCAAAAATCGTTGCTGGACTCGGTATTGATGCGGGTGGAACTGTTACCGGCGCCGTTGCCCCCGTTTTCGTCGCTCGAGAGGCTGCTGCCGCTGATGGCGGTTTGCGACCGGCCATTGCGCGACAACATCAGGTAGTTGACGCTGAAGGTACGGGTGCGTATCCCGTTGGGATACACCTGATAGACGCCGCCCTGTTGTTCTATGCCGTAACCGTACAGTCGGGAAATGGCGGTCAGGGTATCGGCCAGGGTGACCTGACGCAGATTCAGGCTGATGGTGCCGCGCACCTCGGGATGCACCGCCATGCTGATGCCGTGCTGGCTGGCCAGGGCATTGAAAAAATCGGTGGCCTCTACTTCACTGGCGGCAATGTTGAAACGACGCAGCCGTGGCGTCGCGGTCCTGGCCACGGCGGTGGCCCGGCCGCTCAGCAGTTCCTGCTCTACTTCCAGCGGCACCGCATCCGGGCGCATGGTCAGGGCTTCATCCAGCGCGGCCTTGGGCAAGGAGCCGTCCGGTGCATGCACGCAGGCGGCCAGGGAGGCAGCCAGCAAGGTCACCGCTAAAGGTCGTGTCGTGAAGTTCATTGGTTACTCGGGGTCGATAATGAAGGAAACAGCGTCAGGGTCAGGGCCTCGCCCTGGCCTTCCAGCAGAATATGATCCGGTTGGATGCGCACCAGCCGATAGTTGGCTACCGCATCGCCGGTCTGGTAACGGCGGCCGTCGATAATGGCGCTGGGCCGTCCGCCGCCGGTAAAAATGGCCTGCAACCGAAACCGGGCCTGCTGCGGGTGTTGCGCCCGGGGCCTGGCCGTTTCAACCGTCATCGGCGTTAACGGCCGGGTCGGATCCTGCAGGCCGGCGGCGGCACTCAGCAGCAACAATAAAAAAGAGTTAACCACGCAACAGCTCCCTGTCCTGGCTGATGGTAAAGAAATCGAGCCGTATGCTGGCCTCGGGATAGTGCTCCAGCTCGAATTCCAGGCCTCGCCAGAAGATGCGTCCGGATAGCTGCTCCAGCCGCTGTACATAATCGAGCAACGCCATATAGCTGCCGGTTAAATGCAGGCTCAGATCGTGGCGATACAAGGACTCGCCATGGTCTGGGCCAGTCAGCCGTTGAGGCGGCCGGTTGCTCAGTTCTCTTAATTCCAGCCCCTGGCTTTGCTCGAGTATGGTCAGCAGCAGAGCGGACATCTGCTCCGGACTCACCAGGGTACACATCCGCTGCTCGAGGTTCTCGTTGAGTCGGCTCAGGCGGCGGTTCAGCCGTGCCAGCTGTTGCTCACGATCATTATTCGACAGCCGGGCTATGCCCTGGGTCAGCTCATCTCGCAGTTGCTGCTGCTCGGCCAGCTGACGGTGCAGCCCTTGCTGTTCCTGTTGCAGACGGATCACGCCAGCCTGCAGTGTGGATTCATAAAGCAGTAATCCCAGCCAGGCCAGCAGCGCCCAGCCGGCACCCAGCACCAGCCAGCGCTCCCTTACGGACAGGGCAGCAAAGCGTTTCTGCCAGCCTTGCAGCTGTTGGGTCAACCGGCTCATGGGGTCACCTCGGCGCTCGTCATCTCGGCGCTCGTTACCTCAGCGCTATAGAGGCTGAAACCCAGGCCGCCATCGGGCCGCCGACTGATTTCGAGCTGGCCAAAGCCGTGCCCGCGCAGGCTGTCGCGCTGCTCAAAGCCCAGGATCCAGGCCGGCACCGCACTGGCACTGGCGGCCTCGCCGCGCAGCACCATGCGCTGGCCTTGCAGGGTCAGGCCCTGCAAGGCCAGCCCCTGCCAGGGAATGCGCGCCAGGTCGTTCAGGGTACTGGCATAAGACACAAAGTTTTCCTGCTGCAAGACGCCCAGCAACCGCTGCCGCGCATTAATGTTCTGCTCGATCCGCTCCTGCCGGCCATCGTCCTGCCGGCGGTTGAGTGCGGCCAGCCCCTGGCGCAGCTGGTTCAGATCAGCGTCACCCGCCAATACCGCCGCCTGCAGGGCATTGTTCTGTTGCTGCAACCGATACTGGCTGACGCCCGCATAGGCGAAGATGATGCCCCACAGCAAGACAATGACCAGACCGATCCGCCACAGCAAACCGATGGAGGCCGGGTCTGACGAGGGCTTGAGGGCGGCCTGATAAAACTCGATGCGCCGTTTCACCCTTGCTCCTCCCGCAATATTCCCAGCGCCGGCAGGCTGATGGGGCTCAGGGTATTGCTGGTTAAGGATTCGGACTGAATATTGAATACCTGACTGATGGCTTCCTGAATGGCCGGTGTTACGCGCTGAGGCAATGCCAGGTACCAGCGATTGGGCGTGTTCAGTTTGAGCTGGCCGACCGCATAGTCGATGCTGCGCTGCAGCTCCAGCAGAAGGTTGTCGAATACAAACTGATCGACCGGCATCTGTTCATCATCCAGCGCCTGAAAGCCGCGAATGGTACGGGAAAAATGCCATTGCCGCTGATGAATGAAGGTCAGGATCAACTCCTGTCCCGGCATCTTGTGCAGCAAGAGGCCGCGCACCCCGGGCTCCAGCAGGTTGGCCATGGCCAGCTCATCCACCCCTATGGTGGCGATGTCACATTGTGGCGTCACCGCCTGCACCAGCTCGGCCAACCGCTCCCGCTCGCTGCTGTATACCGCTATGCGTGCCTGACCCGTCGGGCTCGGCGGCAGCGCGATATAATCAAACAGCAGCGAGTCTACCGGTTGATCCACCAATTCTCTCATGCACCAGGGCAGCGCCTGCGCCAGCTCGTTGTCGGGCATGGCAGGTTTATCCAGCTGACTCTGCTGGTACCAGTACCGGCTCAACACCAGATGCAGCCGTCGCCCCTGCCATTGCTGCTCGTTCAGCAGCGCACGCAGCGCCTGTATCAATGGCTCGCCATTACCGACTTCACGCCGTACCGGCTGTTGCGGCTGCCGTTCATCAATGGCAACCAGGCAGTGAGGCGTAAGATAAACGCCCACCGACGACGATGCTCTGGCGGGTTTGAACCAGCGGGAAATAAGGCCCATTTTTACCATACAAAAAGAATGAAAACGCCAGTATAAACAGATAAAAATTATTTATAAACAAGCCACTATCAGGCAATGACCAGACCGTCAGAAAAGGGGCTCTAATAGCCCCCCTTTAAAAATTTATCTGGATTGAAATCAACAATTAAACAGCAATAAACCCGACATGAAAAATCAGAGAAACGTCAGGGTCAGGTAGATAAGTAATGCTGCATAACAGCTGTGGCTCTGTCGTCATTCCCGCGAAGGCGGGAATCCAGGACGTGTGGCGCAGAACGGTCAGGCTGCTGGTTGCCTGCAAAGGCACTGGCCCCCCGCCTTCGCGAGGGTGACGATAAAGGCAAACCAGCGCCAGAATCCATATCAGTTATAGGGTGTTGCTTAACCAGCGGAATCGTCGGTACCGACAAGGTATTATCAAAGTATTACCAAAGCATTACCAAAGCATTACCAAGGCATTACCAAGCAGGACTAGGCTGGCCATGTTATCGGGCTGGCAGTAGGGTAGAAAACATGGATAAAGACGCAAAAGGCGCCGGTATGGCGCCTTGCTATGATGTTGCCCGACCGCCGAACCCGGCGGCGGTGTGGCGATAAAGCGCCTTAGCCGTAGCGGCTGAAGGCCAGGCCGCTGTCGTCGATTTCCGGCTGCCTGCCGCTGATGAGATCGGCAATCAGCTTGCCGGAGCCGGCGCCCATGGTCCAGCCCAGGGTGCCATGGCCGGTATTCAGCCACAGGTTCTGGTAACGGGTGCCGCCGATAATGGGGGTGCCGTCCGGGGTCATGGGGCGGAAGCCGGTCCAAAACTCGGCTTCCTCTACCTTGCCGCCTTCGGGGAACAGGCTTTTCACCGACTCGGCGATGGTGGCACGACGAGCCGCGGGCAGGTCCGCATTGAAGTCGGCCAGTTCGGCGGTGCCGGCGGCCCGAATACGATGTTCGAAACGGGTGATGGCCACCTTGTAGGTTTCATCCATCACGGTCGACTGGGGTGCATCGGCGTCGTTCTTGACGTCCAGGGTCAGTGAATAGCCCTTGATCGGGTAGACCGGCAGACGAATACCCAGCGGATTGAGCAGGAAGGGAGAATAACTGCCCATGCACACCAGCACCTGATCGGCGGTTTCCAGACCGTGAGAGGTTTGCGCGCCGCGAATCTGGTCGCCTTCACTGACCAACGCCTTGATCTCGGTATTGAATTTGAACACGACGCCGTTTTCCTGACACTTTTTCACCAGCAATTTGGTAAAGAGATTGCAGTCACCGGTTTGATCGTCGGGAAAGTGCAGACCGCCCACCAGTTTGTGCTTCACCCGCGCCAGGGCCGGCTCGCGGGCAATGCATTCGTCCACGTTCAGCATGGCATGAGGCACCTTGAACTCCTGCAACACCTTGATGTCCTTGCCGGCATCATCAATCTGCTTCTGGGTGCGGAACACCTGCAGCAGACCCTGCTTGCGGCCTTCGAATGGCAGCTTCAGTTCCTCCTGCAGCGCGTTGATGCACTGACGGCTGTATTCGGACACCCGTACCATGCGCGACTTGTTGACCCCGTAGGATTTTTCATTGCAGTTGGCCAGCATCGACAGCATAAACTGCCACTGCGCCGGGTTGAGACTGGGGCGCAGCTTGAGCGGCGCATGGGTCTGAAACATCCACTTGACGGCTTTCTGGGGAATACCGGGGGCGGCCCAGGGGGAGCTCATGCCGAAAGAAAGCTGGCCGGCATTGGCGAAGCTGGTTTCTTCGGCCGCATCGGGCTGCCGTTCGACCACCACCACCTCGTGGCCCTGTTGCGACAGATACCAGGCGCTGGTCACACCGACGACACCACTACCCAATACTAATACTTTCATGACACTCCCCTACCAAGATGCTTGCGTAGCGGCAATATCGTCTAAAAAAATAATAAAATCCAGAGCAAAACACAGGGCCATATCCGGCGGGATTGAGCGGATTACCGCCAGTAAATGCACGGGCTCGATCTTTATCTGAGCCCGCTTTCATCACCAGCATATAAGTTCAATTAACAATACAAAACCAGATTAATTAACTACTAAATAGCGAAATGTGACAAACATCTCAATTAGATAAAGTCCCGTTCTCCGGATCCCGCCTGGCCATTGGCCAACCGGGCGATCGCGTCGGTCAGGGCCGCCAGCTGCGCCGGCTCCGGTCGTCGCCGCTGTTGCAACGGCAACCGCAATGTCAGTGCCTGCTCCGCCAAGGGTGCCAGCCCACAGCCCCTGGCCTGTTCAGCCAGATCCGTGACCACCGCCAGCGCCTCTGTCCAGTCTTCGCCGGCCAGGGCGGCCTGCAACAGCCAGACATCATCCTGATGCTGCTCGCTGAAATCCGCTCTTTGCCGGTCAAGGTGCTCGCTGGCGGTATCGCTGGCTGTCTCGGTGGCGGTATCGATGACGGTACCGATGGCGGTATCGGTGGTGGTATCGATGGTGGTATTGATGATGGTACCGATGGCGGGCCTGGCGTCGTCACTCAAGGCGGCTGTCGTGATCGGTTGCGTGACCACGGCGTCCGGGTGTTCAACGTCGGCACCTGCCGCCGGTGAATGTTCCAATACCTGCGTCAGCGCCTGATAGAGATCGAGCCGGTTGACCGGCTTGGTGACATAGCCATTCATGCCCGCCTTCAGGCTGGCTTCCCGGTCGCCGCGCATGGCGCTGGCGGTGAGCGCGACGATGGGAATATCGTGATGCACCCTGAGCTTGCGGATCTGGCGCGTCGCCTCTACCCCATCCAGTATCGGCATCTGCAAGTCCATCAGAATGGCGTCAAAGCGGCGCCCGGCCATCAGCTCAACGGCCTGGCGACCGTTGTCGGCCAGGGTCACCGGCACCTCGACCTGTTTCAGAAACTCCACCATCAGCTGCTGGTTCATGCGGTTGTCTTCGGCCAGCAATATCTGTTTGCCTGCCAGCCGAGCCCGATAAAACGCCAGATCCTGCAAGCCTGCCACCCTGGCTCGGCCGGCGCTATCGTCATCATCACCCAGTACCTGCTTCAGACACTGGCGCAGGCTATGGACGGTAATCGGCTTGGACAGATAGTGATGAATGCCCAGCGTCTGCATCCGGGCTTCTGGCCGCTCCCGACCGAAGGCGCTCATGATCACCACCCCGATATGACCAAAATGGGGCTGCTGCACCAGATAACGGGCCAACTCCAGGCCGTTATCCTGCCCCAGGCAGCAATCGATGAACGCCAGATTCAGCTCGGCGCCCCGCTTGTGGAGCAGTTCCCTGGCCGTGCCCGCATCCTGGGCGCTGTACACCACCATACCGAGCCCATCGAGTAACCGACTCATCAGCTCCAGCACCAGGACGTTATCGTCAACCAGCAGTACCTTTTGCCCCGCCAGGTGTGTCGGCGCCGGCTCGGCCCGGGCCAGGGTGGCCGGCCGCAACGGCAGCTTGACGGTAAAGGTGGAGCCCCGCCCCGGCTGACTCGTCACCGCTATGGTCCCGCCCATCTGCTGCACCAGATGGCGGCTGATGTTCAGACCCAGACCGCTGCCGCCGTACTTGCGGGTGGTGCTGGCATCGACCTGGGTAAAAGACAGAAACAGCCGGTCGAGCTGATCGGGCATGATACCGATGCCCGTATCGCTGACCTCGAAACACAGCCGGGGCTCTGACTCGTTGCACACCGACACCGTCAGCACCACTTCGCCGCGTTCGGTAAACTTGACGGCATTATTGACCAGGTTGACCAGCACCTGTCCCAGGCGCAATGGGTCGCCATGCAAACCGTCGGGCACCGCGGCGACCTTATTGATGATGACCTCCAGCTGCTTCTGCTCGGACATGTCGGCAAAGAGCCCGGAGAGTCGTTCAAGCAGTTCGTTGAGATCGAATTCGATATCTTCCAGCTCCAGCTTGCCCGCCTCTACCTTGGTCAAATCCAGAATGTCGTTGATCAACAGCAAGAGATTTTCGGACGAGTTTCTGATTTTTTTCAGGTATTCGGCCTGTTGCCCCGTCAGTGGTGTCTGCTGCAACAGGGAAGAAAATCCGATGATGGCGTTCATGGGGGTGCGAATTTCGTGGCTCATGTTGGCCAGAAAATCGGTTTTGGCCCGGGCCAGCGCAAACGAGGCCTGGCTCGTCTCGCGCAACTGCCGGTTGCGTACCGCCAGCAACAGCAGACCAATACTGAAACACAGCAGCAACAGCAATGCCACGACCGCCTGCATACTTTCCCGGCTGGCTCCGGCCTGGCGCCGCCAGTCGGTGATCTGCCCGAACAGCGCAGAAAGATCATCCGCGGCAATCGCCTCGCGCAGCCGTATCATCTCTCCCAGACTGTGTCGGTATAGCCGGTGGTAATAGAGGGCATCCTGCCACTCGGCGGTTGCCGTTTGCTGTAAACGCTCGGCTTCGTCGTCAAGCGCATGCAGAAACATCTGGTTAGAGGCGGTCAGATAGAGCCGGCTGTACTGCAATAACTGTTGGTACCCTGGCCGGGCCGGCAGTAACTGAAGGGCTTCGGCGAAAGTCTTCAGCGCATAACGCCCGCGCCTGTCCGCATCCTGCAGGGCCTGCAGGGTTTCCTGGTAGCGGTTCAGCTCGGCAAGCACCTCGTCGACGCCCTCCAGTGGAGCCGGGCGTTGTTTGATAAACCGCACAAAGCGGGACACCGCCAGCGTCAGCGAGGTGACCTGCTCGCTCAGTACCGGGCCGCTGCCTGCATGGGTCATCAGCCTGTGTTGCTGCTGGTGCAGGGCCTTCAGTACCGGCGCGGCCTGCTGCTGCAGCGCCTGATAATAGCGATACTGATGATACCGGTTACCGCCATAGCCCAGCAGCAGCAAGAACATCATGAGCCCGTATACCAGTATTGCCCAGCGCGGAACCTGGGCAAGGCGCCGTTTTGCAATCGACATCATCTTTTATGCCCACCGTCTGGTGATATACTGGCAACCGCAAAAAAAACAATAAAATAACGAGAGAAACACATGACTGGCGATACTCCGCAACAAAGTGTAAACACCAGGGCCAAATGGGGCATTCTCGGCGCCAACCTGATCCTGTTCCTGCTTTTGCTCAATACACTGCCTTTTGACCCCGGCGTCACCAAGGGGCTGAGCCTGCTGGTCTTTATTGCCGTACTCTGGCTGACCGAAGCAGTCCATATTACCATCACGGCGCTGCTGGTGCCGCTGCTGGCGACCCTGCTCGGCGTGCTGAATACCACTGCGGCCCTGAGCAATTTCTCGAATTCCATCATTTTCCTGTTTCTGGGTGGCTTTGCACTGGCCGCCGCCATGCACAGCCAGCAGCTGGATCGGCTGATTGCCGGCCGCATCCTGCAGTTGGCCAAGGGCCGGCTTGGTGCCGCCGTATTCCTGCTGTTTGCGACCGCCGCCTTTCTGTCGATGTGGATCAGTAACACCGCCACCACCGTCATGATGTTGCCGCTGGCGCTGGGCCTGCTGAGCTGTCTGGATGGCGAGCGTCATCGCAGTACTTATCTCTTCGTACTGCTTGGCGTGGCCTACAGCGCCAGTATCGGCGGCATCGCCACCCTGGTCGGCAGCCCGCCCAATGCCATTGCCGCCGCCGAAGTGGGCCTGAGCTTCAGCGAATGGATGGCCCTGGGTCTGCCCATTACCCTGCTGCTGCTGCCGATGGCCATACTGGTGCTCTATCTGTTGTTTCGCCCCAAACTGGGCGAGCGCATCGAACTGGCCGAAGAGCATATCAGCTGGACCGGCAAGCGTAAGACCACCCTGGCCATCTTTGCCCTGACCGTGTTTCTGTGGGTGTTCTCCGGCCCCGTGTCCAGGGCGCTCGGCGGCCTGGCATCCTTCGATACCATAGTCGCGCTACTGGCCATTGCCCTGATCGGCATTACCCGGGTAGCGGAATGGAAGCACATTGAAAAGCATACCGACTGGGGGGTATTGCTGTTGTTTGGTGGGGGTCTGACCCTGAGTCATGTACTCAAAGCCACCGGCACCAGCGAGTTTCTCGCCCACCATCTGGCCGACATGCTGGGTAACGCCAACCCCTTCGTGATCCTGCTGGTCATTACCGCCTTCGTGGTATTTCTGACCGAGCTGGCGTCCAATACCGCCAGTGCGGCGCTGTTGATCCCGGTGTTTGTGGCGGTAGCCGAAGGCCTGGGGCTGACCCCGGTGATGGTGGCGTCCGTGATTGCGGTCTCTGCCTCTTGCGCCTTTATGCTGCCGGTGGCTACCCCGCCCAACGCCATCGTGTTCGGCTCCGGTTACATTCGCCAGAAAGACATGATGAAGGCGGGCTTTGTGCTCAATCTGGTCTGTATCGGCATGCTGGCGGTGTATTTCTTCGTCTTCGCCTGAGCCTTATTGTTGTAAATACAAAAACCGTAAATATAAAAACCGTAAATACAAAAAGCCGCTGAACGTCAGCGGCTTTTTTTTCGGGCGCCTCCTTGCCTGTTTATGGCTGCCGGCAGCACCCAAAGGGAGCTCTCGACGACTTTTATTGCCCTCTCTCCCTACTCTGCGCCCCGCTTATCTATCCTTACCATAAACACCGTAAAGCCCCGTCATTCATGGCGGGGATATAAGGTGTGAACGGCGTAGCCGTTCCGTGGTTAATGGGGCGTTTGTTGTTGC
>NZ_JAFBBE010000004.1 GCF_016907015.1 Oceanisphaera litoralis
ACATCGGCTACGCGAGCACCCTGCTTGATCAGGGCGATTTCTTCCGCCGACTTGAACATGCGCATCTTCATGGTGGGCACGCCGATATCGACGAAATCGGCTTCCGGCAGCGCGGCCTTGAGCTTGTCCAGGGCTTGCAGGTTGATGTGGTCGAATTCCACGCCCACGCGCCTGGCGCCGCCGATCAGCGACTTGACCGCATGGAAGAAGTTGTCTTTCTGCCAGTCGGTGTACACCAGGTTGTCACCCAGGGCGTTGCGGCGGTACGGCTGGCCACCGTCGATGTTGGCGGTAATGGTAGTGTGAATGTGCTGGGTTACGGCCAGGCCGTAGTCCCGGCCGAAGCGGCAATAGACGAAGTCACTGAAGTAGTTGATGTTGTGATAAGAGGTAAACAGCACGGCGTCCACGTCGTTGGCGGCCATGTAGCTGCGCAGCTTGGACTGACGCGAGGCCATTTCTTCGTTGGAAAACATGCCCCGGACTTTGTCGCCGTTGGGAATATTCAGGGTCTGTGGCATTTGCATGATAAGGCTTCCTTCCTCTATGACAGTAACAGGGTTGACTGCGCCGCTGTAACAACCGGGCTTCGCGCATATTCCGATACTAGGCCTGGCCTCGTCATAACAGAAATGAATGTTTTAAATATCCTCATTAATTATGTTAATAATGTGTTGCTCGCCGGTAAATCAATTAATCCACAGATAGGGCTTCAATCCGCATTCAGCCAGCATTCAGCCCCTGCAGTGAGTAGCCGCCGGCGGCGATGATGCGCGCCAGCCCTGTTTTTCCTGGCTTCATCTTGCCTGCTCGAAAGCCCGGCTCTGCAATTCCACCCCTTGGGGAGTCACCACCAGCACGCTGCCCTGGGTGTACCAGTCACCGAGCACGATGCGTTGGGCGGGCGCGTCCCCGATATAAAGCTGATGAATGGCGGGTCTGTGGGTATGGCCGTGAATGAGCGAACGCACCCGGTAACGCCGCATCAGGCGCTCGACCTCGTCCTGATTCACGTCCATCACCTGCATCACCTTGTTTTCCTTCGACTCGGCGCTTTTACCGCGAATACCGTCGGCAATCCGCATCCGCCGGCTCAGTGGCAAGCACAAAAACAGCCACTGCAACCAGCGCCAGCGGGTGATGCGGCGATAGCGCTGATAACCGGCATCGTCGATACAGAGGGTATCGCCGTGCATGATCAGGGTCGGCTCGCCGTAGAGGTCGATCACCTGGTGCTCGGGCAGCAGCGTCATGCCCGCCAGGCGGGCAAAGCGGCGGCCGACCATGAAGTCCCGGTTGCCGTGAATGAAATACACGGGGGTGCCCTGCTCGCTGCAGGCTCTGAAGGCCGCGGCCACGTCGTCATTCAGTGCGCTGGGCTCGTCGTCGCCGATGGAGAATTCGAACAGGTCTCCCAGCACATACAGGGCCTCGGCCCGGTTCGCTTCCTCCCGCATGAAGCGCAGAAAGGCGGCGGTAATGTCCGGGCGCCCGGCGCTCAGGTGCAGGTCGGCAATAAAAAGGGTTTGGGACATTGAACGGGGTTCCTGGGTACAAAGACGACAATGCCCGCCATGGCGGGCATTGTTACAAGACAGATAGGTTGCAAGACTGGTAACGTCAGGCTTATTCGCTGACGGTTACGCCGGTGATCAGCACGTCGTCCATGGGCACGTCCTGGTGCACATAACCGCGAGTACCGGTGGCCACACCCTTGATCTTGTTGACCACGTCCATGCCTTCCACCACTTCGCCGAATACGCAGTAGCCGTAACCCTGGCTGGTGGCAGACTTGAAGTTCAGGAAATCGTTGTCGTTGACGTTGATGAAGAACTGGGCGGTGGCGGAATGCGGTTCCATGGTGCGGGCCATGGCGACGGTGCCAACCTTGTTGGACAGGCCGTTGTCGGCTTCGTTCTTGATCGGGGCACGGGTTTCCTTTTCTTCAAAACCGGGGCCGAAACCACCGCCCTGAACCATGAAACCGTCGATAACGCGGTGGAACAGGGTGTTGTCGTAGTGGCCGTCGCGGCAGTATTGCAGGAAGTTGGCAACGGTTTCCGGAGCCTTGTCGGCGAACAGATTCAGGGTGATGTCGCCGTGGCTAGTGTGCAGTGTGACCATAATAGTTATCCAGATAATAGGTTCAGAGCTCGATTTTAGCGCAAGCGGCCGCTTTAGCGAACCCCTGCGGTCGCAAGGCTTGCACCGAATGGCCATTAAAGGTTCAATAGTGCCGTTATCTCTACCTCACACCTCACCAAGACGTGGAATCATGCTGAAAATCTACAACTCCCTGACCCGACAAAAAGAAGAATTCGTCCCTCTGGTGCCCGGCAAGGTCGGCATGTACGTCTGTGGTGTCACCATTTACGATCTCTGTCATATCGGCCATGGCCGTACCTTCGTTGCCTTCGACGTGGTCACCCGCTATCTGCGCTATCTGGGTTTTGAGCTGACCTTCGTGCGCAACATCACCGACATCGACGACAAAATCATCAAGCGGGCGGCCGAAAACGGCGAAAGCTGCGATGCCTTGACCAAGCGGCTGACCGCCGACATGTACCGGGATTTCGACGCCCTGCACATTGCCCGCCCGGATATCGAACCCAAGGCGACCCAGCACATTCCAGAAATTGTCGCCATGGTCCAGCAGCTGATTGAAGATGGTCATGCCTATGTGGCCGACAACGGCGACGTGCTGTTTGCCGTGAGCAGCTTCCAGGACTACGGCAAGCTGTCGGGCCAGGATCTGGAGCAGTTACAGGCCGGCGCCCGGGTCGAAGTGGAGCAGAGCAAGCGCAACCCGCTCGATTTCGTGCTGTGGAAACCGTCCAAGCCCGGCGAGCCGAGCTGGGAATCGCCCTGGGGACCGGGTCGTCCCGGCTGGCACATCGAATGCTCGGCCATGAACGGCAAGCACCTGGGCAAGCATTTCGACATTCACGGCGGTGGTTCCGATCTGCAATTCCCCCATCACGAAAACGAAATTGCCCAGAGTTGCTGTGCCAACCACAGCCCCTATGTCAACACCTGGATGCACTCGGGCATGGTGATGGTGGATCAGGAGAAGATGTCCAAGTCACTGGGCAACTTCTTCACCATTCGTGATGTGCTGGGCCATTTTGACGGCGAAACCATCCGTTACTTCCTGCTGTCCGGCCACTACCGCAGCCAGCTCAACTATTCGGATGACAACCTGAACAAGGCGCGCAGCGCGTTGGAGCGCTTCTATACCGCCCTGCGTGGTCTGCCGGTGGTCGAAGCGGCCGGTGGCGAGGAATTTGTCACCCGTTTCAGAACGGCAATGAACGACGACTTCAACACCCCCGAAGCCTATTCGGTGCTGTTCGATCTGGCCCGCGAGATCAACCGCCTCAAGGGCAAGGACGACACCGCCGCCGCCGGTCTGGCCGCTCGCCTGCGCGAGCTGGCCGGGGTACTGGGTCTGTTGAGCCAGGATCCCGACACCTTCCTGCGTGGTAACGCCGGGGCCGACGACGACGTCGCCGAGATAGAGCGGCTGATCCAGGCGCGCCTGGATGCCCGCAAAAACAAGGACTGGGCCGCCGCCGATGCGGCGCGAGACAGCCTCACCGCCATGGGCATAGTGCTGGAAGACGGCCCGGAGGGCACCCTCTGGCGCCGCAAGTAAGGCATACTGCGGGCTGTTCGCGCTCGGAACCTAATGAAAAAATGATTCAGGGCGCCATCATTGGTGCCCTGTTTCTTGGCTCGGCCATCACCCCCGCACCGCAGCAGGATCCGTCTGCGTCGCTGCGACCCTGGACACCTCAAGGTTGCCTCTTTTACAGCCGCCAGATGACAGCCTTCGTCATATCTGTCGCTGCCTGCCCCGCTCCGCTTGCGTCATTCCGGTTCGCAACCTGTCATTAATATCTGATTTATATGGTTATTTTTAAATGACCCCGTGTTTTTAAATCATTGATCACCTGTTGTTTCATCACCGTCTGCGCTATTACTAGTAGGGTAAAAACACCACGGCGGTCCCGGCCGCAGACTATCCCCAATGAGGAGCAGAAAATGAAGAAATCATGGCTTAACATAGTATTACTGACCTCTGTTGCCGCCTTTGGCCTGGCCGCCTGCGATAACCAGGGAGGCGCGGAGCAAGCCGGCGAAAAGATGGATGAAGCCATCGAAAACGTGCAGCAACAAAGTCAGGACATGGCTGACGACACCCGGGAAACGCTGGGCATGGAAGAACAGGGCACCATGGAAGCAATGGGCGAGCAGCTGGATGAAACGGCCGAAAGCATCAAGAACGCCGCCAGCGAACAGGCAGCGGAAATGGAGCAGGCCATGGATGACGCCGCCGCCGAAGCCGACCGCAAGCTGAACGAACTGATGGAAGACACCCAAGAGTAACGGGTCGACACCCGGTCATGCACACTCGGTCATGAACACACGGCCATGAACAAAGGGAGCCTCGGCTCCCTTTGTTTGGTTATGCAGCCTATTACTCCTGCGGGACTTCCATTTCTCCCCCGCAATATTTGCAGTAATCGGCGTCCTGATCGTGTCCGCCCCTGTCACACTGGGGGCAGTGGCGAAGATCGTATTCCCGCCGCATTTCCCGCCCCAATTCGGCACTGAGAATACCGGTGGGTACCGCAATAATGGCGTACCCCATCAGCATGGTGACGGAGGCAATGGCCTGACCCAAGGGGGTTTGCGGCGTAATGTCGCCAAAGCCGACCGTGGTGATGGTGACGATGGCCCAGTAAATACTGATGGGTATACTGGTAAAACCGTGTTCCGGCCCTTCCACCACATAGAGCAGAGAGCCGAACAGGGTCACCAGAATGAAGAGGCTGCTGAAGAACACCAGTATTTTGCGCCGGCTCTGATTGAGCGAGCGCAGCAACACATTGGCTTCATTGACGTAGCGCATCAGCTTGAGAATGCGGAAAATCCGCAATACCCGCAGCAGACGGATGATCATCAGGAAACTGGCACCGGGAATGAAAATGGCCAGATAGGTCGGCAGCACCGCCAGCAGGTCGATAATACCGTAAAAGCTTCTGACGTAGGCGAGCCGGTTCTGGGAGCAATAAATCCGCACGCCGTACTCAAGGGTAAAGGCCAGAGTAAACAACCATTCCAGCCCGGACAGCAGGTTGCCGTACTGCGCACGAACCGAACCTATCGAGTCCAGCAGCAAGACGGCGATGGACAGCAGTATGGTGACGATAAGGGCAATATCGAAGCGGCGGCCCGCCGGGGTTTCGGTGCCGAAAATTACCGTGTAGAGCACATCCTTGTCGGGCCACTGCATCGGTTGTCCTTACTGACTGTGTTACGGGGAGTGGTTACTTGTCGTGATAGCGCTCGCAGGAGATCAGGGTGTTTTCAATCAGGGAAGCCACCGTCATCGGACCCACGCCGCCGGGCACGGGGGTAATATAGGAAGCGCGCTCGGCGGCCACCGCATATTCCACATCGCCCACCAGACGGCCGTCGTCCAGCCGGTTGATGCCCACATCGATCACCACGGCACCGGGTTTGATCCAGTCACCGGGAATAAAGTGCGGCTTGCCCACCGCCACCACCAGCAGATCGGCCCTTGCCACCTGCGCCTTGAGGTCTTCGGTGAAGCGATGGCAGGTGGTGGTGGTGCAGCCGGCCAGCAGCAGCTCCAGCGTCATGGGGCGACCGACAATGTTGGAGGCGCCCACCACCACGGCGTTGAGGCCATGGGTCTTGATATGACTGCGCTCGAGCAGGGTGATAATCCCCTTGGGAGTACAGGGCCGCAGCGCCGGAATCCGCTGGGCCAGACGGCCGACATTGTAGGGATGAAAGCCGTCCACATCCTTGTGCGGATGTATGCGTTCAATGACCGGGGTGCTGTCGATATGGGCCGGCAGCGGCAGTTGCACCAGAATACCGTCGATGCTGGCGTCCTGGTTCAGCTCGTCAATCAGTTCCAGCAATTGCTGCTCTGTGGTTTCCTTGGGTAAATCGTAAGACTTGGAAATAAACCCGACCTCTTCACAGGCCCGGCGTTTGCTGCCGACATAGACCTGAGAGGCCGGATTGGCACCTACCAGTATCACCGCCAGGCCCGGCGCGCGTTTGCCCGCACGGATTCGTTCGGCCACTCGCTCGGCCACCTGGTTGCGTACCGCCTGTGCAATCGCTTTTCCATCGATTATTTGAGCTGACATCTGCGTTGATTCTCACCTTTATAAACCTGCGGCAATTGTCGCATTTTTTCCCGGCTTTGATAAGCAAGCGCCTGCGGCTTTCGTTCGGTCCCCCCGGCCGGATAAAGCCGTTGACCGCCGCAAGGCAAATAGGTATCATCCCGCCCCGTTACGCCGCAGCCTTGCTGCCGCTTAATGTCAGAAAAAGCGCCCTTAGCTCAGCTGGATAGAGCACCCGCCTTCTAAGCGGGTGGTCGCAGGTTCGAGTCCTGCAGGGCGCGCCATCTTTGGTGACCGTAGCTCAGTTGGTAGAGTCCCGGATTGTGATTCCGGTTGTCGCGGGTTCAAGCCCCGTCGGTCACCCCAGTTTCTGCTTGCTATCCCTTCTTTGTTTCCCCTATTCCAGATTTCCCTATTCCAGCTCCTGTTCTGACGGTCTTTACCATCAACGTCATCTATTGTGCAAGTGCGCAGGCATACAGGTGTGCAGGTTCCACCGGCTAAGGCGACGGCTACAGCAATCCTGAAAAAATCCGCAGGCCCCGGTTGATCGAGGCAACAGCAGAGATTCCCCGACGGCAACAGGCCGACAGCGCTCATGCCTGCTCGCTGCGGGTCATCAGCCGGGCCACCTTGTCGACCAGAGCCCGGCGAATGCCGCCCAGCTGTTTTTTCTCGTCACCCTGCCAGGGCACGGGTCGGCACAGGCTCATGGTCTGCAGCCCCAGGCGGGCGGTCAGCAGACCGGCCCCCACCCCCTGCCCGGCCCGGGCCGACAGGCGCCCGGCCAGCTCCAGCCCCAGCAAGTCCATACCGGCGTCGAGGGCCGCTTCCGATACCCCCACATAAAGCATATGGTGCAGCACCTGACGGAGCAGTCGCAGTCGGCTCAGGCCGCCCAGACGAATGCCGTAGCACTGGCTGATGTCTTCAATCATCTTCAAGTTACGCCACAGCACCAGCAGCATGTCTACCGCCGCCAGGGGGCTGGCCGCCACCATGACCGCCGCTTCGCCGGACCATTTCAGCACCCTTGCCCGAGCCTGTCGGTCCTGTACGCTCAGCACCTGCCGGCTATAGAGCGTCAGCACCTCGGCGTCCTGCTCCTGGTCGGTCAGGCCCAACTGCCAGGTCTGATAGGCATCGGAACTGTCCAGGCCGCTGCGTGCAGCCAGTTGCTCGCAGAATGCCCGGGCCTGACCAGTGCCCTGCTCCGCCAGCAACCGTTCGGCTCTTGCCTGCTGACGGGATACCCGGTCCAGGGTACGCAGCAGCCTCAGCTCGCGCCACACGCGGCCCAGTGCCGCCAGCGCCAGCAGCAGTATGGCCAGGCTCCAGGTCAGGCCGAGCAGGCGATTGTCCTGCCAGGTCTGCCACAGACCGAGGGCGGAATGCACCAGCAATAACGTCAGCAACAGGCCGATGCCGCTCCACCACAGCCAGTGCCGACGGCCGGGCCGCAGGCCCTCGGCCAGCATCGGCTCCGGAGTCTCGTCCAGGGCGATAAAGTCGTTCTGCTCCAGTTGCTGGCCGGGGCGAAGAAATTCGGACTCCGGCTGTTGTTGGCCTTGTTGCCGATCTTGTTGCCGACCTGATTGCCGACCTGGTTGCTGCGATGGTTTCAGGGGCTGATCCAGGATCACCTTGCCTTTCAGACTCACGATAATTTGTCTCCCAACAGGAACGCCAGCGCCTGATCCAGGCGCAAATGGGGCAGCGGCTGTTCCGGCCGCCACTCGGGCGGGGCGAATTCGGTGAAGTCGAACCCCTGCTGCTGCCAGAAGGCCGCTTCCGGCAAGGACTCGGGGACGTCGCCCGGGTACAGGGCCACCGCTTCCCGATTATCCAGCCGCCGGCCCTGCAGCGCCGGTATGGTCTCGCCTCTGTGGCTGACCTGACCGCTGCTGGTAGCGCGAATGGCCGCCAGCGCCAGGGTATGAATGTCGATCCCCGACAGCCGGGCATGGCGGTGGCCGCCCCGCACCAGGGTGCCGAGCAGGGTGGCCAGCCGGCCGTGCTGATCCGGGGTCAGATGATCGGCCTTGGTGGCGGCAAACAGCAATTTATCGATGCGTGGCGCAAACAGGCGCTGCCACCAGCCGCTTTTGCCGTACTCGAAGCTCTGCAATATGGCGCTCAGCGCCCGGCGCAGATCGGTAAAGCTGTCGGGGCCGCGATTGAGCGGCGTCAGGCAGTCCACCAGCACTATCTGGCGGTCGAAACCGGCGAAGAAGTTCCGATAAAAACCCTGCACCAGGTGCTTTTTGTAATGCTCGAAGCGCGCTTCCATCATGCCGTAATGGTGGCTGTCATTCAGCCCGCCCGGCACCGGATCCCACACCCAGGGGACAAACTGCAGCATGGGCGCATCCCGGTATTCGCCGGGCAGAATGAAACGCCCCGGTTGCACCAGATAGGCACCACACTCGCGCTTGATGTCGTGCAGCCATTGGGTATAGGCCGCCGCCAGCGGCGCCAGTTTGCCATCGTCGGCGAGGCTGTCGGCGGCAAGGGTTGCCCCGGCCTGCATCCAGGGCCGGGCCAGCCCGGCCAGCACCGGGGTCTGCAGCAGCTGTCGCTGTTGCTCGCTCCACTGGCCATAACTCATGCCCAGCAACGGCAGATCCAGCAGCCATTCGCCGGGGTAGTCGACAATTTCCAGATAGAGGGTGGCGGTATCCTGCAGCCTGCGCTTGAGCCGGTTTTTGGGTCGGTAACGAATGGCGAGGGTGATTTCGCTGATGCCGCGGGTCGGCTCGGGCCAGCAGGGCGGCGTGGCCGAAAGCTGACCCAGCGCCGCCTCGTAACCGAAGGCCGGCACATGATGATGGCGACTGGGCACCCGCTGTATGCCGAGCAGCCGCCCTTCCGCCGCCGGCGGCCAGTGCGGCAGCCGGGCATCCAGCCCGGCGTGTTCCAGCTGGTTGACCAGGCTGGTGATGAAGGCGGTCTTGCCGCTACGGCTCAACCCGGTTACCGCCAGCCGCAGGCGTTGGTCCAGCCCGCGCTGTACCCAGGCACCGGCCTTGTTTCGCCAATGTGAGTTGCGCCACTGAGCCAGTGGCGTCCTGCTCATTTGTGTTTACTCAAATCATTGAACTCCCGTCGCAGACGAAACTCCCGCGAGGTCAGCAGCTGCTCCATTTTTGCCACCCGACCATTCAACTGCTGCAACCGGCTTTCCAGTCGGGTCAGCGCCTCTTGCGGCGACAGGCCCGACTGCCAGCCGGCGGCCTTGACATGCGCCTGCCTGGCCTCTTCCGCCTCTGCCGCCGCCGGCCTGTCTTCCAGCAACAGCCAGGCGGCAATATACAACACAAAGGTCAGAAAACTGGCAAACACCAGGCCGGTCAGCGCCAGCACCCGCACCAGCCAGGGCTCGACTTCGGCCTTGCGGGCAATGCCGGCACAGACACCGCCGAGTTTGCCGTTGCGCTTGTCGCGATACAGATTTATCAAGGTTGACGCCATCCGGGGACCTCCTGATCCAGCAGCCGCTCCAGGGTGCTAACCCGTTCGGCCAGCTGTTCGGTTTGATGCAGGCTCTGCTCCAGTCGCTGACGGGCGGTTTCACCCAGGCCCTCATCGAGCCGGCGCTTGCTGCGATAATGCAGCACCAGCCAGATGGGCACCACCAGAAACAGAAAGATATTCAGGGGGGCCACCAGGGCCCAGGCCAGTTCCGACATCAGTGCTCCTCATTCTTGTTCATTTTGGCTTTCAGCTTGGCCAGCTCCTGGCTGATGGCGTCGTCCACCTCCAGTTCGGCAAACGACTGCTCCAGTCCCTTGCTCTGACTGTACAAGTCTGCCCGGGCTTCCAGCTCGTCTATTTTTCGTTCCATGCGATCGAATTTGTCGATCGACGAGGCGGTTTCGCTGTGCCGTACCCGCTCCTGCACCTTGATGCGGCTCTGGGCGCTGCGCTCGCGCAACTGCATCGCCTGCTGGCGGGAACGGGCGTCGACCAGCTTGGCTTCCAGGGCACCGATGGCCTCCGACAGCTTGTTGATGCCTGCTGCCACTGTTTCGTGTTCATGCTCCAGGGCCTTGAGCAGCTCGCTCTGCTTGCTCTTTTCCAGCAGCGCGGCCCGGGCCAGATCGTCACGCTCGCGGCTCAGGGCCAGCTCCGCCTTGCCCTGCCATTCGGCCACCCGCTCCCGGTGCCGTTCTATCTGGCGCAGCACATCTTTTTTCTCGGCCAGAAAACGGGCCAGATTGGATCGCTCACGCACCAGCTCGTCTTCCATTTCCTGAATGATAAGCCGTACCATTTTGGGCGGATCCTCGGCCTTGTCCAGCAGGGAGTTGAGGTTGGCGTTGATGATGTCCGCCAGTCGGGAAAATATGCTCATGGTGCTGTCTCCTCGCTACATATCATGGGGCAAGACTCGGATGTCTTGCCTTCCTTCTCTTAACTTTACAAGTTGTATGCACAAGACGTTACAAGTTATATGCCAAGTCGACATATACCACTAATCATTTGAAATATAGATAAAAACCATAAGCAGGCATCACTCGGGCATTGGCCGACCTCGGTGAATAAGGCTATTATCTAGCAAATTTCGCCACCCGGGTGTGCCATGACGGACAATGAGCTGATCGGTCAGTCCAATGCCCTGCTCTCGATACTGGAGCAGGTGTCGCTGCTGGCGCCGCTGAACAAACCGATACTGGTGGTGGGCGAGCGCGGCACCGGCAAGGAGCTGATTGCCCACCGGCTGCATTATCTGTCGCCCCGCTGGCAGCAGCCCTTTGTTTCCCTCAACTGCGCCACCCTGGCCGAGACCCTGCTGGAAAGCGAGCTGTTCGGCCATGAGGCCGGCGCCTTCACCGGTGCCCGGAAACGTCATCAGGGTCGTTTCGAACGGGCCGATGGCGGCACCCTCTTTCTCGACGAGCTGGCCAGCACCAGCCCGAGGGTGCAGGAGAAACTGCTGAGGGTGATCGAATACGGTGAATTCGAACGGGTCGGCGGCAGTCAGCCGGTCCGGGTCGATGTACGGCTGGTCTGTGCCAGCAACCGGGATCTGCCCGGATTGGCCCAAAAGGAAGACTTCAGGGCCGATCTGCTTGATAGACTGGCCTTCGATGTGGTTACATTGCCGCCCCTGCGGGCCCGGGATGACGATATTCTGCGCCTGGCCGAGCATTTTGCCGTCACCCTGTGCATGGAGCTCGGCTGGCCGCTGTTTGCCGGTTTCAGCCCGGCCGTGCGCCGGCAACTGCTGGCCCACCCCTGGCCGGGCAATGTCCGGGAGCTCAAGAACGTGATTGAGCGCAGCCTCTATCATCATGGCCGACCGGAGGTGGCGCTGAGCGAGCTGTACCTGGATCCCTTCGCCTCGCCCTGGCGCCCGGCAACGCCAAGCCGGAACCATAGCGATACCGGGCTGCCGCTCGATCTCAAGGCGCATCTGGCCCGGGAGGAAGTCCGGCTGCTCGGGCTCGCTCTGGAACAGGCCCGATATCATCAACGGCAGGCGGCCGAGCTGCTGGGCCTGAGTTATCATCAGTTGCGTGGCTTGCTGCGTAAATATGCTTCCCTGCTGCCAACCGGCGAGCAGGAAGACCCCAAGGATTAGGCATGCGTTTATGGCTCTGGAGTCTGCTGGCTACCCTGCTACTGGCAGGATGTGACGGCGGCAACCGACAACTGGCACAGGAAAGTCTGCTCTATTGTGTAGAAGGGACCCCGCTCACCTTCAACCCACAACTGGTTACCTCCACCGAAACCCTGGACGCCACTGCCCATCAGCTCTACGACCGGCTGCTGGATATCGACCCGGACAGCCAGCAGCCGATACCGGCGCTGGCCACCGAATGGGAGCGCAGCGACGACGGCCTTCGCTATCGTTTTACCCTGCGCCCCGGCGTGACCTTCCATGATACCGACTGGTTCAGCCCCGGCCGGCCACTGACCGCCGACGATGTGGTCTTTACCTTCTCCCGCCTGATTGACTCAGACCACCCCTATCATGCGATAAGCGGGGGCCGTTATCCCTTTTTTGACAGCATCGGCTGGCCGGCGCTGGTCAGCGAGATACAGGCGCTGAACGAGCACCAGGTGGAATTTGTGCTGACCCGCCCCAACGCCTCTTTTCTGACCAACCTGGCCACCGACTACGCTGTGATACTGTCGGCAGAATACGGGGCCCAGCTGCTGGCGACGGGGCACCCCGAGCGGCTCGATCAGCAGCCGGTCGGCACCGGCCCCTTTCTGCTGAACCTGTACCGACCCGACGAATTTATCCGCTATCATCGCCACCCCGGCTATTGGCGCGGCAGCACCCGGCTGGCCCAGCTGGTGTTCGACATTACCCCAAAATCATCCAAGCGACTGGCCAAGCTGCTGACCGGCGAATGTGATGTGATGGCTCATCCGGCCACCAGCCAGCTGTCGGTGATTAAACAGCACTCCGAGCTGGCCCTGAGCCAGGCCACCGGCATGAACGTGGCGATACTGGCGCTCAATACCCAGAAAGCGCCCTTCGATGACCTCCGGGTGCGCAAGGCCTTGAGTCTGGCGCTGAACAGAACCGATGTGCTGCAGGCCGTGTATTTCGACATCGGCTCGCTTGCCGAGTCGCTGCTGCCACCCGTGTCCTGGGGCCATGACCCCAACCTCTTGATGCCGCTGCCGGATCAGACTCGGGCCCTGTGGTTGCTGGAACAGGCCGGCCTGAGCGATGGCTTTGACATGACCCTGCTGATCCCTTCTGGCGCCCGTACCTACAACCCGGACGGGCTCAAGACCGGCCAGCTGATCCAGCGCCGGCTGGCCACGCTGGGCATCCGGGTCAAACTGCTCGGCCTGGAAGAGCAGATTCTGCGTCGAAAGCTGCTGGCAGGAGAACAGGAAGCGGTGCTGACCGGCTGGTCGGCCGACACTCCGGATCCGGATAATATGCTGCGCAACCTGCTCAGCTGTCAGGCCATAGCCGCCGGCACCAACGCCAGTCGCTGGTGTCATCCGCTGTTTGAACAACAGCTGGGTCTGGCGCTGACCGAGCCGCAACTGGAGCGTCGCATTGGTCACTATCAGCTGGCGCAGCAGCTGGCCTATCAGGACATGCCGATGATACCGCTGGTGCACAGCCAGCGGCTGCAGGCCCATCGTAAACAGGTCAAGGGATTGCGCCTGTTACCCTATGGCGGTGTCGCCTTTCATCAGGCCTACAAGGAGTAACCATGCTGCATTACCTGTTACGGCGCCTCGGCCTGCTGCTGACCACACTGCTGATGCTGACCCTGGTCGCCTATGTGCTGGAATTTAAACTTCTGGAGGATGACCAGAGCGACTTCACGACCGGCTATCTCGCCTTTCTGCAGCAGCTGCTGGCCGGCGACTTCGGTATTTCCAGCGCCACCGGCCTGCCGGTACTGGGGGCGATCGGCCAGTATTTTCCCGCTACCCTAGAGCTGTGTCTGGCCGCCTTTGCCCTCTCGTTGCTGGTGGGAGTGCCGGCGGGTACCCTGGCGGCCCTGCGTCAGGGCCGCTGGCAGGACACCCTGATCCTCACCGCTACCCTGATCGGCTATTCGGTCCCGGTGTTCTGGCTGGGTCTGTTGCTGGTGATGTTTTTCTCGCTCCATCTGGGCTGGCTGCCGGTATCGGGTCAGCTCAGCCTCTTGTACGAGATAGAGCAGGTGACCGGCATCATGACCATAGATACACTGCTGGCCGACAGCCCGTATCGCTGGCCCGCCTTTCTCGACGCCCTCCGTCATCTGATACTGCCGGCACTGGTACTGTCCGTCGTGCCCACCACCGAAGTGATCCGCCAGATCCGCAGCGCCCTGCTGGAAGTGCTCAAACAGAACTATATTCGTGCCGCCCTGACCAAGGGACTGAGCGACACCCGGGTCATACTGCGCCACGGTCTGCGCAACGCCTTTCCCATGGCCATCCCCACCCTGGGCCTGCAGTTTGGCACCGTGCTGACGTCGGCCATCATGACCGAAATCGTGTTCGACTGGCCCGGTCTCGGCCGCTGGCTGGTGACCAGCATCGCGCTGCAGGATTATGCCGCCATCAAGGGCGGCACCCTGGCCATTGCCACCTTCACCATAGTGGCCAGCTCCGCCGTAGAGGTGCTATCCACCCTGATTTACCCCGCCAGAAGGAGGGCCATTTATGTCCGGCAGGGCTAATATCTACCCGGAATTGCATGTGCGCTCGCCGCGCGAGCAGGCCTGGGAGCTGTTTCGCCAGAATACGCTGGCCATGGTGGGCCTCTGGGGGCTGGGGTTGCTGTCATTGCTGACCTTGTTCGCTCCCTGGCTGGCGCCTTATGCCCCTTACGAGCAGTTCAGCCAGGCATTGCTGATACCGCCATCCTGGGCCGACGAAGGCGATATCGACTTTTTTCTCGGCACCGACGATCTGGGTCGCGACATGCTGTCCCGACTGATGTTTGGTGCCCGCCTCACCTTCGGCAACGCCATACTGGTGGTACTGGTGGCACTGCTGGCTGGGGCTTGCATCGGTATTGTCGGGGGCATGAGCAAAGGCTTCAAGGCCAGCATTCTCAACCATTTTCTCGATACCCTGCTGTCGATCCCCTCGCTGTTGCTGGCGATTATCTTCGTCGCCATTCTGGGTCCAGGCCTGTTCAATACCCTGACAGCCATTACCCTGGCGCTGATCCCGCAGTTTGCGCGCGCCATCTATAATGCCGTCTCCGACGAAATGCAGAAGGAATACATCATCGCCCTGCGGCTGGATGGCGGCACCCGCTGGCGTATACTCAAACTGGGTGTGTTGCCCAACCTGAGCGACACCATCGTCAGCCAGACCACCCGCGGGCTGTCTGCTGCCATTCTCGACATTACCGCCGTGGGCTTTCTTGGCCTGGGTGCCCAGCCGCCCCGCCCCGAATGGGGCGCCATGCTGTCCCATGCCATCGACCTGGTGTATATCGCCCCCTGGACCGTGACCCTGCCGGGCATGGCCATCGTGCTCAGCATACTGGTGATCAACATGGTCGGCGAAGGCCTGCGCCAGACCATCAACGAGGTAATGGACTGATGCCACTACTGGATATTCGTAATCTCACCATAGAGATAGAAACCCCCCAGGGGCTGGTCAAGGCGGTGGACAAACTCAGCCTGACCCTGGCCGATGGTGAAATTCGCGGCCTGGTGGGCGAGTCGGGCTCCGGCAAGAGTCTGGTGGCCGAGACCATCGTCGGCATCGCCAAGGACACCTGGCGGGTCACCGCCGATCGCATGTATCTCGACAACATCGACTTGCTCAGCCTGTCTCACAAGGAGCGGCGGCGCATCATGGGGCGGGATATCGCCATGGTGTTTCAGGAGCCGTCCAGCTGCCTGGATCCGTCCGAGCGCATCGGCGCCCAGCTGATCGAGGCCATTCCGTCCCGCAGCTTTCAGGGCAAATGGTGGCAGCGCTGGCACTGGCGCCGCAAGCAGGCGACCGCGTTACTGCACAGAGTGGGAATTCGTGAGCCAAAAGCCGTGATGAATGCCTACCCTTACCAACTGTCCGAGGGGGTCTGCCAGAAAGTGATGATCGCCATGGCCGTCGCCAACCGGCCCAAGCTGCTGGTGGCGGATGAACCCACCAATGCCATGGAAGCCTCCAATCAGGCCCAGATACTGCGGCTGCTGGAACGGGTCAACAAGCTGTCGGGGACCACCATCTTGCTGATCAGCAATGATCTGACCACCTTTGCCCGGCTGACCCACAACATCACAGTGATGTATTGCGGCCAGGCGGTGGAGTCCGGCACCCGGGAGCAGATCCTGACCCGGCCTCGCCATCCCTATACCGCCGCCCTGCTGCAGATGATGCCGGATCTGGACGGCAGTCTGCCGCACAAGTCCCGGCTCAACATACTGCCGGGGGTCATACCGCCCTTGCAAAGCCTGCCCATCGGCTGCCGACTGGGGCCCCGCTGCCCCAAGGCCCAGCGGCAATGCGTGATCACCCCTCCCCTGGCCAAGATCAAGGGACAGACCTATTACTGCCACTTTCCGCTCAACATGCCTGAAGGTAAGTCCAAATGAGCCAGGTGCCTCTGCTCAAGGTCGATAATCTCGGCAAGGTATTCGTGACCCACAGCGGGCTGTTTCGCAAGGTCACCAAAACCGCCTTCCACCCCCTGTCCTTTACCCTGGAACGGGGCCAGACCCTGGCGGTGATGGGCGATGCCGGCTCGGGGAAAAGCTCCCTGGCCCGGGTGCTGGCCGGGGTAATGCCTCCCTCCAAAGGCAGCATTTACATCGACGGTGACAAAATAGCGCCGGGTGATGACAAGAAGCGCTGCCAACTGCTGCGGATGATATTTCAGGATCCCAACACCTCGCTCAACCCCCGCAATCGCATCGGTCAGATCCTGGAAACCCCGCTCATCCTCAATACCAATCTGGATGCCGAACAACGTGAAGCCATGGTGCTGGATACCCTGCGTATGGTGGGGCTGCTGCCGGATCACTACCATTTTTACCCGCAGATGATTTCCACCGGCCAGAAACAAAGGGTCGCCCTGGCCCGGGCGCTGATCCTGTCACCCAAGATCATCGTCGCCGACGAAGCCATCTCCAACCTGGATATTTCGGTGCGCTCGCAGATCATCAACCTGCTGCTCAGCCTGCAGGCGACCCTGGGCCTGTCCTACATTATCGTGGCCAACGATCTGGGGGTGGTGCGCCATGTCAGCGACCAGGTGATCCTGATGCACGACGGCCATGTGGTCGAAGCCGGTCCCACCCATAAGGTACTGACCAACCCCCAGAGCGAACAAGGGTTGCGCCTGCTGCAGAATTACAACAACGAATACCGCTGGCACCCTGTCGATTAAGCCCCGACCGGCACCCTCTGCCTTTCACGCTCTCCGACGGTCCTGCTACTGCGCACCGGCAAGACAGGAACAATACGCTGTTTTCGGCTAGCCCCACAAAATTGTCACTTGAAATTAAGTGAATGATCGTTCACTCTCTGCGAATGAATGAACATTCATTATTTGTCTTAGACTCCCGATAACAACATCCAGCATGCAAGCGAGACCCACTATGTCATTGCGCACATTTCCGCCCCGTATGATCCTGGTCGGGGTGCTGTCAGGCCTTGGCCTGATGGCCTGCGACAGCCAGTCAGCGCCACAGGCCGCTACCCAGAACGCACCGCTGCCCGAGGTGGTGGTGACCACGCTGCAGCCCGAGAGCGTGACCCTGACCCGGGAACTGCCCGGTCGTACCGCCGCCTACCTCACCGCCGAAGTCCGGCCCCAGGTAGACGGCATCGTCAAACAGCGACTGTTTACCGAAGGCAGTCTGGTCAAGGCCGGCCAGCCGCTGTACCAGCTGGATGACGCCAGCTACCAGGCCGAACTGGCCAGTGCCCGTGCGGCCCAGGCCCGGGCCGAGGCCACCCTGACCTCGGCCCGGCTCAATGCCGCCCGCTCCGCCGAACTGGTCAAGATAGACGCGGTCAGCCGCCAGGACGATGAAAATGCCATCGCCACCCTGCGCCAGGCCGAGGCCGATCTCGCCGCCGCCAAGGCCGCCGTGCGCAGCGCCCAGATCCGGGTCGACTACGCCCGCCTCACCGCGCCCATCGACGGTCGCACCGGCAAGTCTGCGGTGACCCAGGGTGCCCTGGTCACCGCCAACCAGGCCGACGCCCTGGCCACCATTCAGCAGCTCGATCCCATCTACGTCGATCTGACCCAGTCCAGCAGTGAGTTGCTCCGACTGCGCCGGGAGCTGGCCGCCGGCACCCTCAGCACCACCGACAATGTGCCGGTGACCATAATGCTGGAAGACGGTACTCCCTACGAACACCAGGGCAAGCTGGCGTTCAGCGAGGCCACCGTGGACGAAAGCACCGGCAGCTTCCTGCTGCGGGTAGAAGTGCCCAACCCGGATCAGCTGCTGCTGCCCGGCATGTACCTGCGCGCCCAACTCGGCCAGGGCGAGCGGGACCATGCCCTGCTGGTGCCCCAGCAGGGCATCGCCCGGGATCCCAAAGGTAATACCTCGGCCCTGGTGGTGAACGCAGACAATCAGGTGGAGCAGCGCTCCGTGGTGGTCAGTCGCACCCTGGGCGACCAGTGGCTGCTGGAAAGCGGGCTGGTCGCCGGCGACAAGGTGATCATCGAAGGGCTGCAGAAAGTCCGCCCCGGCGCCGAGGTCCGCGTCGTCGAGGCCGAGCGCACCCTCGCTCGTCAGCCTTAAGGAGAGCACCATGGCTCGTTTTTTCATTGATAGACCCATCTTTGCCTGGGTTATCGCCATCATCATCATGCTGGCGGGCGCCCTGTCCGTCCTGACCCTGCCGGTGTCCCAGTATCCGACCATAGCGCCGCCGGCGGTGAGCATCAGTGCCACCTACCCGGGCGCCTCCGCCAAGGTGGTGGAAGACTCGGTGACCCAGATCATCGAGCAGAACATGAAGGGACTGGACGGCCTGCTGTACATGTCCGCCTCCAGCGACGCCAACGGTCGCGTCAACCTCAGCCTGACCTTCGAGAACGGCACCGATCCGGACATCGCCCAGGTGCAGGTGCAGAACAAGCTGCAGTTGGCCATGCCGCTGCTGCCCCAGGAAGTACAGGCCCAGGGGGTGAACGTGAGCAAGTCGAGCAGCGGCTTCCTGATGGTGGTCGGCTTCGTGTCGGAAGACGGCAGCATGGACAAGGACGATATCGCCGACTACGTGAACGCCAACCTGGTTGACCCGCTCAGCCGGGTACCGGGCGTGGGCACGCTGCAGGTGTTCGGCGCCGAATACGCCATGCGTATCTGGCTCGATCCCAACAAGCTCGACACCTATGCCCTGTCTACCGAGCAGGTGATCGCCGCCATCCGCGCCCAGAATGCCCAGGTGACCGTGGGTCAGCTCGGCGGCGCCCCGGCCATGCCGGGCCAGCAGCTCAACGCCACCATCAACGCCCAGGAGCGACTGCAGACCCCGGAACAGTTCCGCAACATCATACTGCGCAGCAACCCGGACGGCTCCAGCCTGATCCTCGCCGATGTGGCCCGGGTGGAGCTGGGTGCCGAAAACTATAACTTCATCAGCCGCTACAACGGCCAGCCGGCCACCGGTGTCGCCATTTCCCTGTCCACCGGCGCCAACGCCCTGGATACCGCCACCGGTGTGGTCAACACCCTGAAAGAGCTGGAAGCCTTCTACCCGCCCGGCCTGACCTCCGTGGTGCCCTTTGACACCACGCCCTTCGTCAAGGTCGCCATCTCCGGGGTGGTCAAGACCCTGGCGGAAGCGGTGCTGCTGGTGTTCCTGGTGATGTACCTGTTCATGCAGAATTTCCGCGCCACCCTGATCCCCACCATCGCTGTGCCGGTAGTGCTGCTCGGTACCTTCGGGGTGCTGGCCGCGTTCGGCTTCTCCATCAATATGCTGACCATGTTCGCCATGGTGCTGGCCATCGGCCTGCTGGTGGACGACGCCATCGTGGTGGTGGAAAACGTCGAGCGGATCATGAGTGAGGAAGGGCTGTCACCGCTGGAGGCCACCCGCAAGTCGATGGATCAGATCACCGGCGCCCTGGTGGGCATTGGCCTGGTGCTGTCGGCGGTATTCATCCCCATGGCCTTTCTCGGCGGCTCCACCGGCGTCATTTACCGCCAGTTTTCGGTCACCATCGCCTCGGCGATGGGGCTGTCGGTGCTGGTGGCCATCGTGCTGACCCCGGCCCTGTGCGCCACCATGCTCAAGCCGCTGAAAAAGGGCGAGCATCACGGCACCAAGGGCTTCTTCGGCTGGTTCAACCGTAACTTCGAACGGGCCAGCGGCAAATACCAGGGCGGCGTGCGCGGCATTCTCACCCGCAGCAAACGCTTCATGCTGATGTTTTTCGCCCTGTCGGCGGTGATGGTGTTCCTGTTTATGCGCCTGCCCACCGCCTTCCTGCCCGACGAAGACCAGGGCGTGCTGTTCGCCATGGTACAGGCCCCGGTGGGTGCCACCCAGGAGCGGACCATGGAGACCATCACCCAGCTGGAAGATCACTTCCTGCAGAACGAGGCCGACCTCGTCGAGTCGGTGTTCAGCGTACAGGGCTTCAGCTTTGCCGGTACCGGCCAGAACATGGGCCTGGCCTTTATCAACCTGAAAGACTGGTCCGAACGGGAGTCCGAAGAACAGGGCGTGGCCGCCGTGGCCGATCGCGCCATGGGCGCCTTCAGCCAGTTCAAGGACGCCATGGCCTTCGCCTTTGTGCCCCCGGCCATGCCCGAACTGGGTACCTCGGGTGGTTTCGTGTTCTACCTGAAGGACAACGCCGGCCTGGGTCACAACGGCCTGCTCAACGCCCGCAACCAGTTGCTGGGTATGGCCGGCGAAAGCCCGCTGCTGACCGCGGTACGCCCCAACGGTATGGACGATACCCCCCAGTTTCGTGTCGATGTCGATCAGCGCAAGGCCGGGGCCCTGGGGCTGACCATGGCCGATATCAACGGCACCCTGGCCACCGCCTGGGGCGGCAGCTATATCGATGACTTTATCGATCGGGGCCGGGTCAAGAAGGTATATGTACAGGCCGATGCCCCCTACCGCATGGTGCCGGAAGACTTCAGCCTCTGGTCGGTACGCAACAATGCGGGCCAGATGGTGCCCTTCTCCGCCTTTGCCAGCGGCCACTGGGACTACGGCTCGCCTCGTCTGGAGCGCTACAACGGGGTGCCGGCCATGGAGATCAACGGTCAGGCCGCGCCCGGCGTGAGCTCCGGCGAAGCCATGGCCGAGATAGAGCGGCTGGTCGGCCAGCTGCCTGCGGGCATCGGCATGGAATGGAGCGGCCTGTCCTACCAGGAGCGCCAGGCCGGCAACCAGACCCCGCTGCTGTACAGCCTGTCGCTGCTGGTGGTGTTCCTGTGTCTGGCCGCCCTCTATGAAAGCTGGACCGTGCCCACCGCCGTGCTGCTGGTCGCTCCCCTGGGGATCCTCGGCACCGTGCTGGCCGGTACCCTGTTCGGCATGAGCCGGGATGTCTACTTCCAGGTGGCCATGCTGACCACGGTCGGCCTGACCAGCAAGAACGCCATCCTGATCGTGGAATTCGCCAAGGAAAACCTGGAGCAACGCGGCATGCCGCTCCTCGAGGCCACCATGACGGCGGTGCGCGACCGCCTGCGCCCCATCATCATGACCTCGCTGGCCTTCGGCCTGGGGGTACTGCCCCTGGCCATCGCCAGCGGCGCCGGCTCCGGGGCCCAGAACGCCATCGGCACCGGCGTGCTGGGCGGCATGCTGGTCGGTACCCTGCTGGGCCTGTTCTTTATTCCGTTATTCTTTGTGGTGGTGCAGCGGCTGTTCGGCCGCAAGCCCCGGGCCGCCACCGTCGAGGCTGCGCCGCAGCCAGGAGAAACCCAATATGACTAAACCCGTGCTGACCAGCCTGGCGCTGGTCACCGGCCTGCTGTTGTCCGGCTGTGCCAGCCTGGCACCGGCGGTGCCGGCTGCCCAGCCGCAACTGGCCACCGACTGGCCCATTCCCGCCACCACCGACGACGGAGACACGGCAGTGGCCGACATCGGCTGGCGTGACTTCTTCACCGATGCCCGTCTGGAACGCCTGATCGAACAGGCGCTGACCAACAACCGGGATCTGCGGGTCGCCCTGCTCAATGTGGAAAAGGCCCGCGCCCAGTACCGCATCCAGCGGGCCGATCGGCTGCCGTCCGTGGCCGCCAATGGCGGCCTGGAGCGGGGCCGGCTGACCCCCACCAACGGGGTGACCGATCAGTACAGTGCCAGCCTGGGCATTGCCGAATTCGAGCTGGATCTGTTCGGCCGGGTCCGCAACCTCAGCGAGGCGGCACTGAACCAGTACCTGGCCCGGGAAGAGGCACGCCGCGCCGCCCAGCTCAGCCTGGTGGCGGAGGTGGCCAATGCCTACCTGACCCTGGCCGCCGACCGCCGACTGGCGCAGCTGGCCGAAGACACCTTCCACAACCGGCAGCGGGCACTGGCGCTGAGCGAACGGCGTCACCAGCTGGGCGCCGTGTCCGGGCTGGATCTGAGCCAGGCCCGTGCTTCGATGGAAACCGCCCGTACCGATCTGGCCCGCTACCGGGGCCAGGTGGCCCGGGACATCAACGCCCTGACCCTGCTGGTGGGGGCGCCCATCGCCCCCGAGCTGCTGCCCGATGAGGTGGCATTCGAGGTGAGCGGTCTGCAACCGCTGCCCGCCGGGCTGCCTTCCGAGGTGCTGTTGCGCCGGCCCGACGTGCAGCAGGCGGAATACGCCCTGCAGGCGGCCAGCGCCAATATCGGCGCCGCCCGGGCCGCCTTCTTCCCCTCGATCAGGCTGACCGGCAGCATCGGCACCGCCAGCGGCGAGCTCGACGGTCTGTTCGACGGCGGCACCCGGATCTGGAGCTTTATGCCCCGGCTGAACCTGCCCATTTTCCAGGGCGGCAGCCTGCGGGCGGCGCTGGGCATGGCACAGGCGGAACGGGATATCGCCCTGGCCAACTATGAAAACGCCATCCAGAGCGGCTTTCGCGAGGTGGCCGATGCCCTGGTGCTGACCGGCAGTCTGGCCGAGCAGCAGGCGTCACAACAGGCACTGGTGGCCGCCGCCGGCCGGGCCGAACAACTGTCCCGCGCCCGTTACGATGCCGGCCGGGACAGCTACCTGGTGCTGCTGGATGCGGAGCGTACCCTGTACAACGCCGAGCAGGCGCTGATCAATACCCAACTGACCGAGCAGAGCAACCGCGTCAACCTGTACAAGGCGTTGGGTGGCGGCTGGCAACAGGTGGAGTAATGAAGTCGGCAACATCACTGGCCCGGGCGCAAGCCCGGGCGCGGGAGCAGCGCACCCGCATCCTCGATGCCGCCCGTCGGTGCTTTATCCGCCACGGCTTTCACGGCGCCAGCATGGCCGAACTGGCCAAGGAAGCGCAGATGAGCCCCGGGCTGATTTATCGCTATTTCGATAACAAGCACCATGTGGTACTGGCCATCATCGCCCAGCAATTACAGCTGGTGCGGGAAGAAATCGGTCAGTTGCACGGCGAGGCCGACCTGCTGCTGCCGGTATTCATGGACGCCTTCGGCGGCCACCCCTGCCATACAAACGGCATGAGTCCGTCCCTGTTCCTGGAAATTTCCGCCGAGGCCTCGCGCGATCCGACCGTGGCCACCGCGGTACGGGACTCGGATCTCGCCCTGCATCAGGAATTCAGCAAGTGGCTGACCCGGCCCCGGGAGCAGGGCGGGCTGGCACTGCCCACCGAGCGTGCCGGTCAGGTCATGCTGATCATCCAGTGCCTGTGGGAAGGCCTGCTGGTGCGCCAGATCCGCGACCCCGAGCTGGATGCGGCGCAACTGAAAGCCGGGCTGACGCTGGTACTGCCCCTGCTACTGCAACCCGCGACCACCGAAAACCGAGACCGTCAGGGATCCACCGATAGGACAGGTACGCCGCTGTGAAAGCGCAACGAGGTATCCGCTGAACACATCAGTTCCGCTTCCACGGTGCCGAAAAATGCCACCCGGTCATCGATATTCTGACCGCTGTAGTCGGCGGCCAGGGTCAGGTAGTCCTGATAATGACGCGCCTCGGAACGCAGCAGCGACACATAGAAGCGGCTCAGCTCCTCGTCCAGGTGCGGTGCCAGCCGGGCGAAGCGCTCGCAGGAGCGGGCTTCGATATAGGCGCCGATGATCAAGCGGTCGACGATGGCCGCCGGCTCATGGGTGCGCACATGCCGGAGCAGTCCCTGGGCATAGCGCGATGCCGACAGGCTGCGGTACTCGATGTTTCTGGCCGCCATGATCTCCAGCACCTGCTCGAAATGGTGCAGCTCTTCCTGGATCAGGCGCACCATTTTCACCAGCAGATCGTTTTTTTCCAGTTCGTCGAACACCCGCCGGTTTTCATCCAGCAAGGTCTGTTTGCCCAGTACCTCGCCTTTTTCCGGCAGGGCATCAAGCGTCTTGTAAAAATCCAGATTGGGCAATAATTTCCGTTTTTCTTTCGGCAGGCAATAACGGCGCACCAGGCTGTGGGCGCTCATCGCCGCCTTCAGCTCGCAGTTGGCATGATCCACCAGCAGCGCGGCCAGATGCTGTGGCTTGCGCGCTTCGGCTATCCATTCATCCGGGGTGGGGCAATGCAAAAAGGCATGGATGGGCGCCAGTAACTGGCTGCATTCTGAATTCGGTGAATAAGGGGACAAAATAAATACCTGTACCAGGCCGGGTGGCGAGAGTCGATGTGGTTGATACGGCTATTTTATCAATTCGTGCGGTCGACAACAGCCCGAATCACGGCACCGTCCGCCGCCGCGTCCGGCAACATCACTTCTGTGACTCAGCTCTCGTTTTTTCCACGTCGATCACACAAAAAACAGATTTATTGTCTACAATCCCCCATCGAATCGATTGCGTAACCGTTTCGCTCACCATTTTTGGTTAACTTTCGGAGCTTTTTGCTCCAGAACAAGGCGATACCGTGAAGAAAACCACCTTGCTTAACAGTCATTTATCCGCGCTGGTCGCCCGCGTCGGCCATACTGACGACATAGTGCTGGCCGATGCGGGCCTGCCCATTCCCGCCGGACCCGAGCGTATCGATCTGGCGGTCAGCCCGGGGCTGCCCGGCTTGCAACCCATGCTGGCGGCGCTATTGAGTGAATTGCAGCTGGAGTCGGTGGTACTGGCGGAAGAAATAAAAACCGTCAGCCCCGATCTGCACCGGCTATTGCTGAGTCAGCTGGCCGAAGCCGCCGACGCCCAGGGCCGGGACATCCCGGTAAACTACATCAGCCACGCGGACTTCAAGCGGCAAAATGCCGGGGCCCGCGCCGTGGTGCGTACCGGTGAATGCACCCCTTACGCCAATATCATACTGCGCTGCGGCGTTCCTTTCTGAGGTGAGCATGGAACCCATACTGTCTCTGTCCGGCATCGACAAGGCCTTTCCCGGGGTCAAGGCGCTGGATCAAGCCGGGCTCAACGTCTATCCGGGCCAGGTCATGGCGCTGATGGGCGAGAATGGCGCCGGCAAGTCCACCATGATGAAGGTACTGACCGGCATCTACCAACCGGACGCCGGCGAGATCCGCTATCGCGGCCAGCCCTGCCGTTTCAAGGGCCCCCGCGACTCGCAACAGGCGGGTATCGGCATCATTCATCAGGAGCTGAACCTGCTGGACGAGCTGACCATTGCCGAGAATATTTTTCTCGGTCGCGAGCCGGTCAATGCCTTCGGCAAAATCGACTGGACGCGCCTCTACGCCAACGCCCAGGTCTTGCTGGATCGGCTGCAAATCCACCAGTCTCCCCGCACCCGGGTCGGGGATTTGAGCATCGGCGCCCAGCAAATGGTGGAAATCGCCAAGGCGCTGTCGTTCAAGGCCGACGTCATCATCATGGATGAGCCTACCGATGCCCTGACCGATACCGAAACCCGGGCCCTGTTCCGGGTGATCGAAGAGCTGCGTGCCGCTGGCTGTGGCATCGTCTATATCTCTCATCGACTGGCGGAAATCTTCGCGATCTGCGACCGGGTCACCATACTGCGTGACGGCAAGTGGATCGGCGAAGAGGCGGTGAGCGATATCGACGAAGACCGGCTGATCGAAATGATGGTCGGCCGCAGGCTGGACGAGCAATACCCGCGCATCACCGTGCCCCGGGGGCCGGAAGTGCTGAAGGTGGACGGCCTGAGCGGCGCCGGCGTCAACAACGTCAGTTTCAGCCTGCGCGAAGGCGAGATCCTCGGCTTTTCCGGACTGATGGGCGCCGGTCGCACCGAACTGGTCAAGACCCTGTACGGTGCCCTGCCCCGCACCGCAGGCCATGTCTTGCTGGCGGGCAAGCCCTATCAGGCCAAGAGTCCGCAACAGGGGCTGGCCGCCGGTATCGCCTATATTTCGGAAGACCGCAAGGGCGATGGTCTGGTGCTGGATCTGTCGGTCAAAGTCAACATGAGCCTGTCGGCGCTGGCCGAACTGAGCCGGGGCCCCCAGCTCGATCATCAGGCCGAACGCGGCGCCGTGGACGAGTTTATTTCGCTGTTCAAGATCCGCACGCCGGGCCGGGAACAGCTGATTGGCAACCTGTCGGGTGGCAACCAGCAGAAGGTGGCCATCGCCAAGGGACTGATGACCCGCCCGCGGGTGCTTATTCTCGACGAGCCTACCCGTGGCGTCGACGTGGGCGCCAAGAAGGAAATCTATCAGTTGATCAACCGCTTCAAGCAGGAAGGCATGGCCATTATTCTGGTGTCGTCCGATATGCCGGAAGTGCTGGGGATCAGTGACCGTATCATGGTGATGCACCAGGGGTGCATTGCCGGTGAATTCAACGCCACCACCGCGACCCAGGAACAACTGCTGACCGCCGCCGTTGGTCAGACTCAACAAGAGGAAAATGCATGAACTCCCCCGCCCTTGACGGCAGCCGCCGCTGGTTCAGCAAGGAATGGCTGATTGCCCAGAAATCGCTGATCGCCCTGCTGGTGCTGATTGCCGTGGTCTCTGCGCTGAGCCCCAACTTTTTCACCGTCGACAACCTGCTCAACATACTGCGCCAGACCTCGGTCAACGCCATTATTGCCGTGGGCATGACCCTGGTGATCCTCACCGCCGGCATCGATCTCAGCGTGGGCTCGGTACTGGCCCTGTGCGGCGCCTTTGCCGCCAGCATGGTGTCGATGGAGCTGTCCATCTTCATTACCCTGCCGGCGGTACTGCTGGCCGGTTTTGCCCTCGGCGGCGTCAGCGGCATCATCGTCGCCAAGGGCCGGGTACAGGCCTTTATCGCCACCCTGGTCACCATGACCCTGCTGCGCGGCGTGACCATGGTCTATACCGATGGCCGCCCCATTTCAACCGGCTTTACCTATGCCGGCGACCTCTTCGCCTGGTTCGGCACCGGCTACGTGTTCGGCATACCGGTGCCGGTGTGGCTGATGGCCATGACCTTCCTCGGTGCCTGGTATCTGCTCAACCACACCCGCTTCGGCCGCTATATCTATGCGGTGGGCGGCAACGAAGCCGCCGCACGGCTGTCGGGCATCAACGTCGCCCGGGTCAAGATGGGTGTCTATGCCATCTGCGGCATGCTGTCGGCACTGGCGGCCATTATCGTCACCAGCCGGCTGTCATCGGCCCAGCCCACTGCCGGCACCACCTACGAGCTGGACGCCATTGCCGCCGTGGTACTGGGCGGCACCAGCCTGGCCGGCGGCAAGGGGGCCATCATGGGCACCCTGATCGGGGCGCTGATCATCGGCTTTCTGAACAATGCGCTCAACCTGCTGGATGTGTCCTCCTACTATCAGATGATCGCCAAGGCCGCGGTGATCCTGCTGGCAGTACTGGTCGACAACAAACACAAGTAATTCCACTCCACGATACCAAAGGAAGCTGCATCATGAAAAAACTGACGACCCTGCTCTCCGCTGCCCTGGTCAGCGCCACCATGAGCTCCGGTGCCTATGCCAAGGATACGCTGGCGCTGGTGATCTCGACCCTCAACAACCCCTTCTTCGTCACCATGAAAGAAGGCGCGGAGCAAAAGGCGGAAGAACTGGGCTACAACCTGATAGTGCTGGACTCCCAGAACGACCCGGCCAAGGAGCTGGCCAACGTGGAAGACCTGAGCGTACGCGGTGCCAAGGTGCTGCTGATCAACCCCACCGACTCGGATGCGGTCACCAACGCCATTCGCCTGGCCAACCGCGCCGAGTTGCCGGTGCTGACCCTGGACAGGGCCGCCAACCGGGGTGAGGTGGTGGCTCATATCGCCTCCGACAACGTGGCCGGCGGCCTGATGGCCGGTGACTATATTGCCGAGCAGATCGGTGCCGATGCCCGCGTCATTCAGCTCGAAGGCATTGCCGGCACCAGCGCCGCCCGCGAGCGGGGTGAAGGTTTCGCCCAGGCCGTAGACAAGCACGGCTTCGAGCTGCTGGCCAGCCAGCCGGCGGATTTTGACCGTACCAAGGGCCTGAACGTGATGGAAAACCTGCTGACCGGTAACCCGACGGTGCAGGCGGTGTTTGCCCAGAATGACGAGATGGCGCTGGGTGCCATGCGCGCGCTGCAGGCGGCCAACAAGAAAGACGTGATCATTGTGGGCTTTGATGGCACCGAAGACGGCATCCAGGCGGTACAGGGCGCTCGTCTGGCCGCCACCATCGCCCAGCAGCCGAATGCCATCGGCGCCATCGCGGTGGAAACCGCCGACAGGATCCTGAAAGGTGAAACCGTGGCCAGCCACATTCCGGTACCGCTGCAAGTCATCAGCAAGTAAGGCAATCACCATGACATTAACCGTAGTTGGCAGCATCAACATCGATCACGTGATCCGGCTGCCGCAGTTTCCGCGCCCCGGTGAAACCCTGACCGGCAGCGACTATCGCATCGTGCCCGGCGGCAAGGGCGCCAATCAGGCGGTGGCCGCCGCCCGGGCCGGGGCCGCGACCCGCTTTATCGCCTGCGTGGGTGACGATGCGCTGGCCCAGAGCCTGATTGACGGCTTTGCCGCCGACGGTATCGATACCGGCGCCATCGATCGTATGACCGGCATCAACACCGGGGTGGCGCTTATCCAGGTGAATGACGAAGGCGAGAATACCATTGCGCTCGCCGCCGGCGCCAATGGCCGGCTGACGCCCGAACAGCTGAACCGGCACAGTGAGGGACTGAACTGCGAGCAACTGCTGCTACAGCTGGAGATTCCGCTCGACACCAATATCGCCGCCGCCGGCCAGGCCAAGGCCCGGGGTGCCCGCGTGGTGCTCAACCCGGCCCCGGCTCAGACGCTGCCCGATGCGCTGCTGTCACTGGTGGACTTGATCACCCCCAACGAAACCGAGGCCGAACGGCTGACCGGGGTGGCAGTCAACGACGATGCGGGTGCGGCGACCGCCGCCCGGCTGCTGCACGACAAGGGCATCGCCACCGTCATCATCACCCTGGGTGCCCGGGGCGTCTGGCTGAGCGAACAAGGCAGGGGACGCCTGATCTCCGGCTTCAAGGTCAAGGCGGTCGACACCACGGCGGCGGGCGATACCTTCAACGGCGCCCTGCTGGCGGCATTGCAGCAGCGGCAACCACTGGAGCAGGCGGTACGCTTTGCCCAGGCGGCGGCAGCCCTGTCGGTGACCCGACCCGGCGCCCAGACCTCGGTTCCCTATCGGGCCGAGATAAAGACCCTGCTGGAGTCCCGTTGATGGCGACCATCAAGGACGTGGCCCGGCGAGCACAGGTGTCCACCTCTACCGTCAGCCATGTGCTGAACAAGACCCGCTTCGTCAGCCCCGAGATCACCACCCGGGTCGAGCTGGCCATCGACGAGCTTCATTATGCTCCCTCTGCGCTGGCGCGCAGTCTCAAGAGCAACGAGACCCGCACGCTGGGCATGCTGGTCACCTCCAGCGCCAACCCTTTCTTCGCCGAAGTGGTACAGGGGGTGGAGCAACGCTGCTTCGAGCTGGGCTACAGCCTGGCGCTGTGCAATACCCGTGACGACAAGCGGCGACTCAATGCCAGCATGGAAATGCTGCTGCAAAAGCGGGTGGACGGCATTATCCTGATGTGCACCCAGGTTCATCTGGGGGCACAGGTCTTCGACCGCTATCCCAGTGTGCCTCTGGTGCAGGCCGACTGGGGCCCCATGGACATGGAAGCGGATCTTATCCAGGACGGCGGTCAACTGGGCGGCCGCCTGGCCACCGATCACCTGATCGGACTCGGTCATCGTCATATCGGCTGCATAACGGGTCCGCTGGGCAAGCGAGCGGCGGACGAGCGGCTGGCCGGTTTCAGAACGGCGATGGCCAATGCCGGCCTGCCGGTGCGCCCCGAGTGGGTGCTTGAAGGCGACTTCGAGCTGGCCGGCGGCAACAGCGCCATGGCCGCCCTGCTCGCCCTGCCCGAACGACCTACGGCGGTCTTTGTCGGCAATGACATGATGGCCGTGGGGGCACTGCGGGCCCTGGCCGATGCGGATATATCGGTGCCGGAGCAGATGTCGCTGGTGGGCTACGACAATATAGAGCTGACTCATTATCTGGTACCGGCGCTGACCAGCATAGAACAGCCCAAGGCCGGGCTGGGCGCCCTGGCGGTAGACACCCTGCTGGCACGCATCAAGGCACCGGACAGCCCCCGCCGGGTGCTGACCCTGACGCCCGAACTGGTGGTAAGACACAGCTGCCAGCCACCGGCCTGAAGATCGACACCTCATGATGCTGGCACCCGAACGCCAGAGGCTGGCTATTCTCGACAACACTGGTTAGCATCGGGGTTTGCTCACCCTCTGTTCAGGCGCCATGGATAATCATCAGAAAGGACTTCTGCTCACCGCACTTGGGGTACTTATTATTTCTCCCGACGCGCTCTTGTTGCGCGTGATCAGCCTGCCCGCCGAGCAGATGGTGCTGTGGCGGGGCCTGCTCAATATCCTCGGATTCTGGCTTATCGTGGTGGCCCGATACCGGTACCAGTGGTGGCGTTCCTATCTGGTCTGCGGTCGAGCCGGGCTCGGCTGTGCCCTGATGTTCAGCCTGAGTACCATCGGCTTTATTCTGGGCAACCACTTTACCAAAGCCGGCAACGTACTGGTGATCCTTGCCTCCGCCCCGCTGATTGCCGCCCTGCTCAGTCGCCTCTTTCTGCAAGAACGCCTGCCGTTGCGCACCTGGCTCGCCATCGGTGTCTGTATGCTCGGCATCAGCCTTATCGTGCTTGATGACAATGGCGAAGGCTCGCTGATCGGCAGTGCCTTTGCCCTGCTGGCGGCGGTTGGGCTGGCCGGTAATCTGACCCTGGCGCGCAGTCGGCCAGAGATAGACATGAGTCCCATGCTGGCCCTCAGTGGCCTGATCACGGCCGGCCTGGCATGGTGCTGGAGCGGGGAGATATTGTTGCCCGATGCCATGGATATCGGCTGGCTGCTCTTGTTGTGCCTGGTATTGATGCCCGCGGGCTTTACCCTGATCCAGCAGGGGCCACAATATCTGCCCTCGGCGGAAGTCAGCCTGCTGCTGTTGCTGGAAACCATCTTCGGCACCTTGCTGGTATGGCTGTTTTTAAGCGAGCGTCCCTCCAATCAGGGCTTACTGGGCGGCACCATAGTGCTACTGGCGATGCTGACAAAAAGTGGACTGGATAGGCGAAAGCAGCTGGTTTTGCGCCGTGAAGCGCGGCTATAACAGCAAACTTTTGCCAGCCGCCCGGGCTATGGGTAAACTGCTGGTATCTTTGTTGTACGGGTTCATCCTTCTATGAAGCAGTTTGCCGAATTTATCCCCCTGATCATCTTCTTCGCGGTGTACAAGACCGTCGATATCTACGCCGCCACCGGCGCACTGATGGCCGCCACCTGCATTCAGATGTTGCTGGTCTGGCTGAAGCACAAGAAACTGGAAAAAATGCACCTGGTCACCCTGGTGCTGGTGCTGTTCTTTGGTGGCCTCACCATGTTTTTTCAGGATGATGCCTTTATCAAATGGAAGGTCACCGCGGTGAATGGCCTCTTCGCCATCGGGCTGCTGGTGAGCCGCTACGGCTTCCGTAAAAACCTGCTCAAGCAGATGCTCGGCAAGGAAATGACGGTGCCCGACCCCATCTGGGACAAGGCCAATCTGGCCTGGGTCGGCTTTTTCAGTTTCTGTGGCGCGCTCAATGTCTATGTGGCCTTCAATCTGCCTCAGGAAGTCTGGGTCAATTTCAAGGTCTTCGGTCTGCTGGGGCTGACCCTGCTGTTTACCTTTGCCACCGCCATTTACCTCTATCGTCGACAGCAGGTGCTGGAAAAGTAATCTGTCATTATCGGTACCAACAGGGGAGGCTACGCAAGTGGCCTCCCCGTTTACTATCCATCATGTAACAAGGAATACACCATGTGGTATGTCATTTTCGCCGAAGACAAGGCCAACAGCCTTTCGCTGCGTAAAGAAGCCCGCCCGGCTCATCTGGCCCGATTGCAGGCACTGGCCGATGAAGGCCGCCTGCTGGTCGCCGGCCCCAACCCGGCCATCGATGCCGACGACCCCGCCGAGGCCGGCTTTACCGGCAGCACCGTCATTGCCGAGTTCGACTCTCTTGTTTCCGCTCAGACCTGGGCCCAGGCCGACCCTTATGTGGCCGCCGGCGTCTATGCCTCCGTGGTGGTCAAGCCCTTCAGGAAAGTCCTGCCCTGATATAAACCGGCTTCGGCCGGTTTTTCAATGCAACTCCCGCCTCTTATCGATGTTTTTTTACAATTTTTCGTTTCTTTATTGGCAAAAAACTGTTCCTTGGACAAGGCTTGATAGGGTCCGATGGACGCAATGCTACTCATATGAAACAAGGAGAGACGGGAATGAACAAGGCACTGTTATCCACCTTGCTGGCCGCGTTACTGACGGTGGCGGCACCGAGTATGGCCAATAAAGCGGCTACCGCGCAAAACGCCGTGGTCACCAGCATCGATATCAATAACGCCACCCAGGATCAGCTGGCCATGCTGACCGGCATAGGTCCGGCCAAGGCGGCAGCCATAGTGGAATATCGGGAGGCCAATGGGCCCTTCAATAAGGTCGATGATCTGGCCAATGTCAGTGGTATAGGCCCGGCCACCATCGAAAAGAACCGGCACTTACTGAGTAATTAACACAGGTGCCAAGGCCGTGGCCCTCCCGATAATGGTCGGGAGGGCCACTATTGGTTATGATAGGCGCCCATTGTTTTTTTGATGACTCTCATGCCTTCAACAACGTCTACTAAGACTAAAACGACACCTTCGAGCATACCTTCACCCTCCTTGATCCGTAAGGCGGTGATCCCGGTCGCCGGTCTGGGCACCCGCATGCTGCCCGCCACCAAGGCCATCCCCAAGGAAATGCTGCCGGTGGTTGACAAACCTTTGATCCAGTATGTGGTAAATGAAGCCGTGCAGGCCGGGATCAAGGAAATCGTGCTGGTCACCCACGCCAGTAAGAACTCCATCGAGAACCACTTTGATACCAGCTTCGAACTGGAAGCCACCCTGGAAAAACGGGTCAAGCGGCAGTTGCTCGAAGAAGTACAGAAAATCTGCCCCCCCGACGTGACCATAATGCATGTACGTCAGGGGGAGGCCAAGGGCCTGGGCCACGCCATTCTTTGTGCCCGCCCACTGGTAGGCGACGCCCCCTTTGCCGTGCTGCTGCCCGACGTGTTAATCGACGATGCGGGTTGCAATCTGCAGCAGGATAATCTGGCGGCCATGATCCGGGCCTTTGGCGACAAGGGCCACAGCCAGATTCTGGTGGAACCGGTGGCTGACGAGCTGGTCGATCAGTTCGGTATTGTCGATATCGGCGGCTATCAGCTGGGCCAGGGAGAGTCGGCACCGATTGAAGCAATGATAGAAAAACCGCAGCGGCAGGAAGCGCCTTCCAACCTGGCGGTAGTGGGTCGTTATGTGCTGTCGGAAGATATCTGGCCGCTGCTGAGCAAGACCCCGCTCGGCAAGGGCGATGAAATCCAGCTGACCGACAGCATCGCCATGCTGATGGCGCAGCAACCGGTTGATGCCCATCATATTACCGGCAAGAGCCACGATTGCGGCAGCAAGCTTGGGCTCATGGTGGCCAATGTTGAATATGGCCTGCGCCATCCGGAGCTGGGCCCTGCCCTCACCGACTACCTGCAGCAGCTCAATGTGCGGTAAGGGCTTTCACGGAACCCCATGGCGAGCCGTCAGCTGGATTTCGCCGCCGAAACCGCCATGCAAGGTCAGGTCGAAGGGATAAGAACAGGGGTAACTAAGCTGGCTGGCGTTGAAGATGCCCGCTCCCAACGGCCCGGCATCACACCGGGCCAGCCAGTCGTTACCGGCCATGCCGCCGTTGGCCAGCACCACCTTGTTGCTGTTGGCCTGCAACCGGTATAACGCCAGGTTCATCCGGCAATTCAGCCCCGTATCCAGGATCAGACCATTGATGTATTCCAGGGTGCGGCCCGGGTGGTTGAGCAGAGACCCCGACTGATGCTGCCGCTGAGGCTCATGCAACAGAAAGGTCATCAGCGCCATCACCACAGGGGTATCCATGCTCAGGGGGTCAAACTCCGCCAGCAGCAGCAGCAGATCCTGATCCAGCCTGACATATTCGGCGAGCACCCAGGGTGAGTTTTGCCGGTAGCTCAACTGCCAGGCTCCCAGATCGCGCTCCGGCAGCTGGCGCAAGCCCTTACACAGACGACTGGCGGCCATGTCTTCCCGGCGAAAAAACGCCAGATGCTCATTCAACTCATCGAATATCCGCCGCGGATCCGGCCTGAGACAGGCGGTAATGACGTCGGCCACCAGCGACCAGTTGCGGATCGGCTTGACCAGGTAATCTTCGGCACCCGCTCGCAATGCCCGGGCCACATTCGACATTTTTTTCTGGCCGGAAATGGCAATCACCGGCAGCGCCGGGTAGTCTTGTTTCAGGCAGGCTATCACCGCCAGGCCATTGGCCGCCGTCAGCCGTAGATCGATCAATACCAGATCGGGGGCCAGCTCCGCCACCAGCGAGAGCCCCTCGTCGCCGTTGTCCACTTCGATGACCCTGGCCCCCCACAACTCAAGGTAGGCCAGCATCAAACGACGAAACACGGCATCGTCTTCTATGAACAGAATAAGCGGGGAACGCTCAAACATCGGATTAGGCAACAAGGTCATGGGATATACTCTGAGCCTAGCCGAATTTCGGCAACCCGGCAGCCGCGCCGTCATGGTGGCTGTATTCTACCGCGGCTTTGTTGGATAATGGGCTCCTCATTCGATCACAGTGGCACTATGACACCGGCAGAATATCAGGCGCTGACCTCCCCCAAACTGTCTCACCCGGCCCGCAGCCTGTATCAGCTCTATCTCAGGCACCTGGCGCGGGGGGATCATACCCAACCGCTGGATTACCCGTTACTGGGCAAGGCGCTGGCCGTGCAGGGAGCCGGTGAATATCGCTATCGCGTCACACCGATGGCGCTGACCGGGCTGGTCGATGAGCTGCTGGAAGCCGGCTTGCTGAGTGTGGTGCAGAACCCTCACCCCCAGCATTATCACGGTGCCGTCTTCTCGCTGCCACTGAAACGGCTCGACGGGCTGGCCCCGCTGCCTTCCCGCCAGTTTGCCATGCACCCGGAGTGGCGCCCGGACGAACAGTTTGCAGGCCTGGCCAGGCTCTGTGGCCTGCTCGACAGCCAGTTCGATGAAAGCGAGCTGGGCGAATTTATTGCCTACTGGCTGGGCCGACCCGAAGTATTTGAAAACCAGCACCAGTGGATGCTGAAACTGGTGCGTAAACTCAAGAATCAGCGCAGTATCAAGCGCACACCGGCGCCCCAGGACAAGGGTGGCTACCAGCAGTTACCACCCAAAACCGACTCAGGCCCCAGCAAACGGGCCCGTGAAATGATGGCCGAAGCCCGGCGTCTCAGCCCGGATAACCAGGAAGACCGCAATGAAGAAGACGCCTGAAGAAATTGCCGCCGACCTGAACGACATTGCTCGTCGTCGACGCCGCCCTAAGCCACAGAAAGACCTGTCACCGACGGCCACCGGCGGCGATGTGAAGGGGCTGTTGAGTCGGCTGCAGCGGCTGCGTGCCGGCGGTAATCTGCCCGAATACGATTATCTCGACCTCAAACGTCAGTATGAGCAACAGGCGAATATCGAGGTGCGCCAGGCCCAGAAAGAGGCGCAACAGAAACGTACCGAACGTTTGCTGGCTCAGGCGGATCTCAACCCCGAATGGGTGTTCGACAACATGGACCGCGACGATCCTGTGCTGAGCCATCATATCGATACCGCCCATCATTTCATCAACGCCTTCGATCACTGGGAAGAGAAAGGCGGCGCCGCCATCCTGATCTACGGCGACTTCGGCACCGGCAAATCGACGCTGGCCGGCGCCATCGCCCATGACCTGATCTATCAGCACCAGAAGTCGGTGATTTTTCAGCAATGGGCCTCGGTGGTAGACCGGCTGTTTTTCGGGGTAATAGAAGATCAGGAAAGCCGCAACCGGTATCGACGGGCGCTGGAAGAGGTCGACTTGCTGGTGCTGGATGAAGTGGCCGCCAACCGCACCCGGCTGGCCGAAAGCCAGTCCAGCTTTCTCGGCCACCTGCTTCGTCGCCGACGCAACCTGGCCAAGAGCGTCATCATCATCACCAACCATGACCCCCAGGCCCTGCACCGGGCACTGGGCGACTTCTGCTTCGAGGCCATCAAGGCCTTCCATCCGGTCGACATGGCCCTGCTTGGCCCCAGCCGCCGACCCGATATCGGCGATTACCGAAGTTAGGCCAGAGTTAGGCCGAACTTAAGCCAAAGTTAAGCCAAACTTTGGCCACAGTTAAACGGATGGCACCCTTCTGACCGGCAACTACGCTTATGACTGTTCAGGTCACGGATGCCGGCCATGTCTTTTTTCCATTCACGTTTCCATTCACGTTTCAGCCTGCGGGTATACATCACCAGCATGTTTACCGCCCTGATTATTCTGCTGGGTGCCGTGCTCATTTATGCGCAGCACCGCCATAACAGCGCTTTTCTGCTGGCCGGCAGCGAATACCGCCTGGACGTACTGAAAAACCGGCTGAGCCGGCAGCTGGAGCACGAGCTGAGCAACATTCATACCGGCCTGACCCTGATGCGAAGCAATGGCGTCACCCTCGCCACCAGCGAACAGGATCCTGCTCGCTGGTGGCCCCTGTTGCATCCCTTGCTGACCGCCAATCCTCAGGTCACCGCTTTCTATGTGGGCGAGTCCGATGGCCGTATCCTGGCGTTTCGCATGATGCGTGATCAACAGGTGCGCACGGCCTTCGCTGCACCGGAAACGGCGGATTTGATGATGGTGATCATGGCGCCGGACAGCGCCGCCCGCCGCTTCTATTTCGATCAGGCTTATCGAATGGTCGACGAGACCGAGGTCCATGCCGAGTCCTTCGATAGCCGTACCCGCCCCTGGTTCGCTCCCAGCCTGGCACAGCCGGATCTGCACATCACCCCGCCTTACCATTTTCACTCTTCACAGGTTCCGGGTATTACCCTGTCTCTGGGCGATGCCGGCCAGCAACGGGTGTGGGCGGCCGATTTGCTGCTGCGCGATCTGGATGCACAGCTCAAGCTGGGGTTACCCGAGGCCCGCACCCTGCTGTTGCAGGCACCGGCGTTTCAGGTGCTGGCCAGCAGCCAGCCCGACTCGGCCCCCGCCGACACGCTACCGGACTTTCATGGTCTGAAGGGCTTCGAGATATTGTCGACCCGGCCCGACCTGGCAAGCTGGGAGGTCGAGCTGGACGGTGACCTCTGGCTGGGTCAGCAGACTCCGCTGACCCTGACAGCGGGCAGTAACAGCAAGCTGGATCTGCGGCTGTCCACGCTAATCCCCTATCGCAAGCTGATGGCAAACGCGCTGGACTTTGGCCGCACCCAGACATGGCTGACGCTGCTGATTGTGGCATTGAGCCTGCCGGTGGTCATCATGGCGTCTCGTGCCATTTCGCGCCCCCTGCGGCAAATGGCAGAAGACTTGAAAGGGATTCAGGAGTTCGACTTTAACGGCCTGAAAGCACGGCACTACTTCTACCGGGAGCTGGATGCCCTGGCCCGCGCCATCACCCTGATGCATCGCACCCTGGCCGGCTTTATCCAGGAACTGCGCAGCCTGTCGCAGAGCGATGATTTCAACGACATGCTGCAACGACTCAGCCAGGGCATACAACACCTGAGCGGCGGGCAGCGCTGCCTGGTATACCGGGCCAGGCAGCAAGAACACGCACCTTGTCTGGTATTGCTGGACAAGGAGCAACAACACCAAGTCCCCCTGCCCGACAAGGCCGAGCCCGACGAACTGTCGGCACTGCTCCTGCAATCGCTGGAAGGCCATGGCCTGCGCTTTGAGCCGCCCTGGCTTTTGTATGATCGTTTCGGCAAACTCAACGGCGCCATTGTTCTTGGCCTGGGCTACGGGGCGGCTCCCCTTTCTGCCGGTAAACGTCGCTTTATTTCCCATTACAGCGAATTCGCCAACCTGGCACTGGAAGACATGACCCTGTTCGAACAGCAGCAGCAGATGACCGAATCGATGATTCGTGTCATCGCCTCCGCCATCGACGCCAAATCCCCCTACACCAGCGGTCATTGCCAGCGAGTACCGGAGCTGACCCTGATGCTGGCCCGCGCCGCCCATCACAGCGACACCGGCAACTACGCGGATTTCAGGCTTTCCGAACGGGAATGGGAGGCACTCTACCTGGCCTCCTGGCTGCACGATTGCGGCAAGGTGGTGACCCCCGAGCATGTGATAGACAAGGCCACCAAGCTGGAGACCATCTATAACCGGTTGCACGAGATCAGAATGCGTTTCGAGGTACTCAAGCGCGACGCAGACATCGATTACTGGCAAGGTCGGGCCGGCGGCGAGGACGAGCCCCGGCTGGCGTCGATACGAGCAGAGCAGCACCGGCAACTGGATGAGGATTTCGCCTTTATCGCCAACCTGAATCAGGGCGGAGAAACGGTCAACCAGGCACAGCTCGAGCGCCTGAACCGCATTGCCGAACGGCGCTGGCTACGTACCCTGGACAATACGCTGGGGCTGTCGTGGGAAGAACAACAACGACGCGGCAACAGCGAGCCGGTGCCGGCATGGGAGCCCCTGCTGGCCGACAAACCCTGGCACAGGATTCCCTACCCGGCCAGGGAGCGCATCGACGACGACAATCCCTGGCAAATTACCCTGGTGCAGCCCGAACTCAAGCTGGATCTGGGAGAGTGCCATAACCTGAGCATTGCCCGGGGCACCCTGACCCCGGAAGAGCGCTACACCATCAATGCCCACATGGTGCATACCCTGATCATGCTGAGCGAGCTGCATTATCCCGATCACCTCAGCGACGTTCCCATGCTGGCCGCCGGTCATCATGAGCGCATGGACGGCCGGGGTTATCCACGCAGCCTGAAGGCCGGTGAATTACCGTTACAGGCGCGCATGATGGCGCTGGCCGATGTCTTTGAAGCCCTGACCGCCGCCGACCGCCCCTACAAACAGCCCAAGCGTCTGAGCGAGGCACTGACCATAATGGCGGCCATGGTCAGGAAGCAGCACCTGGACCCCGGATTATTCCGCTTCTTTGTCGAGCAGGAACTCTATCTGCAATACGGACACCGCTTTCTCGCCCCCGGGCAGCTGGACCCGGTGAATAAACAGCAGATACTGGAGTTAATGTCCTGAAGCCCATGGCTTGAATCTCAGAACCGCAGGTAGATAACCGCCAGCAAGGCGCCGCCCAGCAGCAGCTTGTTTTTGAGCTTGCGCGGCATATTGGCCAGCCGCCATACCAGCCCGGCCCTGGGCAACTGGCTGGCCAGCTGCCACATTCCGGACTCGCTTTGCTCCTGCTGCCGACGCAATTGATTGGTCAGCAGCTTCAGCCGCAGCGCTTCCGCCTTCAGCTGTAATAACTGTTGTTCCTGTTGTAACGACTTGTGCATGGACTCAGTCCTTCAAAGACCAATCGGACATGGTTTTTTTGCCCTGAATATAGGCGACATCTTCCTGCAGATCGTGCAGCGTCTCGGCCAGAAATGCGCGCTGGCTGGCAAGGTTACGGACGATGGCCCAGAAAGCCCCGCACATCAGCAACAGCAAGCCCCCCGACAGACCGAAAAACACCCACAGCCTGGCCGAATGGGACAGCACCAGATTCAGACCGAACAGCAGGCTGATGTAAGACATGAAAAACAGAAACACGGCCGCCAGTGCCAGGATACCGAGCCGCACCATGCGCTCCTTCTGGGCGACAAACTCGATGCGGGCCATCCTGAAGCGGACAAACAACAGCTCGGTAATGGTATGCAGCAATTCCTTCAATGAATTGATCTGGCCACTCATTGATCCTTCCTTATGGCGTATCTGATGGCGTACTTGATAGCGTATCTGATGGCGTAAATTCCCGCTTGGGCGGCGCTCAACATGGCCCCGCCCAAGACCTTTTATCCTGTCCGCTCCGCAACCGGTCGCCCACAGAGGACCCCGCCGTCACACCAACAGGCAGCCACGACTCACCGGCGACTCACCGGCGACTCAGCAAGGCACCCAGTACCAGCCCGAACAGGGCCGCAATGCCCATGGCATGATAGGGTTTGCTGTGCACCAGATCATCGGTCTGCGCCGCCGCCTGACGGGTACGATCCACCACGGAACCCTCCAGCTCCGAAAACTGCCTCTGCGCCCGACCCAGCTGGGCTTTCAGCTTTTCTTTCAGTGCCTTGCTCTCCTGGGTACCATCATCGACCGCCGCCTGATAGAGTGCTTCGGCGTCTTTGAGTACCTGCTTGACGTCATCCATCAATACTGCTCTTTCTGCTTCGTAGTTCCGGCTCATATCGCCTCCTTATCCAATCAGAAATAAACATCTTGTTTTAAACAACCCAATGCCTGTTTACCATATCCACTAACCCGCCAAGTGGCCAGCCCACCGGAATATTTTTGGTTATTGCCGAGGCGTTCAACGACGAGAGCGGGACGGAGGCCCCGGAGCCGATGTCAGCGCCGGGGGCTTGGCTCAGGAAAGTTCGCCGTGATCCGAAATGATAAACCGGGCCGAAACCCGCACGGAAGCAGGTTTCGGCAACAACGTCAGGATTTGATGGCGAGTCATACGAAGGCCGCGAGCACCTCGCTGTGAGAGGCACCGCTCAGATTTTTATCGATATCCTTGTACAGCGCCTTGCGCAGGCGGTCATCCATGGCATCGCGCAGTAGTCCGAGAAACTGGGGGGGTGCCGACAGATAGAAACCCCGAATTTCGTTGGTATCCAGCGCATGACGGATCCTGGCGATAATGTCACGTGCGAAGCGTTGGTTCTCGGTATGACGGGGGTCGCTTTTCTCCGGTATTGTCTGCACGTCGCTGACAAGATCACTCGCCTTGAGCCGCGCTTCCGGATGAGCGAGATCCATGACCTCTTCAAACACGTCTTCGATCCGGTCTTGCAGGTAAACAACGGCTTTTGAAGCATCAGCCACTACGATCCAGTCTGCCATATGGCACCTCCTGTTGATGGTAGGAATATCCAAGGGTAGTGAAGATTCCTAAGTATCGTCCATTTTTCACAAACCGGCTGAAGCCTTCGGCACAACCTTTATCCGGCTGATGCCTGGCGCACAACAAAAAAAAAGCCCTGCTGAACAGCAGGGCTTTCGGTTTCCAACTTGATTGTCACGGTTTCCAACTTAATTGGCCGTGATCAGCTTATCGCTTACTCGGCGTAGGCTTCGGTCGGCAGGCAACTGCAGAACAGGTTGCGGTCGCCGTACACATCGTCGATGCGGTTGACGGTGGGCCAGAACTTGGAACGACGCACCTCGTCGGAGGGGAATACCGCCAGTTCGCGGCTATAGGCCCGGTTCCACTCGCTGTCCATGACATCATCCTGAGTATGAGGCGCATTGACCAGGGGGTTGTCTTCCAGGGTCCAGGTGCCGTTTTCCACCTGACGGATTTCTTCGCGGATCTGCTTCATGGCGAAGATGAAACGGTCGATCTCGGCCTTGGATTCGGATTCGGTCGGCTCTATCATCAGGGTGCCGGCCACCGGGAAGCTCATGGTCGGCGCATGGAAGCCGTAGTCGTTGAGACGCTTGGCGATGTCCATTTCGCTGATGCCACAGGCCTCCTTCAGCGGGCGCAGATCCACGATGCACTCGTGGGCCACCCGGTCGTTGCGGCCGGTGTAGAGGATGGGGTAATCCTCGGCCAAGCTCTTCATCAGGTAGTTGGCGTTGAGAATGGCCAGCTGAGTGGAGCGTTTCAGACCTTCGTCACCCAGCAGCGCCGTATACATCCAGCTGATGGGCAAGATGCTGGCCGAGCCGAACGGGGCGGCAGACACGGCGCCGTTGTCACGGCTTTCCTTGTCGGTTTTCACCACCGCATGGCCGGCCACGAACGGCGCCAAATGTGCCTTAATGCCGATAGGACCCATGCCCGGACCGCCGCCGCCGTGCGGAATGGCGAAGGTCTTGTGCAGGTTGAGGTGCGAGACATCGCCGCCGATAAAGCCGGGCGAGGTAATCCCCACCTGGGCGTTCATGTTGGCGCCGTCCATGTACACCTGACCGCCGTAGCTGTGGATCACCTCGCAGATTTCGCGGATGCTCTCTTCGTACACGCCGTGGGTAGACGGATAGGTGGCCATGATGCAGGACAGGTTCTCGCCCGCTTCCGCCGCCTTGGACTTGAGGTCCGCCATGTCGACGTTGCCTTTCTTGTCGCAGGCCACCACGATCACCTTCATGTTGGCCATCTGGGCCGACGCCGGGTTGGTACCGTGGGCAGAGCTCGGGATCAGGCAGATGTCGCGATGGCCTTCACCACGGGACTCATGGTATTTCTTGATCGCCAGCAGGCCTGCATACTCGCCCTGGGCGCCCGAGTTGGGCTGAATGCAGATGGCATCGTAACCGGTGATCTTCACCAGCCAGTCTTCCAGCTCGGCAATCATCTGCTGATAACCCCGGGTCTGATCCAGCGGCGCGAAGGGGTGGATCTGGGCCAGCTCGGGCCAGCTGATCGGCACCATTTCGGCGGTGGCGTTGAGCTTCATGGTACAGGAGCCCAATGAAATCATGCCGTAGTTCAGGGCCAGATCTTTCATTTCCAGCTTGTGGATGTAGCGCAGCATCTCGGTTTCGGAGTGATACTTGTTGAACACTTCGTGAGTGAGGATGGCGTTGTCGCGCTTGAGCTCGGCCGGAATGGAATCGGTGCCGGCGGCGGCCTGGGTATCCAGGTCTTCCACGTTCAGGCCATGGCCTTCGCCGAGGAAGATATCGAACAGCTCGGCCACATCGTTACGGCTGGTGGTTTCCGACAGCGACACACCCAGGGCGCCGTCCAGATCGGTACGCAGGTTAACGCCTTTGGCCAGGGCACGCTGGATGATGGCGTCCTTGTCTGCACTGATCACGGTCAGGGTGTCGAACCAGGTGTCGTGCTTGAGGGCAACGCCCTTGGCCTTGAGACCCAGGGCCAGAATGTCGGTCAGACGATGTACCCGGTTGGCGATGCGCTTGAGGCCTTCCGGGCCGTGGTAAACGGCGAAGAAGCTGGACATGTTGGCCAGCAGCACCTGAGCGGTACAGATGTTGGAGTTGGCCTTTTCGCGGCGGATATGCTGTTCGCGGGTCTGCATCGCCATGCGCAGGGCCGGCTTGCCACGGGTGTCCTTGGACACGCCGATGATACGGCCCGGCAGGGAGCGCTTGTGGGCGTCGCGGGTGGCGAAGAAGGCGGCATGCGGGCCACCGTAACCCATGGGCACACCAAAGCGCTGGGCGTTGCCCAGCACCACGTCGGCACCCAGCTGGCCCGGGGCCTTCAGCAGCACCAGCGACAGGATGTCGGCGGCGACACAGGCGATGCCTTTCTGGCTCTGTACCTTCTCGATCAGCCCCTTGATGTCGCGGATCTGGCCGGTGGTGGACGGATACTGGAACAGGGCGCCAAACACCTGGTGCTCGACCACGGCGTCAGCCGGGGCCACCACTATTTCAAAACCGTAGTGGGTGGCGCGCTCCTTGACCACGTCGATGGTCTGGGGGTGAACGTCATCGGCGATGAAGAAGATGTTGGCTTTCTTGTTCTTGCTGACCCGCTTGGCCAGGGCCATGGCCTCGGCGGCGGCGGTGGCTTCGTCCAGCAGGGAGGCGCTGGCCAGATCCAGGCCGGTCAGGTCCTGAGTCAGTTGCTGGAAATTGAGCAGTGCTTCCAGACGGCCCTGGGCAATCTCCGGCTGATAAGGGGTATAGGCGGTATACCAGCCCGGATTTTCCAGCACGTTGCGCTGAATCACCAGGGGTACATGGGTGTCGTGATAGCCCATGCCGATATAGCTCTTGTTGACCTTGTTTTGCTGGGCCAGGGATTTCAGGTAAGACAGGGCCTCAACCTCGGTGCGGCTGGCACCGATGCCCAGCGGCTGGTCGTTGAGGATATTGGCGGGCACCGTCTGGTGGATCAGATCATCCAGCGACTCGGCGCCGACCACGGCCAGCATCTCGGCCACATCCTGCTCGGTCGGGCCGATATGGCGACCGATAAAGGCATTATTCTGCTCAAGTTCAAACAAAGACTGGGTCATTTCTTCACTTCCTTTATAGGCCAGCAGCCCGGAAAAACACAGGCGAGCGGCCCCTGGGGGGTACTTGCCGGCAAGGTCTGGAATTTGATTGCAGGGTCGAATTTATTCGACCAAACACCACATCAAGGCAGGGTCTGGTCTATGGTCATGGCGCCGTGGAGCAACCGAGAACGCGGGTTTTTCAAACGGGGTTCGACCCTGTCTGCCGCCCTTTGGCTCGTTTAAATGAACCAAGGGTGCACAACAAAGCCCCCTGTTCGGGGGCTTGTGATTACTCTTCGTCGATGCTGCTTTCGTAGCCTGCCGCATCCAGCAGCTCGTCCAGATCGGACTCGTCAGCCAGCTTGATACGGAACAACCAGCCGTCACCGAAGGAGTCGGAGTTGACCAGTTCGGGGCTGTCTTCCAGCTCTTCGTTGACGGCAATGATTTCACCGCTGACCGGCGCATAGATATCGGAGGCGGCTTTTACCGACTCGCATACGGCGCAGTCTTCACCGGCATCGACGGTGCGACCCACTTCGGGCAGCTCAACAAACACCATATCACCCAACAGTTCCTGGGCATGCTCGGTAATACCGACCACCGCCTCACCGTTAGCTTCCAGACGTACCCATTCGTGGGAGCGGGCATACTTCAATTCACTGGGGATATTGCTCATCAGTTGTTCCTCATTGTTTCTTGTGATTCTTAAAATTCGGCGACCGCTTTGCCGAAGCGTACGAAGGTCGGTTTTACTACCGACACCGGCATCCATTTTTTACGCATTTCAACTTCTGCATTGGCTCCCACAGAGCGCGGAACCCGCGCCAGGGCAATGCTGTGTCCCAGTGTAGGCGAGAAGCTGCCGGATGTAATAACACCCTGCTGCTCCTGTCCCTGGCCGTCGGTAAAACGTACCGGGGTACCGGCGCGCAGCACGCCTTTTTCCTTCATCACCAGGCCGACCAGCTTGGGCTGGTCACCGGCGGCTTTCTGGGCTTCAAGCGCGGCACGACCGATAAAGTCACGCTCGGCCGGTTCCCAGGCCAGGGTCCAGGCCATGTTGGCGGCCAGCGGCGACACGGTTTCGTCCATGTCCTGACCGTAGAGGTTCATACCCGCTTCCAGGCGCAGGGTATCCCGTGCACCCAGGCCGCAGGGACGCACGCCGGCGTCTTTCAGGGCATTCCACAGGGCGGGGGCCTGGTCGACGGGAACCACGATTTCGTAGCCGTCTTCACCGGTGTAGCCGGTGGTGGCGATAAAGAGGTCGCCGGCTTGCACGCCGAAGAAGGGCTTCATGGCTTCAACCGCGGCGTTTTGCTCGGCGTTGAATACCTGGGCGGCCTTGGCCTTGGCGTTGGGGCCCTGTACCGCGATCATCGCCAGCTCGGGGCGTTCGGTCAGGGTAACGTCAAAGCCCTGGGCTTGCTTGCTCATCCAGGCCAGATCTTTGTCGCGGGTGGCGGAGTTGACGATCATGCGATAGTCGTCTTCGGCAAAGAAATAGGTGATCAGATCGTCAATCACGCCGCCCTGCTCGTTGAGCATGGGGCTGTAGATGGCCTTGCCGGGCTGGTTCGCACGAGCCACATCGTTGGCCAGCAGTGTTTGCAGGAAGGGTTTCGCCTGGCTGCCCGTGACGTCGACGATGGTCATGTGGGAGACATCGAACATGCCGGCGTCTTTACGCACAACATGGTGTTCATCAAGTTGAGAACCGTAGTTGATGGGCATATCCCAACCGTGAAAATCCACCATCTTGGCACCGGCTTCCAGGTGCTGTGGGTGCAAAACTGTTTGCTGAGTCATGGCGCTTCCTTTTATTACAGGCCTGGCCTGTAGGCGAGAATCCGATATTGCTCCCCGATTATACCCAAGCCGGCCCGGGATAAAACCGCGCCCGACACAAAAAAAACTTATCGTTTCAACATCGGCGTAAAAGTGTGATCCAACATGCAATAGTCGTTTCAACGAAAGGAAGTGCCAATAATGGCATTACCACCAAAAAACAAACAAAAATTTAATATTATATACACTTAAATGTCGATTAATAAGCATAAGTGCAACTAATGGGGAGGTGAATAATGAAAATACACACTCAAGAAAACTAATCCCGAGAAGCTCACGGATTAGTTTTTCTCAGGTGTCGACAACCTGGATTGCAGCCCGCCGATACCCAGGGCATGGGTGGCCAGCTTACGTTTAAGCGGCGTCAGCCGGTCGGTCAGGCTCAATCCCAGCCCTCGCAGGCCGCGCACCAGCGGATGCGGATGGGTAAAAAGACGCTTGAGCCCTTCCATTGCCGCCAGCAGGGTCGCGGCTTCGGCCTTGCGCCAGCGCTCGAAGGATTTGAGCCCGGCCAGGTCGCCGATGTCCCTCCCCTCTCTATGCAGCCGGAGCAGCGTCTCGGCCAGCGCGGCCGCATCCTGCAGTCCCAGGTTGACGCCCTGCCCCGCCAGCGGATGTATGGTATGAGCCGCATCGCCGATCAGGGCCCAGCGCGGCCCGCAGAACTGCTGGCTGAAGCGCGCCTTGAGCGGAATCGCCATGCGGGGCCCCACCACCTGGCACAGGCCCAGTCGCAGATCGAAGGCCTGGGAAAGTATCTTGTTGAACTCGGTGTCTGATAACGCCAGCCGCTCTGCCGCCTGCTCCGGCGCACAGGACCAGACGATGGAGCACTGGTGCGGGTCGGCCAGCGGCAGAAAGGCCAGAATATCGTTACCGCGAAAGATCTGCCGGGCAGTCCGGCCATGGGGCTCTGTGGTGGCCACCGTCGCGACCAGGGCGCTATGGTCGTAGTCCCACTCGATCATGCCCGGCTGCAGCTGTTCACGCAGCCAGGAGCGGGCACCGTCGGCGCCGACCAATAAACGACCGGTAATGGGGGTGCCGTTGTCGAGCAGCACAAAGGCGCCCTGCTCGCTCACCGAGACCGAGGCCGCCCGCGCCGGCATGTGCAGGCTGATATGAGCGCAATGACGAGCACGGGCCAGCAGGCTTTGTTGCAGCAAGCGGTTTTCGACAATATGCCCCAGATGTGGCTGATGCATCAGGCTGGCAGAAAAGTCGATGCGGGCGCCGCTGTCGGCCTCCCACACCTCCATGTCGGTATAGGGGCCGAGCCGTTCGCTCCGGCTCGGCCAGGCCTGCAGCCGTTCGAGCAGGGTCTGGGACGCCAGGTTGATGGCGCTGACTCTGTTATCGGGAATCTCGGGTAGCCCGGGCTCCGGCGTCTGGCCTTCAATGACCGCCACCTTGAGCCCGCTGTGTTCCAGCGCCAATGCCAGGGTCAGCCCCACCATGCCGCCGCCGATCACGATTACATCTGTCGCTTGCATGCCTTACCTCTTGCCCATGGCCCGCCAGGCCAGCTTGTCTTTGAAAGTGCCACTGGCCGCCATGGCCATCAGCCCCAGATTGCGTCCGACGGCCAGCGCCGGATGCTCGTTGGAGAACAGCAGCGCCAGCGCCGTGGTCAGGCCGACAATGGTCGACTGATCCGGCTGGCGCGCCTGACCGTAGGCAGACAGCACCGGGTAACTGCCGATATCCTGTTCTGCCGCCAGTGCCCGGCCCACCCCCTCGACCAGGGTCGCCACGTCGCGCAGTCCCAGATTAAACCCCTGACCGGCGATGGGATGCAACAGATGAGCCGCATTGCCGACCAGCGCCACTCTGTGATGCCAGGGCCGCTCCACCTCATCCAGCGCCAACGGATAGCAATGCCGTTGGCCGGTGCGCTCCAGCCGGCCCAGCCGGTAGCCGAACTCCTGTTGCAACTGCCGCATAAAGGCCTCGGCATCGAGGGTCATCAGCCGCTCGGCCCGTTCGGTGGACGCGCACCACACCAGCGAACAACGCCCCTCGCCCATCGGCAACATCGCGATCGGCCCTTCCCGGGTGAAGCGTTCGAAGGCGCGGCCCTGATGCGGGGCCGCGGTCTGCACATTGGTGATGATGGCACTCTGCCGATAATCCAGCCGGCGACGGGGCAGACCCAGTTGCCGGCGCACCACGGAGCGGTTGCCATCGGCGGCCAGCAGCAGCGAGGCCGCCAGCTGTCGGCCGTCGGCCAGCGTCAACATGACACCTTCGGGCTCTTGCTCCAGGGTCTCGATACGGGCAGGACACAGCAGCGCTATGCTGCTGCACCGGCTCATCTGCCGGTACAAAACCTGCCCCACGGGATGCAGTTCTACCACATAACCCAGCGCCGGTACCGGATAGTCTTCGGCACGGATATTCACCTGGCCCAAGTGGCCCTGATCGGAGACCTGAATATGATGAATGGGGGTGGTCAGGCCGGACAGAAGCGGCCACAATCCCAGCCGCTCCAGCAGTTCCCGGCTGTGGCCGGCCAGCGCAATGCTGCGGGCATCAAACCCCGGATGATGGTCCCTATCGGGCACGGTCGCTTCGATAACGGCGATACGCAGCGCCGAGCCGTCGGGGCGGCGCAAGCCGCTCAGGCCCAGCGCCAGCACGGCGCCGACCATGCCGCCGCCGTTGATTACCACATCATAATGGGTCATAACACTGAGCTGTCGTGATTAATGCAGGGTGGGACGCTGGGGGGCAGCCTGACCCTTGCCGAACTCTTCGAACGCCAGGGTGGCGCCCAGCTTCAGGTGTTCATACAAGACCACGAAGGCGGTTTCACTTTCCTCGTCTTCCTGATCGAAGTCGCTGGCCACCTGGGTAATGCTGCTGATGTCCTGGATCATTTCCTGCAGTTCGGGTGAGGCCTTGTTCAGCTCCACCTGCACCACGCCGAACCCGGCCAGAAAGGCGCCGGCCCATTCCATCATGGCATCCAGCCGCTCATCCAGCGGCTCGTCATCTTCCGGCATCAGCAGTTCGAATCGGCTCTGGCTGACCAGCTCGTCATAGACCCGGCTAAACAGCAGATTGACCGCTTTTTTCAGCTCGGAGGGCAAACCGAAGTCGTCGTTCAGCAAGGCATTGAAATGCTCCTGCCAACGGGCATCGTCCTTGGCCATGCCGCCGCAGATAAGACCGCAGATAACGCCATGCACTTCGGCGGCGGTCACCACCATATTGTGATGTTCCAGCAAGGTGGTGAAGGCGTCGTAGTTGAGACGGGCGTTGTCGTTCATCATTTACTCGATTGGCAAAAAAGTGGCGGATATGGTGCAGATCCTAGCATTGTGACCACGCTCAGGCCAGCAACCCCTTGAAACTTCTGGTGCGCCGCTATATAGTCGCCAGAATTTCATGGCCTATTGCAATCAGCTATCTGAGGATCACATGACCACAGCGGCAATCGACATCGTTGTTCTCGGGCGCCCTTACAAGGTGGCCTGTCCTGTTGGGCAGGAAGCGGCATTGCAACGGGCAGCCGATATGCTCAACGAGCGTATCCACAAGTTCAAGCAGAGCGGCAAGGCCGGCTCCAATGAGCAAATTGCCATTATGCTGGCCCTGAATGTGTGCCATGAGCTTGAACTTGAAAAAGACAAGAACTACCAATATGCTGATGCCATGGATAAGCGCATCAAGATGCTGCAACATACCATTGAAGATGCCCTGGCCAGCAAAGTAGGCTAGTGAATGTCCGCGTTGACATAACGTATTGAAAAATAGCGTATTGAAAGTTAACTCATTGAAAATTAAAAAGTTTAGCTTTCCCTGGGGTGTTTGTGTGTCGGGTGGCGTCCCTGAGCCGATAATCACAGCACAGGAAAGCCGTGTTATTTACTATTGTGCATGCTCGGCCCGACCGAGAAGCCTGCGGTAGATACCGGGTTTCCGCCTTGAACCAACGGGTTCAAGGACTAACACCTGCAACGGCACCCCGGGGATCCTCCTCTTTTACCCGCTCACTCAAGCTTCCGTCGCCACGAAGCGGCGCCCTCCCTGTCCGATACACCAAATCCTGTTACAATCTTCGCGAATTACTTTCGTGACAGGTAGCCATTGAATGACTGAACAACCCAATAACCCGCTGCACGGCATCACCCTCAAGGATCTGCTGACCGAACTGGTCGAGCGTTATGGCTGGGAAGAACTGGCCCGCCGGGTCAACATCAACTGTTTCAAGAAAGATCCCAGCATCAAGTCCAGCCTGACCTTTCTGCGGCGCACCCCCTGGGCGCGTGCCGAAGTGGAAGAACTCTATGTTCGGTTGAAGAAAAGCCCCTGGAATCACTGAACAGCCGAGAGGAGTAATACCAATCGGATTGGCTATGTACTAGTTCAGTGTGTCTGATTCGGCAATAACCTGTTTTTATTGGAGTTAATGTAAGCACGAAAGAGCCTACTCTAAGGCTGATACACGGATAGACACAGTTAACTCATACATAGCCAATCGGATTAATCATGTGCTCAAGCCGTCATCCTGACGAACGTCAGGATCTCCATGCAGGAAGATACCGGGTCAAGCCCGGCATGACTGGACGTTAAACGCGGCATTGTTATCAGTAGCTGATCACTTTTTTAATGGAATGGGTATAACCCCTCACACTTCTCACCTTGCAATGGATGTTAACCAGCAGGAAGCACATAGATGAGCGAAAGACATCATATAAGACAACAGATACGTCAGGCTCGCCGCCGGCTGACGGCGGCAGAGCAACAGGCAGCGGCCGAGGTCATCATCCGGCATGTGGCCGGTGCCGAGCACCTGGCAAGCGCAGATAAGGTGGCGCTCTATCTTGCCAACGATGGCGAGCTGGATCCCCAGCCGCTGATCGACTGGTATTGGTCTCGGGGCACCCGGGTATACCTTCCGGTGCTGCACCACTTCAGCCCCGGTCACCTGCTGTTTCTGCGCTACGATCCCGATACCCGACTGGTCGCCAACCGCTTCGGTATTCCCGAGCCCAGACTCGATATCCGACTGTTGCTGCCGAAGCAGGAACTGGACATCATCTATACCCCCCTGGTCGCCTTCGACGCCAGCGGCAATCGTATCGGCATGGGCGGTGGCTTTTACGACCGTACCCTGGCCGCCTGGCGACATGGTCGTGGCCCCCGCCCGGTAGGCCTGGCCCACAATTGCCAGCAACTGCCGGCCATTCCCACCGACAGCTGGGACATTCCCCTGCCGGAGCTGATCACACCCGAGCAACACTGGCGCTGGTAAAGCCGCATGCATGGTTAAGGGCTGCCCTCGATACTCCCACCGATAGCCGGGACATTCCCCTGCCGGAGCTGATCACACCCGAGCAACACTGGCGCTGCTAAAAGCCGCATGCAAGGCAAGTGCGCTTTGCTATAATGCGCACCACCTTTGTAGCAAACGGCCGCGGGCGGCAGACCGCCGTAAGCAAGACAGCCCTGAGCGAGAGAAAGACAGCCCTGAGCGAGAGAAAGAAAGTAATGACACAAGATGAAATGAAAAAAGCCGCCGGTTGGGCAGCGCTGGATTACGTGACCCCGGATACCATTGTCGGCGTGGGGACCGGATCGACCGTGAACCACTTTATCGACGCCCTGGGCTCGGTCAAGGACCAGATCAAGGGGGCCGTCTCCAGCTCCGAAGCCTCCACCACCCGACTGGAACAGCTCGGCATTCGCATTTTCGATCTCAACGAGGTCAGCGAACTGGCGGTCTATGTGGATGGCGCCGATGAAATCGACGGCAGCATGGCCATGATCAAGGGTGGCGGCGCGGCCCTGACCCGGGAAAAAATCGTCGCCGCCGTGGCCGACCGTTTTATCTGTATCGTCGATGGCACCAAGACGGTGGACATCTTGGGCAGCTTTCCGCTGCCGGTAGAGGTGATCCCCATGGCGCGGGCATACGTGGCCCGCGAGCTGACCAGGCTCGGTGGCAAGCCGGTGTATCGGGAAGGCGTGGTCACCGACAACGGCAACCATATTCTGGATGTGCACGGCCTGCAGATCACCGAGCCCAGGGCACTCGAAGCTCGCATCAACGCCATCGTCGGCGTGGTCACCAACGGCCTGTTCGCCGAACGTGGCGCCGATGTGCTGCTGATTGGCACCCCGGAAGGCGTGATAAGAAAGCCGTAAGCTGGAAGCTGGAAGCGAAAAGTTCGGACACCTTGCAAACAACACAGGTTTATCTTCTAGCTTCCGGCTTCCAGCTTTTTTAATCCACCAGTGCCACCGCCTTGATCAGGGCGTAGCATTCACTCCCCGCTTCCAGCTGCAATTTTCCGACCGAATAGGCGGACAGCTGCGCCGGTATCTGCTGGCCACCACGCAGCACCAGCATCAGTAGCACCCTCCCCTCTGCGCTCGGCGTCAGGCTCAGCACCCGCGCCGGCAGCTGGTTGAGAATCGAAATATCGGGTACCGGCGCCAGGGCCACGCTGACGTCGCTGGCCAGCACACGTAACCGCGCCGTGCCGGCTCCGGCAGTATGCGCGCCGGCCAGCCACAGCCGACCCGCGCTGCAGTCAAAGGGACGGCGACCATCGGCCAGCGTCTGTTGCAGCCGGCCTTCCAGAATGGCGGCGGCTTCGTCGTCCCTGAACAAGGGACTGCGGGGCCGGGCCAGAGCCTGCTGCAGGCTGTCGTTGTGGGTAATGCGCCCCTTGTCCATCAGCAAGACCCGGTCGGCCAGCCGCTCCACTTCTTCCGGTGCATGGGTGACGTAAAACACCGGTACCCGGGCCTGGGCCGATAACCGTTCCAGCAGGGGCAGTATCTCTCTCTTCGCTCGGGTATCGAGCGCCGACAGCGGCTCGTCCAGCAGCAACAGCCGGGGGCTGGTGAGCAGCGCCCGGCCGATGGCCACCCGCTGCCGCTGACCGCCGGACAGCTCCGTCGCCCGCTGCCGTAACAAGGACCTCAGGCCCAGCCAGTCGATAATCTCGTCCTTGTCGGTTCGGCGTTGTTCCGCCGGCAGTCGCCGCCAGCCATAATCGAGGTTGCCCTGTACCGACAGGTGCGCAAAGAGACTGGCCTCCTGGAAGACGTAGCCGAGCCGCCTTTTATGGGTGGGCATGAACACCTTGTCATTTTGCCAGCATTGATCATCCAGCCGAAAATAACCGGCACAGCGCTCCAGGCCGGCCATGGCCCGCAGCAAGGTGGTCTTTCCGCAGCCGGAAGGACCAAACAGGGCAGTCACACCGGTGGCGGGAAGCGCGAAATCCACTTCCAGCCGGAAGCCGGCTCTTTGCAGGGTAAACGCCGCCTGTATGCTCATGGGTGCACCACCGCAAAGCGCCGGTTGAGGGCGTACACCAGCAGCAGTATGCTGAACGACAACCCCAGCAGTATGGCCGACAGCAAATGCGCGTCCCCGTACTGCAGGGTCTCCACATGGTCATAGATGGCGATGGAAATCACCTGGGTCACCCCCGGTATGTTGCCGCCGATCATCAGCACCACGCCAAACTCGCCCAGGGTATGGGCAAAACCGAGCACCACCGCCGTTAAAAAGCCATTACGGGCCAGCGGCAGCACCACGGTAAAAAACCGGTCGAGCGGCGAGGCCCGCAGGGTGGCAGCCACTTCCAGCGGTCGGCGACCGATGCTGGCAAAGGCGCCCTGCAAGGGCTGCACCACAAAGGGCAGGGAATAAAAAGCCGAGCCGATCACCAGGCCGGTAAAACTGAAGGCCAGGGTGCCTCCCCCCAGCGCCTGCGAGGTGATACCGAAGAGGCCGTTCGGCCCCAGCGCCAGCAAGAGATAAAACCCCAGCACCGTCGGCGGCAAGACCAAAGGCAGCGCCACCACCGCCTCTACCAGCGTCTTGAACCGGCAGCGGCTCTGGCTCAGCCACCAGGCCAGCGGCATGCCGATGAGCAGCAGCACCAGCACGGTAACCGCCGCCAGGCGCAGGGTCAGCAGCAGCGCCGTCAGATCATCCGGGGACAACAAGATCCTGTTTCCTTTCGTCAGTGGGGGAAATCCGCAAGGGTTATCGGTCTGCCATCACGCCATAGCCGTAAGACGCAATCACTGCGGCGGCCTCGGGCGAGCGAAGATACTCCAGCAAGCCCCGGGCGGCGGCGCCTTCTTTCAGCAATACCGCCTGCTGTACTATGGGATCGTACCAGTCCTCAGGCACCTGCCAGTAGGAGCCGTCGGCAAAAACGCCGTCTTTGAACACCTGGGATTTGGCCACCAGCCCCAGCCGGGCGTTCCGGCTGTAAACATACTGATAGGCCTGGCCGATGTTTTCGCCCCGGACCACCCTGGGTTGCATCGCCTCCCAATGGCCCAGTTTTTCCAGCACCTGCTGCGCGGCGCGGCCATAAGGCGCGGTTCTGGGGTTGGCGATAGACAGAAAACGGAAATCCTGCTGTTTCAGTACCTGTAAATCCTCATCGATAGCCTCGGCGTCGGGGCTCCACAACACCAGCTTGCCCAGTGCATAGGTGAAACGACTGTCGGCGATGGCCACCCCTTCCTCCTCCAGCAGGGTCGGACGCAGTTCGTCCGCCGCCAGAAAAATGTCATAAGGTGCTCCGCTCTTGATCTGCGCATAGAACTTGCCGGTGGCACCGGAAGACATCAGCACTCTGTGCCCGCTTTGCTCGGTAAATATGTCACCCAGCTGCTCCATCACCTCGATGAAGTTGGTGGCCACCGCCACTCGAATGTCATCGGCCGCCAGCGGCGGGCTTATCCCCAGTATGCCGAGCAACAGGAAGAGATGTTTCATGTGTGGATGAGTCCTCAAGGCTTGCTATCCAGAGATATCACGGTTACGAAAGGAACCGTCTTGCGCTGGCTCACACCCTATCCATATACATGAAAAAACACAACGATTGCCGTCCGGGCGCTTACCCTGTGCCCGGACGGCAGCCCATTCGGGCACAGGTTACGCCAGCATGCGCCGGATCACATAGTGCAGTATGCCGCCGTGCCGGTAATAGGTCAGCTCGTTACCGGTATCGATACGACAGCGCACCTTGATCTGTTGCACCTTGCCGTCGGCATCGACTATCTTCACCGTCAGCTCCTTGCCGGGCGTCAGATCATTCAGTCCCTTGATACTGATCAGCTCCTCGCCTTTCAGCCCAAGGCTGGCGGCGCTGTCGCCGATGAACTCCAGCGGCACCACTCCCATGCCAATCAGGTTGGATCTGTGAATACGCTCGTAGGACTCGGCAATCACGGCGCGCACCCCCAGCAACAGGGTGCCCTTGGCCGCCCAGTCACGGCTGGAGCCGGTGCCGTATTCCTTGCCGGCCACCACCACCAGCGGCACTTTTTCTTCCTGATAACGCATGGCGGCGTCGTAAATCGACATCTGCTCGCCACTGGGATAGTGCCGGGTTTCGCCACCCTCCACCTCTTCCAGCATGCGGTTGCGAATGCGGATATTGGCAAAGGTGCCGCGCATCATCACCTCGTGATTCCCCCGACGGGAACCATAGGAGTTGAAATCCTTGCGCTCCACACCCAGCGACTGCAGGTACTTTCCTGCCGGACTGTCGGCCTTGATACTGCCGGCCGGGGAAATATGGTCGGTGGTGACCGAATCTCCCAAAATGGCCAGCAACCGGGCCTCGGCAATGTCTGCCACCGGCTCAGGATCTTTGGCCATGGTCTGGAAAAACGGCGGATGCTGAATGTAGCTGGAGTCCGGCTGCCAGTGGAAGGTGCTGCTGTCTTCCACTTCGATGGCCTGCCAGCGCGCATCGCCATCGAATACCGCGGCGTATTCCTTGTGGAACATCTCTCTGTTGACCAGTTCCACCGCCTCGGCTATCGCCTGCTGTGAAGGCCAGATATCTTTCAGATAAACCGGCTTGCCGTCTTTACCGGTACCGAGCGGATCCCGGGTCAGGTCGACATTCATGCTGCCGGCCAGGGCGTAAGCCACCACCAGCGGCGGCGAGGCCAGCCAGTTGGACTTCACGAAGGGGTGAATACGCCCCTCGAAGTTGCGGTTACCCGACAATACGGCCGCCACCGTCATATCATGATCTTTAATGGCCTGTTCGATGGGGTCGGCCAAGGGGCCCGAGTTACCGATACAGGTGGTGCAGCCATAGCCGACCAGATAGAAGCCCAGCTGTTCCAGGTAGGTCATCAGACCGGCTTTTTCAAGGTAGTCGGTCACCACCTTGGAGCCCGGTGCCAGCGAGCTTTTTACCCAGGGTGCCCGGTTCAGGCCCTTCTCGACCGCCGCCCGGGCCAGCAGCCCGGCGGCCATCAGCACACTCGGGTTGGAGGTATTGGTACAGGAGGTAATGGCGGCAATGACCACTGCGCCGTCTGTCAGCTTGTGACGGGTGCCATTCAACGAAAATTCGGCCTCCAGCGACTGTCTGGCCGCCACCGCCGTTTGCCCGCCCTCGCCTTCCAGGCAGTCTTTCTGATCCTGATCGACCCGGAGTTCACAGCTCTGGCCGAATACCTCGGGCACCTGCGACAGCGTGACCCTGTCTTGCGGCCGCTTGGGCCCGGCCAGGCAGGCTTCCACCTCGCTCATGTCCAGGCTGAGAGTATCGGTAAACATCGGCTCGTCGCCGGCATGTCGCCATAAACCCTGTGCCTTGCAATAGGCTTCAACCAGTTCCACCTGTTCCTCACTGCGACCGGTCAGCGTCAGGTAGCGCAGGGTTTCTTCGTCCACCGGGAAGAAACCACAGGTGGCACCGTATTCCGGCGCCATATTGGCGATGGTGGCGCGGTCGGCCAGCGGCAAGGTCGCCAGACCGTCACCGTAGAATTCCACGAACTTGCCGACCACGCCTTTGTTGCGCAGCATCTGCACCACCGTCAGTACCAGATCGGTGGCGGTAATACCTTCACGCAACTTGCCGGAGAGCTTGAAGCCCACCACCTCGGGGATCAGCATCGATACCGGCTGGCCCAGCATGGCCGCCTCGGCCTCTATGCCGCCCACGCCCCAACCGAGGATCCCCAGGGCATTGATCATGGTGGTATGGGAGTCGGTCCCCACCAGGGTATCCGGGCAGACAATGGTGGTACCGTCCTGCTGCTGTTGCCAGACCGTCTGGCCCAGATATTCCAGGTTGACCTGGTGACAGATGCCGGTGCCGGGCGGCACCACCCTAAAGTTATCGAAGGTTTGCTGGCCCCAGCGCAAGAAGGCATAACGCTCGCCGTTACGGGCCATTTCCATGTCCACGTTGGTGGCAAAGGCCTGCTCGCTGGCAAAGGCATCCACCATCACGGAGTGGTCGATGACCAGATCCACCGCCGACAGCGGGTTCACCTGTTCGGCCTGGCCGCCCAGTCGCCGCACCGCATCGCGCATGGCGGCCAGATCCACCACCGCCGGCACCCCGGTAAAGTCCTGCATCAGCACCCGCACCGGGCGAAAGGCAATTTCCCGATCAGACGCCCCGCGCGTCAGCCAGTCGGCCATGGCGGCGATATCCTCCTGGGTCACGGTGTCGTTATCCAGGTTGCGCAGCAGGTTTTCGGTCAATACTTTCAACGATTTGGGCAGTCGAGCCAGTTCCTGACCCTGAGGAAGTTTTTGCAGACAGTAATAAAGATAGGATTTCTGACCCAGGGTCAGCGTATCGGTAAAAGACGAAGTCAGACGGTAAGACATCATTCCTCCTTAACGATGGAAGTCGTCGGTGCAAAGTTCACCAACTCGGATCCATTTAGACACAGACAGAGCCACAAAGGAAGCTCATGCTCAAAAAGCGTCCAAACCCGGCCATTATTGGCGTAAAAACAGGCCAATACTGCTACGTTAAGGTCATATTCGAATATTTTTGGCTTCAGCCCCGGTATTTCTTGTTGGCGCAATGCCGTTGGATAGCGTAGATAGAGGGCCTGAATTGTCTCCCCTGAACACCAACGGATAGAGAGCCGTGCCACAGACATGAAAATTGCCATTCTTTCACGCAATGTATCCCTGTATTCCACCCGCCGCCTGCGCGAAGCCGCCGAGGCCCGGGGCCATGAGGTGCGCATCATCGATGCCCTCAAGTGCTACATGAACATCAATGCCAACAAGCCGTCTATCCACTATTACGGTGAGGAGCTCGAGCACTTCGATGCGATTATTCCGCGTATCGGTGCCAGCGTGACCTTCTACGGCACCGCCGTGTTGCGCCAGTTCGAGATGATGAACGGCTACTCGCTGAACCATTCGGCTGCCATCAGCCGCTCCCGCGACAAGTTGCGCTCGCTGCAGTTGCTGTCGGGCCAGGGCGTCGGCATGCCGGTGACCGGCTTCGCCTGCAAGCCGGATGATGTGCCCGATCTGATCGACATGGTGGGTGGCGCCCCCCTGGTCATCAAGCTGCTGGAAGGCACCCAGGGCATAGGGGTGGTACTGGCGGAAACCCGCAAGGCCGCCGAAAGCGTGCTGGAAGCCTTTATGGGCCTCAAGGCCAACATAATGGTGCAGGAATTTATCGAAGAGGCCGGCGGCGCCGATATTCGCTGCTTCGTGCTGGGTGACAAGGTGATCGCCGCCATGAAACGGCAGGCCAAGGAAGGCGAGTTTCGCTCCAACCTGCACCGGGGGGGGGATGCTCAGCTGGTGCGGATCACTCCGGAAGAACGCAAGACTGCCATCGCATCGGCCCGGGCCATGGGTCTTAGCGTGGCCGGGGTTGACCTGCTGCGCTCCAGGCGTGGCCCGCTGGTGATGGAGGTCAACTCCTCGCCGGGCCTGCAGGGCATCGAGGTGGCAACCGGTAAGGATGTAGCAGATCTGATGATCCAGTACATCGAGAAGCACGCCCATAAAAAGACCAAGACCCGGGAACGAGGCTGATGGTGGTCCCTTTTCAACTCGCCGGAGAGGAAATTGCCCCGGGCCAGCGCAAGGTACTGCAGCTGGCGCTGGCCCAGCTTTATACCCAGTCTCCGCTGACGGTACCGCTGGAAGTGGTGCACGGCAAGCAGGCCGGCCCGGTGCTGTTGATCTGCGCCGCCATTCATGGTGACGAACTCAACGGCATCGAAATCGTCAATCAGGTATTGCGCCGGGTCAATCCGGCTCGGCTGAAGGGCACCCTGATCGCGGTGCCCGTGGTGAATGTGTTCGGTTTTATCCACAAATCCCGCTATCTGCCGGACCGACGGGATCTGAATCGCTGTTTTCCGGGCTCGGAAAAAGGCTCGCTCGGCTCGCGGGTGGCGCATTTTTTCGTCGATGAAATCGTCAACAAGTGCTCGCACATCATCGATCTGCACACCGGCGCCATCCACCGCGCCAACCTGCCCCAGATCCGGGCCCAGCTGGACTGCGACATCACCCGCCACATGTCCGAAAGCTTTGGTGCGCCGGTGATCCTGGACTCCAGCATTCGCGATGGTTCGCTGCGGGCGGTGGCAGAAAGCCGCGACATTCCGGTGATCCTGTATGAGGCCGGCGAAGCCCTGCGCTTCGACCCGGTGGCCATCAAGGCCGGTACCCGTGGCGTGCTGAACGTGATGCGCACCCTCGGCATGCTGAAGCCCACTGTGACTAAAGCGCGGATGAACCCGATGATCGCCAAATCCAGCGCCTGGATCCGCGCCGAGCAAGACGGTCTTTTGCATCTCAGGGCCCGACTGGGTGATAGGGTGAGCAAGGGGGAGTGCCTCGGGACCATTACTGCGCCGCTGGGGACGGAGCTCTGTGAAGTGATCGCCCCCAAGGGAGGCATAGTGATTGGATGTCTGACCATGCCCTTGGTGAACGAAGGGGATGCTGTCTACCATATTGCCAGCTTTGACGAGATGAAACAGGCCGAGATAAGCGTGGAACGTTTTGTGGACGAACTCGATATCCATCCGCAGACATTATAAAAAAGGGGCCCAGGCCCCTTTTTTATGACGAATGCTGAAATCAGTGCAAAATTCGGGCACGAATGGTGCCGTCTATGGATTTCAGCTTCTCCAGCGCCTGATCGCTTTGTGCCGTTTCCACTTCGATGACCACATAACCAATCTTGGCCGAGGTCTGCAGATACTGGGCGGCGATGTTGATATCGTCGGCTGAAAAGGCCTGCACTATCTGGCTTAGGATCCCCGGCTTGTTGTGATGAATATGCAGCAGACGGCTGGTGCCGACATGTTGGGGCAGGGACACCTCGGGAAAGTTGACCGCCGACAGGGTGGAGCCGTTGTCGGAATACTTGATAAGCTTGCCGGCCACTTCATAACCGATGTTTTCCTGCGCTTCCTGGGTGGAGCCACCGATATGGGGGGTCAGGATCACGTTATCGAATTCCCGCAGGGGTGACACAAACTCTTCGTCGTTGGACTTGGGCTCAACCGGGAATACATCGATGGCGGCTCCGGCAATGTGCTTGCTGGCAAGGGCTGCTGCCAGGGCATCTATCTCCACGACGGTTCCGCGAGAGGCGTTGATCAGGATGGCGCCCGGCTTCATCATCGCCAGCTCTTCGGCACCCAGCATATTCCTGGTCTGCGCGGTTTCCGGCACATGCAGCGAGACCACGTCGGACATGTTCAGCAGCTCCTGCAGGCTGGTTACCTGAGTGGCGTTACCCAGAGACAGCTTGCTTTCGACATCGTAATAGAACACCTGCATGCCGATACCTTCGGCGATAATACCAAGCTGGGTACCGATGTGACCATAACCGATGATACCCAGACGCTTGCCACGCGCTTCAAAGGAATGGTTGGCGGTTTTCTGCCATTCGCCGCGATGGGCTTTCGCATTGCGCTCGGGAATGCCACGCAGCAACAGCAGCAGTTCACCCAGTACCAGTTCGGCCACACTGCGGGTATTGGAGAAGGGGGCGTTGAATACCGGGATGCCGCGAATTTCGGCGGCATTCAAATCGACCTGATTGGTTCCGATGCAGAAACAGCCGATGGCCACCAGCTTGTCGGCGGCGTCCAGTACCGCTTCGGTCAATTGGGTACGCGAGCGCAAACCAACGAAATGAACGTCTTTAATGCGTTCTTTCAGTTCATCTTCCGCCAGAGAGGTCTTCAGGTAGTCGATGTTGCTGTAACCTGCACTTTTGAAAGATTCAACGGTGCCCGGGTGTACTCCTTCCAGTAGTAAAATTTTAATTTTTTCTTTATCTAAAGAGTGATTAGCCATTACCTGGTCCTTTATGACTGCTGCGTTAACATCAACATAAAGTACCAAAAACATCGGCTTTATGGAACTTTTGCAATCAAAGCCACGTTTTTTGAAGTTATAAATTTTTTTTTAACCGTCTCACCATGCAGGCGGCAATTCCATTCGCCTCCCCGATACCGTTCAATCCAGATTGAAGACCACCTGCACCCGGTCGCTAAACTGGATTTCATTCTGCACATAGCTGGCATCCTGGGCTTCTTCCGAAGCCATCTTGTTCATCATGCCAAAATGCCGGGGGGGCGCTGTCGGTTCCTGGGGCTGATACTCGATGGCATAGACATCGCCCAGCTTGCGGCCGAATCCCTGCACTAATTCTTCGGCCAGCTCCCTGGCATGGGTGACCGCCGCCAGACGAGCCTCACGGCGTAATTCGTCCGCATCACGTCGGTCATAACTGACCTGCCGAATAGTCTGAATACCCTGCTCCAGTATCTTGTTCAGGGTCTGGCTCAACAAATCAAGATCATACAGTCGCACCCCGATCTGACGCTCGGCCTGATAACCAACCAGCTTGGGGCCCTCGCCGTTTTTCGAATAGGTATAATCGGGACGGGTGATCACATTACCGCTGTCGATGTCCTGCTTGCCGATCCCGAGGCTCGCCAGGCTGCTGAACAGCGCCGCCACCTTGGTATCCACTTCCTCTTTCGCCAGCCGACTTTCCGGCCTGAGTGCGGTCACCGCCACCGACAGGGTCGCCATGTCGGGAGCCACCCGTATTTCCGACCGCCCCTGAGTGACCAGGTGAGGATGGTCGGGAACCGCGATGGCAAAGGTGGCAGAGCTGAACAGCAGTGGCAACAACGACAGGCAGCCCTGTGGAGAGATACGCATAATAAGCCTCATGATAAGCAAGCACCAAGGTCTCCCCGAATGGAGCCAACCGTTTTAATCATGATGACTATACACCGCCAGCCAGTTGACTACATCGTCGATCAGCTCACCGTCGAGGTGCGCTGTGTCAACGACAGTCGCGACCAGTACCGGCTCCGGCAGCTCGCTTTCGTAAAGAATGTCGTCCAGATCCAGCACCACCAACTCGTCGGCAGCCATCGTCCCGGCCGGCTCTGGTAATGTCGGGATATTCGTTGACAACGGCACGTCTGCTTCCATTCCGAGTGGATACACCGCCAAAGAAACGCCCATGTCATCCAGGAGGATAATGTCACCCGGCGCACCGGGCCCGGACAAGCACCAGCTCTGCCCCTCGAAGTCGATGGTAAATGCCGCCACCGACTCGCCTTCACCATCGAAGAGTTCAACCTGCTCCAGTGTATGGCCGCCGAGTGGCCAGGGTATGCTGATGCCATCATCCACCAGGATGTCTTGCCCATCCCAGCGATAACTGACCCCCTGCAGTAGAACCGTGGTCACCTTGGCCATGTTAACCTCTGTGTCTGTCAAAAAAGGCGGGCTCCTCCCTGTATCAGCTATCTACTACCAGAGTCTGCTGTTCCAGCATGGCGTTGATGAGATCCGTACTGTTGGCCGCCCCGTACAGCTCCAGCAAATCGGCGTTTTCAAAACGGATTTGCTGCCATTCATGGCCCGCTTCGGGAGATACCTGCAGCAGGGTATCGCCGTGGTCTGCCTTGAAATTCAGACAGTCGGACAGATCGGCGGTATCGATATCCGTCAGCAAGGCACTCAAATCCAGCCTGTCCTCCAGGGTGAAATCGGTGATGACATTGACCGAGTTGGGATCGGCCTCGGTAAATATGAAGGTATCGATTCCGCTACCGCCGGTCAGAATATTGTTGCCCAGAAGACCATTCAGCTCGTCATGACCATGACCGCCTGCCAGCACATCGATATCGTCGCCACCCATCAGTTTGTCGTCTCCCTCAAGCCCCAGAATATGCAGCTTGGCACCTGCCAATGCCTGCAGGGGGTCGGCAAAGGCCGAGCCGACCAGATGCTGGGTTGCGCTATCGACATTGATGTCAAAGGGGTGGATAACCTTTTGTCCCGAACAATCCATGGTGGTCAGTTCGAACTCCAGATTCTTTCCCCCCAGAAAAGAGGCTGAGGATATGGGATCGAGATGCTGCAGATCGAACTCGTAACTGCCGTCCGCCTTCACTTCCAGAACGAAAAACTCCGGGTTATCGACCTTGTCCAGCTTGTTGTCGATATAGGCCGTCAGCCGCTCACCCAGGTAATCTTCACCATCGAACATATCTTCTCTGACCCACACTATGTCATCGGGAGCATTCTGCCACGACAGGTTGATACCGGAGTCGATATCCCCCTGATCGACGAGCAGACCCGCCGCCGCAAGGGCATGGCCCCAGAGCCCCGCAAAAGAGGCGGCAACATGAGGCAGGCTGATGTGATCAATCCAGTAACTGATGGGCGGGCAACCCGGGTGTGAACCGTTGCCATTATCTCCACCGTCATTGCCTCCGCTACCATTGCCTCCACTACCATCAGACGGCGGGGTCTGTCCATTATCCTCCACGGTAATATTCAGCGTGGCGCTGCTGGTATCGCCATCCTGGTCTTTCACTGTGTAGACAAAGGATTCGGTAGTATCTTGATCCACATCGGCCGGACCGCTGTAATCAAACTGACCATCGCGCCCTATGGTCAGAGTGCTGCCGCTCTCGGTAGTAATGGTGACCGTCCCCGACACTGGCACCACATAGGTCACCAGATAGGCACCATCGCCCAGTTCCTCGATGGTAACGCCATCCAGATTTTGATAATCACCGATATTGTCAGCAGAAACATGAATGGACACCGATACCACGCCGTACATGCCATCGGCTCCACCAGCATCCGTTCCCCCCACATCATTGCTCAGCACATTGCCGGACAGTTGCGTCGGTGTCGGCACCGTTCCCTGCAAGGCCGCATCCAGCTCGCCGGCGCTATCGATCACCAGGGTGTCATCGCCGCCGTTGCCGACTTTATCCAGCTCGGCCACCGCATTCGCCCCTTCGATACCTACGCCAACGGCAATCACGTCGATGTCATTGCCATCGACAAAGCCCTGCCAGCCCTCGGGCGCATCGCCTCGGTTGGGCTCGCCGTCGGAAATGAAATACACCTTGTGTATCTCGTCCGCGTTGTCAGCGAGCTGATCGGTCAGAATACCCTCAGCTTCATTCAGGGGCGCGGCATAGCTGGTAAAACCGCCTGCCGTCAGGGTGTTGATATAGGCGATGGCCTGTGCGGGCGTCATGTCTTTTTCGGTGCCTTTTACCGAGCCACCAAAATCAATGACGCTGATCCTCAACTCGGCCGCGATGCCCTCATAACTGTTGATCAGGTTAATCAGCGCCGCCTTGGCCAGGGCAAGCTTGTCGCCCTGCATACTGCCGGAAGTATCGATGACCAGCATCAGGTTGTAACTGTCCAGTCCGCTCTCGGTCACGCTGAAGCTGTCGTTTTCGGCGATGGGGCCATCATCGCGCACATCTATGGTCAGTCCGGCGCTGGCCTGGTCGCCGTCATCGTCGGTGGCCCGCACCTCGAAGTTTTCCTTGAGCACATCCTCTGCACCTGTTTTATCGATGCCGGGGTGATCGGCCGCGCCGCTCAACTCATAGCGCCACTGATAAACACCATCGATCAGGGTGACTTCAAGGGTGCCGTACTGGCCTTCAATCAGCCCTCCCCCGGTGACATCAACCCAGTCGCCATTGGCCAATCTGATCTCGAGTTTAGCCAGGGCGTCATTACCGGTATCGATATCAAAACGGCCGGTCGCACATTCGTTATCGCTGCCCGAGTTGGTGCCATCGGGCAAGGCACTTTCTTCTACATAGGCAAATGTATTGCCACCACCATTATCGCCACCGCCGCCATCACCATTACCGCCATTACCGCCACCGTCTCCACCGTCTCCACCGTCACCACCATTACCGCCACCCGGCGGCGAGGGAGGAGGATCTATCACCACCGTTAATACGGGAATCGAATCAGCGTCTTCTATCTCCGGCAGCACCCGTTGCTGTGAGGCAAAGGATTCGGGCGCAAAAGCGGTATCAAATCCCGCCTCGGGGCTAACCGAATCGCCCACTCGGTCTACCACCACGAAACCGGCATTACCGCTGCCGCTGGCGCCGCCAGGTGTGGCAACCGGTGTCACATTACCGGCGGCGGGGGCACCAAACAGTTGGGTCGGATCCAGGCCGGCCAGAATGGCCGCCTGAATAACTTCGGTATCCGCCATGGCCACGTCATCGACCGGGGCGGGTGATGTATCTGCCGGCGGGGCGTCGCCGTAGACCATTCGGGAGTCGCTATCGGTCAGCAGCAGGGTGCCGGGCAACAACACCTGGCCCGCATTGACGGGTTCTACGGTGCCATCCTGGCCGATAATGAAGGCTTTCCCTTGCAGGCTGACGATTTTAACGGCGCTATCGATTCGAGTGGTTTCCATGTCTTTTATCCCCATTCGCCTTTATTACCTTAAGGCTAGGGCCGAAAACCACTTAGATCATGCTCAATATATAGGCAGCTAGCCGAAGGGCAGCTACCTGTTACATCGAAAAAGTAGAACGATTAATCGAGTCTTGTCGGTGGACTGACAAAGCCCTGGTAGGCATCCACATGCAGCGTTTTGAGAATATCCACCTGCCTGTCCGTTTCCACTCGGGTGGCGATGGTCATGGCCCCCATGTTGTGCGCAGCGCGGCATACCGCCGCGAGAAAGGCATCATCATAACCCGGCTGTGCAACCTGGCTGGTGTAGCCATGATCCAGCTTGACGTAGTGAGGAGCCAGCCCTCCCATCCGGGTCAACAAATCGAAATGTCGGCCGAAATGATCGATACCCCAGGCCACATTCAGCGAGGACAGAGGTACCGTTACTACTTGCCTGCCAAAGGCAAAGGCACTTTCCGGCACGTCCAGGAACAGCCGGGAGCACACGCCGACATGTCGGTCTAGTAGCAGACCGAGTTCCTGCCAGAATCCGGCCTGGTGGCAACTGTGTGCGGTAAGGTTCACCGCCAGCCGCAGTTCCGGCCGTTCTGCCAGCAGCCGTAACGCCCGCTGCACTATGTGCAGATCCAGGCGCTCCCCCATATTGAACTGCTCTGCCACCGGCAGAAATTGGCCGGCACTGTAGCTGATGCCGTCGTGGCGAATGCCGATATACAACTCTTCATGATACCGCTGCCCCTTGAAATCCAGCACCGCCTGGCTGCTCAACTCGAAGCCGTCTGCTGCCAGTGCCTCTTCCAGTATCTTTTTCCTGGCCAAGCGACCTATCCTGTTCGCTTCCTGCTGGTATTCAATCACCACGGCACCGGTTTCGCTCATCCGCGCCTTGTTCAATGCATTATCGGCACTGGTCAGCAAGAGACCGATATCGTCACCGGACTGAACCAATACCCCTCCCACCACCGAAATATCCCGGCCATTCACCGGGTTAATCACCAGATCGGCAATCAGGCGATTAATTTCGTCGCCCAGCAGTGAAAGCCGCTCGGCATCGGACTCCGGCACCAGCAGGGCATACTCGTAAGCGGAAATACGCGCCAGGGCATATTCACCGAAGCGCCGACAAAGCCGATGCAGATGATCGGCAATGGCTTTCACCATCTGATCCCGGGCATCAAAGCCTTCATCCCGATAGAGCTGCTCCAGCATATCGACCGCTATCAGCAAAACGGCGCCACCGGCACCATCGCTGAGCCAGGACTGGCTCCGTGACACAAAATAGGCCCGGTTTCCCAGACCCGAGGTTTCATCGAGAAAGGCTTTATTGCGCAGTCGCTCCGCTTCATCGGCCTGCTCCTTGAACTGAACCTCGAGCTTGCCGGACATCTTGTTGATGGCCGAGACCAGTTCCCGGAGCTCGCGGGTATTCGGCAGCGGAATCGCCTTGCCGAAGTGGTGCTGTTCAATTTCCCGAGCCTGAACTTCAATATCGTGCAACGGCTTGAGCAGATAGCGCAATGCCAGTATCAGCAATCCCCATACCAGCACAAAGCAGACCAGAAACCAGGTCGCCAACCGGCTCATGCCCTGCCAGAGTTGGTAATAAGCCTGCCCGGGATGCCCCTCAACATGCAATTGGCCCAACTGTAACCATCCGGAAGTAAGCACGGCTTCATGCTTCTCACCTTCAAAGAGTCCGAGATTAACGAACCAGTCTGGTACACCGAGAGGCGGTGCCAGATGCTCGCGGGAAATTTGCTGCCCGGTCGCCAGTAAGTCGAGTTGTACCTTGCGATAAAAACCGCCATCGAATACCGCATTGATCACCGACTCGGCGCCCAGGGTATCGCCGGTTTCCAGATAGGGAGCCAGCGCCAGCCCCAGCGAGGTGGCGGTATTGATCACCGTGGTTTCCTGCTGCTGAGCCAGATAACTGCGGGTTGAGCCGAACTGCACCGAATAGGCCGTCATGAACAACAGGAAAAAAAGCAACAGCATGGTCACCAGAAGTTGCCGGTATAGTGTCATAGTTAACCATCCAAATTCATGCTGGGCCGCTGCAGTCGCTTCACATCGACCCGGCCACGTAAATCGTTCCACAGAGACAGACGTGATGCCCGGCCGGCCAGCTCGCCCTGACCCCGTTCACGCATCAGCCACAGGTGTTGACCGTTGAAACTGTAAATAGGTGCAAGATCGCCGCGTTCCGTTGCCCGCCGAATGGTGCCGTCGAGATTATCCAGGATCAAAGGCACCGCCGACGCCGTCGGATAATAGGCAACCACCATATGAAACTGGTTCAGTTCCAATGCCTTGACATACACCAGCCGCAGCTTGTCATCCTCGATGCCCAGCTCCCGCAACGTGAAATACTTGGCGACGCTGAAATCTTCACAATCGCCGCCGCCCGCCCCCAGAAATTCCAGCGGCGTCGCCCAGTAGTCGTTCTTGCCCCACAATTTGATATCGTCGATAAAACGCAGACGATTAAAGAAGATGTTGACCCGAGACAGGGTTTCTCTGTCGCTCCAGTCTGATGCCTGTCCTTCACGTACCAGCTGTCGCCAGCCACGAAGACGGCTCGCGGCCTTGTCACCATAAAACCGGTGTACCGCCTCGACCATATTTTCGTCTTCATTCAGTAACGACTGGGCTGGTGCGCCGAGCACCATGCTCAGCACCGCCAGCCCACAAAGCCGATGGAAAAATCGGCTCATTAGTTGTCGGAGTTTTCAACGCTGTAGACGTTCCAGCGCATTCTGGCTTCCTCTTTCATGCTGGTCAGTGCGCCCACCACCCGTCGATTGGCGGCGGCAGCTTGCTCGTCTTCACCCATCAGCAAGGGTTTGCTCTCACCATAACCGATGATCTCCAGGTGATTGCCTTCAACCCCGGCTTTCATCAGGGCACGCCGTGCCGCTTCTGCCCGACGCTTGGACAGGGCCAGGTTATATTCCTCGGTACCCACCTTGCTTGCATGCCCTTCCAGCAACAGCTTGAGGTCGGGATTCTGCTTCATGAAGGTCGCCATCTGGTTGATTTCACCCCGGTATTTGGGCGTGATCTCCGAGCGGTCGTGGGCAAACAGGATAATGATATCCTGCTGTAACGCTTCATATTCACTGCCCCCACAGCCACCGTTATCCACCTCCGAATTCGTGACCGAATCCAGGCAGTTGTCCCGGGCGGTAATGACACCATCCCGGTCGAGATCGGTCAGATCATATTCCGCCACCGTTTCCCGCTCCGGTTCGGTCGTCAGGCTGGTACAGGCGGCTAATGGGAGGATAAGAGCCAATACAGTCCATATTTTCATCATTTATCTCCTTTTTATTTTTTAGCTTTTAGCCTGCCACTGTTCCGGCTGGGTGAACCGCAACGCCTCCAGCAACTGCCCGGACGCATTCATGATGCGATACTCCGCCAGTAACTGATCATATTCGGTGTTGATATAGGAACGTCGCGCCTCGAACAACTCGTTTTCGGTATTCAGCACATCCAGCAGGGTTCGACTGCCCAGTGAAAACTGCTTCTTGTAGGCATCGACGGTATTGAAGCTGGCTTCCACGTGTTTGCGCAGAAAGTTTTTCTGGCGGCCAAGCGATTCATACGCCGCCCACGCCAGACGCATGCCTTCTTCAACCTGACGGTGTGCGTTCATGTGAATATCCTTGGCCTGCATCTCCCGTGCCGAGGTCGAGCGACTGCGTGCCACGTCGGCCCCGCCGTTGAACAGGTTGTAGCGCATGCGCACCATGGCGGTGAAGTCGTTGTTATGACCGCGAACACCGTCGATATCGTCATTCCAGCCGCTGTCCAGTTCCAGATTTACCTTGGGATAAAAACCGGATTTCGCGTCTTGATGTTGATAACGCGCCGCTTCCACATCGAAAGAGGCGGATGCCAGGGTCGGGTGCTTTTCCTGGGCAATCACCAGCGCTTCATCCAGGGTCGGCGGAATGAAATTGGCATCCGCCTTGGGCTGACGCAAATCACCGGGCATGCCATTCACCAGCGAAATAAACTGGCTCTGTGCATCCCGCAAATTGTTTTCGGCGGCCGTCATATTGGAATAGGCCCGCGCCACCCGCCCCTGGATCTGGGTAAAGTCGGCGGTAGAGCCCACGCCTGAGTCGGTACGACGCTGAATATCGGATAATATCTGTTCGTGTGTTTCCAGATTTCGGCGCGATAGTTCGACAATTTCATCCTGACGCAGCACATCCAGATACACTTCCGCGACCCGCAGGGCGATATTCTCCGCATCGGACAGCAGGGTGTAACGCTGTGCATCCGCTTCGGCCTGGGTGCGGTGCACGTTACTGGAGGTCTTGAAACCGTCGAACAATAACTGGCGCAAAGAGAGTCCGGCTTCTTTGCGCGTCAGTGTCTTGTCGGCTCTGTCATCACCATCGCGAACTCCCGGACTGTCGGTATATTCATAACCGATGCCGGCATTGGCATCCAGGGTCGGCAAATAGCCGGCAAAGGCCTCATCCTGCTCGTATTGCCGGGACTGGTAAAGATGAAACGCTTCCTTCACCCTGGGATGGGTTATCAGCGTCTGGGTCACCGCCTCTTCCAGCGTCTGGGCTTGTACCGGCAATACCAGGGCGGCACCGACCAGCACTGCAATCGTCGTTTTTTTCATTTTTATTTCTCCCTTCCTGATTTAACGCTCACGCAAAGCGCCCTGCCTTGCTCTTAATATGGGTTTGAGCAGGTAGTCCAGTACCGTTTTTTTACCCGTTATAATATCGACCCCGGCCTGCATACCCGGAATAATCCTGAGCGGCGCCCGCTCATCTCCCAGAAAACTTTCACTGGTACGAATGGTCGCCAGAAAAAAAGTATTGCCTTCCTCATCCTGAATGGAATCGGCACTGATTTTCTCCACTTCACCCACCAGGCCCCCATAGATAGTAAAATCATAGGCAGTAAACTTGACCATCGCCTCCAGCCCCGGGCGTAAAAAGCCGATATCTTTCGGCTCTATACGGGCCTCTACCAGTAAAGTGTCTTCCAGGGGCACTATTTCGACCAGATCCACCCCCGGCTGCACTATGCCCCCCACGGTATTGACGTTAAGGGTCTTGATGGTGCCTTTGACCGGAGAGGTCACCGAGGTTCGCCGCACCCGGTCCTGCAGGCCAACCTCTCCCTGCTGCAACTGAACCAGCCGGTTACGCCGTTCGTTCAGCTCCTTCTGCGCGTCGGAACGGAAGGTCAGCGCCACCTCCTTGCGCTTGAAGATGTTTTCCCGCAGGGAAGCGTCGAGCTTGGGCAACAGCAGGCGGGTCGACTCCAGTTCCCCCTGCATCTCGTTCAGCTGCCGTTCGAGACGCAGAATTTCCACCTGGGGCACTATGCCTTCCCGGGCCAGCGGACGGCTCATGTTCACTTCACGCGCGGCCAGCAAGACCCCGCGCTGCAGAGTACGTACCTTGGCATTGGTTTCTATGACTTCCTGCTCACGCTGCTCTATCTGATTGCCGAAAATGGATAGCTGGTTTTTGACGAAGCCCACTCGCTCGCTGAACAGGGAGCGCTGAAAATCAGGCTGCCCCGGATATTGTTCGCGAAAGTCATCGGGAAACTCGAGGTCGACTTTTTCAACTTTTACCTGCTCGCGCCAGGCCAGGCTCGCGTCTTCCTGAATATGAATCGAATTCACCTCGGCCTTTAACCGCCGCACATCGCCCTGCAAGGCGGCAATCTCCTGTTCCCGCTCCCGCAGATCCGACAGAAAACGAGTGTCATCGATAAGCAGCAGCGCCTGACCCTTTTCCACCTGTTGCCCTTCCCGGATATACAATTCGCGGACTATGCCCCCCTCCAGGTTGGACACCACCTGGATCTGGCTGGAAGGGATCACCTTGCCCATGCCCGAGGTCACCTCTTCCAGCTCGGCAAAATACGCCCATAACAAGGCCACCATCACAAACAGCAGCATGCTCCACAGAAGAACTCGCGCCCCTCTCGGTGTATTCATCAGCACGGCGGCGGCGGTGTCGTTGGTATAGTCAAGCAACTCGGGGGCAAGTGTCTGTTTAGCCATTGCTGACCTCCCTGCTGCGCACCTGGCCGGATTGCAGCTGCTGCAACACCTGCGCCTTGGGGCCATCCGCCACTATTCGCCCCTGCTCCAGCACCACGATCCGGTCAACCACCTCCAGCATGGAGGTGCGATGGGTCACCAGCAACAGTGTCTGTTCGGCCCTGAGCTTGAGCAGCTCCTGACGAATATATTGCTCCGAGCGGTTATCCATGTTGGAAGTAGGCTCGTCCATCATCAGCATCACGGGATCACTCAGCAAGGCCCGGGCGATGGCCACCGCCTGACGCTGGCCACCGGACAGCTGGCGGCCGCCTTCGCCTACCTGTTTATCCAGACCATCGGGATCCTGGTTGGTAAACAGGGTCACCCCCGCCCGCTGAGCAGCTTTGAGCACCTGGTTTTCTTCCGCCAACGGGTTGGCAATCACGATATTGTCGCGAATGGTGCCGAAGAACAGGTTCACGTCCTGAGGCACACAGCCGATATTGCGCCTCAGTGTCGCCGGCTGCAGCTGGCCGATATCGATGCCATCGATACGAATGGCGCCGCCAGTCGGTTTGTACAGGCCCGCCACCAGTCGCTCCAGCGTGGTCTTGCCCGAGCCGATGCGACCGATAACGGCCACCTTTTCTCCGGCCTTGATATGCAGGCTCAGCTTGCTCAGCACATCATGCTCGGTGCCCGGATACCGAAAACACACCCGATCAAACCGGATGTCGCCGCTGAATACCGGATGATGAATAAAGCGCCGTCCCGCTTCCTGCTCTTCGGGCGCCGCCATGATCTGTTCCAGGATCCCCATGGCCGATCGGGCCTGGTTATAGCGGGTGGACAATACCGACAGCTGTACCATGGGGGCTATGGCCCTGCCGCTCAGCATCACCGACGCTATCAGGCCGCCCATGGACAAGTCACCGGCGGCAATCAGGTACACCCCCAGCACGATCAGGCTGATGGTGGTGAATTGCTGAGTCACACTGGCCAGGGTGGATACCGAGTTGGTCAGGCGCCGGGTTTTCATGCCCCAACTGGCAATATGGCTCACCGCCTGCTCCCAGCGATGCTGGAATGCGCCCTGAGCACCAAACAACTTGATGGTTTCGAGCCCGGCAATACCCTCCACCAGGTTGGCGTTTTTCTGGGATGCCAGCCTGGCGCCCTCCTCGATACTGCGTTTCAGCGGCCCCTGCACCAGTGCGCTGAAGCCAAGCAGCAATAACATTGCGATAACCGGCACCCACACCATATAGCCGGCGAATACCCAGATAATCAGCAGAAACAACAAGGAAAAAGGAATGTCGACCAGCGCCGCCACCGTGGCCGAGGTCAGAAAGTCCCGCACCGATTCGAATTCCTGCAGATGCTTGGCGAAAGCGCCGGTAGAAGGGGGCCGGGCCTCCATGCGCATGCCCATCACCTTGGAGAAAATCTGCGCCGACAGCAGCACATCCGACTTTTTACCGGCCACATCGATAAAGTGACTGCGCAGCATACGCATCACAAAATCGAACAGAAACACGATGCCGGCGCCGATGGCCAGTACCCATAAGGAGTCGAAAGACAGGTTGGGCACTATCTTGTCGTACACATTCATGGTGAACAGGGGCGTCACCAGGGCAAAAATATTGATCAGCAAGGAGCCTGCCAGCACATCCCGGTAGATGGAAGAAGATCGCCGCAAGGTCCCCCAGAACCAATGTCCGTCATGGCTGTCCAGCATCCTGGGGGAGCGTTCATCGAAGCGAAATTTAGGCTTGGTAAAAATAGCCTGACCGCGGTAACTGGCCGCGAGCTTGTCACGCGACAGCCACTGTTCGCCCTCTCCCGACGCCGGCAGCATCACCTTGAATCGTGACTGTTCGGGATCGGTTTCCAGCAAGACACTGGCGCCGCCGTCTTTCAGCAGCAGGATACAAGGCAGCAACAGGTCCGAGATGTCATCGAGCACATGGGTTGCATGATGCGACGACAAACCGGCCCGCTCGGCCGCCCGGGAGAACAGCAGCGGCGTCAGCCTGGCTTTCGGCAGTGGCAACCCGGATATCAGGGCCTCCCCCTGCCAGGGATGACCATAGAGTTTGGTCAGGAACACCAGGCAATGCAGCAAGGGATCCTGAAGCGATTGTGAGTCCTGCATGAGTCATGATGCTCTTGTTAGTAGCGCTTGGGTCTTATTTTAGTGAAGTTATGGCGGCTGCGTTAAAATGAGCAAGTAATGAGCAAGTAATGAGCAAGTAATGAGCAAGTAATGAGCAAGTAATGAGCAAACAAACAGCAGATTGATAGCCAAACGACACTGCGCTGTACTGGTCGAGCATCAGGAGGAACGCAGAAATGCGAGCAAAAAAATACCGGCGTTGGGCCGGTATGATTTCAAACTTGAAAGGCTAATATTTACAATACGTTAACCGCATTCAGCTCTTTGAATGCCTGCTCCAGGCGGGCCATCATGCTGTTCTGGCCTTCGCGCAGCCAGACTCGTGGATCGTAATATTTCTTGTTCGGCTTGTCGTCACCGTCCGGGTTGCCGATCTGACCCTGCAGATACGCTTCCTTTTCCTTGTAATAGGCCATGACACCGGCCCAGGTAGCCCACTGGGTGTCGGTATCTATGTTCATCTTGATCACCCCGTAACCGATGGACTCCTTGATTTCCTCGGCGGAAGAGCCGGAGCCACCGTGGAACACGAAGTTCAGCGACTTGGCCGGCAGACCGAATTTTTCGGACACGTACTTCTGGGAATTATCCAGGATCTGCGGCGTCAGCTTGACGTTGCCCGGCTTGTATACGCCGTGCACGTTACCGAAGGAAGCCGCTATGGTGAACTTGTCGCTGATGGCGCTCAGTTTCTCGTAGGCATAGGCCACGTCTTCCGGCTGGGTATAGAGCAGCGAGCTGTCCATGCCGGTGTTGTCGACGCCGTCTTCTTCACCGCCGGTGCAGCCCAGTTCGATCTCCAGGGTCATGCCGATCTTGCTCATGCGCGCCAGGTACTGGCCGCAGATCTCGATGTTTTCTTCCAGGCTCTCTTCGGACAGGTCAATCATGTGCGAGCTGAACAGCGGCTTGCCGGTCTCGGCAAAGTGCTGCTCGCCCGCGTCCAGCAGACCGTCAATCCAGGGCAACAGCTTCTTGGCCGCATGGTCGGTGTGCAGTATCACCGGCACGCCGTAGGCGTCGGCCAGGGCATGCACGTGTCGGGCACCGGAAATGGCGCCCAGAATGGCGGCCTGGTGACCTTCCAGCTTCAGCCCCTTACCGGCGAAAAAGGCGGCGCCGCCGTTGGAGAACTGGACCACCACCGGGGCTTTTACCCGGGCCGCCGCTTCCATCACGGCGTTAACGGACTCGGTACCCACCACGTTCACCGCCGGCAGCGCGAATGCCTGCTCTTTGGCGATGGCAAATATCTTCTGCATATCGTCGCCGCTGACGACACCCGGCTTGACCACATCTAGAATTCTCTGGGACATTATCTTGCTCCTGTAGGATAAAGCAGTCGGCCGGCAACCGATGCCGGCCGATGTTAATCGGTAATAGGGGTTAACCTCTGGCTCTCTGCTCGAGCATGGCCACCGCCGGCAGGGTCTTTCCTTCCACAAACTCCAGGAAGGCGCCGCCACCGGTAGAAATATAGGATATCTTGTCCTTGATACCGAACAGATCGATGGCGGCCAGGGTATCGCCGCCCCCGGCGATGGAAAAGGCGTCGCTCTCGGCAATGGCCCTGGCCACTATGTCGGTGCCGCGACGGAAGTTTTCAAACTCGAACACGCCTACGGGGCCATTCCAGATGATGGTTCCGGCCTTTTTCAGGATCTCGGCCAGCTGTTCGGCGGAAGCGTCACCCAGGTCGAGGATCTGCTCGTTGTCGGTCACTTCGGACACCTGCTTGAGCGTGGCCGGGGCTGTCTCCGAAAACTCGGTGGCGGTACGCACGTCGGTGGGCAGCGGAATATCGCATTTGGCCATCAGTCGCTTCGCTTCCGGGATCAGGTCCGCTTCATAAAGCGACTTGCCCACCTGGTGGCCGGCGGCGGCAACGAAGGTATTGGAAATACCGCCCCCCACCACCAGCTGATCGGCGATGCCGGACAGGGATTCCAGCACGGTCAGCTTGGTGGAAACCTTGGAGCCGCCCACTACCGCCACCAGCGGACGGGCCGGGTTATCCAGCGCCTTGGCCAGTGCTTCCAGCTCGGCAGACAACAGGGGGCCGGCACAGGCAACGGGGGCAAATTGGGCCACCCCATGAGTGGAAGCCTGGGCCCGGTGGGCGGTGCCGAAGGCATCCATCACGAACACATCACAGAGGGCGGCATACTGACGAGACAGGGCCTCGTCGTCTTTTTTCTCGCCCTTGTTGAAGCGCACGTTTTCCAGCACCACCAGTTCATTGGCGGCCAGGTCAACACCGTTCAGATAATCTTTGGCCAGACGCACCGGCACGGACAGCGCCTGCTGCAGGTAGTCCACCACCGGTTGCAGGGAGAACTCGTCGGCGTATTCCCCTTCGGTGGGGCGGCCGAGGTGAGAGGTCACCATCACCCTGGCACCCTGAGCCAGTGCCGCTGCTATGGTCGGCAGCGAGGCCAGGATACGGGCATCTGAGCCGACCTTGCCGTTTTTAACCGGCACGTTCAGATCGGCACGGATCAGCACCCGCTTGCCGGACAAGTCGAGTTCATTCATTTTGATGACAGACATTAGACGTCCTCTATATTGCTGTATTAGGGTCTGTTGACCTTTCGAGATGATTGTTAATTCGTGTCGGCAGGCGTGAGCCAAGCCAGGCTGGTATCCAGCATCCGGTTGGCAAAGCCCCATTCGTTATCGCACCACATCAGCATCTTGATCAGGTTGGCGTCACTGACCCGGGTCTGGGTGCCATCGATGATAGAAGAATGGGGATCATGATTGAAGTCCACCGAGACCAGCGGCGCCTCGGTATAGCCGAGAATGCCCTTGAGCGGCCCGGCGGCGGCCTCGCGCAGCACCCGATTGACCGCCTCGACCGTGGCCTTGCTTTCCACGATGACGCTCAAATCCATGGCGGTGACGTTAATGGTGGGCACACGCACCGAAATGGCCTCGAACTTGCCGGCAAAATGCGGGAGTATGCGCTCAACCCCCTTGGCCAGCTTGGTATCCACCGGAATGATGGACTGGCTGGCGGCGCGGGTTCGGCGCAGATCGGGATGATAGGCATCGATCACCTGCTGATCATTCATCGCCGAGTGAATGGTGGTGATGTTGCCGCACTTGATATTGAACACCCGGTGCAGGGTCTCAATCACCGGCACCACGCAGTTGGTGGTACAGGAAGCGTTGGACACCATGGTCTCGTCGCCGGTCAATTGCCGGTGATTGACGCCATAAACGATGGTGGCGTCCAGATCGTTGTCGCCCGGATGGGAGAACAGCACTTTCTTGGCGCCGGCCTTCAGATGCAGCCGGGCATCGGCTCGGCTGGACAGGACGCCGGTGCATTCCAGCACCAGATCGACGCCCAGTTCAGCCCAGGGCAGCCTGGCCGGATCGGGCTCATGACATAGGCGGATGATATCGTCTTCAATCTCGAAGGCGCCCGGCAACAGCTTCACCTCGCGGCCGAAGCGTCCGTGGCTGGAATCGTAACGGGTCAGGTGAGCCATGGCTTCTGGCTCGGCCAGTTCGTTGATGGCGACAATCTTCATATGCCGGTGCAAATCACGTTCGTAAAACGCCCGTAATACACTGCGTCCGATACGGCCGTAGCCGTTAATGGCGACTCGAATCATTTACTCTTGTTCCTGTGGGCATAAAGGCGGTACCGGGTATTTCCCTTCCGATACGGAAATCAGGCACAAGTCTAACGGGGATTGAAACCAAGGGGAATGGCTGGGGAAGTGATGGCGCCCTAAAAAGGAAAAACCCGGCTACCAAGGCAGCCGGAGGAGTCATCACAACAGAGGGAAATCAAACGCCTTCCAGCTCGACTTCTCGCTGGTCGGTACGAACAGGGTCGTCGGCTTGTTGCTGCAACCAGCGCAGCAACTGGGCCGGATAACAATCATCCGCCGCCGACATGCAAGGCGGTAACGACAGGTGGGGGGGCATCATCTGCGGCACATAATCCATATCCATGATCTTGTCCTCGCTGGTGAAACAAACCTCAAGTTGACCGTTACAATTTAACATCTCCTGTTGACGGCATTATGACTGTATAACAAACCCGCAGCTTATGCGACCCGACGCGGCCGCCATTCAGTGCGGCACCGGCGCCTCTGTATCGGCCCGGGCTCCGGGCTCGGGCTCGGGCAAGTCCAGTTCCATCTGGCTGGCCTGTGCTTCGGCGATTTCCTCGGCTTCCATATGCGGAAACACCTCTTCCATCGGGACTTCCACAAACTCTTCGTTTCGAGGATCCAGCTCGACAATAATACCGGCCGTGTCCGCAGGGGTCTGGATATAGTGGGCCTGCTCCAGCACCGGTACCGACTTGCTGCGCCATTGCCAGATCCAGCTGTAGGTTCCCAGTATCAGCGCCACCCCGGCACAACCATAGTAAAGCCCCTGAGCCCCCAGCCAGGTCATCATGCTGGAGCTGAACAGTGGCCCCAGTGTGCTGCCCAGGCCGTAACTCAGCAACAGGGTGGTGCTGGCCGCCACGATATGGTGGGCTTCCATTCGGTCGTTGGTAATCGCCACCGCCACCGGATAGATAGCCGCCACCATGCCCATATAGAGGGAAGAAAAGCCGATCAGCAGCCACAGGTGCAGGTGCCCCAGCAACACCACCCCCAGGGCACTGCCGACAATCAGCGCATTGAGCCAGACCATGATTTTGCTGCGGTCGAGCCGGTCACATAACCGGCCCAACGGCCAGGCAAACAGAATAAAGGTAAAGACCGAGGCCGCCATGAAGTAGGAGAGCTGATCCACCGGCAGGCCCACCTCGATGGCATAAACCGGAGCCATGGAATAGAAGCTGCTGATCAGGATCCCACTGCACAGGGCCGCCAGCAGTCCTATCGGTGCATCCTTGATAATGACTTTGACGCTGATACGTTCGCTGTGCTCTATGGTCGGTGCTTCTACCCGACTCAGCGACAGCGGTACCAGCGCTGCGGTCAATACGATGGCGCCCAGGGTAAAGGGCACAAAGGCCGCCGGATCGGTCAGGCCAATCAGCAACTGGCCGGCGGTCGCCGCCAGATAGGTACAAATCTGATAGGTAAAGAACAGCGTGGCTCTGTGTTCATTGGTGGCCACGGCACTGAACCAGCTTTCAATCACCACGAAACTGCCGGCTACCGCTATGCCGGCAAAGGCGCGTAACAGCGCCCAGATCCAGATACTGTCGGTCAGCGGAAAAATCAGGGTGGAGCTGGCCAGGAAGGCACTGAACACGGCAAAGGCTCGAATGTGCCCCACGCGCTTGATTACCCGGGGGCCATACAGGGACCCAAGCACAAAACCCACCGAGTAACACACCATGATGCTGCCGATCAGCGTCGGCTCGACTCCCCTGAGCCCCAGGTTGACCCCGAGCAGGGTCATGACAAAGGTGTTTCCTCCCATCAAGAGGAACACACTGAAAATCAAGGCGGAAAGAGAGATAACCAGACGTTTGATCATGAACGGCCGCTGTGTGAATCACTGAGTGGGATGGCTGTCAGATTGACAGGAAACCCAGACGGTTAACAGCCCGGATATGCTTTTTTATCCGGCGTTGATCACGAATATCACACATGAGCGCATCCGTTTTATTCTTGACCGATGACGCATAAAAAATCCCCGGACCAGCCGGGGATTTTATCAGCAACCGTTATCGACTGCTTTTTATCAGCAACAGGGAATTATCAGCCCCGGGCTTTCAGCTTGCGACGATACGCGTGCAGCAGTGGCTCGGTATAACCGCTGGGCTGGGTCGCGCCCTCGAATACCAGGTCACAGGCGGCTTTGAAGGCGATGCCATCGAAGCCCGGCGCCATGTTGCGGTAGAGGGGATCGGCGGCGTTCTGCTGGTCGACGATGGCGGCCATGCGCTGCATGGACGCCATCACCTGCTCCCTGGCCAGAATGCCGTGACGCAGCCAGTTGGCGATATGCTGAGCGGAAATACGCAGGGTAGCGCGGTCTTCCATCAGGCCGACATCATTGATGTCCGGCACCTTGGAACACCCCACCCCCTGATCAATCCAGCGCACCACATAACCGAGAATACCTTGGGCGTTGTTATCCAGTTCATTCTGGATATCTTCGGCCGTCAGTGTTTCCGGGTCGGTCAGAAGCGGTATGGTCAGCAATTCGTCCAGGCTGGCCGCTTCGCGAGACTTCAGCTCATCCTGACGGGACTTGACGTTCACCTGATGATAATGGGTGGCGTGCAGCACGGCGGCGGTCGGAGACGGAACCCAGGCGGTGTTGGCACCGGACAGCGGATGAGCAATTTTCTGCTCCAGCATCTCGGCCATGTGGTCGGGAATCGCCCACATGCCCTTACCGATTTGCGCCTTGCCCTGCAGGCCGGCGGCCAGACCCACGTCTACGTTGTTGTTTTCGTAGGCGCCAATCCAGGCCTGCTGCTTCATGTTGCCTTTACGCACGACCGGCCCCGCTTCCATGCTGGTGTGAATCTCGTCACCGGTACGGTCCAGGAAGCCGGTGTTGATGAAGACCACACGCTCGCGGGCTTCATAGATACAGGCTTTCAGGTTGACACTGGTACGGCGCTCTTCGTCCATGATACCCACCTTCAGGGTATTCCTGGTCAGGCCCAGTACCTGCTCGATACGGGCGAACAGTTCACAGGTAAAAGCGACTTCTTCCGGACCATGCATCTTGGGCTTGACGATATAAACGCTGCCGGTACGGGAGTTCTTGAACCGGCTGTTGCCTTTCAGATCGTGAATGGCAATCAGGCAGGTCACCAGACCATCGAGAATGCCTTCCGGTACTTCGTTGCCGTCCTGGTCCAGTACCGCTTCGTTGGTCATCAGGTGACCCACGTTACGCACGAACAGCAGGCTGCGACCGTGCAGGGCGAAGGCTTCACCCTGGGGGTTCAGGTATTCGCGATCCGGATTCAGGGCGCGAACGATTTCCCTGTCGCCTTTCTGCATCTTCTGGGTCAGGGTACCTTTCATCAGGCCCAACCAGTTGCGATACACGCCAACCTTGTCTTCCGCATCGACGGCAGCCACCGAGTCTTCGCAGTCCATGATGGTGGACAGGGCAGATTCCAGCAGCAGATCCGTGATGCCGGCCTTGTCGTCTTTACCGACCTGGCTGGTGCGGTCGAACTGCAGCTCGATGTGCAGGCCATTGTTACGGAGCAATACGGCGGTCGGCGCCACTGTGTCCCCCTGGTAACCGGCAAACTTGCCGGTGTCGGCCAGGAGTGTGACATCACCGCTTTCCAGGGTTACCTGCAGTTGGCCGTCCATCACCTGATAGCTGTCGGCATCGGCATGGCTGCCATTGGCCAGAGGCGCGGCCTGATCCAGCAGGTTACGACCCCAGGCAACCACCCTGGCCGCCCGGCGCGGGTTGAACGCCCTGGTTTTTTCGGCGCCCTCGGCATCGGAGATGACATCGCTGCCGTACAGTGCATCGTACAGGCTGCCCCAACGTGCGTTGGCGGCATTCAGGCAATAGCGGGCATTGTTGACCGGAACCACCAGCTGAGGGCCGGCCAGGGTCGCCAGTTCTGCATCCACACGGGTGGTGGTGATGACAAAGTCATCGACTGCCGGCAACAGGTAACCGATCTCGGTCAGAAACTGCTTGTAGGCTGCCGTATCCAAGGCCTGACCGGCACGAGCCTGGTGCCATTCGTCGATTTGACGTTGCAGCTGCTCGCGTTTTTCCAGCAGGGCACGGTTCCTGGGCGCCAGATCCTTGACTACCTGTTCCATACCGGCCCAGAAGTCGGCCGGCTCGACGCCAGTACCGGGGATGATTTCATTTACTACCAGATCATGAAGAACGGTAGCGACTTGCAAAGTGCCGAGGTGAGTACGTTCCGTCATAGTTGCTTCTTCCATGCTAGTTGTCAGTAATGATGTTCAAGACCAATCACCAACTCTAATCGCTTCGGAGCGATAGTCTACCCCCTGAAGAGAGCCAGAGGCAAAAGTCTACCCCCTGAAGAGAGCCAGAGGCAAAGCGGAATTGCAATAAATGCTCACAATAACTTTACAAATTGCGCACAAAAAGTCATTTGCTTTATAGTACTGCATATAATTCAATGGCATAGAGATCTATAACAGCCCGGTGAATTCGTCCATATTTTCGGCAATTCACCGGGCTGCCACCGCCGGCAGGGCCGGGCCACCGGACGAAAAAACAAACAAAAAAACGCGCCAACGCGCGTTTTTTTAAACAAGCCGGGTCACATCAAGCTATCCGGCAACCCTTGTCGTTTATCGATCCAGCATGCTGTGAATGTCTTCGTCGCTGGTGTGACGCACGTCCTTGCCCTTGACGAAATAGATGATGTATTCACAGATATGCTGTACCCGGTCCCCTACCCGCTCCAGCGAGCGCGCGCACCACAGCACATTCAGCACATGAGGAATGGAGCGCGGATCTTCCATCATGAAGGTCATCAGCTCGCGGATAATGGACTCATATTCCCGGTCGACCTTGGCATCTTCCTTGTGCACTTCTATCGCCGCTTCCACGTCCATGCGGGCGAAGGCGTCCAGCGACTCGTGCAGCATCTTGACGGTACGCCGGCCCATGTTTTCCATCGACACCAGCGGCGGCTGTTTCTTGTCGGCGTTGTCCAGCAGCATGATGCCGATACGCTTGGCCACATCGCCGATGCGCTCCAGATCGGTGATGGTCTTGATAATGGCCAGTACCAGCCGCAAATCCGAGGCTGCCGGCTGACGCTTGGCGATGATACGGGTGCAGTCTTCGTCGATCTGCACCTCGAGTCCGTTCACCTTGTTATCGTTCAACACTATCTGCCGGGCCATCTCCAGATCCTGCTTGTGGATGGCGGTAATGGCATCGGTCAGCTGCTGCTCGACCAGGCCGCCCATTACCAGCACCTGGTTCAGGACGCCTTCCAGTTCGGTGTTGAACTGACCGGAAATGTGTTTCTTGAAGTTGTTGTTATCCATCGTCGTTGTGCTCCTTAACCATAGCGCCCGGTAATGTAATCCTCGGTCTTTTTCTTGGCCGGGGTCGTGAACAGGGTATTGGTATCGGTGTACTCAATCAACTCGCCCATGTACATGAAGGCGGTATTATCCGACACCCGCGCCGCCTGCTGCATATTATGGGTCACTATCACCACGGTGAACTGTTCCTTGAGGGTATTGATCAACTCCTCGATCACCAGGGTAGAAATCGGATCCAGCGCCGAGGTCGGCTCATCCAGTAACAGCACCTCCGGCTCGATGGCAATGGCCCGGGCAATCACCAGTCGCTGCTGCTGACCGCCGGACAGACCGAAGGCGTTCTCGTGCAGCCGATCCTTGACCTCGTCCCACAGCGCCGCCCCGCGCAATGAACGCTCCACCGCCTCGTCCAGCCGGCGACGGTCGTTGATGCCCTGCAGCCGCAGGCCGTACACCACGTTCTCGTAAATCGACTTGGGGAACGGATTGGGCCGCTGGAATACCATGCCCACCTGCCGGCGCAGGGCTGCCACATCCACCCCCTTGCCATAGATGTTCTGCTCGTGCAGCAGAATTTCGCCGTCGATACGGCAATTATCCACCAGATCGTTCATCCGGTTGATACAGCGCAACAGGGTGGACTTGCCACAGCCGGACGGCCCGATAAAGGCGGTCACCTGGCCCTTGGCGATATTCATGTCCACATCGAACAGTGCCTGCTTGCTGCCGTAGAACAGATTCAGGCCGCGGATCTCCAGCGCCGTCTGCTCTTTGGTCAGCCGACTGATATCGAGTGTTTCATCCTGGTTCATGGTGGTTGCTACATTAATCATCTTTTTACCTCAAAACGATAGCTGTCTCGATCTTACTGATCAAGAGAGCGGAATTTTTCACGCAGGTGATTACGAATACCGATAGCGGTCAGGTTAAGACCGACGATCACCGTCACCAGCAGGAAGGAGGTTGCGTACACCAGCGGTCGCGCCGCCTCTACGTTGGGGCTCTGAAAACCCACATCGTAAATATGAAAGCCCAGGTGCATGAACTTGCGTTCCACATGCAGGTAGGGGAAGTTTCCGTCTACCGGCAGGTTGGGCGCCAGCTTGACCACACCCACCAGCATCAGTGGCGCCACTTCGCCCGCCGCCCGGGCGATGGCCAGAATAAGGCCGGTCATGATAGCCGGGCTGGCCATGGGGATCACGATGCGCCACAGGGTTTCCGCCTTGGTGGCCCCCAGCGCCAGCGAGCCCTGACGCACCGAACCGGGAATCCGCGACAAGCCTTCTTCGGTGGACACTATCACCACCGGCAGGGTCAGGATGGCCAGGGTCAGCGCCGACCACAAGACACCGGGCGAACCGAAGGTCGGAGTGGGCAGCGACTCGGGATAGAACAATTGGTCGAGCGAGCCCCCCACCATGTAGACGAAGAAGCCCAGACCGAACACCCCGTACACGATGGACGGCACCCCTGCCAGGTTGATCACCGCGATGCGGATGATCTTGGTCAGGTTGTTCTTGCCCGCATACTCATGCAGATAGATGGCTGCCACCACCCCCAGCGGGGTCACGATAATGGCCATCAGTATCACCATGAACACGGTGCCGAAGATGGCCGGGAAGACGCCCCCCTCGGTGTTGGCCTCGCGCGGTTCACCGCTGACAAACTTGCCGATTTCCTTGAACCAGTGCAGCATCTTGGCCACCGGGCCCATGTCGTTGGGCCAGGCCACATCCAGCACATTGCCCAGAGACAGAATCACTTCCTGGCCGCGCATGTCCCGCACCACCACATTATCGCGGCGCGCCTCTTCACGCAGGGCGAACAGCTGCTTTTCCAGCACCTGATAATCGGCTCTGAGCTGCTGCTCCTCGGCCCGGATCTCGGCCAGCGCTTCATCGGTCGCTTCGCCATCCAGCTCCAGCCGGCGCTGCTTGAGACGCAGTTTTTCCAGCTCGAAGTTGATGGTGCCGATCTCGCCTCGCTGCAGGGCTTTCATCTGGCTGTTCAGCTCACCGACCCGATCGATACGGCTGCGCAGTTGCTCGCGTACCTCGCCACCGACGGCCTTGTCCCCTTCCAGCACCCGCTCGACATAACCGTAGAAGTTACCGTGGTTGGAACGCTCCAGCACCGCAAGATCGGCCGGCTGCTCGCGGGAAACGATGTCGGTTTCCAGCAACCAGCGAAAATCGAGCTGCACAAACTCCCGGTTACCCGTCTTGACCAGATAACGGGTCAGGGTATCGGAGGTCACCCCTTCCAGCGCCAGACCCGAACCGCGCAACTGGGCCAATGGCACCGCTTCCCGGTCATGAATTTCACCGATTACCGTATAGCGATCGCCCTCGGTCGAGCTGATGTCCCATTCGTAGATGCTATGCGGCCAGAAAAAAGTCAGGCCGCGCCAGCCAATCAACAACAACAACCCCAGCACCGCCACCAGGCTGAGACTGACTGCGCCGCCGGTCATCCAGATCCAGGGCGCTCCCGATTTAAACCATTTCGTCATGCGTCGTCCCGCCCTTACATTGAGCTGTATTTGTCACGCAGTCGCTGACGAACAAACTCTGCGACCGTGTTGAACATGAAAGTGAATACAAAGAGCACGAAGGCCGCCAGAAACAGTACCCGGTAATGGGAGCTGTTCACCTCGGCTTCCGGCATTTCCACCGCGATATTGGCGGCCAGGGTACGCATGCCGTTGAAGATGCTGAGATCCATCACCGGCGTATTACCGGTGGCCATCAGCACTATCATGGTCTCGCCCACGGCCCGGCCCAGCCCCATCATCACCGCCGAAAAAATACCGGGGCTGGCGGTCAGCATCACCACCCGGGTCAGGGTCTGCCAGGTGGTTGCCCCCAGGGCCAGCGAGCCGTTGGTCAGGTGCCGGGGCACCGAGAACACGGCGTCTTCGGCAATGGAGAAGATAGTCGGTATCACCGCAAAGCCCATGGCGATACCCACCACCAGCGAGTTGCGTTGATCGAAGCCGATACCCAGCTCGTTGGTAAGAAAGCCGCGGGCATTGCCGCCGAAAAACATGTTTTCCACCATAGGGCTGAAGGCAAAGGACATCCAGCCCACCAGCACCACCAGCGGCAGCAACAGGACGCATTGCCAGCCTTCGGGCACCGCATTACGAATCTGTTTGGGCAGATGATGCCAGCCAAAGGCCATCAGCAATATCGACACCGGCAACATCACCAGCAGGATAGCGATGCCCGGCAGATGGGTTTCGATCAGCGGCGCCAGCCACAGACCGGCCAGAAACCCGAGGATCACCGTCGGCAGCGCCTCCATGATTTCCACCGTCGGCTTGACCACCTTGCGCAAACCGGGCGACATGAAATAGGCGGTGTACACGGCGCCGGCAATGGCGATGGGTACCGCAAACAAGAGCGCATAAAAGGCCGCCTTTAGGGTACCGAAAGAGATGGGCACCAGGCTCAGCTTGGACTCGAAGTCGCTGCTGCCGGAGGTGGACTGCCACACATATTGCGGCTCGGAGTAACCTTCATACCACACCTTGGTCCACATGGCGCGCCAGGTCACTTCCGGGTGCTCGTTCTCCACATGGAAGGTAGAAAGCTGATTGCCATTGAGCAACAGCAGCATGGAATTACGGGGGGATATCGCCAGCGCCGACACGCCGTCACCGGCCAGTTTGTCGGAGAACAGACGAGAGCCGCCGGTGGTATGGAAGATATCCAGGCTGCCGTTGCTCGACACAGTGACAAAGCCCTTTCGGTTCACCTCGGACGCTATCTGCGTGATGGCGCCGTTCGCCTCGAATTCCCGGATAAAGGTAAATTCACGCTTGCCGTCACGGGTAACCTCGAACCACTGGGACACCTTGCCGTTGTCGTTGGCCACCAGCAGCGAATTGCCACCGGACAGCAGGCTCAGAGAGCTGATGTTGCCACCGGCGGCATTCATCGCCAGCACGTTACGCAGCCGCACCTTGTTGATGTTGCGCACGTCATAGACATAAACGTCGTTGTGGCTGCGCGCGAACAGGAAGCGCAGGTTCGGGGTCAGCAACAGCTGATCCACCTGCTCGGGCAAGGCCGGAATCGTCACCTGGGTCGGCTTGAGCTCGATTTCGCCGGTGATGAAGTTTTCCTTGCCGGCAAAACGGGTCAGGATGCCGGTACCGTCATCGGTCAGGGCCGCCGCCGCCAGGTCATCTCCGTTGCGCGCTATGGTGAGCTGACGCAAGGGACGCTGTTGCTCATCCAGCACCAGAGGCTGTTCCCCGAAGGGGAAATCCACTTTGGGCTCTATGGTGCGGACATTATCCGGATAACTGACGTTGAACCTGGGCGACAACACCATCAGCCGGCCGTCATTGAGACCATAGGCGACCATCTTGTCGGTCATGCTGCGGGCAACGCTGGTTACCTCGCCCTCTACCTTGAGGCTATAAACCAGCTTGCCCTTCTCGGGCAGCGAATAGAAGTTCACTTCGCCCCTGTCGTTGAAGCGGTACATCAGCTCGTTCTGCTCTTCAATGCCCAGCAGTGCCGTGTTGCCCATTTCGGTACCGGACACGGCCAGGCTGAATTGCTGCCCCGGCTCGACCCGGGCACCGTCAAAAATCGGCTTCACCACATACAACAGGTAGAAAAAGATCAGCAGCAGCGCCACCAGTACCAGAATGCCGCCTGTGGTCACGCCTATGTGCGCCAGCCGGTCTTTAAACCAGCGTCGGCGGCTGCCCGACAGCGCCAGGGTTTGGGTTTCGGTCGACATCAGTCACCTCGATAGATTTCCAGTTACGCCTATTGTATGGCAGATAAATGACAATTTTGTTACATCCGAGAACCGTGAGCTGGATACCGGTAAAAAATTTCGGAACCATCTATCTTCAAGCTTCATCGACTGACTTCAACGGCTGACTTCAACGGCTTACTTCAACTGTCGAGCCAGGTTTTTTACACGTGTATGGTTACAAGGAGAGAGCTCATGAAAACACTGGTTGCCACCCTGATAGGTCCCGACAAGAGCGGTCTGGTCAAACAGCTGGCCACGCTTATCAAACAACACCACGGCAGCTGGCAGGCCAGCGCCATGAGCGAGCTGGCCGGCAACTTCGCCGGCATAGTGGAAATACGGGTGCCGGAAGAACACAGCGAGTCTCTGGGACAGGCCTTGCAACAGTTGCCCGACTTTCAGGTACAGTTGCTGGAAGGCAAGCAGGCGGCACAGTCCGGCCAACAACTCAAGCTGACCGTCACCGCCAACGACCGGCTGGGCATCATCGACGAGGTCACCGAGGTATTGAATCAGTTCAACATCAGCGTGAAAACCCTCAAGACCGACAGCTACCCGGCGCCGACCACCGGCACCATGCTGTTTGAAGCCAGCAGCATGCTGACCCTGCCCCATGGCCAGACCCTGAGCGATTTGCAGGCACGGCTGGAGGCCCTCAGCGACGATCTGGTGGTTGACATAGATCTCATTTGAGTCGTAATAAAAGTGTCACACGAATCTGTCATAAAGGCGCGGTAAACATGAACTGACCCGCCTGACAGGAATAATAATGAGTACGGACAAGTGGTATCTGCCAAAGGAACTGAGCTGGCTATCGTTCAACGAGCGCGTCTTGCAGGAGGCCATGGACAAAAGCGTACCCCTGATAGAGCGGGTACGCTTTCTGGGTATTTTTTCCAATAATCAGGACGAGTTTTTTCGAGTTCGGGTCGCCGACATCAAACGCCAGATCATGATCGATGCGGATCAGGGCAAGACCAACGGTGCCGCCACCCTGCTGCGCGATATTCAGCAAAAGGTGATCGCCCTGGGTGACACCTTCGATGAAGTCTACAAGGAACTGATCGTCACCCTGGCCCGGCAGAATATCTTTCTGCTCAACGAGTCTCAGCTCGATCCCGAGCAGGAAGCCTGGGCCAGACGCTATTTCGATAATGAAATTCGCGCCTACCTGTCGCCCATCATACTGCGCGCCGACATAGACCCGGTTCGCTTCCTCAAGGATGAGTATACCTACCTGTGCGTGGGCATGATAAAAAACGAAAAGCGTCATTACGCGCTGGTGGAAATTCCCACCGACGTGCTGCCCCGCTTCGTGGTGCTGCCGCCGGGCAAGAGCCGGCGCCGAAAAAGCATCATCATCATGGACAACGTGATTCGGCTTTGCCTCAACGACCTGTTTGCCGGTTTCTTCGAGTATGACGACATTCACGCCTACTCCTTCAAAATGACCCGGGATGCGGAATACGACCTGTCCGATCAGCTCGATCAGAGCCTGCTCGAAAAGATGAGCGATGGCCTCAAACAACGGCTTACCGCCCTGCCGGTGCGCTTCGTGCACGATAGGGACATGCCGCCGGAAATGGTGCAGGGCCTGGTACGCAAGCTGCGGATTCAGGGGCACGATGCGGTGATGTCCGGCGGACGTTATCACAACTTCAAGGATTTTATCGGCTTTCCCAACATTGGCCGTCGCCACCTGGTCAACAAGCCGCTGCCGCCGCTTAAATGCCGGGAATTCCGCGATAGCCCCTCTTCCTTCGACGCCATTCGTCGGCGCGATATTCTGCTGTATTTTCCCTATCACAGTTTCAGCCACGTCACCGAATTTGTGCGTCAGGCGTCGTTCGATCCGGCGGTGGTCAGCATCAAGATGAACGTGTACCGGGTGGCCAGCCTGTCACGTATCATCCATTCGCTGATGGATGCGGCCAGCAACGGCAAAAAGGTCACCGTGGTGATTGAACTGCGCGCCCGCTTCGACGAGGCCGCCAATATCGATTGGGCCAAGACCATGACCGAGGCCGGCATCGATGTGGAATTCGGCGTGCCCAGCCTCAAGGTGCATTCCAAGCTGTGTCTGGTCACCCGGCGGGAAGCAGGCCAGCTGGTGCAGTATGCCCATGTCGGCACCGGCAATTTCAATGAAAAAACCGCCAAAATCTATACGGATTTCTCGCTGTTGACCGCCAACCCCGACATTACCAACGAGGTGGCGGCGGTCTTCGACTTTATTCGCCAGCCCTATCGGCGGGTCAAGTTCAATCACCTGCTGGTGTCGCCGCTCAATGCCCGACGCAGCCTGTACAGCATGATCGACAACGAAATCACCAACGCCAAGCAGGGGCTGCCGGCTTCATTGACGCTCAAGATCAACAACCTGGTGGACAAGGGCTTGATCAACCGCCTCTATGGTGCCAGTCAGGCCGGAGTCAGCATCGACATCATAGTGCGGGGCATGTGCTCGCTGCTGCCCGGCATACCCGGCGTCAGCGATAACATTCGCGCCATCAGCATCGTCGATCGCCACCTGGAACACCCGCGCGTGCTGGTGTTTCATAACAATGGCCAGCCGAAGGTCTATATCTCTTCGGCCGACTGGATGACCCGCAACCTCGATTTTCGTATCGAGGTGTCCACGCCGATTCTGGATCCGACGCTGCAAAAGCGCATCATCGATATTCTGCAGATCCAGCTCAACGATACCACCAAGGCCCGGGTGCTGGATCAGGAGCAGAACAACCATTATGTGGACAGAGGTAACCGGCGTAAAATCCGTTCCCAGACCGCTATCTATGACTATCTGAAAGCCCTGGAGGAATAATTTTTTCATGGAAGAACACGACGTAGCCACCATCGATTTAGGCTCCAACAGCTTTCACATGGTCATCGCCCGCTATCAGGGCAACCACCTGCGTATCGTCGATCGCATAAAACAACGGGTTCGGCTGGCCGAGGGGCTGAATGAACAACAACAACTCGATCAGGACGCCATGGCCCGCGGCCTGAGCTGCCTGGCCCTGTTTGCAGAGCGGCTGCGCGGCTTTCCTGCCAGCCGGGTACGGGTGGCGGCCACCTTTACCCTGCGCGAAGCCGCCAACGCCGACGATTTCCTCATTCAGGCCCGTCAGCGGCTGGGCTTTCCCATCGACATCATCAGCGGCAATGAAGAAGCCCGCCTTATCTATCAGGGCGTGGCCCACACTCAAGATATCCGGGGCCGAGTGCTGGTGATCGACATCGGCGGCGGCAGCACCGAACTGGTGATCGGCCAGGGATTCGATTGCAAACTCGTCTCCAGCCACAGCATGGGATCTGTCAGTTTCACCCAACGGTATTTTGCCGACGGCAACCTGAGCGAACGCCAGTTTCAGCAGGCCGCCGATGCGGCGCAATATTTGCTGGCACCCAAGCTGGGCGCTTATCTTGACCTTGGCTGGGAGCGGGTGCTGGGCTGTTCCGGCACCATCAAGACACTGCTGGAAATGTGCAGCGCCGTCACCGGCGAGTCGTGCATCGACTTGCCGGCCCTGCTGCATATTCGGACCCAGCTGATTAACGCCGGTCATATCGACCGGGTCAGCATCAGCGGGCTGGGTGAGGATCGCAAGCCGCTGATCGCCGCCGGTCTGTCCATCCTGCTTGGACTGTTTCAGTGTCTGAATCTGGCAAGAATGGACTTTTCCGACGGCGCCCTGCGTGAAGGGCTGCTGTACAGCGCCTTTGGTCGATTCGAGCATCACTCGGTGCAAACCCATACCCTGCAGGCGCTGAGCCGTCAGTATGCGGTCGATACCCGTCAGGCCGAGCGGGTTCACGATACCGCACTCGCCTTATTCGAACCACTGCGCGACAGCTGGCAGCTGGATGGCGAGGCCGCCGATTTGCTGGCCGGGGCCGCCCGGTTGCATGAGGTGGGGCTGCATATCAACTTTACCGGTATTCACCGCCACTCCGCCTATATATTGCGGCACAGCGATTTACCCGGTTTTACCCTGGAGCAGCAAAAGATACTGGCCGCCCTGGTGCGCTTTCATCGCAAGGCGCTCAAGCTGTCGGAACTGGAGCCGCTCGACACACTGCCTGAAATACAGCTATGGCGACTGGTGCGCCTGCTGCGGCTGGCAGTGGCACTGCACCGCCACCGTCAGAACCACGCCTTGCCGCCACTGGTGCTGGAGTTGGGCGGGCAGGATGCATTGCGGCTGCGACTGCCCGCCGACTGGTGTGAACATAATCCTCTGCTGATGACCACCCTGCAACGCGAGCAGGATTATCAGGCCAAGATCGGCTGGAAACTGGAGCTGATAAAGGTGTAAAGCCGGCCTATTCCGCCGCCTGCTTGCGGGCGGCTTTTTTTTCGGCCCGGCGGCGCTTGAAGAAGGCGCTGAGCTGGGTAGCACAGTCTTCGGCCAGTACGCCCGATTGCCAGGCCACCCTATGATTCAGCCCGGGGGTAGCCAGCAGTTGCAGCACCGAGTCTACTGCCCCGGTCTTGGCATCCGCGGCACCGTACACCAGGCGTTGAATACGGCTGTGTACCATGGCTCCGGCGCACATCATGCAAGGCTCCAGGGTCACGTAGAGAATACAGTCCGGCAGTCGGTAATTGCCGATGGCAAGGCCGGCCTGGCGCAGCGCCATGATTTCGGCGTGCGCGGTGGCATCGTGGCTGCCGATGGACCTGTTCCAGCCCTCGCCGATACATTCCCCCCGGTACACCACCAGGGCCCCGACCGGTACTTCGCCTTGCGCCTCGGCCCTTGCCGCCAGCATCATGGCCCGGCGCATCCAGTATTCGTCTTGTTCGTTCATAACCGCCTCCGTTGGCCGCGTATTATGGCAAAAGACGAACCGGCTGCAAGCAGGGGTTGTCATTAACATCTGCTGAAGAAGGCAGCATCAGCAATATCCTGTGACCGATGCGGATTTTGGGGCTGGCCTGCCTTTATCGTCACCCTCGCGAAGGCGGGGGTCCAGAGCCTGGGATTCCCGCCTTCGCGGGAATGACAAGGGAAGACGGGCGGGAGTGTCGACAGAACCACGCCTGTTGTGCAGCATGACTACTTATACGCTGAAAATACGCTAAAAATACGCTGAAAAGATTGAAAAAAGCATTCGGCCGCACAAGAAACCGGCAAACAAACCGGAATGAAGAAAAGAGACTTGCAGCGTCAAAGCCGCCCCTATATAGTGAGCCCCGATTCGGCGTGTAGCGCAGCTTGGTAGCGCACTAGCATGGGGTGTTAGGGGTCGGAGGTTCGAATCCTCTCACGCCGACCAAATCAAATAAAAAACCCACCTTGCGGTGGGTTTTTTATTGCCGCTAATTCGAAGCAAGATTCGAAGCAAGAAATGAAAACCGCCTCACGACCGCCCCATTCCATTACTGACATCGTTAAAACCTGAATTCCATCAGGCTCACCGATACCTGCTCGCCTCTGCGTTTAAGCTCCCGCTGCTCCAGAAACACGAACCCCATGCGTTCGAAAAACGGCCGCGCCGTGATACTGGCCTTGCAATAGAGCCGGGACAAGCCTCGAGACGCCGCTTCGGCTTTCAGTCGCTGCATCAGCGCCCGGCCAATCCCCTCGCCCTGATGGGCGTGATGCACATAAAACAGATCGATACGGCCATCGTCCCCCAGTTCGGCAAAGCCCAGCAAAAACTTGCCATCCATCGCCACCAGTGGACGAGTACGGATAAAACGACTGACCCAGCGCGGCTCGTCGTATTCATCAGGCGCCCACACCGCCAACTCACCGGCACTGTAATCGGCCTGGTTGATGCGGTGCACGGTATCATGGAACAAACGCCAGATATTGCCTGTTTCACCGCTGCGTATCTTCCTGATTTCCATGCTGACTCCTGCCGATACCCGTATAGATTCCTATTCGTCCTCTATCTAGCCACAGTTACCTGAAATAAAAAAGCGGCATCATTGCCGCTTTGTCATATTTATTGCCTATATCGACTTTATTGCCTATATCGACCGAATCACGGGTGTTCAGATGGTCGTTTTCGCTGCCGGAGCAGTGTACGCGACCACATCGCCGCCAGCAGCCAGTACGGGCGCAGCCCGGGTGATCGCCGTGAGAGTGAGCGAGGCCTTGGCCAGCGGTACCCGCACCGCATGACCGTTCAGCTTGCCCTTGAGCTCGGGAAAGATGTGGGTGCTGGCGGTGGCAGAGCCGGTGGTGGTCGGGATCAGGCTCTGGCCGCCCTGAGCGCCAACCGCCCCATACGGCCAAAACCGTTGATACCGACTCTGATCGTCATTTCTGCTCGTCATTCCTGCTCTTCTTTCCGGCTTTTGTCACTGCGAGGTAAAAAGGAATATATGAAAAATCATATAAACTGAATGCAAAAAAAACCCGGGGAAGGCCCCGGGAATCTTTATTACGAAGGTCGCGCTATCAAATGACTTACTTCAGACCCAGTTTTTTCAGGTCGGCATCGATAACGGCAGACGGTACAGGTACATAACCGTCTTTATCCACGATTTCCTGACCCTGCTTGGACAGCATCAGCTTGACGAATTCAGCTTCCATCGGTCCCAGTGGCTTGTTGGGGTGCTTGTTCACGTAAACGTAGAGGAAACGTGACAGCGGGTAGTTACCGGTGATGGCGTTCTCGGCGTTGGCGGCAACGTAGTCGGTGGAGCCCGCTTCGGCCAGCGGTACGGCACGTACGCTGGAGGTGCTGTAGCCCAGGCCGGAATAACCGATGGCGTTCAGGGAAGAAGACACCGACTGCACCACGGAGGCAGAGCCCGGCTGCTCGTTGACGTTGTTCTTGAAGTCACCCTTACACAGCGCTTCATCCTTGAAGTAACCGTAGGTACCGGAAACCGAGTTGCGGCCGTACAGCTGGATGTCGCGGTTGCCCCAGTCACCGGACAGACCGGTCTGGCCCCACTTGGTGATTTGCTCGTTGTTGCCGCAGCTCAGGGTGCTGGAGAAGATGGCATCCACCTGGTCGATGCTCAGTCCTTCGATGGGGTTGTCTTTATGCACGAATACCGCCAGGGCATCGATGGCGACGCGTACTGGTGTCGGCTTGTAACCATAGCGCTTTTCGAAGGCTTCGATCTCGTTGCTCTTCATGGCGCGGCTCATGGGGCCAAACTGGGCAGTACCTTCGGTCAAAGCGGCAGGGGCGGTTGAAGAGCCAGCGGCCTGAATCTGCACGTTGACGTTGGGATAGCTGCGCTTGAATTCTTCGGCCCACAGGGTCGCCATGTTGGCCAGGGTGTCGGAACCCACAGAAGACAGGTTGCCGGAAATACCACTTACCTTCTGGTAATCCGGAAGTGAGCTGTCTACGGCAGCCAGTGCCGTAGTGGAAGCCAGTGCGGCGGTCAAACCAAGAGCAGTTACCAGTTTGTTCAGTTTCATCCTTAATCTCCAATCTGAGTGCAGTCTGAGTTCGGTCTTTCAAAACGGGGTCAGTATTGCCGCCGCTAATGACAACTACATGAATACGGGGTGACACATTTATGACAGTCAAACAAGAAAACCATCGCCGCTGTTTTCAGACTCAGGCAATGGCCCTGTTGGGGTTATCCCGCACCAGCAGCCGCTCGGGCAAAATAAAACTGAAGCAGCTGCCCTCACCAACCTTGCTGCGGATATCGAGGTGGGCATCGTGATGACCAAGCGCATGCTTGACGATGGCCAGCCCCAGCCCTGAGCCCCCTGTCTGGCGACTGCGTGCTTTGTCGACCCGATAGAAACGTTCGGTCAGGCGGGCAATATGCCCGGGCGCAATGCCGTCGCCGTTGTCCGTCACCGCAAAGCGACCATACTTGCCCACCAGGCCCCATTCCACTTTGATACGGGTGCCTGGCGGAGAATGACGGATGGCGTTGTAGACCAGGTTGGAAATGGCGCTGCGCAGTTGCTCCTGATCGCCCCGCACCTTGAGGCCGGTATCCACCTGAAAGCTGAATTCATGATGTTTGTCGCCACTCAGGGCCAGTGCCTCCTGCTCCAGCATCGCCAGCATGGTCGGCATATCGACAATCTTGCTGGTATCTATGGTGGCAGACGCTTCGATGCGGGTCAGGGTCATCAGCTGGGTCACCAGGGCATCCATGCGCTGGGTCTGCTCCAGCATCACCTTCTGGGTTTTCTGCCACCTTTCCTCGGTGGGCCGTTCGTCAAGCAACTCGAGATACCCCTTGAGTACCGTCAGCGGCGTTCGCAGCTCGTGAGACACATTGGCAACGAACGACTTGCGCATCTGCTCAAGACTACGCAGTCGGGTGATATCCCGCACCACCAGCAGCGCCTGATCTTCGGTATAGGGCATGATGCGACATTCAATCAGCTTTTCTTCGCTCATCGGCGACGGCAGCTCCAGCGGCTCATCAAACAGCCCCCGCTCCATGTAGGTAATAAACACAGGGGCACGGACCAGGTTGCCGATATGCTGACCCGCGTCTTCCGGCCAGCGAAAGCCCAGCAGTTGCTGCGCCAGCTTGTTGCACCAGATGATGCTGCCATCGCGACGGATCACCACGGCCGCATCGGGCAACGCCTCGGCGCCTTCCCGAAAACGGCGTATCAGGTTGGCCAGCTCTCGCCGTCGGGCCCGCTGGCGTTGCTGCATGCGGTAAATACCATTGAAAATGGCCTCCCAGCTGCCCAGACCTTCCGGTGGCGTCAGGCTGCGATCGCGCCACAGCCAGACGGCCAGCTTATGCTGAAAACGGTAATGCCACAGCAGATGCAGTACCGTGCCTGCCAGCAACCCCAGTGCTATCCGGTCCAGTAACAGGCCGAGCAGAAAAAAAGCCAGATAGTAGAAGCTTAACCGCCACCACAAGCCGTGGCCGGATTCTTGTAACTGCATACAGGCCTCATAGGCGCGTTGAGAAGCGATACCCGGCACCGCGTACCGTCTGGATCAGCTTGTCGTGACCCGACTCCGACACCGCCTTGCGCAGCCGCCGGATATGCACATCCACGGTTCTGTCTTCCACGTAGACGTTGGTACCCCACACATTATTGAGCAACTGCTCGCGACTGTATACCCGCTCGGGATGCGTCATGAAAAAATGCAGCAGCTTGAATTCGGTAGGGCCCATGTCGAGTTGCAGATGATTGGCGCTGACTCTGTGACTCACCGGATCCAGCTTGAGGCCCTGCACTTCAATCACGTCATCCACCGCCGTCGGCGCCACCCGGCGTAATACCGCCTTCAGCCGGGAGGTCAGTTCCTTGGGAGAAAAAGGCTTGGTAATGTAATCATCGGCCCCCACATCCAGCCCCTTGATCTTGTCTTCTTCCTCGGCGCGGGCGGTGAGCATGATCACCGGGATCTGGCGGGTCATTTCGTCCTGTTTGAGGTGCTTGATCAGCTGGATACCGCTGCCACCGGGCAGCATCCAGTCCAACAGGATCAGATCGGGGTAGGGTTCCTTGATCATGGCCAGCGCCTGATCGTAATCTTCCGCCGAGTCGGTGGCAAAGCCTTTCTGTTCCAGTACAAAGCACAGCATCTCGCGGATGGCGGCCTCGTCTTCCACTACCAGTATTTTCCGTGTCATGTTTCAACTGTCCTTACGGATATGGCTACGCATATAGGCATTATTGGTAGCAAGTGTGACAGTTTTATGAATTAATGACATCCCCATGTCAACGCAGAGAACAGCTGTTGTGCCGAGCCACCCCCGTTCGATAGCTCATATGCAGTTCCGGCTGCCCCGTGGTTGGATCCGTGCTTTCGGCGGTAATGACAAACCCCTGTCGACGATAAAAATTAACGGCAATATCGTTTTCACAGAATACCTTGAGCAATAACCGCTGGCGCTGGCGTTTGGCCATGTCCAGCAGCGCCCTGCCGATGCCGTTTTGCTGGCAGTCGGGTCGCACAAAGAGCGCGGCCAGATAATCGTCCACCAGGGCTACAAAGCCCTGTACCTCGCCCTGTCTTTCGCAGACCCATATCTGTGCCAGTGGCAAATAACGGGCCCGCATTTTTTCCTGCTGCTGCCACCAGAAGGCGGCCGGTATAAAATCATGAGCCTGCAACGACGCCAGCAGCCAGACATCCAGAATGGCATCGGAATCTTCGGGCCTGGCTTGTCGTATCATTACGGTCTCCGGCTTTCGTTTATCTGAGTGTATAGAGCTGACGCCACCCGGAATCGGCTTTAACAAGGCACTGTGAGCCGGATCGGCCTTTACTGGCCGGGAATGACTACCTGATCACAAAGCCGCTTTGCAGTACAATGCGTTTTTTCCGGCTCGTTACCGAGGACGCCATGTGGTTTAAGAACCTGCAGATTTATCGTTTTACCCGCCCTTTCGATGTCACCCTTGAAGATCTGGAAAAGCAGCTTGAAGCCCTGCCCTTCAGCCCCTGCGGCAGTCAGGAGCAGGCCAAAGTCGGCTGGATATCGCCGCTGGGCAAACAGGGCCATGCCCTGACCCACAGCGCCGACGACCAGATCCTGATATGCGCCAAGAAAGAAGAAAAGATGCTGCCCGGCTCTGTGGTCAACGACATGGTGGCCGAAAAGGTGGAAGCGCTGGAAATCGAACAGGGTCGCGCGCTGAAGAAAAAAGAAAAAGAATCAATAAAAGAAGAGATCATCGTCACCCTGCTGCCCCGAGCCTTCAGCCGTTTTCAGCAGACCTATGCCTGGATCAATCCCAAGGCAGGCTTTATCGCCGTGGATGCCAGCTCCGCCAAACGGGCCGAAGATCTGCTGGCGCTGTTGCGCAAGAGCATCGGCTCGCTGCCGGTGGTCCCCCTGGCCATGACCACACCACCCGAGCTGACCCTGACCGACTGGCTGAAAGAAGGCGCCGCCCCGGCCGGCTTTGCGCTGGAAGACGAAGCCGAGCTGCGCTCTGCCCTCGAACACGGCGGCATTATTCGTGCCAAGCAGCAGGATTTGCTCAGTGAAGAAATCAAGGTCCACCTGGAAGCCGACAAGCTGGTCACCAAGCTGGCGCTGAACTGGGCCGACACCATCAGCTTCGTGCTGAGTGACGACATGAGCGTCAAGCGCCTGAAGTTTTCCGAAGAGCTGCGCGAGCAGAATGACGACGTCACCAGCGAAGACGTGGCTGCCCGCTTCGACGCCGACTTCGCCCTGGTCACCGGCGAACTGTCACGCTTTATCCCCGACTTGATCGACGCCCTCGGCGGCGAAGAAAACCGGTAACAGACAGCTGGAAACCGTAAGCTTTAAGCTGTAAGTTAAAAGCCAACCATAAAAAACCGGCGCCAGGATTAATCCGGGCGCCGGTTTTGTTTTAGCTGACCGCTTAAGTAATGCTGCATAACAGCTGTGGCTCTGTCGTCATTCCCGCGAAGGCGGGAATCCAGGACTTGTGGCGCAGAACGGTCAGGCTGCTGGTTGCCTGCAAAGGCACTGGACCCCCGCCTTCGCGAGGGTGACGATAAAGGCAAATCAGCGCCAGAATCCATATCGGTTACAGGGTGTTGCTTATCGCATACGGCTTAAAGCTTTCTTTTAAGCGTTTCCCTTCACCTTCAGCTTCAGCTCGGCGGCGAAATTCAGCATCCGGTTCAGGGGGATCATCGCCTTGATGCGGGTCTCTTCATCCACCTGTATCTCGTGGGTCTTGCCGCCATCACGCAGCGCATCGCGAATGGCCACCAGGCCATTCATCGCCATCCAGGGGCAATGGGCACAGCTGCGACAGGTGGCACCATTGCCGCCGGTCGGTGCTTCGACCATTTCCTTGTCCGGGCAGGCCTGCTGCATCTTGTAGAAGATGCCCTTGTCGGTGGCCACTATCAGCTTTTGTTGCGGCAGCGTCTGCGCCGCCTTGATCAGCTGACTGGTAGAGCCGACCGCATCGGCCAGTTCAATCACAGAAGCCGGTGATTCCGGATGCACCAGCACGGCCGCATCCGGGTTCTGTGCCTTCAGCTCTTTCAGCGCCTTGGCGCGAAACTCGTCGTGCACTATGCAGGCCGCCTGCCAGCGCAACATTTTGGCGCCGGTCTGCTTCTCGATATAGGCCCCCAGATGTCTGTCCGGGGCCCAGATGATCTTGTGCCCTTCGCTGTCCAGGTGCTCGACGATTTCCAGCGCTATGCTGGAGGTCACCACCCAGTCGGCTCGGGCCTTGACCGCGGCCGAGGTATTGGCGTACACCACCACTGTGTGATCCGGATGCGCATCACAGAAGGCGGTGAACTCGTCGGCAGGACAACCCAGGTCGAGTGAACATTCGGCTTCCAGCGTGGGCATCAGCACGGTTTTTTCCGGGCTCAGTATCTTCGAGGTTTCCCCCATGAAGCGCACGCCGGCCACGATCAGGGTGTCGGCCTGATGCTCTTTGCCAAAGCGCGCCATTTCCAGCGAGTCGGACACACAGCCACCGGTTTCCTCGGCCAGGGCCTGGATCTCGGGGTCGGTATAATAATGGGCCACCAGCACGGCGTTTCTGGCCTTGAGCAAGGCCTTGATTTCATCTTTCAGCGCCTGCTGCTGATCAATCGTCAGCGGAGCCGGCTTGGCGGGAAAGGGGTAGTCAAACTCGAAAATATCGACAGCTTCAGTCATCACCTGGTTCCAGTTGTTCCATCCGAAGATCTACAATGGCAGCCATTATACCGTTACAGCGACGTTAAACCCAAGTCGGGTAAGGAATTAGCAGTGAATAGATAGGAATAACAGCAATAAGAAGAAGGAGATAACAAGAAGATGGTGGGTCGTGCGGGATTCGAACCTGCGACCAATTGATTAAAAGTCAACTGCTCTACCAACTGAGCTAACGACCCGACAGTTCGGTTTCTGAAGTGCGGTATAAAAAATATGGTGGGTGATACTGGGCTCGAACCAGTGACCCCCTCCTTGTAAGGGAGGTGCTCTCCCAGCTGAGCTAATCACCCTGGGACTTGCTACTAGGTTTACTACTACGTTTACTACTAAAAGTGGTGGGTCGTGCGGGATTCGAACCTGCGACCAATTGATTAAAAGTCAACTGCTCTACCAACTGAGCTAACGACCCGAATATTTCGGTACTGCCTACTACAAAATTTTTACTGCAATATGGTGGGTGATACTGGGCTCGAACCAGTGACCCCCTCCTTGTAAGGGAGGTGCTCTCCCAGCTGAGCTAATCACCCCGGGACTTGCTTTTACTACTAAAGATGGTGGGTCGTGCGGGATTCGAACCTGCGACCAATTGATTAAAAGTCAACTGCTCTACCAACTGAGCTAACGACCCGAATTCTCGGCACTGCTACTTTTTACTTCAATATGGTGGGTGATACTGGGCTCGAACCAGTGACCCCCTCCTTGTAAGGGAGGTGCTCTCCCAGCTGAGCTAATCACCCTGGGACTTTCTATTCAAATCTGGTGGGCGCTACTGGGCTCGAACCAGTGACCCCCTCCTTGTAAGGGAGGTGCTCTCCCAGCTGAGCTAAGCGCCCTGGGAACTACTACTAGTTTTACCACTGAAGATGGTGGGTCGTGCGGGATTCGAACCTGCGACCAATTGATTAAAAGTCAACTGCTCTACCAACTGAGCTAACGACCCGAATATCTCGGTACTGCTACTGCAATATGGTGGGTGATACTGGGCTCGAACCAGTGACCCCCTCCTTGTAAGGGAGGTGCTCTCCCAGCTGAGCTAATCACCCTGGGAACTGCTATTTCCGTTTACCGACACCAGACAGTAACGTCGACTATCAATAAACCATTAACTGGTGGGCGCTACTGGGCTCGAACCAGTGACCCCCTCCTTGTAAGGGAGGTGCTCTCCCAGCTGAGCTAAGCGCCCTGGGACTTTCCACTACTTTAGTGCTAAAGTGGTGGGTCGTGCGGGATTCGAACCTGCGACCAATTGATTAAAAGTCAACTGCTCTACCAACTGAGCTAACGACCCATTCAGCGGGGTGGCTAAAGCACCCTGCCAACGGCGGCCTATAATACGGATTTAATTTTATGGCGCAACCGCTAAATCATCATTTTATGCTGCTTGATTAAGGAACAAGCGACTCTCTCAAAAAATCGCCAGGTCAGGCCCCGATTCAGAGGCCGTTAAGGTTTTCCTGAGCCAGCCGCGCCGCGCCGGTATCAGCATACTCCTGCAAGACCCGATCAAAGTACTGCCTTGCCTGCTCCTTGTCACCCTGCTCTTTGGCAATCATGCCCAGCTTGAGCAGCGAATCTGCGCGCTTGTTGGAGTCCTGATAGGCTTCCACCACACGAGTAAACTGGGCCTTGGCCTGGTCAAATCGCTTCTGGGTGAACAACAGCTGCCCCAGCCAGTAATGGGCATTGGGTACATAACCGGATTGCGGATACTGGGTGATAAAGCGGGCAAAGGCGGGAATGGCAGCATCATAGTCTTTGTCCTGCAGGACCAGATTGACGGCATTATCGTAGGCCGCCTGCTCGTCGCCGCTGGCCGGTGTGGCCGGCGCCTTGCCTTGTCGGGCCCGGGACTCTTGTGCGCCGCCGGACGGCGTCGCTGCCGAGGCCGACTGCCCGGGCGTTTCGGCCGCATCCTGCTGAGCCATCAGCAGGGCTCGCTGGCGTTCTATCACCTGCTCCAGACGATAACTCTGCTCTTCCAGCAAGCCGCGCAGTTCACTCACCTCCTGCTGCATGGCATTTAACTGCCGCTGCTGATCGATTTGGGCCTGGCTTCTGGCGCTGAAGGCCCTTTCCAGCTCAGCCAGGCGATCATTGACGGAACCGCTGCTACCCACACTGCTCACCGGTGCCTGTGCCCAGCCTGATGTGGATAAAACAGCGGCCATCGAAATGGCCGCTAATTTACATTTCATAACGTCGGATTAAACCTTAGTAGACCAGAACCGCACGGCGGTTCTTGGAAAAGGCAGCCTCGGTGTGTGACGTATCAGCCGGCTTCTCTTCACCGTAGCTGACGATGGCCAACTGTGCACCGCTCACACCCAGACTCTGCAGGTAGCTGGTCACGGCCTTGGCACGACGCTCACCCAGCGCGATGTTGTACTCGGGCGTGCCACGCTCATCCGCATGACCTTCAACCAGAATGCTGACAGACGGGTTGGAACGCAGGAAGTTGGCATGCGCTTCCAGTACCTGGGCGTAATGACCGGTCACTTCATCCTGATCGAACTCGAAGAAAATCACGTTTTCGCGACGCAGCGCTTCGTACTGCTGACGCATCTGCTCTTCGGCTGACAGGGCACCACCCGCACCACCCGTCTGAACGCCGCCATTCTGATAACTGCCGTCGGTACCGGTCATGGCATCAGAGTCGGTGGTAGAGCTACATGCAGCCAGGGTCAACATAGGAAGAGCAACGGCCAGACTCTGAAGCAGTTTTTTCATTTGCATTGTATTTCCTTAGCAATGACATTGGATCAATTGAGATATGGTGACCATGCCGGTGCACGAACATCACCACTTCGTGCGGGCAGCCTGGCCTTAAAACGACCATCCATAGACACCAAAGACAGCACCTGGCGCCCCTGATAGGTGGTACTATAGATGATCATAGTGCCGTTAGGAGCCGGGCTTGGCGATTCATCCAGCTGGGTTTCTGTTAACACCTGCAGTTGACCTCCATCCAGTTCCTGACGAGCAATTCGGTATTGTCCCTGTGAACGACTGACCAGCACCAGGCTGTTGCCATCATTAGTCACACGGGGACCTAAATTAGTATCACCCTGAAAGGTGACACGACGCGTATCACCGGAACTCAGGTCGGCCCGATACACCTGGGGACGCCCACCCCGCTCGGACACAAAATAAATGGCCTTGCCGTCTGCCGCCCAGGTGGGTTCGGTATCGATGGTGCGATTATTGGTCACCCGGCTCAGTTGCCGACTGGACAGGTTGAGCACATAGATTTCCGGCTGGCCGTCACGGGACAGCACCAGCGCCAGCTTGCTGCCATCCGGCGACCACTGGGGCGCACCGTTGATACCCGGTTGGGAGCTGACCACCTGACGCTGCTGGCTGTAAATGTCCTGCACCACGATTTCGGCTTTCTTGTTCTCGAACGACACATAAGCCAGCTTGCGCCCGTCCGGCGACCAGGCCGGTGACATCAGCGGTTCACGCGAACGCAGCAATACCTGCTCGTTGAAACCATCGTAATCGGCAATCATCAGCTGAAACGGAAACTGGGCTCCGTGTTGCACGTTCACATAGGCGAGACGGGTCAGAAAGGCCCCCTTGATGCCGGTCAGCTGTTCAAACACGATATCGGCAACCCGATGCGCATACTGGCGCAGCTGGGCCGCAGGGACGGTGGCACTACGGCTTTCCAGCAGTTGTGCGCCGTTGCGTCCCAGCACATCGGCCAGTTCGAAGCTGACACGATACTGGTTACCACCGGCGGGCTCGATGGAGCCTACCAGTACCGCCTCGACCTGGTGCGGACTCCACAGGGTTGCATTCAGCTCGGAAGCGCTGGCCACCTGCTGGGGCAGGCGATTGCGATCCAATGGCCGGAACATGCCGCTGTTGCGCAAATCGTTGCCAATCACCTCGGCCACATCCTGAGGCACGGCACCGCCGCCGGTCCATTTGAAGGGCACCACCGCCACCGGGCGGGCGCTATCAATGCCACCGGTAATCACGATATCCAGCGCCGCCTGTGCCCGACCTGCAAGCAGGATCAGCGGCAACCATAACCATATCCATCGTTTTGTCATCTCTAGAGCCTCGGTATCAGCGTCAGATTCAGATTTTGTAATTGCTTGTTCACCTCGGGATCCTTCGGCATCGGCAGGGTGCCTGTCTTGCGAATCGCCAACTCGGCCGAACGGCACACCTCCGAGTCCCCCTGGCCGTTGCCTATCTTCAGGATCAAACCGTCGGCGGCCACCCTGATATTGATGCGGCACTGCTTTCCTACCATGGTAGGCCCCACCAGCCAGTTACGCTGAATAGCAGCGACAATCATGCCGGTATAGCGGTCTACCTCGGCGGCCGATGCCGGCCTGGAAGCGCCACCGGCGTCGGCCCCCATCAGGGCCTCCAGATCTTTCAGCGCCTGCTCGGCTTCGGCCTGCTTCTTCGCCTCTGCCGCCTTGGCTTCGGCCTGCTTCTTCGCCTCCGCCGCCTTGACTTCGGCCTGCTTCTTCGCTTCCGCCGCCTTCCGGGCCGCCTCCGCTTCGGCCTGCTGCTTGGCCTCCGCCGCCTTGCGGGCGGCTTCCGCTTCGGCCTGCTGCTTCGCTTCCGCCGCCTTGCGGGCGGCTTCCGCTTCGGCCTGCTGCTTCGCCTCCGCCGCCTTGCGGGCGGCTTCCGCTTTGGCCTGCTTCTTCGCTTCCGCCGCCTTGCGGGCGGCTTCCGCTTCGGCCTGCTTCTTCGCCTCCGCCGCCTTGCGGGCGGCTTCCGCTTCGGCCTGCTTCTTCGCCTCCGCCGCCTTGCGGGCCGCCTCCGCCTTGCGCTCTTGTTCTATAACCTGTTGCCGTTCCTGTTCGGCTTTGGCCTGCTGAGCGGCCAATGCCTGCTGTTGCTCGGCCAGGCGCTCGGCCTCCCTGGCCGCCTGCTGCTGCTCGGCCAGGCGCTCGGCCTCTTGGGCTGCTTTCTGCTCTGCCTCGGCGCTGGCCTGCTCCGCCGCTCTCGCTCGTTCCTGCTGCGCCTGCATCTCGGCCAGACGCTCGGCCTGGGCCGACACCATGCCATCATCGATCATGGTCGCTTCGATGATGGACACCGACTGAGCAGGCCGCTTGGGCGCACTAAAATCGATGCCGACCAGCAAGATCACGCCGAGCAGCAGATGTAACGCCAGCGAAATCAATAGGGGTTTGCGAATACCGCCTTGCTCCGTCATGGGTTCGCTACTGCTCCGGTTGCGTCATCAGGCCAACGGTCGGCACCCCGGCCGCCTTCAGCGTGGCCATCAACTGGATCACGGCGTCATAACGCACGTTGGCATCCCCTTTCACCACCACCGGTGCCTTGGGGGTCGTTTTTAGCTGCGTCTGTACCATGGCTGCCAGTGCCAGCAAATCTACCGCCTCATCCCGGTTTTCGCCGATATCGAGGAAGTAACGCCCTTCGGCATCGACGGACGCCACCAGCGGCTTGTCGCTGTCTTCCGGCATCATTTCTGCCTCGGCCTGAGGCAGGTCCACCTTGACGCCCTGGGTGATCACCGGTGCGGTCGCCATGAAAATAATCAGCAGCACCAGCATCACATCGATATAAGGCACCACATTGATCTCGGCAACGCGTTTACGACGTCTGCGTTGATAGCCGTGCATCAGTGGCCACCCGCCGCCACCTGGCGGTTGAGAATGGTGGAAAACTCATCCATGAAGTTGGCCAGATGGTTTTCCTGCCGCTCGACCTGATAGCTGAACCGGTTAAAGGCAATCACCGCCGGAATGGCCGCAAACAGACCCAGTGCCGTGGCGATAAGGGCCTCGGCGATACCGGGCGCCACCATCGACAAGGTGGCCTGCTGTACTTCCGCCAGGGCGATAAAGGCATTCATGATGCCCCAGACGGTACCGAACAGTCCGATGTAGGGGCTGATGGAGCCGATGGTCGCCAGCATCGACAGATTGGTCTCCAGGCGGTCCACTTCCCGCGACAGCGCCACCCGCATGGTGCGATAGGTACCTTCGAGCATGCTCTCTTGCGAACGCCCCTGCTTTTGCAGCCGGACGAATTCCTTGAAGCCGGCGTAAAAAATCTGTTCCATGCCGGCCAGGTTGTCACGGCGGGCATTGCTCTCGTGATAGAGGCGGCTCAGATCGGCACCGGACCAGAATTTGTCTTCGAACTGCGCCGAGTCATTCTGAGCTGTGGTCAGTATTTTGCGCCGGTTGATGATCATCGCCCAGGACAGAATAGACATGCCCATCAGCAGCAGCATCACCAGCTTAACCAGCAGGCTGGCTTGTAAAAACAGACCTAAAAACGATATTTCAGCGTGCACCTGACAATACTCCCATCAGCGGCTCAGGAATGGCAAAGGGTTTCATATGAGGAATTTTTACGCAAGCGATCTGCACCATTCCCCGAACCAGCGAAAGGCCGGCATCATCCAGAATTTCCTGTTCAAATACAATAGAGGCACGTTTCAGCTTTTTCACCGTCACGGTGACAGTTAATGCATCATTGAAACGCGCGGGCTTGAGCAGATCCAGTTCTACTCGTCGCACCACGAAGGCCACCCCCTGGTCGAGCAAACCGTCTTGCTCAATCCCCAGGCTGCGCAACCATTCGGTACGTGCTCTTTCCATGAATTTCAGATAATTAGCGTTATAAACAATACCACCGGCATCGGTATCTTCGTAATAGATACGCACCGGCCAGTCAAAGCGTGTATCAGTCGTCATGCACTCAGCCATAGGGGCTTAAAAGATGCCGATACTATACCTGAGTCAAATTTAGGAAAGAAGAGAGTGCTCTTAAAGCACGACAAGCGATGACAGGAAAAAGGGGTGAGGGGTGAGGGGTGAGGTACCAAATGATAACAGCTGCGCCGAACGGCCCCTCCCCTTTGGCTGCGGGGCCACAGGCACAGCGGCTGGGGATCGCCAGGGGGAGGCTGGGTGGGGGTGTCACTTTGGATCGAAGCACCGACACCGCAGAACATGCGAATATTCTGCCGTAACCCCTCCCCAGCCCTCCCCTTGCGTTGCACCCCGCTGTTATTCTGGCAATCCCGAGTCAAGGGGAGGGAGCGGATCGGCGCCCCTCACGTTTTATTATTCCCCCAGCCGGGATTCCGGCAAATCGAAGCCGAAGTGCAGGTAGGCTCTGGGGGTGGCGATACGGCCACGGGGGGTACGTTGCAGAAAACCTTGCTGGATCAGATAGGGCTCTATCACGTCCTCTATGGTTTCCTTTTCTTCACCGATGGCCGCCGCCAGGTTGTCCAGCCCCACCGGGCCGCCCATGAACTTGTCGAGTACGGCGGTCAGCAGCTTGCGGTCCATGTAGTCAAAGCCCTGTTTGTCCACATCCAGCATGTCCAGCGCCTGCATGGCGATGGTGGCATCGATGTCGCCGCTGCCCTTCACCTCGGCGAAGTCCCGCACCCGACGCAGCAGCCGGTTGGCAATACGCGGCGTACCCCGGGCCCGGCGTGCCATTTCGAAGGCACCGTCGTCGTTGATGGTCAGGCCCAGCTTGTCGGCGCTGCGGCTGATGATGTGGGCCAGATCCCCAACCTGATAGAATTCCAGCCGCTGCACTATGCCGAAACGGTCACGCAGCGGCGAGGTCAGCGAGCCGGCGCGGGTGGTGGCACCGACCAGGGTAAAGGGCGGCAGCTCCAGCTTGATCGAACGGGCGGCGGGCCCCTCGCCAATCATGATATCGAGTTGATAATCTTCCATCGCCGGATAGAGAATCTCTTCCACCACCGGGCTCAGACGGTGAATTTCATCGATAAAGAGCACATCTCCCGGCTCGAGATTGGTGAGCATGGCCGCCAGATCGCCGGCCTTTTCCAGCACCGGGCCCGAGGTGGTCTTGATGCTGACCCCCATCTCGTTGGCAACGATATTGGCCAGGGTAGTCTTGCCGAGACCCGGCGGGCCGAAGATCAGCAGGTGATCGAGCGCTTCTTCCCGGCGACGAGCCGCCTCGATGAAAATTTCCATCTGGCTGCGCACATGATCCTGGCCGCGATAATCGGCCAGCGCCTTGGGCCGGATGGCTCTGTCGATGACTTCTTCTTCCCGCTGGGGCGCGGGATTGATAAAACGATCAGCTTCTATCATGCCTTATATCATGCCTTATACCATGCTGCGCAGAGCTTCGCGGATCAACTGTTCCGCATCCAGCCCGGGTTTGGCAATTTTCTTGACGATCTGCTCGGCCTGATTCGCCTTGTAGCCCAGCGCCTGCAGGGCGGCGATGGCCTCGTCACGCGCACCGTCGGCCACCGCAGCCGCGGAGCCCGTGCCTTCGGGGGCCGGGTTGAACAGGTCGTAACCGCCAAAGCCCTTGAGCCGGTCGCGCATTTCCACAATCAGCCGTTCGGCGGTTTTCTTGCCCACGCCGGGCAATTTGACCAGGGCGCCAATTTCGCCCTGCTCGACATTATAGATAAACTGATCGGCGGTCATGCCGGACAGAATGGCCAGCGCCAGCTTGGGGCCCACGCCGTTGGTCTTGATGAGTTCACGAAACAGGGCCCGTTCGGTTTTGGTGTTAAAGCCGAACAGCAGCTGGGCGTCTTCCCGCACCACAAAGTGGGTCAGAATGGTCGCCGCCGCGCCGACATCGGGCAGTTCGTAAAAACAGCTCATCGGCAGCGTGACTTCATAACCGACCCCGCCCACCTCAAGCAGAATCTCCGGCGCCTGTTTTTCGCTGATAATACCTTTCAACCGACCTATCACTGGGGTTCCCCGTTCACCAATCCGAATTGCGCCAAGAATAATGAATAACTGGATGGATATCCAGTCGAACAGATTTTCGGTGAGGCGTGAGGCACCAAATGATAACGTCTGCGCCGAACGGCTCCTCCCCCTTGGTAGCGGAGGGACAGGCATAACAGCGGATTGTCGCCAGGGGGAGGCTGGGAGGGGGTGTCACTTTTGACCGAGGCACAGATACCGCACAACACGTAAACTCCTGCAGCAACCCCTCCCCAACCCTCCCCTTGCGTTGCACCCCGCTGTTATTCTGGCAACTCATTGGCTAAGGGGAGGGAGCAAAACTCCACCCTTCACTCCTCACCCCTCACCCCTCGCGCTTTACCGCAACCGCCCTCTGACCGTACCTCGCACCTGGCCGGCCATGCTGATCAGGCTCTGGTAACTGTGGCCGTGGCACAGGGCGACCGCCAGGGCATCGGCGGCGTCGGCCTGGGGGGTTCCGGGCAGACCCAGCAGCTTGACTACCATGTGCTGCACCTGAGACTTGTCGGCGCCGCCCTGCCCCACCACCGCCTGCTTGATCTGGCGGGCGGAATACTCTGCCACCTCCAGCCCGCCATTGGCGGCGGCGACGATGGCCGCCCCCCGGGCCTGACCGAGCTTGAGTGCCGAGTCCGGGTTGCGGGCCATGAACACCTGTTCGATGGCGAACAGGTCGGGCCGGAATTGCAGGATGATTTCGCTGACACCGTCGTAGATTTTCTTGAGTCGTGGCGCCAGCTCGTCATCGGTCATGCGGATGCAGCCCGAGCCCAGGTATTCCATTTTATTCCCGCTCTGGCGCACCACACCGTAGCCGGTGATGCGCGAGCCGGGATCGATACCGAGAATAATGGACATAAAAAACCAGCTATAAGCCTTAAGCAATCAGCGGTAAGCCGATCGAGTAGGTTGTGAATGAGCGAAGCGAATTCCAACATTTATGCCGTCTACAGGATAGACTCCGGGGCAAGCCCGGAGTGACGAATATCTGCAGGCCGTCATTCCGGCGCAGTCCCGCAGGTTGGGACGAGGGATGAGCCCCAACACTTCGGCCATCGGCACTCATGTCGGGATTCGCTTCGCTCATCGCCAGCCTGCTCGGCACTGCAGCACCGCAGGTTGGGACGAGGGACGAGCCCCAGCACGTCGGCCATCGGCACCCATGTCGGGATTCGCTTCGCTCATCGCCAAGCTGCTCGGGCAACTTACAGCTTGTCGGCCAGTTCGTCGGAGATCTCGCCGTTGTGGTAGACCTCCTGCACGTCGTCGGCATCTTCGAGCATGTCGATGAGGCGCATGAATCTGGGTGCCGTCTCTTCATCCAGTTCGGCACTGGTCGAGGGGATCATGGTCACTTCGGCGTTGTCGGCTTCCAGGCCGCTCGCATCGAGCGCATCCTTGACGCTGCCGAATTCGTCCCACTGGGTATACACATCGATGGAGCCATCATCGTTGACCACCACGTCGTCGGCGCCGGCTTCGAGTGCGGCCTCCATCACGGTTTCTTCATCCGCATCCGAATAGCTGATCACCCCCTTCTTCTCGAACAGGTAGGCAACGGAGCCATCGGTGCCCAGGTTGCCACCGTTCTTGGTAAAGGCGTGGCGTACGTCGGACACGGTACGGTTACGGTTGTCGGTCATGCATTCCACCATCACGGCGGTGCCGCCCGGGCCGTAGCCTTCGTAGATAATGGTTTCCAGTACCTGACCGTCCAGCTCGCCGGCGCCGCGCTTCACCGCCCGATCGACGGTGTCACGGGTCATGTTGTTGGATAACGCCTTGTCGATGGCCGCCCGCAGCCGGGGGTTGGCCGACGGATCCGAGCCACCCTCGCGGGCGGCCGTGGTCAGCTCACGGATCAGTTTGGTGAAGATTTTGCCGCGTTTGGCATCCTGTGCCGCCTTGCGGTGCTTGATATTGGCCCATTTACTATGACCTGCCATCAGTATCGTCTCCCTTGTTCTTGCTTTAATTCCTGGATCAGCCTGTCGATGGCCAGCTTGTTGGTCCAGGAACTGGCTTGTTCCCGGGCCTCGGCCAGCGGCAGCCAGCGCTGGGAAAGGTGCTCGGTGAGACACACTTCCTGCGGGCCCGCCAGGCGCAGGTAAAATTCGTATTCCCAGTTGTGGGTTACCCCCGGGCGGTAACGATGCCGCCAGCGGGGGTAAATTTCAAAACGCACCCGGTGTCCGGTTTCCACCAGCCGCAGTCCGTTATCGAGCCGCAGCCCGGTTTCTTCCTCCAGCTCGCGCACCGCCGCCTGATAGCGGGTTTCGCCCACTTCCAGGCTGCCGGTGACCGACTGCCAGAAGTCCGGGTTGTCCTGACGTTGCAGTAACAGTACCTGATCCTCGGTATGAATGAGGATCAGCACCGATTCCGGGTGCTTGTAAGCCATGCCTTAGCTGTCTGCCTTATTTGCAGACTGGTCTGCGGCTTGGTCTGCAGCTTGACCTGAAGATGGCTCGGCCTTGGCTGCCGGCAGTTCGGTGCGAATGGCCAGCTCCGTCAACGAATCCGGGTTGGCCCGGCTCGGCGCATCGGTCAGCAGGCAGGAGGCGGTGGTGGTCTTGGGGAAGGCAATCACGTCCCGGATGTTGTCGGTGCCGGTCAGCAGCATCACCAGACGATCCAGACCAAAGGCCAGGCCCGCGTGCGGCGGGGTGCCGTACTTCAGCGCCTCGAGCAGGAAGCCGAACTTCTCCTGCTGCTCTTCTGCGTTGATACCGAGCAGACGGAACACGGTTTGCTGCATCTCGTTGTTGTGAATACGCACCGAGCCACCGCCCACTTCGTAACCGTTGATCACCATGTCGTAGGCATTGGCCAGCGCGGTCAGCGGTTTGGCTTCCAGTTCGGCGCTGTCCATGTCTTTGGCGGCGGTAAAGGGATGGTGCATGGCATACAGACGCTCGTCTTCTTCCTCGAACATCGGGAAGTCGACGACCCACAGCGGCTTCCAGCTGTTTTCGATCAGGTCCAGATCCTTGCCCAGCTTCAGACGCAGGGCGCCCATGGCATCGCTGACCACCTTGGCGGAGTCGGCACCGAAGAAGATGGCATCGCCGTCGGCCGCGCCGGTACGGGCCAGCAGCTCGGTGACGATGTCTTGGTTCAGGAACTTGGCAACCGGCGACTGCACGCCCTCCAGTCCCTTGGTGACGTCGTTCACCTTCAGCCAGGCCAGGCCCCTGGCACCGTAGATGCCGACGAACTTGCCGTATTCATCGATTTGCTTGCGCGACAGGGCGGCGCCACCGGGTACCTTGAGCGCGGCCACACGGCCCTTGGCATCGTTGGCCGGGCCGGAAAACACCTGAAAGTCGACCTTCTTCACCAGATCGGCAATGTCTACCAGCTCCATGGCGATACGCAAATCCGGCTTGTCGGAGCCGTAACGACGCATGGCCTCGGCGTAGCTCATTACCGGGAATTGACCCAGATCCACGCCGGCCACGTCCTGCCACAGTTCGTGCACCAGCTGTTCCATCACTTCCCGCACCTGTTCGGCGCTCATGAAGGAGGTTTCCACATCGATCTGGGTGAATTCCGGCTGACGGTCGGCACGCAGGTCTTCGTCACGGAAGCACTTCACAATCTGGTAGTAACGGTCGAAGCCGCTCATCATCAGCAGCTGCTTGAACAGCTGGGGCGACTGGGGCAGAGCATAGAAATACCCCTTGTGTACCCGGCTCGGCACCAGATAATCGCGCGCGCCTTCCGGCGTGGCCTTGGTCAGCATGGGGGTTTCGATATCCAGAAAGCCCTGCTCGTCCATGAAACGACGTACCCGGCTGGTGACCTTGGCACGGGTTTTCAGGTAGCGGGCCTGCTCGGGACGACGCAGGTCCAGATAGCGATACTTGAGACGCTGCTCTTCCGAGTTGTTCTGGTTGAAGTCGAGCGGCAGCGGCTCGGCCCTGTTGATGATGGTCAGTTCGTGGGCAAAGATTTCCACCGCGCCGGTGGCCATGTCCTTGTTCACCTGCGACTCGGGGCGGGCACGGACCACACCGGTCATCTGGATACAGAACTCGGCACGCAGCGAAGCGGCCTGCTCAAAGGCCTCGGCCTTGTCCGGATCGAAGAACACCTGCACTATGCCTTCCCGATCGCGCATGTCGATGAAGATCAGGCCGCCCAGATCACGACGACGATGTACCCAGCCACTTAGGGTCACGCTCTGGCCAACCAGGGCGGCGTCAAGCTGCCCGCAATAATGAGTGCGCATGGAGTCTTCCTTTGATGATGTTGCCACGCGGCCTACGGCCGAATGACATGAATTTGTCGGTAAATAGCGCGCTAGTATAATGGAAAACCAGAAGGGCGGTAAAATCGGATGTTTTTGGTAAATATTGTGAGGGGTGATACGTGAGAGGTAAGGGGTAAAACAGGTGTAGTTCGCAGAGACTGCCATCTGTTTCTTGTTCTCCTCACGCTTTACTCCTCACCCCTCACCTTATCTGTTCAGGATGCTTATGTCGTTATATCTGGGCCTCAGCCAGTGGTCCCATCCCGCCTGGCCCGGCCAACTGCTGGGAAAAGACCTCAAAACCACCGAGCACCTGCTCGACTACGCGCGGGTGTTCAAGGCAGTGGAAGGCAACACCAGCTTCTATGGCGTGCCCGACACCAACAGCCTGCAGCGCTGGGCGGGCCAGACCCCTGACGACTTTCGCTTCACCTTCAAGTTTCCCGCCACCGTCAGTCATCAGGGGCGGCTGGCCGACAACATCACGATCGCGCAGGACTTTATCGAACAGCTGAGGCCGCTGCAGCACAAGCTGGGCATGCTGATGCTGCAACTGCCCGCCGCCTGCGGCCCCGAGCAACTGGACGGCCTCGAACAACTGCTGGCCGCCCTGCCGGACCGGTTTCAATACGGGGTAGAGGTACGGCATCCGGCCTTCTTCGCCAAGGGCGAGGCCGAGCGCCGGCTCAACCGGCTACTGCTGGAGCGGGGCGCCAACCGCATCATCATGGACTCGCGCCCGGTATTTTCCTGCCCGCCCACCACGCCGGCGCTGGCGGATGCCCAGCAGAAAAAACCGAAAGTCCCGGTGCATATCATCAGCACGGGCCCGGCACCGGTTGTCCGCTTTATCGGTCATCCCGAACAGCCACTCAACCGCCCCTTCTGGCAGCCCTGGGTGCCGCGCATCCTGGCCTGGCTGGATGAGGGCAAGTCGGTGTACCTGTTTGTGCATACCGCCGACAACCGGCTGGCCCCCCAGTTGGCGGCAGAGATAGCCGCCGCCCTGCACCAGCCCCTGCCCGACTTTCCCGGCCTGGCCCCCGGCCCACAGGGTTCCTTGTTTTAAACCCGTGAGACGTGAGGTGCAGTAACCCCTCCCCAACCCTCCCCTTGCCTTGCACCCCGCTGCCATCCTGAGTATTCACGATTAAGGGGAGGGAGCTATAGCCCTCACCCCTCACCGCTCTTCAGCCAAAATATATTTTCGTCGCCCTCTGCCGCCCGCAAGACAACACCCGGCGCTTATTTTACAATGACAGCTATTCTCTGCCGCCATTCTCTGCAGCCACTTGCTGCCGTCATCCAAGGTTCTTGTTAATAAAGCCATGCAATCAAAAGATCATATCTTCGCCGCCCCCATCGCCCAGCTTGGTGACTTCTGTTTCGATCATAATGTCGCCGAGGTGTTTCCGGACATGATCAAGCGATCGGTGCCCGGTTATTCCAATATCATCTCCGCCATCGGCATGATGACCAGCCGCTTCGCCCAGCCCGACAGCCGGCTCTATGATTTGGGCTGTTCACTCGGCGCCGCCACCCAGGAAATGCGCCGTAATCTGACGCAACCGGGCTGCCGCATTATCGCCGTGGACAACTCCGCCGCCATGCTGGAGCGGGCCGCCAGTCACCTCGCCGCCTTCAAATCGGAGGTGCCCGTCACCCTGACCGAGGCCGATCTCTGCGACATCGAGATCGACAACGCCTCCGTGGTGGTACTGAACTTCACCCTGCAGTTTATCGATCCCGACAAGCGTGAAGCCCTGCTCGGCAAGATTTATCGGGGGCTGAAACCGGGTGGCGTGCTGATATTGAGCGAAAAGTTCGTCAGCCACGACGAGACGGTCAATGAACTGCTGATCGATCTGCATCACGACTTCAAACGGGCCAACGGCTACAGTGAGCTCGAAATCAGCCAGAAACGCACCGCGCTGGAAAACGTGATGCGACCGGATACCCCCGAACTGCACAAAACCCGGCTGAAGCGGGTGGGCTTCCAGCATGTGGATCTCTGGTTCCAGTGCTTCAACTTCGGCTCCATGGTGGCCATCAAATGATCGACTTCAGTGACTTCTATCAGCAGATAGCCAAAAACCGCCTCAGCCACTGGTTGCACTGCCTGCCCGGCCAGTTGCACGACTGGCAGAAAACCCATTTGCATGGGGATCTGGCACGCTGGGTCCGGGCCCTGCACAAGTTGCCGACGATCAACACAGAGCGGGTCGAGCTGACCGACAGCGTCAGCATCGGTCGCCCCGGCGAGATAAGCGCCGGCGAGATGAAAAAAATAGAAAGCCTGCTCGGCCAGTTTCATCCCTGGCGCAAGGGGCCGTTCGAGGTGCACGGCATTCGTATCGACACCGAATGGCGTTCCGACTGGAAGTGGGATCGCCTGGTGCCTCATATCAGCCCGCTGAAACATCGCTATGTACTGGATGTGGGCTGCGGCAGCGGTTATCACCTGTGGCGCATGATGGGCGCCGGCGCCAAAATGGCGGTGGGTATCGATCCCTCCCAGTTGTTTCTGTGCCAGTTTGAGGCGATAAAACACTTCGCCAATGGTTATAACGGGATCCAGGTATTACCCTTGGGAATAGAAGATCTGCCCGAGCTGAGGGCCTTCGATACCGTTTTCTCCATGGGCGTGCTCTATCATCGCCGCTCGCCCATCGACCATCTGCTGCAGCTCAAGGCGCAGCTGCGCGGCGGTGGCGAGCTGGTACTGGAAACCCTGGTCATCGATGGCGACGAGCATCAGGTGCTGGTGCCGGGCGAGCGTTACGGCAAGATGCGCAACGTCTGGTTTATTCCCAGCTCGGCCGCACTGGTCGGCTGGCTGCAGAAATGCGGTTTCGACAACATACGAGTGGTAGACGAGAGCGCGACCACGCTGCAGGAACAAAGACGCACCGACTGGATGCGCAACGAATCACTGGCGGATTTTCTGGACCCGCAGGACCCCGGTAAAACCATCGAGGGTTATCCGGCGCCAAAACGCACCATCATCATCGCCAACAAGCCGATTGATCCGCAATACCAACAACAAGAGGCAAGCCATGAATAAGGTCGCGACATCACTGATACTACCCTTGCTGCTCACTGCCTGTGTCAGCCAGACGTCACCGATGGACGCGCAGCCCGAGCCCCAGCCTGTTACCGAGGCCCGGCTCGATGCTAACCTCGCCAGCCTGGAGGCCCGGCTGACAGACACCATGTCCCGGCAGAATGCGCAGCTCAGCAGCAACCATCACGCCTTTATGAAAGCCTTGCAACAGGATATCAGGAATTTGAAAAAGCAGATCCCCGCTCCCCCTCCCGCCGTGCCGCCGACCCCACAAGAGGCGGCCCCGGTCGACTACCCGGAAAATGAAACCCGGGACGGCAAACTCGTAGTAGGCGAAACCGAAACCGTCTGGCTGGACGCCGTCAGCGACAGCTTTCCTGCCCGTATCGATACCGGTGCCACCACCTCCTCGCTCAGCGCCCAGGACATCACCGTATTCGAACGCGACGGCAAGCCCTGGGTCAGCTTCAATCTGGCACACGAGGGCGTGGATGAAAAACTGGCGGTCGAAACGCCGCTGGTACGTTATGTACGCATTCGTCAGGCCTCTGCCGACAGCACGGAACGTCGCCCTGTGGTGGCGCTGACCATGCGCCTGGGCCGGCTGTCCGAAAAAACCGAATTTACCCTGACCGACAGAAGCCAGATGACCTATCCGGTACTGCTGGGCCGGGAATTTCTGAAAGACATCGCCGTGGTGGATATTGCCCGTCAGAACGTACAGGGCAAGCCTAAGCCTCCGACTCCTGCCAGCGAGTAAACATCATGTACTCACGCAAGCCGTTTTACCTGATCGTGGCTGCCCTGTTTCTGGTCGGCCTGGCGCTGATCCTGCACCGCCACTTCGTGTACGAAGTGCCCTGGCTGCCCGGCGAAAAGCGCCAGATCTGGTCCATCGAAGCCAAGGTGGAATTCGACGCCGGCGACAAACCGGTGAAGGCCTCACTGGCCATTCCCGGCAGCCAGCCCGGCTTTACCCTGATGAACGAATCCGCCGCCTCTCCGGGCTACGGACTCTCGTTTATCGACGCCAACGGCAGCAGCCGGGCCGAATGGTCGATTCGCAACGCATCCGGCCACCAGGAGCTGTACTACAAGGTTGACATGATGCTGGATCCCTTCGCCAGGGGCCAGCTGTCGACCCGGATCCCGACCATAATGCAGCTCGAGGTTGCCGAGCCCTATGCCACTGCCATGGATCAGGTACTGTCACTGGCCGAAGCACGTTCCTCCGACGGCATCACCCTGACCCGGGAACTGCTGAAAGAGCTGAACAACCGCGGCCAGAACGCCGAGCTGCTGGCCCAGTACAAGGCCCCGGGCCCGCTGCTGGTTGAACTGTTGCACCGCGCCAATGTACCGGCACGACTGCTCAAGGGGCTGCAGCTCGAAGACGGCCGGCGCCGCCAGCCACTGATCAATCTGGTGCAGGTATACAGCGGCGAGCAGTACGAAATATTCAACCCGGTCACCGGTGATCAGGGGCGTCAGGAACAGCTGCTGCTGTGGGAATATCATTCCGCCCCCGTGCTGGACCTGGTCGGCGGCAGCAATTCCCGGGTGACCTTCACCATGCTCGAACAGGAGCAGCCGGTGAACGTGGCGCTGGCGCAGAAGTTCGATCAGCCGGACTGGATCAACGTCTCGCTCTATAACCTGCCGCTGGAAGAACAGGCCCTGTTCAAGGGCATCTTGCTGATCCCCATCGGGGTCATGGTGGTGGTGTTCCTGCGTATTATTGTGGGGGTGAAAACCTCGGGCACCTTCATGCCGGTGCTGATCGCCATGGCCTTTATTCAGACCAGCCTGCTCACCGGCCTGGTCGGTTTCCTGCTGATCGTCGGCACCGGCCTGATACTGCGTTCCTACCTGTCGCACCTTAATCTGCTGCTGGTGGCGCGAATATCGGCGGTCATCATCATGGTGATCGGCATGATCGGCTTCTTCAGCATTGTCGCCTATCAGCTCGGCCTGACCGAAGGCATGAAAATCACCTTCTTCCCGATGATCATCCTGGCCTGGACCATAGAACGGATGTCGATTCTGTGGGAAGAAGAAGGCCCCAAGGAAGTGGTCAAGCAGGGGGGTGGCTCCCTCATGGTGGCCGTGGTGGCCTTCCTGGCCATGAACAACGAGTTTATTCGTCACCTCACCTTCAACTTCCTCGGCCTGCAGCTGATCGTGATGGCCGTGGTGCTGGTGCTGGGCAACTACACCGGTTATCGCCTGACCGAACTCAAGCGGTTCAAGCCCCTTGTTGATGAGCTGAATGTTGATGAGCTGAATGTGAATGAACAGAAAGTTGATGGACACAAGCCGGGTAAGCAGAAAAATGATTAAGCGTTGGCTTGAACAATACGCCTCGCCCTTCGCCCTCGACAAGATGGGCATCATGGGCATGAACCGGCGCAATATTTCCTATATCAGCCGCTATAATCCGCGCCGGCTCTATCCGCTGGTGGACGACAAGCTGCAGACCAAGAAAATTGCGCTGAACGCAGGCGTGACCGTGCCCGATCTGATCGGGGTGATCGAGTTTCAGCATCAGGTTGCCCGACTATGGGACATGATCAAGGACTGGCCGGGCTTCTGCATCAAGCCCGCCAAGGGCTCCGGCGGCAAGGGCATAACGGTGATCGTCAATCACGATCAGAAAAACTTCGTCAAGCCCAGCGGCAAGACCGAAACCATCGATGACCTGGAACGGCACGTATCCAACATTCTGGCCGGGCTGTTCTCGCTGGGCGGCAAGCCGGACGTGGCGCTGATTGAAGCCTTGATCAACTTCGATGATGTGTTCGACGGTTTCTCGTACGAAGGCGTGCCCGATACCCGGGTCATCGTGTTCAAGGGGTTCCCGGTGATGGCGATGATGCGGCTGTCGACCGAAGCCTCGGACGGCAAGGCCAACCTGCACCAGGGTGCCGTGGGCGTGGGGCTGGACATCAACACCGGCCGTGCCATTCGCGCCGTGCAGTTCAACCTGCCGATCCGCTATCACCCGGATACCGGCCGCGACCTGCTGGAGCTGAAGGTCCCCTACTGGGAGCAGCTGCTGAGTCTGTCGTCGTCCTGTTACGAAATGTCGGGACTGGGCTATATCGGCACCGACATGGTGCTGGACAAGCAGAAAGGGCCCATGCTGCTGGAACTCAACGCCCGCCCCGGTCTGGCCATTCAAACCGCCAACGGCGCCGGTCTGGTACCGCGACTGCGCAAAATCGAAAAGCTGGGCAAGAAGATCACCCTGACGCCGGAAGAACGAGTCACCTTCTCGCGCAAGGAATTTGCCAGCGAAGTGGTTTAGGCAAACGTAACCCCTCCCCAACCCTCCCCTTGCCTTGCACTCCGCTGTCATTCTGACAAGCCGAGACAAAGGGGAGGGAGCTAAAGCCAACAAAAACGGCGCTATTGTTCAGAGCCCGTCATCTCCGCGAAGGCGGAGATCCATGAAATAATGCACTAGATTCCCGCCTTCGCGGGAATGACGAGATAAACCCCGGGAGCTAAACCAAAAAAACGGCGCCGGGGGTAACCCCGGCGCCGTTTTTCTTACCGCTTACCGCTTATAGCTGCCCTTAAAGCCGGGTCTTGCGCTTCTGGCGCTGGCCGGTGCTGCGCGCGCGGGCCGGGGCCGGCTTTTTCTTTGCCGTGGCGCCTGCACCGGCGCCATCGCCTTTCACCCGGGAGTTGTGCTTGCGTACCGCCTTGCGGATTTGCGCCACCTGCTTGTAACGGTCGGTGGCGTGTACGTCGACCTTGCTCTGCTCTTCGTTGGTCAGGCCGACCTCATTGCGCAGGTAGTTCACCTGATCCAGCTGCATTTCGGACCAGCCGCCACGCGGCAGGTTGCGGGGCAGTTCAATCTTGCCGTAACGCACCCGGATCAACCGGCTAACCTGCATCTCCTGCGATTCCCACAGGCGACGCACTTCCCGGTTGCGGCCTTCTTTCAGGGTGACATGAAACCAGTGGTTCATGCCTTCGCCACCGTTGTACTTGATGGTGTCGAACTTGGCCATGCCATCTTCCAGCATCACACCCTTGCGCAGTCGTTGCAGCATGGCTTCGTTGACTTCGCCGAACACCCGCACCGCATATTCCCGGTCGATTTCGTGACGCGGGTGCATCAGGCGGTTGGCCAGCTCGCCGTCTGTGGTAAACAGCAGCAAACCGGAGGTATTCACGTCCAGTCGGCCCACCGCCACCCAGCGGGAACCCTGCAGCTTGGGCAGACGGTCGAATACCGTGGGGCGGCCTTCCGGATCCTTGCGGGTGCTTACCTCGCCTTCCGGCTTGTGGTAGGCCAGCACCCGGCAGATGATGTCGCCTTCGGGCTGGGTTTCTACCAAATGGCCGTCGACCCGGATGGTCTCCTTGCCGGTGACTCTGTCGCCCAGATGGGCCACGTTGCCGTTTACGCTGACCCGTCCCTGGCTTATCAGCGTTTCAATTTCGCGGCGTGAGCCCTTGCCTGCTCGGGCCAGCACTTTTTGCAGTTTTTCAGTCATATCATTCACTTATTCAAAGGGACGGATATCGCCAGCGCCTTCGCGGGCGATAACAGGGGTATTATCATACAACTCGACCACTGTGGTGGGTCTGGGATCCAGCACGCCACCGTCGATGATGAGATCGACCAGTTTTTCCAACTTTTCGCGGATCAGGTGCGGATCGTATTCCGCCTCGGTTTCACCGGGCAGGATCAGGCTGCAGGACATCAGTGGCTCGCCCAGGGCGTCCAGCAGCGCCAGGCTGATGGCGTTATCGGGCACCCGCAGGCCGATGGTTTTACGCTTGGGATTCTGCAGCCGCTTGGGCACTTCCTTGGTGGCCTGCAAAATAAAGGTATAGGCGCCGGGGGTGTTGTTTTTCATCAGCCGAAAGGCGCCATTGTCGACCCGGGCGTAAAACGACAGCTCGGAGAGATCCCGGCACACCAGGGTAAAGTTGTGCTCTTTTTCGATTTTACGGATACGACAGATACGCTCCATGGCGCTCTTGTCGCCCACCAGGCAGCCGATGGCATAACCGGAATCGGTGGGATACACCAGCACCCCGCCCTGACGCACTATGGCCACTGCCTGATTGATCAGGCGCGCCTGTGGATTGTCGGGGTGCAGTTCAAAATATTGACTCATAATTCCTCCCGGAATGATTTAGATAAAGCGTGTCCATACGGGTGTGGCTTCCTTCGGCAGCCACAGTTGCCGGCCCAGTTCCCGCCACTGGCTGGGATAGTGAAAGTCGGAACCCACCGAGGCTTCCAGCCCATGATCCTTACTCCATTGCCCCAACGTAGCACGTTCCTGCGGGCTCTGCTGTGCCATGGAAACCTCCATGGCATCGCCTCCCGCCTCGGCAAAGGCCGCCAGCATTTTTCTGACCCACTTGTTGGACAGGTCGTAACGGGTCGGATGGGCCAGCACCGCGACCCCACCGGCCTGCTGAATGGCGCTAATGGCCTCGTTCAGCGAACACCAGTTGGGCGGCGCGTAACCGGTATTGCCCCGGCTCAGATATTTCTTGAAAATCTTGGGAATCGAATCCGCCGCCCCCTGGCTCAGCAGCCATTTGGCCATGTGGGTGCGGGTAATGGGCGCATCGCCCGCCAGCGCCCGGGCCCCTTCATAGGCACCGGGAAAGCGCGCCTTTTCCAGCCGCTCGGCCATCAGCCGGGCTCTTTGCTCGCGTCGCGCTTGCTGTTCGGCCAAAAGCGCATTCAGCCCTTCATGGTGCCGCTCGATATTCAGCCCCACCACGTGCACCTCCAGCGCTTGCCACAGGCAGGAGATTTCCACCCCGTTGATCAGGCGCACGCCGTGGGTCTCGGCCGCCCGTGCCGCCTCTTCCAGCCCGGCCAAAGTATCGTGGTCGGTCAGCGCCAGCACATCCACCTCTTTTTCGGCGGCCCGGGCCAGCAACTCGGCAGGCGTCAGCTGGCCATCGGAGGCGGTGGAATGACTGTGCAGATCGATTCGCATAAAAAATCCTGTGTTCAGGGTTGACTTGCACCCCCGATTATCGGTTAACTGTATCCAGTTTCTGATTAACGAGAAGAGCGCGATGTTTCAGCAAGATTCCACGCTACGCATTATCTGGTGGTGGCACACTCCCTAATCGCGGGTGGTGTGATTTGCTGTATTCGTCTTAAAGTCTCAGCGAACATAAAAGCCCGCAACCATGCGGGCTTTTTTATTATCCAGCAAAAGGTGATGCGATGAAACCGAGCAAGAGAGTTTTTTGGCGATGGCAAGCCGGGCCGAATTTTACGCCGATACCAACGGCATTCGTGTCCATTACCGATGACGATATTGCCAGCCAGGTGATCAGGCAGATACCTGATGACCGCGACTAACTAAAAAAGGAAAACAAGATGGCGCATGGTCAGCTCCACGTGTTATTGCAAGATGCCCCCTATACCGACGATCCGCTCGCGTTATTCGCAGCCCTAACCCAACCCGGTGACAACAGCATGCTGCTGGAGTCCGCCGAAATCGACACCAAGGCCGGCACCCAGAGCCTGTTGATGCTGGACGCCTGTGTGCGCCTGGTATGCCGCCAGCATCAGGTGACCCTGACGGCCCTCAACATCAACGGCCTGCCCGCTCTTGACCTGGTTGAACAGGCGCTGGGCGGCGAGCGCAGCGGGCACCGGCTGCTGGTGACCCTGCCCCGGGCCGATGACAACCTGGACGAAGACAGCCGGCTCAAGGCCCCGTCCGTGCTGCACACCCTGCGCCTTATTCTGACTCGCTTCACCGCCAGCCAGGGCCAGCAGCACCTGTTTATGGCCGGCACCTTCTCCTACGATCTCATTGCCTCCTTCGAACAGCTGCCGAACGTGGCCGAGGGCATCAACAATTGCCCCGACTTCTGTTTCTACCTGGCCGAAACCCTGGTCACCCTGGATCACAAACAGGAAACCGGCCGCCTGTCGGCCTGTGTGTTCGACCCGGCCGAACAGGAACGTCTGCAGGCCCGGCTGGACCAACTGGCCCAGGCCTGTGGCCAGCCACACCCGGAGCCCAAGGGCGGCGAGCGACTCGAAGGCAAGATACAGGCCAGCAAGAGCGATGCCGAATTCAGAACCGATGTGGTCAACCTGAAAGAGCACATTCTGGCAGGCGATATTTTTCAGGTGGTGCCGTCGCGCAGCTTCAGCCTGCCCTGCCCGCATCCGCTGGCCGCCTATCGCAAGCTCAAGCAGACCAACCCCAGCCCCTATCTGTTCTATGTGAACGATCAGGACTTCACCCTGTTCGGCGCCAGCCCCGAGAGCTCGGTCAAGTTCGACCACCACAGCCGCCAGGTGGAAATGTACCCCATTGCCGGCACCCGCAAGCGCGGTATCAACCCGGACGGCAGCATCAACCTGGACTTGGACGGCCGCATCGAGCTGGACTTGCGCCAGGACGCCAAGGAAACCGCCGAACACCTGATGCTGGTGGATCTGGCCCGCAACGACATCGCCCGCATCAGCGAGCCCGGCAGCCGCTACGTGAAAGATCTGCTGAGCGTCGACCGCTACAGCCACGTGATGCACCTGGTATCACGCGTGGTGGGCACCCTGCGCCATGATCTGGACGCCCTGCACGGCTACCAGGCCTGCATGAACATGGGCACCCTGACCGGCGCCCCCAAAATTCGCGCCAGCGAGCTGATCCGCCAGACAGAACAGCAACGCCGGGGCAGCTACGGCGGCGCCGTCGGCTACCTCACTGGCCTGGGCGACATGGACACCTGCATCGTCATTCGCTCCGCCTTTGTCAGCAACGGCGTGGCCCATGTGCAGGCCGGCGCCGGCGTGGTGTACGACTCCCACCCCCAGTCGGAAGCCGACGAAACCCGCAACAAGGCGGCGGCGGTACTCAATGCCATCGCCCTGGCCCACGGCACCACACTGGCGGAGGTGAGCCATGACTAATACCGCAGCCAATACCGTATTCCTGCTCGACAACTACGACTCCTTCACCTACAACCTGGTGGATCAGTTCCGCACCCTGGGTGCCACCGTCAAGGTCTATCGCAACACGGTACCGGTGGCGCAACTGATCGCCGTTATGGAGCAGGGTGAGCAGCAGGGCGAGCGGCCCATTCTGGTGCTCTCGCCCGGCCCGGGCATTCCCAGCGAGGCCGGTAACATGCCGGCCCTCATTAATGCCTGCATCGGTCGCTTCCCCATCCTCGGCATTTGCCTGGGCCATCAGGCCCTGGTGGAGCACTACGGCGGCACTGTGGAAAGCGCCGGCGAAATCAAGCACGGCAAAACCTCGCTTATCAGCCATAACGGCCAGGGAGTCTTTGCCAACCTGTCCAACCCGCTGCCGGTGGCCCGCTACCACTCGCTGGTGGGCACCAAAATCCCCAGCACCCTGCCGGTGATTGCCGACTATCAGGGCATGACCATGGCGGTGCAGGATACCGCCAAGCGCGTACTGGGCTTTCAGTTTCATCCCGAATCCATCATGACTACGGAGGGTGCACAATTGCTGGCACAAGGACTGGACTTTTTAAGTGCACCGGAAACCAAAGCCATGGATCAGCTGTATCGTGGCGAGCACATCAGCCGCAGCCAGGCACAGGCCCTGTTTGGCGATTTGATCAAGGGCGACATGGATCAGATGACCATGGCGTCTTTGCTGACCGTGCTGAAAATGAAAGGCGAAACCCCGGATGAAATTGCCGGCGCGGCGCAAGCCTTGCTGGAGGCCGCCTCACCCTTCCCCCGTCCGGACTATCCGTTCTGCGACATCGTCGGCACCGGTGGCGATGGCATGAACATCTTTAACGTCTCGACCACGTCGGCCCTGGTGGCCGCCGCCTGTGGTCTTAAAGTAGCCAAGCACGGCAACCGCGGCGTGTCTTCCAAGTCCGGTTCTTCCGATCTGCTGGAGCAACTGGGCATAGACCTGAACATGAGCCCGGAGCGCGCACGCCGCTGCCTGGATGAAGTGAACGCCTGTTTCCTGTTTGCGCCCAACTACCATGGCGGCATGCGCAATGCCATGCCGGTGCGCCAGGCCCTGAAAACCCGCACCATCTTCAACGTGCTGGGCCCCCTGATCAACCCGGCCCGCCCCGACTTTATGCTGCTGGGGGTGTATGCGCCCGAACTGGTGCGTCCCATTGCCGACACCCTGGTCGCCATGGGCCTGAAACGCGGCATGGTGGTCCATGGCAGCGGCCTGGATGAAATTGCCATTCACGGCCCCACCATGGTGGCGGAAATCAACCACGGCGTGATCAGTGAATACCGCATCACCCCCGAAGAGCTGGGGCTGGAACGTTACCCCATCAGCGCCGTTGCCGGCGGTGAGCCCAGTGAAAACAAGGCCATTACCTTAAGCCTGCTGCAAGGCGGCGGCACCCCTGCCCAACAGGGCGTGATAGCCATGAACGTGGCGCCCCTGTTGATGATGAGCGGCCAGGCCACGACCTTAAAAGAAGCGGTTAGCCAGGTGCTGGCTGTGTTAAAGTCGGGCAAAGCCATGGAAGTAGCCAACAAACTGGCGGAGTTGAGTCAATGTTGAATACCGTTCTCGGCAAGATCGTTGCCGACAAGAAAGTCTGGGTAAAAGCCCGCAAGCAGACCCAGCCCCTGAGCAGTTTTGAAGCCGAGCTGACCCCCAGCGATCGCAGCTTCGAGGCGGCCCTGGCCGCCGGCAAGCCGGCCTTTATCCTCGAATGCAAGAAGGCCTCCCCCTCCAAGGGGCTGATCCGCGACGACTTCAACCCGGAAGCCATCGCCGATATTTACCACCGCTACGCCTCGGCCATTTCGGTGCTGACCGACGAAAAGTATTTTCAGGGCCAGTTCGAGTTTGTAACCCGGGTACGCGGCCGGGTCACCCAGCCGGTGATCTGCAAGGATTTCATCATCGATCCCTACCAGATCAAGCTGGCGCGCCATTACCAGGCCGACGCCATCCTGCTGATGCTGTCGGTGGTCGATGACGACCAGTACCGCGAGCTGGCCGCCGTGGCCAAATCACTGAACATGGGCGTGCTGACCGAGGTGATAAGCGAAGAAGAAGTGCAGCGGGCCATCGCGCTGGATGCCAAAGTCATCGGCATCAACAACCGGGATCTGCGCGACTTGAGTATCGATCTCGAGCGTACCCGGGCGCTGTCCGCGCTGATCCCCGAGGATCGCCTGGTTATCTCCGAATCCGGCATCCATCACCATGCCCAGGTGAAGGAACTGTCTGCCCATGCCGACGGCTTTCTGGTGGGCAGCTCGCTGATGTCGGAAGATGACCTGGATATGGCCGCCCGCCGGCTGATTTTGGGTGACAACAAGGTCTGTGGCCTGACCCGGCCCCAGGACGCCGCCGCCGTCTACCAGGCCGGCGCCGTGTTTGGTGGCCTGATCTTCGTGGCCCAAAGCCCCCGCTGCGTGGATATCAGCCAGGCCCGGACCGTGATGGCCGCCGCTCCGCTTCAGTATGTGGGCGTGTTCCGTAACCACGCCGTTGGCGAGGTGGTCACTACCGCCCGCGAGCTGGGCCTGAGTGTGGTGCAGCTACACGGCAATGAAGACGACGCCTATATAGGCGAACTGAAGCAGCTGCTGCCCGGCGTGGCGATATGGAAAGCGGTGCCGGTAACCGACAGCCTGCCCGCCCTGCCGCAGCAGGCCGACCGGCTGCTGTTCGACACCAAAGTCGGCGGCCAGAGCGGCGGCACTGGCCAGGCCTTTGACTGGCAGCTGCTGGCCAATATCGACAAGGCCAATGCCATGCTGGCCGGCGGCCTGAACCCGACCAACACCGCCGCCGCCGCCGCCCTGGGCTGCATCGGCCTGGACCTGAATTCCGGCGTGGAAAGCGCCCCCGGCCAGAAAGACCCGGCCAGGCTGAACGCCGCCTTTGCTTCTCTCAGACACTACGGACGCAGGATAACCAAATCATGAGCTTACTTAACCCCTTTTTCGGCGAGTTTGGCGGCATGTATGTGCCGCAGATTTTGATGCCGGCGCTGCTGCAACTGGAGCAGGCTTTTGTGGATGCCGAGCAGGATCCGGAATTCGAGCGGGAATTTCGCGAACTGCTGAGCGAATACGCCGGCCGTCCCACCCCGCTGACCCGGGTGCGCAACCTGGCCGCCAACACCAAAACCCGCATCTACCTGAAACGGGAAGACCTGCTGCACGGCGGCGCCCACAAGACCAACCAGGTACTGGGCCAGGCGCTGCTGGCCAAGCGCATGGGCAAGAAGCGCATTATCGCCGAAACCGGCGCCGGTCAGCACGGGGTGGCCACGGCGCTGGCCTGCGCCCTGATGGGCATGGAATGCATCGTCTACATGGGCGCCAAGGACTGCGAACGCCAAAAGCCCAACGTATTCCGCATGGAGCTGATGGGCGCCAAGGTCATACCGGTGCACGCCGGTGCCGCCACCCTCAAGGACGCCTGCAACGAAGCCATGCGCGACTGGGCCGCCAACTACGAAACCACCCACTACATGCTGGGCACCGCCGCCGGCCCCCACCCCTTCCCCACCATAGTGCGTGAATTTCAGCGCATGATAGGTGAAGAAGCCAAGGTGCAGATAATGGAGCACGAGGCGCGCCTGCCGGATGCGGTGATCGCCTGCGTGGGCGGTGGCTCCAACGCCATTGGCCTGTTCGCCGACTTTATCGACGAAGACAGCGTCAGACTGATCGGCGTAGAGCCGGCCGGCAAGGGCATTGACACCGGCGAGCACGGCGCCACCCTGGGCGAAGGCACCAGGGGCGTATTCTTCGGCATGCTCTCCCTGATGATGCATGACGCAGACGGCCAGGTAGAAGAGTCCTACTCCGTTTCTGCCGGGCTGGACTTTCCTTCGGTCGGCCCCCAGCACGCCTATCTGGCCACCACAGGCCGCGCCCAGTATGTGTCCGTGACCGACGAAGAAGCCCTGAACGCCTTCCAGGCCCTGGCCCGTAACGAAGGCATCATACCCGCGCTGGAGTCTTCCCATGCCCTGGCCTACGCCTTGAAAATGGCCGAAGCCGAGCCGGAAAAAGAGCAGGTGCTGGTGGTCAACCTGTCCGGTCGTGGCGACAAGGACATCTTTACCGTCGCCGATATTCTCGAGCAGCAAGGAGCCCTGAAATGAGCCGTTACGATCGTTTGTTTGACCGCCTCAAGGCCAAAAATGAAGGCGCCTTCGTGCCCTTCGTGACCCTGGGCGACCCGACGCCCGAGCACTCGCTCAAGGTGATTGACGCCCTGGTGGCCGGTGGCGCCGACGCCCTGGAGCTGGGCATTCCCTTCTCCGATCCGGTGGCCGACGGCCCCACCATCCAGGCCGCCACCCTGCGCGCCCGGGGCGCCGGCACCAACTCGACAATCTGCTTCGAGCTGCTGGCACAGGTGCGGGCAAAATATCCCGAGCTGCCCATCGGCCTGCTGGTGTACGCCAACCTGGTGTATGCACCGGGGATGGACAGCTTCTATGGCCGCGCCGCCCAGGCCGGGGTGGACTCGGTGCTGGTGGCCGACGTGCCGGTAGAAATGGCGGCCCCCTTCAAGGCCGCCGCCGACCGGGCCGGGGTAGAAACCATCTTTATCGCCCCGCCCAACGGCGACGACGCCACCCTGAAGGCGGTGGCCGAAACCGGCTCCGGCTATACCTACCTGCTGAGCCGCGCCGGGGTGACCGGCACCGAGACCAAGGCCGGCAAGCCGATAGACACCCTGCTCGCCACCCTGGCCAAATATAACGCCCCGCCCTCGCTGCTCGGCTTTGGCATCTCCACCCCACAGCAGGTGCGCGACGCCATTGCGGCCGGCGCCGCCGGCGCCATCTCCGGCTCCGCCGTGGTCAAGATCATCGAACAACACCTGAGCAACCCCCAGGCCATGCTCGACGCCCTGACCGGCTTCGTACAGGACATGAAGGCCGCGACCAGACAAAGCTGAAAGCTATAAAGCCGTAAGCCGTAAGCCGTAAATAAAAAACCGTAGACGATTCTGCCTACGGCTTTTTTGTTGCCGCGTTCCTGCATATTCGTGGGGGCGAACTCATTTTCGTAGGGTCGAATTCATTCGACCAATGGCCACACAAGATCCTCCCCGTTGCTGCCATCGCTCTCCGTATGCGGATTTGTTCCCGCGTTCCACTCGTCATTCCCGCGAAGGCGGGAATCCATGGCAAATCGGCACCCGCTTACCATCGACGCCGAGCCGCCCCTCCCCCTTGGCAGCGGCATACCAGGCATAACGGCGAGTCTTCCCCAGCTCCCCTCGTCATTCCCGCGAAGGCGGGAATCCAGTAGGGTCGAATTCATTCGACCAATAGACACACAGCAACCCTCCCCTTGCGTTGCACCTCGCTGTTATTCTGCCAAATTCCAGGTTAAGGGGAGGGAGCAGACCGACGCCGAACTGCCCCTCCCCCTTGGCAGCGACCTAACAGGCACGGCTGCGGATCTTCCCCAGGGGGAGGCTGGGTGGGGGTGTCGCTTTGGGCTGGGTGGGGGTGTCATTTTGGCCAAGCCGTCTTACCTCTGATAGCTCACGACTTATGGCCGTCTTTGATCCCGAAATACCGCTTGTGCAACTCGCGGATTTGCTCGGCCAGCTCGGGCACCGGGCCCGCTACTTCAATTTCCGGTGCCACCTCGTTGATGGCCAGCGGGTTCACCGGCGAGGCGGGTAGCCCCCACTCGGCACACCACCCGGAAAACTGCTCCGCCGAGCTGGCATACACAATGCGCCCCAGTCCCGCCCAGGCGTGTGCCGCTGCACACATGGGGCAATGCTCGCCCGAGGTATACAGGGTGGACCGGGCCCGCTCGGTTTCATTCAAATGCTCGGCCGCCCAGTGTGCCAGCGCCACCTCCGGGTGCCAGGTCGGTTCATGGCTGTTGATCCGGTTGTGATCCTCCGCCAGCACAGCGCCCTCTGCCGATACCAGCACAGAGCCAAAGGCCATGTCGCCACCGTCCAGTGCCTCTTCCGCCAATGCCACGCAACGGCGCAAATGTCGTACATCCTGTTCGTTCAAGGCCATTGTTACCCCCATATCAATCAGCAAGATAAGCCGGAGCATATTTCGTTCATCACAAGCCGACCGGCGCCGGCACCACCATGCCAGTACCACAATATAGCCACAGCACGCCCCCAACAAGAAGACTCCAACGGCAAAAGCTGTTTACGCCCGGCGACTGTCTGATAAGGTACTGAACAAACAAAAATATCAAAGCCGGGAACATGTCCATCAACTACTACCAGCAACAGGCCGGGCACTTCTATCAAAGTACCGTCACCCTAGACATGACGCCGCTTTACCACCGTTTTCTGCCCCGGGTGCCGGCCGGTGGCCATATCCTGGATGCCGGCTGCGGCTCGGGGCGAGACAGCCTGCATTTTTCCCGCCTGGGTTACAAGGTGACCGCCTTCGACGCCAGCCCGGCGCTGGTAGAACTGGCCCGCCGGCATACCGGATTACCTGTGGCGCAGTGCCGGTTTGATGAGTTCAAGGCGCCAACACCGGCAGACGCCATCTGGGCCTGCGCCTCGCTGCTGCATGTGCCGCAGGCCGAACTGGCCGCGGTGATGGCTCATCTGGCCGAGCAACTGAAGCCCGGCGGCGTGTTTTACTGCTCTTTCAAATACGGCCAGGGCGAAAGCAGCCGCGAGGGCCGCCATTTCACCAATCTGGATGAAAGCGGGCTGAAACAACTGCTGCAGAGCCTGCCGCTGCACATCGCCGAACAATGGCAAACCGGCGATCTGCGCCCCGGCCGGGAACAGGAACCCTGGCTCAACGCCCTGCTGGTGAAGGTGACACCGTGACAGCACCGCAGCTATTAACCGGTGGCAGCCGGAACGATCCCGGCTTCAACCAGCCGCTGCTTGGCCCCCTGCTGGATGCCATCAACGCCACCGGCGAAGGCAGCCATATCGGTATTGCCGTGTCCTTTATCCGCATGAGCGGGCTGGCACTGCTGCAGGATGCCCTGTTCGAAGCTTTGGACAGAGGCGTGCAACTGAAGATAGTCACCTCCGACTACCTGGACGTGACCGAACCGGTGGCCCTGCGCCAGCTAATGCTGCTGGCCGAGCGGGGCGCGTGCGTCGGCATCTATGAAAGCGCCGCTAATGCGGGCTTCCATCTCAAGTCCTGCCTGTTTATTCAACAACATACAAAGGAACGCCTGCAGGGTCTGGGCTTCGTCGGCTCCAGCAATATCTCCCGTGCCGCCCTTACCGACTCGCTGGAATGGAACTGGTGCCTGCGGGTGGACGACGACGGCACCAGCCCCGCCGCCGCCAGCCTGCTGGAGCTGCAGGCCAATATGAACCAACTGGCACAGGATGCCCGGGTGGTGCCGCTCGGCCACGACTGGATAGACGCCTACCTGATCCGCTACCGGCAAAGCCCGCTTACCGGCCTGCGGCTAGTTACCGGTGACAGCACAACCGATGACGAGACCCTGCGCGAAACGCCCCTGCCCAACGCCGTGCAACAGGAGGCCCTGGCGGCGCTGCAGGCCAGCCGCAGCCAGGGCTACCGGCGCGGCCTGGTAGTGATGGCCACCGGCCTGGGCAAGACCTGGCTGGCCGCCTTCGATGCGCGCCAGATACAAGCACAAAGGCTGCTGTTTGTGGCCCACAGAGACGAGATCATCCGCCAGGCTCAGGACACCTTCATTCGCCTGCAGCCCCAGGCTCACACCGGGCTTTATACCGGCGAACGGCAGGAACAGGCCGACTGGCTGTTTGCCTCGGTGCAGACCCTGGGGCGGGCCGAGCACCTGCGCAACTTCAAGCCGGATCACTTCGACTACATCATCGTCGACGAATTTCACCACGCCACCGCGCCCACCTACCGCCGGCTGCTGGATCATTTTCGCCCCCGCTTCCTGCTCGGGCTGACCGCCACCCCGGACCGCACCGATCAGGCCGACATTCTGGCCCTGTGCGACGACAACCTGGTGTTCGAGCGGGGACTGCGTGACGCCATTGTGGGCCGGCACCTGGTGCCCTTCGTGTATCAGGGCGTGTACGACGAGCACATCGACTACAACGAAATTCCCTGGCGCAACGGCCGCTTCGATCCCGAGGCGCTGGATACCGCCTTCGCCAGTAAAAAACGCGCCAGGCACGCCCTGGCCCAGTGGCAAAACTTCGCCCAGAGTCGCACCCTGGCCTTCTGCATCTCGACCCGCCACGCCGACTTCATGGCCCGGATATTCAACGATGCGGGCATTCGCACCGCCGCCGTCTATTCCGGCTCGAAGACCCCCCGCAACCAGGCGCTGACCGACCTGGCCGAAGGTCGGTTACAGGTCATCTTCTCGGTGGATCTGTTCAACGAAGGCACCGACCTGCCTGCCATCGACACCCTGCTGATGCTGCGCCCCACCGAATCGCGCATCGTCTTTCTGCAGCAACTGGGCCGGGGCCTGCGCCTGCATCCGGGCAAGCGGCGGCTGATGGTGGTCGATCTGGTGGGCAACCACAGGGCCTGCCTGTTCAAGCCGGAGCTGTTGCAGGAGATCACCGGTATTGCAGGCGGCAGCGACCAAACCACGCCGGTGCTGCCCGAAGGCTGCTTTATCAACCTTGAACCCGAGCTGATCCCGCTGCTGGAACAACTGCGCCATGGCGGCCGGGTGAAGGTGGTGGACGATTACCGGCAGCTTAAAGATCGGCTGGGCCACCGCCCCACTGCGGTGCAGGCCTTTCAGGCCGGGCTGGACTTTGGCAAGCTGCGCAAACAGCACGGCAGCTGGTTTGAACTGGCACAAGGTGAAGGGGATTTATCCGCCGAGGCCGACCAGGTACTGGCCAGGTGGCGGGACTTTCTGCTGACCGGCATCGAGACCACTACCCTCGTCAAGAGCTTCAAGATAGTGCTGTTGCAGGCCCTGCTGGAGCTGGACGGCCTGCGCCAGCCGCCCACCCTGGCGGCACTGGCCGAACAGTCGCGCTATGTGCTGGAACGCCACCCGGACCTGCTGCAGCTCGACCTGCCTGCCAGACAACAGACCATGACCGCCGACTCCCCCGCTTGGCTGCGTTACTGGCAGGGCAACCCGATCAAGTTCAGCACCGGCGGCAACCAGGACTCAAAGGCCGAATACTGGTTCGAGATCAAGAACGACCGCTTCTGCCCCCGCTTCGAGCTGCCCACCGAGGAACTGGATACCCTGCATTTGATGATGCAGGAACTGGTGGATCTGCGCCTGGCCGAATACCGCCGCCGCAAGGCGCCGAGGCTGGCAAAAGCGAAGCAACAGGCATCCAGCCAGGCTAGCGCACCGGTGACCGAGGTCATCGAACTGCCCTGTTTTCCCGACTTACGCATTGCCTGCGGCCATTTCAAGACCGGCCACAACGACCACACAGAACTGATGGCCGTACCGATAACAGGCCTTTACGGCCAGCTCGATCCTGCCCGCCACTTTCTGGCCCGGGCCAGCGGCCACTCCATGAACGGCGGCAAACAGCCGGTGCAGGACGGCGACTTGTTGCTGCTGGAATGGATAACGCCACAAACCGCCGGCAGCATCAGCAACCAGACCCTGGCCATAGAGCGGCAGGACGAGTCCGGCGACAACCAATACCTGCTGCGGCTAGTGAAGAAAAATCCGGACGGCGGCTATCGACTGCACGCCACCAACCCGGATTATGAAGATCTGGCCGCCACCGACGAGATGAAGCCTTTTGCACGGTTCAGGGGTGTGATTGCAGAGCAAGCTCAATAACAATAAACATAAAAACAACAATAAGGGACAGGATGAAAGCACCACTGGCACAGGGACTCTACGATCTTCTCACAACCCAAGGGTTAACAAAATCATTGGCAGAAAGCGGGCTCTCCGCCCAACCCGAAGAACTCAATCCGGCGTTTAGTCACGAACGCCTGGCCGATGTTCTGGCAGAACAGCTATCCCGGCTATTGTCCGGCGTCAGTGGTGACAAACAAGCCAAGGTGAGGGCACAAGCCGAACTTATAAACGACATATTGCGATACTCCCGTCAGCGGTTGGCTCAGGATGAAGCCCCCGATCTGCTATGCACGCCGCCCAAGGTGCTGCGTTCCTTGTATCCTGCCCAGCGAAAGCCTGAACTGCCAGCCATCGGCTTGGCACAACCCTGGCTGTTTACTGCCGGTAAAGATTCTCCCGCTTTGTTGCATGAGCTCACTGCCGAACTGGCGTCATGCAATAGCGTCGATATTCTGGTGAGCTTTATCACCGTCTCTGGGGTGCGAAAGATCATCGAAGTGCTCAAGCAGATCACCAGCACCGATGCCAAAGGGCAAAGCCAGGCCAAGATACGGGTGCTGACCACCACCTATGTGGGCGCCACCGAGCAAAAAGCGTTAGATACGCTGGCCCGATTGCCTAATTGTGAAGTTCGGGTATCGCTCGACGGACGTCGCACCCGCTTACACGCCAAAGCCTGGATTTTTGAGCGGAACACGGGGTTCGGTTCCGCCTATGTGGGCAGCGCCAATCTGTCTGGTGCCGCCCTCATGGGCGGTCTGGAATGGACGGTTAAATTCACCGAAAAAGGACAGAATAAGCTCTATCAACGGGCACAGGCTCATTTTGAAACATTATGGGAAGATGGCGAGTTCCTATCCTATAACCCTGAAAATAAGACACATCGTAACGAGCTAGCCAAGGCACTCAAGCGCGAGTCTGGCCGAGACCTGATTGCGACACCCACCTTCTTCGATATCGAGCCCAAGCCCTTTCAGCTGGATATTTTGGAGCAACTTGATAACGAGCGAGCACATGGTCGAATGCGCAACCTGTTGGTTGCCGCCACCGGCACCGGTAAAACCGTTATGGCGGCCTTCGATTACCGTCGCCTAGCCCGCAAGCAAGGCGGCTTGCCGCGGCTACTGTTTGTCGCCCACCGCAAGGAATTGTTGATACAGGCCATGCGCACCTTTCGACTGGTGTTGCGCGAAGCAGAGTTCGGCGATCTCTTTACCGGTGAGCATCAACCAGAGCAGGATCAGCATCTGTTTGCCACCATTCAAAGCCTAAATGCCCGCAAGCTAGTCTCTCAGCAAGCAGCAGATTACTGGCACATGGTGATTATTGACGAATGTCATCACATAGAAGCCAACAGCTTCGAAACGCTGCTCTCAAGCATTTCTCCGGCTTATTTACTGGGCTTAACCGCGACACCGGAACGAGCAGATGGCAAGAATATCCTACGCCATTTTGATAATCGACCGGACGGCTCACCGGCAGCCCAATTGCGCCTGTGGCAGGCGCTGGATCTGCAACTGCTAGCCCCCTTCGAATATTATGCCTGTGACGATGACACCGACTACCGAGAGATCCCCTGGCAACAGGCCAACGAATTCAAAGCGCTGGATAACCTGCTTACTGGTAACCATGTTCGCGCAGCGGCAGTGATCCGCTCCTGGCAACAACTGGTGGACGACCCTAAACGCGGTAAGAGCCTGGTATTCTGCGTGAGCATTGCTCATGCCGAATTTATGGCAGATCAGTTTGAAAAGGCCGGCATTATCGCTCGTGTGATCACCGGTAAAAGCTCCGTTAAAGAGCGCCGAGATCTGCCCAAACAGCTAGAACGTGGCGAGATCCATGCCATCGTGACCGTAGATCTCTATAACGAAGGGATCGATCTTCCCTTTGTCGATACCTTGCTGTTACTGCGACCCACCCAAAGCGCTACTCTGTTTCAACAGCAAATCGGTCGCGGTCTGCGTTTGTTCGAGGGTAAGGAAAGCTGCCTGATCCTGGATTTTGTCGGCCAGCATAAGGAAGGATTCCGCTTCGATATGCTCTACAGCGCCATCACTGGCCTGTCGCGCCGTGAAGTGATCGAAAGCATAGAAAAAGGCTTTGGCCGACTGCCTAGCGGTTGCCATATCCAACTACAAAAGCAAGCCAAAGAGCATATTCTTAGCAGCCTGAAACAGGCACTGAATCAGAACTGGCGCCGCCTGCAGCAGGAGCTGCACGCCTATGTGAGTCTGACCGGAAGCCGTCACGTAGCTCTCGATGACTTTCTCAACGAGCAGCAACTAGAGCTGGAAGATATCTATCGCGCTGGCCAAAACAGCGGTTGGACCAATCTGCAACGGGATGCCGGGCTTCTGCCGGGTGCAGCCTCCGCCGAGGAACGCTATTTCAGCCGCCGGCTGGGGAGTTTGTTGCACCTGGATGACACAGCACAGTTACAGCTTATCAACCAAGTGGCCGAGAGTGATGCCCATTACGTGATCGTCGATGAGCAGCAACAGCAGCGACTACAAATGCTGGCCTATCAGATAGATGGCCAACAAAGCCAGACCGGTTCAGCCCAAGCCTTTCTCACTCGGCTATCCCAGACTCCAGCTGTGTGCAATGAGTTGGCTCAGCTCAGCAACTATCTAGATGCGAGAACGCAGCATCAATACTTACCTCTGCCGGGACTGGAGCACACACCGCTGCGATTACATGCAGCCTATCACAGCCGAGAAATCCTCACCGCCGTAGGTTTTCTTACCGCAGAAAAACGCACGCCGTTTCAGGCTGGCGTACTGCCATTCAAAGAGAGCAAAACCGAATTGCTGTTCGTGACGCTGGATAAAAGTACGGCCCAGCATGAAGGTGTCGCCTATAACGACTACGCCATCAGCCAGACTCAGTTTCATTGGCAATCTCAAAACAGTGCAGGTCCCAGCACTCCAGGTGGTCGCCGTTATATTGAAAGCGAAACTAATGGCTGGCAGTTTCAGCTGTTTGTACGCATCGACAAAAATTCACCCTATCGCGCCTGTGGTCCGGTGAAATTTATGCGCTATCACGGCAGCAAACCGATGAACATAACCTGGCAGCTGAAGTACCCGCTACCGGTGAGACTGTTCAAGGGATTCAGTGTGCTGGGCTAATACTGGCTTTCATATTCAATAATTTTTGAGTGGCCGCGATGCTACGCGGTCTACTCGTTCACGATCTACATCTCGTACTCGCTGAGTGATCTGATGAGCCAGTAGCGACTTCAGCTAACTAAAAATTACCCGCCGGGGTATTTTTCAAAGATCTCGTCATCCATCGGGCCGTAGCCGCCATCATAGGTTTCCGGCACCAGAATAATGTCTTCGGCTATCTGCTCGATAACCTCTTTCAGTTCGAGTGTTGCCAGCCAGCGTTCTGGAATGGCGGCTCTGCCGTGTATCAGCCCCAGTATGTTGCCGGCGACCATGCCCGTGCTGTCACTGTCGCCACTGTGGTTGACCGAGGTCAGCACGCCCTGCTCGTAGTCTTGTGCAAACAGGGCGCACCAAACGCCTATCGCCAGGGCTTCTTCTGCAATCCAGCCGCCACCGTATTCATCAATCCTCAATGGGGTGGGCGCAATCCCTCGCTTACGAAATGATCTTACGGCCTGCAGGGCGCTCAGCACTTCACATTCCTTTCCGTCTTGCTGTGCCAGCGCTTGCAGTCGTTCCATGACCCGATCCAGAGACTGGTCCAGGCTCATGTCTTCTGCCCAGATCAATTGCAACAACAGCGAGAAGGCCGCTGCCGCAACATAGCCGGTACGGTGCCCATGGGTCAGCATGGCCGCTTTCAACGAATGGGCGAATGACTCTTCGAAGAATGCGAAAGGGGCAGAACGCATGACGGTTCCGCACCCTTTGCTGCTGTTCTCGGCTTTAAAGCCGAAATGTTCGGCGCTTTCCAGTGCCCCCAGGCAGGTCAGTCCGGGTGCCCGCTGTGACCAGAGTGCCTTGTTTTTGATAAGCCAACCGTTTTTGGAAACGGAAAGACGTTTGTCGGGAGAATGCCCCTGTGTCAGCAGCCAACGCAAATAGGCATGATGAATGACCGATGGTGGATCGCAGATTCCCCTTGCCGATGCTCTGACCCAGGCGCGAAGCAGCCCCTCTGCGGTAAACAGCATCATCTGGGTGTCATCCGTTATCTTGCCCAGGCCGCCATAGGCGGGAACAAAACCGGTGATTCCATCCGGGCCAAATTTGGCGCTGATTTCCGGCCAGCTCATAAACTCGATACCCGCCCCCAGGGCATCGCCCACGGCGCCCCCGAGCAAGCAGCCCGCTACCGCATCCATTTTGCGTTTTTCCATGCTCTGTATCCCTGTCTTTATTAACGATGTGGCGCGGTTGATCTCCCATCACCAAGACTCATTCTGTACCAAATATTTCGATCTGTCTGCCTGTTAACGGGTCATATCGATGGCAGTCATCTCGGCTGAGACTCAATATAAAAAGCCGCCATCTGTTGGTGGCGGCTTTATCTTCTCGGGTCAGCTGCAGTTAACACTTGTAGACCCGGCACAAACCGGATATACCCCTGTCTGTTGAGTGATAGGGATGGGTGAGCCAGTGAAAAAGCTGTTTGTGATGTGTGGCCTGGCCCTGTTGCTGGCAACGGTGTTCAGTGTGGGCAGTCGCCCTGTGCCCATCGAGCAGAGGCTGATACAGATTCAGGCCGGCGATATGTTGCAGGGATTTCCCGGCATTGAACAGGAGCCGGTCGGGGTGCAGGCGGTACTGCTGGATCTGGCCGATGAGCCGCTGCTGCTGGTCAAGGCCCAGGCGGCCTTTATGCGTTATCCGGCCATGGCTCGCCGTGTGTTTTCAACCTACGGCGGCGAGCCCGAGTTTCAGCAGATACTGCTGCGCTATGGTGAAACGGTGCTGCCCCCCATCCATCATTTCATGACCCGGCCCATTCACACCATAGAGCTGCTGAACCAGGCAGATCAGGGTTACCGGGCCATCAAACAGTATTTTACCGGTACGCCAAAAAGCGCCAATACCCCAAGCGAAACCCCGGACCGGTACCAAACGCTTTCTCCGGAAGAACGCGGCTGGTATGCCGTCCACTTCATCAGGAGCGAAGGGCATGATTTTCTCGGCCAGTTTATGGTGAGCGATCAGGGTGAAACCCGATGGATAGTAACCGAACGCATGCTGGAAGGACTGAACCAGTTCTTTACCAGTGGCATCCGCGGCCTGGAAACCAGATACCGCGCCGGTGAAACGCTCACCGCCGGGGATATCGGCTGGGCCTCGGTCGATGTGCTGGTGTTAACCAGTGCCGTCAAGGTGTTGCGCATGGGCCGTGCTACGGCGGTTAGCACCCAGGGTGCCGGCCGAGCCACCCGTTCGGCGGCCCTGGCCGCTCGGGCAAGTCAGGGCGGGCGCATGGTGCTGACCAGTGCCCGCTATGCCAAGTGGCCCCTGGTTGTCGGTGCCGGCTATCTGGTGATCAGCCACCCCAGCCTGGTCAGTGACCTGCTCGCGGGTGTGGCCGATGTGCTGGGCCTCCCCGTGCTGGCCGTGCAGCTGGCCGGCTGGCTGTTGCTGTTGATTCCGGTGCTTTATCTTGGCAGCTGGCTGCTCTGGCTTGTTGGCCCGCTGCTGATGGGGTTGTTGCGGCTGGCTCATTTCATGCTGGCCAGGCTGAGTGGCAGGAAAGGGCGAATTCCGGGTATCGAGAGCACCGTAATAATGCCCATCCTGGTAAAGAAGTGATCAGTTACTGATAACCATTACTGATAAGTAATACCATAACAGAAGTGGTTCAGTCGTCATTCCCGCGCACCCTCTCTTGTCATTCCCACGAAGGTGGGAATCCAGGGCCTGTAGCGCAGAATTTTCAGACTGCGGTTCACCTGTAAAGACACTGGACCCCCGCCTTCGCGAGGGTGACGATAAAGGCAAACCAACCCTTGTATCCACACCTGTTACGCAAGATTACTTAACCATGCCGTATTTAAAGTCCAGTCATACCGGGCTTGACCCGGTATCTTACTGCAGGGAGATCCTGACGTTCGTCAGGATGACGGGCTGGGGCGATCTTCCTGGGCGGGCGGCGTGTCGTCTGCATTGAACAGCTCAAGCTGGCGTTGATAGTCTTCCGAGCCCACCCAGGTGGATAAACGCGCCAGCAGTTCGTCAAACACCTGCGCTTCTGCGGTTTGCAACGGCGCCATCAGCAGCGTTTCGAGTGCGCCGGACAGGCCTCTCGCTTCGTTCCGTGTTCTCTCGCCTTCTTCTGTGGTGAACAGCCGAAAGCGGCGGGCATCGGCCGCATCATTCTCGCGCCGGATCAGCCCCAGCCTGATCAGCCCCTGAATGATGCGCGAGGTCTGACTTCGTTCCAGGCTGGCCTGGCGGGAGAGCTCCACAAAGATAATGCCCGGCTGCCTGCCGATGATACGCAGCACGCGCACCTCGTGAATTTTCAGGCCCAGCCGGGATTGAAAAATGCCGTCGTTGGCACGTATCGCCTCCTCGGCAAGGAGATCGAGACGAAAGGTCAACCGCTCCTGACTAAATGATTTTTCCACGCTTATCCTTATCTTTATCCGATCTTTATTCGATCTTTATTCGATCTTTAACCGATTTTTACCCGTCACGTTCTGGCGAACCCGGTACCAGACCCGCTATACCTAGTGCACAGGTGCAGCCTGATGCCGCTCGTGCCACTGCGTGGCTGACCGGCCTGTTGCCCCATGATGATTAGATTAATTGACTCATGTCAATATTTGCACCGCGCAACTATTGTAACTTGCGCTCAAGGACGAAACGCCCGGCTTACGGGTTATAGCCTGCGTTTCGCCACCTACTCCGCGTCATTTGTGCGCGGTCCTATATCGTAAGCTGCAAACAGAGGACAGCCTTATGAGTCACACCGATGCATCAAGCTACAGGGGCACCGACAAGCTCCTTTACGGCATAATACTGGGCGTGCTCGCCTTCTGGCTCTTTGCCCAGACCACGCTGAACATAGCGCCGGCCATGGCCAAGGATCTTGGCGTTGAACAATCTCTGATGAACAGTGCGGTGGCAATCACTGCCCTGTTTTCGGGTATTTTTATCGTGGTGGTCGGCGGCCTGGCCGACCGTATCGGCCGTGTAAGAACCGTGATGTGGGGCTTTGTCTTCTCCATCATCGGTAACCTGCTGGTGGGGCTGGCCCCCGAAGGCGGCCTGGGCGGTACCTTCCTGATGGGTGGCCGTATCTTCCAGGGCCTGTCCGGCGCCTTTATCATGCCCGCCTCTCTGGCGCTGGTAAAAGCCTACTGGGACGGCGCCGGTCGTCAGCGCGCCATCTCGCTGTGGTCCATGGGCTCCTGGGGCGGCTCCGGCTTTGCCGCACTGTTCGGTGGCCTGATGGCGCAGAATGTGGGCTGGCGCTGGATTTTCTTCATCGCCGCCGCCGTGTCCGTTGTCGGCATGCTGATGGTGCGTGGTACGCCCGAGTCCAAGGCCGAAACCAAGGGTGCCTACAAGTTCGACATCAAGGGCGTGATCACCTTCATGATCACCATGGTGGCGCTGCAGGTACTGGCCACCCAGGGCAGCTCCTTTGGCTGGACCAGCCCGGCGTCGCTCGGTCTGCTGGCCATTGTCGTTGTCTTTGGCGCCATCTTCTTCAAGGTGGAATCCAGCAATCCCAACGCCTTTGTGCAGTTCCGCCTGTTCCGCAACAGCACCTACACCGGGGCCACCATCTCCAACCTGCTGCTCAACGCCGTTGCCGGTATCATCATAGTGGCCATGCTGGTGCTGCAACAGGGTGGCGGTATCACCGCCCAGGAAGCCGGTCTGCTGACCCTGGGTTACGCCATCTCCATTCTGGCCTTCATTCGGGTGGGTGAAAAACTGCTGCAACGCTTTGGACCGCGCAAGCCGATGCTGTGGGGCTGCTTTATTGTGGGCCTGACCATAGTGCTGCTGATGCCCACCAACCTGATGCTGGAGACTTACAAGATCCTGTGTGTCATCTCCTTCACCCTGTTCGGTGTGGGTCTGGCCTTCTACGCCACCCCGTCCACCGATGCGGCCCTGTCCAACCTGCCGGCGGATCAGTCCGGTGCCGGTGCCGGCATCTACAAGATGGCGTCTTCCCTGGGGGCCTCCTTCGGTGTGGCCATCGCCTCGGCGGTCTATACCGCCATCGCCGGTGACAATACGGGTGTTACCTGGATCGAAGGAGTGATCACCTTCACCGGTAACCAGGCCAACCTGGCCTACCGTGAAGCGGCCTTCTTTGCTCAGCTGACCATGCTGGTAATGCTGATCATCGCGGTCTTCTCCATTACCCTGACCATACCGAAGGGCAAGCCGTCCGACCGTAGCTAATATCGCTGACCGCCGGCCAGGGCCGGCGGTCATCCACCTTCATTGTTTACAAGGGGTTATTGACATGAACGCCATTATCAAGCAACTCGAACAGAATAAAGGCCAGCTCAGCGAATGGTTCGAGCACATTCACAGCCACCCCGAACTGTCCATGCAGGAAGCCAACACCGCCAAGTATATTGAAGAGACACTGCGCAGCTTTGGTGAGTACGAAGTGGAAGCCGGCGTCGGCAAATACGGCATTGTCGCCACCCTGAAAGTGGGCGACGGCGACCAGTCCATCGGCATTCGCGCCGACTTCGACGCCCTGCCGATCCAGGAAAGCAACGACCTGCATTACTGCTCCAAAGAGGCAGGCGTGTCCCATCTCTGTGGCCACGACGGTCACACCACCATGTTGCTGGCCGCCGCCAAGCACCTGGCAGAAACCAAAAACTTCAACGGTACCCTGCGGCTGTTCTTCCAGCCGGCGGAAGAAACCATGCAGGGCGCCCCGGCCATGATCGAAGACGGCCTGTTCGAGCGTTTCCCGGTGGACTCCGTGTTCGCCATGCACAACATGCCGGGTCTGGAGCAGGGCAAGCTGTATTTCACCGAAGGCAACGTCATGGCGGCGGTGGATAACTGGGAAGTGGTGCTCACCGGCAAGGGCGGGCACGGTGCCTTCCCCGAGCTGGCCATAGACCCGGTGGTGGCCGGCTCGTCCCTGGTGATGGCCATCCAGTCGATTGTGGCCCGTAATGTCTCCCCGGCCAACAGCGCCGTGGTGACCATCGGCGCCTTTCAGGCCGGTGAGGCGGGCAACGTCATCGCCCAAACCGCGACGCTGCGCATGTCGGTTCGTACCACCACCGACGAAGATCGCAGCCTGGTGCTGAACAACATCCGTCGCCTGGTGCAGCAGCAGGCCGAGTCCTTTGGCTGCACCGCCGAGATCCACGAAGGCCAGCCGGGTGCCGTGGCGTACAACGATCCGGAAGAAACCCGCAAGGCCGCACAGATTGCCCGCGAAGCGTTCGGCGAAGAGAATGTGTTCGAAGATGGCCCCACCTACCTGGCCTCGGAAGATTTCGCCTTTATGCTGCAGAAGTGCAAGGGCACCTACTGCTTCCTTGGCAATGGCGACAGCAAGTTCGTGCACCACCCGGAATATGTCTTCAACCAGGACATTCTGCCGATTGGCGCCGCCTACTGGGTGGCCATCGCCGAAGGCTATCTGCGTTAAGCACGGTTAACGCCCCGCCCAGAAAAGCAAAAGCGCCCGGACCAGGGCGCTTTTTTTTATTCGGGGCGGGCAGACGGGATCTGGCGCGTTTGGCAACCGCGAGCCTGCGGTTCATCCCGGCGGTATCTGCCGGGCATCGATCAGAGTACGGGGGCGGTAAACGGGCACGCTTTGCCAGCGGGCCCATACGGAAGTATCTATGGTCACGCCCACAGACAGCTTGCCCTCCCCGTCCTGCTCCAGCCGCCGGGTCAGGCGGCCATCTCCGGCATGAAACCAGCGTCGATAGCGGGCATACCAGCCACCCATAAAGTCGTTGAACGAATCGGTGGGTGCCGTCATCCAGGCCTGAGCTGCCGGGCTTATCGGCGTCAGCGCCAGCCCGGCTGCCATCGCCTTGTGCTGCATCCAGGCCAGTGGCAGGTCGGCCAGCGGATCCTCGGGGTAACCGCCCCCCACATTGGCATGGGCGCCGATAAACCAGCGTTGCTCTACTTCTATCTGGCCTGCCTTCTTGTTGCCGTCCGGGCTGGTCCAGGGCACGGCGTCGTAGGAGGCCCTGTGTTCGTCCAGCGCCAGGGCCTGATAGGCCCGCTCAACGATTTTCGACAACCGGGTGTCGTGCCAGGAGTAGGTGCCCCGCTCCGAGATCAGGGTGCCGGGAATACCCAAAGCCCCCACCGTGTCCCAGACGCCGAGCAGATGAATCTTGATCTCCCGGCTGTAGCGGGCCCGGAACTGCCGGCACTGTATGCCGTCGGGCGCGGCGTGCTTGTTGCGATACAGGCGTTCGGCAGCGGCCAGCCCGGCCGGGGTTATCACATGCAGCAGGCCGCATTTGCGGATCATGCCCACCAGGCTGCGGGCGGTGTAGGCGCCCCGGCTGAAGCCGAACACCCAGACCTCGTCCCCCGCTCTATAATGCCGGGCCAGCCAGTCGTAGCCCTGGCGCAGGTTTTTGCTCAAGCCCATGCCGAACATTCCCCCGGCCAGCCGGGTCAGGGTGCTGGTGCCTACCCCGGCATCGTAGAAAAAGCGCTGGCGCCGCTCGCCGTCGAAGGGGGCTATGCTGCGCGCCAGCCGCACCACATTGGTGTTATCCTGCGGGTCGTTCCAGGTGCCGTCGAACAGCACTATCAGGCGTTGCGAATGTTGAGGCATGGGCTTGCTCCCGGAAAGATGAAGAGTAGGCAATATCTCATAACTGATGTGGATTCAGGAGCTGGTTTTCCATTCTTGTTATCCTCGCGAAGGCGGGGGTCCAATATCTACCGAATTCTTCAAGGTGTTTTCTCCGGCGGATATCAAGGCCGCGCTGGAGAGGCCCTATGGGCTATTGTTTGAGGCCACATAAACCGCCAGCCTGCCCGCCTCGTAGGGTCCAATTCATTGGACCAGCCCAACCCGAATGCACCACCACTGGTCGAATAAATTCGACCCTACGAAAAATGGCTACAAGGCGCCCATTTAAATAAAAACGGCGTGCCCACAGGGCACGCCGTTTTTGGTTGTTCGTGCTTGATACAGCGGGTTTAGCCGGTGAGCACGCTCTGGGCCAGCCAGCCGGTATAACAGACATACACCGCCAGCAGCAGGGCGCCTTCAACCCGGTTGATACGCCCCTGGCGGCCCTTGAAGCCGTAGCCCAGCACGAACAGCGACAATGTCAGCCCTATCATCACCATGAAATCGCGGCTGATCACCTCGGGCGCCACTTCCAGCGGATGGATAATACCGGCCAGGCCCACCACGGCCAGGGTGTTGAACAGGTTGGAGCCAATCACGTTGCCGATGGCCAGATCGTGTTCGTTCTTGCGAATGGCGGCAACGGACGACGCCAGCTCCGGCAGCGAGGTGCCGATGGCCACTATGGTCAGGCCGATGATGAGGTCGCTCACCCCGAAGGCCTGGGCGATATTCACCGCCCCCCACACCAGGATGCGGGAGCTGACAATCAGCAGCAGCAAGCCAGCCACCAGCCAGAAGATGGCCTGTTTCAGGGTCATCAGGTTGTCGTCCAGCTCCTTCACCTCATCGCCGGTCATGCTGTCGTTGCCGTTACTCATGCCCTGCCTGATGCTCCAGCCCATCAGCAGCACAAAGACGCCCAGCAGCACCATGGCATCGGTACGCGCCAGCATGCCGTTCCACAACAGCGCCAACGACAGCAGGGTGATCAGCAGCAGTATGGGCAGTTCTTTACGCAATACCTGGGAATGCACCGAAATCGGGCTGATCAGGGCGGTTATACCCAGAATAAGGCCGATATTGGCAATATTGGAGCCGTAACCGTTGCCCAGGGCCAGGCCCGGATTGCCTTCCAGTGCCGAGATAATGGACACCACGATTTCCGGCGCCGAGGTGCCGAAACCGACAATCACCATACCAATCAGCAAGGGGGGCATGCCCGCATAACGGGCGGTGGCCGAGGCGCCATCCACAAAGCGGTCGGCGCTCCACACCAGCACGGCCAGACCGAGTACAATGGCGGCAATAGACATCAGCATGAGGCACCTCCCGCCGGAGCAAGGCAGATTGTAACCAGAATATTAACGGAAGTAGGTAGCATAAAGACTCTGCAGGGCGGGATATCGAATACCAGAGGCAGACCCAGATCCCGCCCGGTAATAGGTCTGCCTCAGGTCTCATCAATCCAACAGGACACCATCACCATAAGCTTGTGGCTTAGAGATTGTTGACGATGGTTTCGGCAGGCGCCGAACGATTACTCCCCCAAGAGGCGCATATTGTGACAGCTTGCGGCGCACAAGAAAAGACCCGGCATGACGGGATAGAGCAGACAATAGACCGGTTGGGTCCAATAAATTGGACCCTACGTTCAAGGCCTGCGGTGCCCGGCAAATCGTAGGGTCGAATTCATTCGACCAGATAGGTGGAGCAGATTGGCACCGGGCCTGATGTTGCCCCTCCCCACTCACTCTTCCCCCCTCACCATGCAAACTCACACACTCGTAAAGGCGAAATCCGAGGCCTGGTGGCTGGCGCGCTCGGGCCATTTCTGGGTGATGGTCTTGCGGCGGGTATAAAAACGCACCGAATCGGGACCATAAGCCGCCAGGTCGCCGAACAGCGAGCGTTTCCAGCCGCTGAAGCTGTGGTAGGCAACCGGTACCGGCAGCGGCACGTTGATGCCGACCATGCCCACTTCTATTTCATCGCCAAACACGCGGGCCGTCTCGCCGTCGCGGGTGAAAATACAGGTGCCGTTGCCGTATTCGTGGGCGTTGATCAGCTCTATGGCTTCTTCCAGGCTGTTGACCCGCACCACGCACAGCACGGGGCCGAAGATCTCTTCCTGGTAGATGCTCATCTCCGGGGTGACTCGATCGAACAGGCAGCCACCGAGGAAGTAGCCCTGTTCATGTCCGGCCACACTGAGTCCGCGACCATCCACGGTAAGCTCGGCTCCCTGCTCTACCCCAGCCTTGATGTAGCCTTCGATTTTGGCCAGGTGTTCTTTGCTGATCACCGGGCCCATGTCCTGTCCGTTCTGGGTGCCGGGGCCGATTTTAAGGGCGCGGATCTGCGGTTCCAGTTTGGCAATCAGCGCATCGGCTACTGCATCCCCTACACACACCGCTACCGAAATGGCCATGCAGCGTTCGCCGCAGGATCCATAGGCTGCGCCCATCAGGGCACCAACTGCGTTATCCAGATCCGCGTCGGGCATCAACACCGCGTGGTTCTTGGCGCCACCCAATGCCTGAATTCGTTTGCCGTTGGCGGTGCCCTGGGCGTAGATGTATTCCGCCACCGGGGTAGAGCCAACAAAGCTGATGGCCTTGACGTCCTTGTGAGTCAGCAAGGCATCCACCACCGTCTTGTCGCCGTGTACTACACCTATCACCCCTTTGGGCAGACCGGCTTCTTCCAGCAGCTGGGCGATCAGCAAGGAGGAGCCGGGATCTTTTTCCGACGGCTTGAGAATAAAACAGTTACCGCAGGCGATGGCCATGGGCAGCATCCACAGCGGCACCATGGCCGGAAAGTTGAACGGCGTGATGCCGGCCACCACGCCCAGTGGCTGAAAATCGGACCAGGCATCGATATTAGTGCCCACGTTACGGGTGTAGTCGCCTTTCAGCAGCTCGGGCACACCACAGGCGTACTCTACGTTTTCGATCCCCCGCTGCAGCTCGCCCCAGGCATCTTCCAGGGTCTTGCCATGCTCTTCGCTGATCAATGCGCAAATATCATCGGCCCGGTCTTCCAGCAACTGCTTGAAGCGGAACATGACCCGCGCCCGCCTGGCCGGCGGCGTATCGCGCCAGGCGGGAAACGCCGCCCTGGCAACGGCGACCGCCTCGGCCACCAGGCTTTGGTCGCCCATGCAAAGCTGACTGCATACCTGACCGGTGGACGGGTTATAGACGTCCAGGGTGCTGGTGCTGTGGCGGCGCTCGCCATTGATCAGGTGAGGAATGGTGTTCATTGGGTGATCCTTTTGTTTGTTATGCCAATGAGGGTGATGCCCTCGTAGGGTCCAATTTATTGGACCTGCCGCGTCATCCTGTAACGATGCGGTCGAATGCATTCACCTAAAAAATAAGTCGCCCCTACAAAAAAACATCATGTTCAAGCCTGGGCCTGCAAGGTGCCGTGCACCGCGTTGAACAGTTGTTCCAGCTCGTCCGGGGTGGAAATAAAGGGCGGGCCAAACTGCAGGGTGTCGCCGCCAAAGCGCACGTAATACCCCTGCTGCCACAGGCTGAGCGCCAGCTCCATGGGGCGACGAGCCGGCTCACCGGGATAGGGCGCCAGCTGCACCGCGCCGGCCAGGCCACAGTTGCGAATGTCCACCACATGAGGCAGCCCCTTAAGGCGATGAATTTGTTGCTCGAACACCGGCATCAGGCTGCGCACCTGGCCCGGCATATCTTCATCAACAAGCACATCGAGTGAGGCCATGGCGGCAGCGCAGGCTACCGGATGGCCGGAATAGGTATAACCGTGCGGAAACTCCACCATATAATCCGGACCTGGCTGATCCATAAAGGCCTGATGAATGTGCTCTTTGGCGATCACAGCCCCCATGGGGATCACGCCGTTGGTCAGCTGTTTGGCCAGGTTCATGATGTCGGGCACCACGCCAAAGGCCTCGGCGCCAAACATGGCCCCCATGCGCCCCAAACCGGTGATCACTTCGTCGAAGATCAGCAGAATATCGTGCTGATCGCATAATTCGCGCAGCCGCTGCAGGTAACCCACCGGCGGCACTATTACCCCGGCAGAACCGGCCATGGGCTCCACTATCACCGCGGCAATGTTGGAGGCGTCGTGCAGCTCAATCATCTGCAACAGGTGATCCGCCAGCTCGACGCCGTGCTCGGGTTGCCCCTTACTGAAGGCGTTTTCTGTCAGCAGGGTATGAGGCAGGTGATCCGCATCGATCAACTGGCCATAGTGCTTGCGGTTGCCACCTATGCCCCCCAGGCTGGTGCCCCCCATATTGACCCCGTGATAGCCCCGGGCCCGGCCGATGAGCCTGGTTTTTTCCGGCTTGCCTCTGGCGCGCCAGTAGGCCCGCGCCATTTTCAGTGCCGTGTCTGCACATTCCGATCCTGAGTTGGTGAAAAATACCCGGTTCAGATCCGCCGGCGCCAGCCCGGCCAGCCGCTCGGCCAGTTCGAAGGCCAGCGGATGCCCCAGCTGAAAACCCGGGGCATAATCCAGGGTATTCAGCTGACGAGTAATTGCCTCGTTGATTTTGGGGTGTTTGTGCCCCAAGCCGGTACACCAGAGACCGGATAGGCTGTCGAACAGCTTGTTGCCCCGGATGTCGGTAAACCAGGCGCCATCGGCCGCGGCAATCAGCCGTGGCGCGGCCTTGAAGGTCCGGTTGCCGGTAAAGGGCATCCAGAAGGCGTCCAGATTCAACTGCCGGGCTTTGGCTGCGGCGGTACGTTTCGAGTCAATCATGCTGTTCATCACTGCTCCTTGTTTATCGGTACTCCAGCCACCTGCGGGCGCCGCTCGATAGAGGGATGATGCGCCCCGTTAATTAAATGTTAAATATAAACTTAATAAACTTCGGTTAAGGATTTACTTAACTTTTGGCAGAATCAGACTTGTCGACTGGAACAGCCTCTGAAAACAGCCAGTCTGGCAGGGTCGAATTCATTCGACCAGGAATGCACAAGGAGAAACCATGGCAGAAGCAAAACAGCCGGTACTGAATCGGGTCGGCGATTTCGAGCTGAAGCTGTTGAATGTGTTTCGTACCGTGGCGGCCTGCGGCGGCTTTTCGGCGGCGGAGGTGAGCCTGGGCATCAGCCGGGCGGCGATCAGCATGCAGATGGCGGATCTGGAAGGCCGGCTGGGGTTCAAACTGTGTCGGCGCGGCCGGGCCGGTTTTGCCCTTACCGACGAAGGGCGACGAGTACTGGAAGCCAGCGATCGGCTGCTGGGCGCCATCGACCATTTCAAGGCTGAAATCAACGATGTGCACCGGCACCTGCGCGGCACCCTGGCCATCGGCATTACCGATAATCTGGTCAGCCATCCGGGCATGAAGATCACCCACGGTCTGGCCGCGCTCAAGGCCCGAGGTCCGGAGGTGAAGATCCATATTCACATGCAACCGTCGAACGACATCGAAATCGGCGTGCTCGACGGTCGGCTCAATGTCGGCGTGGTGCCCCGGATACGCGCGCTGCCGGGGCTGGATTATCTGCCGCTGTACGAAGAAAGCTCACACCTTTATTGTGCCGAAGGGCATCCTCTTTTTTCCTCTGGCGACTCGCCCGCAAAGCTGAGCGACCATGAGCTGGTGGTGCCCAGCTTCGCCCAGCCCGCCGAGGCTCAGGTGCTGTATCGCCGCCACCCGCTGGGCGCGCGGGCCAACGATCGGGAAGGCATCATGTTCCTGCTGCTCACCGGCTGTTACCTTGGCTATCTGCCGGATCACTACGCCCAACCCTGGGTGGAACAGGGCCGGTTGCGGGCCTTGCAGCCGGATAAAACCGGCTTCACCACCCGTTTCTGCGCCATCACCGCCCGCAGCCGCCGCGCCAACCTGGTGCTGGACACCTTTCTGGAAACCCTGTCGTCGCCTTCCTCTGCCAGCTAAAAAAGGGGTCGGAGTCAATTAATAATTGACTCCGACCCCTTTTTCTTGGGTATAGGCTTACTTTTTCACGAAGGACTTGAAGGCGTCATCGACCGGGGTATCTGCCAGGTGGTTGATGTAGTTGCTCATCACCTTCTGCGAGATGCCGACGATGATTTCCAGCAATTGCTGCCGACCGTAGCCGGCCCGATAGAAGTGTTCCAGCTCGGCATCCTCCACCCTCCCCCGGCCACGCACCAGCGCCAATGTGGTATCCCGCAGCGCCTGCAATTTTGCGTTCGGCATGGGGTTACCTTCTCGCAGCGCCTGGTTCAGGCGCTCATCCACCTGCATCGACCGGGCAATGGCGCTGTGAGCCGGCACGCAGTAATGGCAGCCGTGCTCCACATTGATGCTTTGCCAGATCACCGTTTTTTCTTCCGCATTGAAAGACGTGTCAAGAAACAGCTCGTTCATGGTCTGATAGGCCTGCAGCGCCGCCGGCGCCTCGGCCATGATCCCGTGCAGATTGGGGATCATGCCATAGGCATTCAGGGATTTTTCCAGCAGAGGCTTGCTGTCGGCCGGTGCCGAGTTCATGTCATGTACCTGGAAAGATTTCATCAAATCACCTCCCGATAACGGTGCTGCGTAAGTGTAGATGTAGGCGTTATACCAAGGGTGCTGGCGTCAGCCTTCCAGCTCGGCAATGCGGGCCTGCAGCCGGGCCACTTCCGCTTCCAGCTCGGTGATCCGCGTCTGCAGCTCTGACTTCGGCCGAGCCGAGCCGGCACTTACCGGCGCGGCGGCTTTCTGAGCATAGTCGGTATCGCCAAACAGATGGCCGTAACGGGATTCCCGCTTGCCGGGCAGCCGGGGCAGCTTGACTACAAAGGGCCCCTTTTCGATCAGGCTTTGCAGGCAGGCATCCACCTGCGAGACATCGCCGAACGGATGCAGACGAGGGGTGCGGCTGCGCAATTCGCCCGGGGTCTGGGGCCCGCGCAGCAGCAGCTCGCAGACAATGGCCAGCTCGCCGGGGCTAAAGTGCAGCTCGCCAAACTCGGTATTGCAGAACCGGTGCTGATACTTGGCGGCGCGGGCGTTGAAACCGGCGGTGTTGTTGACCAGACGCCGGGCTATCAGGGTGTTGATCACCGACTGCACCTCTTCTTCGTTGATGCTCAGGACCGGATCCCGATTGCTTTTCTGGTTACAGGCATTGATCAGGGAGTTCAGAGTCAGGGGATACACTTCGGGCGTGGACACCTGTTTTTCGATCAGGCAACCGATAACCCTTTGCTCCAGGGGCGAAAGTATTTCCATAAACAGGCTCCTTTGTTTTGTATCCCAGCCTACCGGACAAAGACAGAAACACCAATTAACACCGACATTTAGGCCGCGTTCGGCTCAAGTTAAGCAGATAAGCGCCCTCATCAATGGCGCTCGGCGCTCCCCGACCCAGTGCTTTTTCTTTCCCCGGTAAAAGCGGCATACTGAGTTCAGACGTTATCATAGAGGAGTATCAAATGTTAATGGAGTCTGGTAAGGCGGCGCTGATGGTGGTGGATGTGCAGGAAAAACTGCTGCCGGCCATTCATGAAAGCGAACGACTCGGCGCCCGCCTTCGGTGGCTGATCTCGGCCTGTCACACCCTGAATACGCCGATACTGTTTACCGAGCAGTACCCACGCGGCCTGGGCCACACCCTGCCCGTCCTCACCAATCTGGTGGAGCAGCCCGAGATAGTGGACAAGCTGCACTTTTCTGTGGTGGCCGCCCACTGCCGGCCCGCACACTGGCAGCAGTATCGGCAGGTGATCGTCTGCGGCATGGAAACCCACATCTGCGTGCTGCAAACGGTGCTGGAATTGCTGAAGGAAGGAAAAGAGGTGTTTGTGGTGGCCGACGCCGTGGGCAGCCGCAGCGAAGAAAACCGCCAATTGGGGCTGGACCGGATGCGCGATGCCGGTGCCCAGATAGTCAGTCGGGAAATGGTGATTTTCGAGCTGATGCACCAGGCCGGCACCGAGGCGTTCAAGACCATCAGCAAGCAGTTTTTACGCGGCGAGCAGCCTTAACTGATTGTGAGGGGTGAGGGGTGAGGGGTGAGGGGTGAGGGGTGAGGATTTTTCTCACGCTTCACCCCTCACGCTTTACGCTTTACTATTTCTTGTCCCAGATCCCTTCTTCCAGCTGGCGATGCAGCTCGGGATACTTGGCCGCATCGAAGGTGGGAACCTTGCCCAGCTTGCGCTGATCGTTGTAATCCCGCGCCAGCTTCACTGCCACACCCGACAGCAGCAGAATGGCCACCAGGTTGGTCAGTGCCATCAGGCCCATGGACACATCGGCCATGGCCCAGATAATCGGCAGTTCCCCCATGGAGCCAAACATCACCATGCCCAGCACGAAGAGGCGGAAGATCAACAGGCCGCCCTGGTGGTTGTGCTCCAGGAAGATCAGGTTGTTTTCCGCGTAGGCGTAGTTGGCCACTATGCTGGTGAAGGCGAAGAACAGAATCGCGATGGCGATAAAGGTATTACCCCAGTCACCCACCTCGTGGGACAGCGCCCGCTGGGTCAGCTCGATACCGGTAATGCCGGAGCCGGGCTCGAACTGACCGGACAACAGTATGATGGAGGCAGTACAGGTACAGATAACGATGGTATCGGCAAAGACACCCAGCATCTGCACATAGCCCTGAGACGCCGGATGCGGCGGATAAGGCGTGGCCGAGGCCGCCGCATTGGGAGCAGAGCCCATACCGGCTTCGTTAGAGAACAAACCGCGCTTGATACCATTCATCATCGCCTGAGAAATGGCATAGCCTATGGCGCCGCCACCGGCCTGATCCAGACCAAAGGCCGACTTGATGATAAGGCTGAACACACCCGGCAGCTCGCTGATGTTCATCGCCACCACCATCAGGGCAATCAGCAGATAAGCCAGCGCCATGAGTGGCACCACCAGCTCGGCAAAACGGGCTATGGTGCGCAGACCACCGAAGATGATAAGACCGGACAGCAGCACCAGCGCCACCCCGGTAGCCCAATGGGGAATACCGAACGCCACGTCCATGGCCGCACTGATGGAGTTGGCCTGTACCGCATTGAAGACCAGGCCGAAGGCGATGATCAGGAAGATGGCGAACATCACGCCCATCCAGCGCATGCCCAGGCCTTTTTCCATATAGTAGGCTGGGCCGCCGCGATAATTGCCGGCTTCATCCTTGACCTTGTACAGCTGAGCCAGGGCGCTTTCTGCAAAGGCGGTAGACATACCGATAAGGGCAATCAGCCACATCCAGAAAATGGCCCCCGGCCCCCCAAGATACAGGGCGACCGCTACCCCGGCCAGGTTACCGGTGCCGACCCGTGCCGCCAGGCTGGTACAGAGTGCCTGAAAGGAAGAAATACCCGCCGCGTCGGCCTTGCGGCTGTGCCTGAGCACGGAAAACATGTGACCGAAATGGCGAAACTGAATAAAGCCCAGGCGCACGGTAAAAAATACCCCCACCCCCAGCAGCAGGTAAATCAGTATGGTGCCCCAGAGCAGGTCGTTGATAAAACCGATAATTGCGTCCATTAATATATCTCTGCTTGCTTGAAATGATGAACCCCGGCCGCTGGTCGGGCCGGAATCCGCAGCGCACGAAATCTAGCACAGGCAACAAAAACAGCCATGTGATACAGATCACACCAAAGCATAACCAAGGAGAAAAAAGCGATCAAAGCAGCAAAAAGTAAACAATAAAAACAGTTTAAGGAAACAAAAAACCAGTACTTAATGATTAACTGAAACATAAAACTGATCAAAAAACATACCTTGCAGGCAAGATTCATACAAACCCCGCTCTGCCCCCCTCCCCTGTAGTCGACCCTAAGAGCATAGCCTCCCTTCGGCCGGATTGATCCCCTGCTTTATTTTGGTACCCCGAATAAGGGATACTGTGACCCTCTTTTTGCAAGCCGACCAGACAAAGGACTTTTCTCCATGGCCGATAAACTGACACAACTGAGAACCCTGACTACGGTCGTTGCCGACACCGGCGACATCGAAGCCATCCGCAAGTACCAGCCTCAGGATGCCACCACCAACCCTTCACTGATCCTCAAGGCTGCCCAGATCCCGGAATACCAGTCGCTGCTGACCGAGGCCGTGAACTGGGCCAAATCCCAGAGCCAGGATGCCGAACAACAGCTGACCGATGCCTCCGACAAATTGGCAGTGAACATCGGCTGCGAAATTCTCAAGCTGATCCCCGGCCGTATTTCCACCGAGGTGGATGCCCGACTGTCGTTCGATACCGATGCCAGCATTCAGAAGGCCCGCCACCTGATTGAACTGTACCGGCAGGCCGGCATCGGACGAGATCGCATCCTGATCAAGCTGGCGTCCACCTGGGAAGGCATTCGCGCTGCCGAAGTACTGGAGCAGGAAGGCATCAACTGTAACCTGACCCTGCTGTTCAGCTTTGCCCAGGCCCGCGCCTGTGCCGAAGCCGGCGCCTATCTGATTTCGCCGTTTGTGGGCCGTATCCTCGACTGGTACAAACAGAACACCGAGCAGAAGGAATACACCGCCGAGCAGGATCCGGGCGTACTGTCGGTGACCCAGATCTATGACTATTACAAGGCGCACGGCTACAGCACCGTCGTCATGGGTGCCAGCTTCCGCAACACCGGCGAAATTCTCGAGCTGGCAGGTTGCGACCGTCTGACCATAGGCCCCAACCTGCTGGAAGAACTGAGCCAGGCCGAAGGCAAGGTCGTTCCCAAACTGCAGGACAAGGGTGCCACTCAGCCCCGCCCGGTCCCCATGACCGAAGCCGAGTTCCGCTGGGAGCAAAACCAGGACGCCATGGCTACCGAAAAACTGGCCGAAGGCATCCGCAACTTCGCCATTGATCAGGGCAAGCTCGAGACCATGCTCAAGGCCATGCTGTAAGCAAACACTCGTCTCTGTAACTCGCCTCTGTAACTCGCCGCTGTAATGAGCTCTGTATGGGGCCGGAGTCAATGAGCCACACATTGACTCCGGTCCCATTTTTTCTTTTTCATCAAACGGTAACAGTAAGCTTCTATTGTATAGTCTGTTGTGATATATCCGGGTGTGACTACAACTGATAGCCAACAGGAGGGAGCCCCATGGAAAGGAGCAGCTTCGATCGGGAATTTGTGGTTGAACGGTCCCCACGCAGTAAATCGCGTGAGCCCGCCAAAAAGCGCAAATGGCGGGAGATAGAAGCAATACAGGACCAAAAGCGTTTACAACGAGAACTTCAGCAACTCGACTGCACCTTCGAACTCGAAGACATAGCAGCAGAGCTTGAACGATAGAGCACAAGAAAAGCATTGGGCGCCTTAGGGCGCCTTTTTACGTTTGGCCGTACACGTCAATATTCTGCCGTACCCCCACCCTCCCCGGCCCTCCCCTTGCCTTGCTCGCCGCCGTGATGTGCAACCCCGAGTCAAGGGGAGGGGGCGCTTATGGCTGCGCTACCGTTGCGGGCAGGCACCAGTCGATGGGTGCCTTGCCCTGCCGTTGCAGCAGTTCGTTGGCGCGGGAAAAATGACGACAGCCGAAAAAGCCCCGATAGGCGGACAAGGGACTCGGGTGCGCCGAAGTCAGTACATGATGGCGACTGCGGTCGATCATGGCGCCTTTTTTCTGGGCATGACTGCCCCACAGCAGAAACACCACACCTTCGCCCTGATCGTTGACCGTCTGGATCACCCTGTCGGTAAAGGTTTCCCAGCCCAGTTTGGCATGGGAATGGGCCTTGCCCGCCTCCACCGTCAACACCGTATTGAGCATCAAGACGCCTTGCCCGGCCCAGGACTCCAGATAACCGTGCTCGGGCGCCTGAAAGCCGGGAATGTCGCTTGCCAACTCCTTGTACATGTTGCGCAACGACGGCGGCACTCGTACCCCGGGCAATACCGAGAAACACAGACCATGGGCCTGATTGGGCCCGTGGTAGGGATCCTGCCCCAGCATCACCACCTTGACGTTACCCGGATCGGTATAGTGCAAGGCGTGAAAAATATGCTGCTGCGGCGGGTAAATCACCTTGCCGGCGGCTCGCTCCTGCTCCACGAAACGCATTGCCTCACGAAAATAAGGCTGCTGTTGCTCATGGTCGATGAGCTGGCTCCAGGTGTGGGGCATGGTCAGAGGCGTGGTCAGGGGCATAGGCGTTTCCGTTAACAAAAAATTGATAGGGGCGAATTTATTCGACCACAGCGGCAGAATCAAGACAGCTTGGTCGATTGATAACCAAGCTGGAACCAAGCTGGGACACCCATCTCTGGACGGTCTCATCTAGAAATTGAAACCGCCTGCTTTGAGATGGGTGTCCTTTCAAATTCCGTGCTTATTGCCTTGCGTGGCAAGGCCTGCCAGCTGAAGCGACAGCTACCGCCTGTCAGGACTGACGCGGCCGGATGATCCCTTCCTGCATCGCCGTGGCCACCAGGGTGCCGTCCCGGCTATAAAAATGCCCCTGTACCAGGCCGCGACCGGCAATGGCACGCGGGCTTTCGATGGCATAAAGAACCCAGTCATCGAAACGGAAGTCCTGATGAAACCACATGGAGTGATCTACGGTGGCGACCTGTAGCTGGGGGTCCCAGAACGAGTGACCATGGGGCATGAGCGCCGTGGGCAGAAAATTGAAGTCCGAGGCATAGGCCAGCAGGTATTTGTGAATACGGGGATCATCCGGCAGACGGCCGTTGGCCTTGAGCCAGATGTGACGCACCGGCTCCGTTTTTTCCGGCTTCATCGGGTTGACGTAATTCACCTGCCGTACCTCTATCGGCCTGGCGGCCAGCAGCTTGTCCTTGGCTCGTTCCGGCAGACAACCGGCCAGGGCCCGGATGCGCTCGCTCTCGGGGATCAGCCCCTCCGGCCCGGCAACGTCGGGCATGGCGGTCTGATGCTCGAAGCCGATCACCGGTTGCTGGAACGAGGCGGTCATGTAGAAGATGGGTTTGCCGTATTGCAACGCCTGCACCCGGCGGGTAGAGATGGTTTTGCCGTCGCGGATATTTTCCACATCGTAGATAATCGGCTTGTTGACGTCGCCCGGGCGTAAAAAGTAGGAGTGAAACGAATGTACCGGGCGTTCCGGCTGCAAGGTATATTTGGCCGCCGCCAACGCCTGCCCCATCACCTGGCCGCCAAAAACGGCGCCAAAGCCCAGATCCATGCTTTGGCCACGATAGAGGCCGTCGTCCAACGGCTCCAACGCCAGCAACCTCAATAAATTATCCAACGCCTGACTCATGGACTATAACCTGTTCATTCAACTGGTCTTATACGTTAACACAAGGGGATAACCCCAGGGTAGTTCACCGGCCAAACGCCGCCGTCCGAACCCAGCCCTCAAGAAAAAGAAACGCACGCAAGAAAAAGGGCAGCCCATCATTGGCTGCCCTTCAAAACGTCGCTGGTTTGTTCCTTAAACCAAATTGCTCCCTGCATTCCCTGACCTGACTCGTCCTGCGTCTTCCCCTTCCCGTTCCATCGGGCTGTTCCTGCATCATCCTGATATGGTTGCATCCAGCTACCAGTCACTCCTTCCTGGAGTTGTCCTTATCCCGCGTCCTGCGGTTTTCCTCTTGGCCATCCGGGCCGGGTCCCTTGCCATCCTGGCTGTCGGCATTCCTCGCCAACCTGTGCCGTGTTACTCCTTGTAACTACGACCTTGTAACTACGACCTTGTAACTACGACGTCCCTACTCCCTGTGCCGGCTCCTTGCCGGTGATCCCTGAGGCGTTCCTGCCCATCCACTTCCTGTGTGCCAGCTGCCTTGCTGTTGATAAATATAATACGAGATCTGCCGCCGTGCTCAATGCGCCCGGCGGTAAGTTCAACGGCACACAAAACCAACAAAAAAGTAAAAATCAAACTTAATCATATACTTAGCATCAGCAGTAAGCGGGAATCGGTAATACAAACCGACTTATCCCAGCGCCGATTGAGAGATCTCTTACAAGGCGCAAGGGTGATGGCGCTCTGGTCATAAAAGGGGACTGACGCTCAGTGAGCCTGGAGGAGTTTGGTAGGACACCCATCTTTCAAAGCTTGGTGGAATACCCATCTTTCAACCGGCTGTCACGGTCAATTTGAGGTGGGTGTCCTTTTTCATTTTCAGTCCGCCAAAACGAAACATGCCGGGACAAGCCCGGCATGACATACGCAGCAGTGAATGTTGCTGTTACTTCATCATCTTCGCCTTGAGGGCGGCAAAGTCGGCGGGGATCACGCCAGACAGTGATTCCATGGCCATGTGCTTGGCCAGCGGGCCCGGCAGCGGGATGTCCTGACCCAGGATCTCGTCGACGTTTTCCTTGAACTTGGCCGGATGGGCGGTGCAGAGGAAGATGCCCACTTCGTCCTTGCCGCGTTCCTTGTTCAGCAGATCCCAGCCGATGGCGCCGTGTGGCTCGCACAGGTAGCCCTGCTCGAACAGGCGCTTGAGGGCGTCTTTGGTCTGCTCGTCGTTCAGCGCACCGGAGGCGATGTCGGACAGTTTCCAGCCCTTGACCCGGCACAGCTCTTCTACTCGTGGCCAGTTGTTGGGGCGGCTCACGTCCATGGCATTGGACAGGGTCGCCACTGTGTTTTTCGGATCCCAGCTGCCGCTTTCGAGATAACGCGGCACAGTGTCGTTGGCATTGGTGGCGGCCATGAAGCGCTTGACCGGCAGGCCCAGCGCCTTGGCAATCAGGCCGGCGGTCAGGTTGCCGAAGTTGCCGGACGGCACCGCAATCACCGCCTTGTGACGCTGCTCGGCGGGCAGCTGTGCCACCGCCTCGAAGTAGTAGCACACCTGGGCGACCAGGCGGCTGATGTTGATGGAGTTGGCGGAGTTGAGGCCCACGGCGGCTTTCAGCTCTTCGTCGTCGAACGCCTGCTTGACCAGCGCCTGACAATCGTCGAAGTCGCCCTGCACCGCATAGGTGCTGATGTTGTCGCCCAGGGTGGTGAACAGTTTTTCCTGCAGCGGGCTGATCTTGCCCTCGGGATACAGGATCACCACCTCTATGTTGGGCAGGCCATAGAAGGCGTGGGCCACGGCGGCACCGGTGTCGCCGGAGGTGGCAGTCAGAATGGTGATTTTCTTGCCATCCTTGCTCAGGGTGGCCAGGCACTGGGCCATGAAACGACCGCCGAAGTCCTTGAATGCCAGGGTCGGGCCATGGAACAGCTCCAGGGCATAGGTGTGATCGTCTACCTTGACCAGCGGCGCCGGGAAGGTAAAGGCGTGCTCCACCATGGCGGTGAGGGTGGATTCGGGAATTTCATCGCCGATCAGGTGCTGCAACACGGCGACCGAGCGCGGCACCAGCGGCAGCTCCAGCAGGGCGTCGATATTGGCGATGGGGGTCAGGTTTTCCGGAAAAAACAATCCCTGACCACGACCCAGCCCCTGCTTTACCGCACCGGCAAAATCGATGGTTTCCGCATTATCCTTGATGTTGTACAACTTCATAATTCTGTTCCTGTTACCCGAGCGCCTTCGGCATCGATTTTACAAATATGGCAAAAGCCATCCTGATTCTGAATAAAGTGTTCGGCCAGCCAGCTTTTCAGCTTTTCTGCCTGGCTCAAGTCCTTGAGCACGCAGAATACCGTGGGGCCGCTGCCGGAAATACCGGTGGCCAGCGCGCCCATGGCGGCAGCCTGATCGCGTACCGCATCGAAGCCGGGAATCAACTGAGCCCGATACGGTTCGGCAATCACGTCTTTCAGCATGGCGGCGGCCACCGGCTCCTGACCGGTATGGCTGGCATGCACAAAGCCCGCCAGGCGGCGGCCGTAGGTGAGACAGTCCTGTCGGCGATACTGCGCCGGCAGTATGCTGCGCGCCGCCGAGGTAGACACACTGATACCCGGGTAGCACAGCACCCAGTACCAGTCGTCGAAGCTGGGCAGGGCCTGGCTGACCACGCCGGCGTCGTCCAGCACCAGCTGCATACCGCCAAAGTGGCAGGGCGCCACGTTGTCGTAATGAATGGAGCCGGAAATCTGGCCTTCCAGCTCGCCCATCAGCAGCATCAGCTCATGCTCGCTCAGCGCCTCATCATAAAAGGCATTCAGGGCCACAAAGGCGGCCACTATGCTGGTGGCGCTGGAGCCGAGGCCCGAGCCCACCGGCATGTTTTTTTCCAGCGTCATCACCAGCGGCTTGCGGCCGATGCCCTTCTGCTCCAGCGCCTTTTCATAGGCCAGATAGCAGTCGTAGACGATGTTCTGCTGGTAGTCATCCGGCAGCTTGTGGGCGAAGGCGCCGGTTTTGCCGAGCGCAAAGTCGCCATCGGTATCGGCCACCAGGACCCGGTCACCCAGCAGGGTGCCGTCCAGCGGGGCCATGGCGGCCCCCAATACATCAAATCCCACGCTCACATTGGCGGTAGAGGCAGGTGCAAACGCAACAACACTCATTTAAATCTCCTGCTTCCAGTTATGGGTGCGCAACAGGTCGGCGAACACGCCGGCGGCGGTGACGTCGGCACCGGCGCCGTAGCCACGCAGTACCAGCGGAATCGGCTGATAATACTGGGTGTAAAACGCCAGGGCGTTTTCGCCGTCCTTGACCTTGAACAGGGGATCATCGCCGTCTACGGCCTTGATCGCAACCTTGCACCGACCATTGTCGATTTCACCCACATAACGCAGCACCTTGCCGTCGGCGGCGGCCTGAGCCACCCGGGCCTCGAAATAACCGTTGGCCTCGGGCAGGCGGGCCATGAACTGCTCGATATTGCCACTGGCATCAAACTCCGGCGGCAGCGCCTGCTCCACCTCTATGTCGTCCAGGCTCAGGGGCATACCGGCTTCCCGGGCCAGGATCAGCAGCTTGCGCGCCACGTCCATGCCGCTGAGATCGTCACGCGGATCCGGCTCGGTGAAGCCGTTTTCACAGGCAACGCGAGTGGCGTCGGCAAAGCTCATGCCTTCGTCCAGCTTGCCGAAGATATAGGACATGGAGCCGGACAGTATGCCGCCGAAGGCCTTGAGCTGATCACCGGCCCGCAGCAGGTTCTGCAGGTTTTCGATCACCGGCAGGCCGGCACCCACCGTGGTTTCGTACAAAAACTTGCGGTGGGTACGCTGGGCGGCCCGACGCAGCTGGCGGTAGTAATCCAGGCTGGCGGTGTTGGCTTTCTTGTTGGGCGTGACCACATGGAAACCGGCGGCCAGAAAATCCGCGTACCGATCGGCCACGCCGTCACTGGAGGTACAGTCCACCAGCACCGGGTTGATCAGGTGGCTGTCTTCCACCATCCGCTGCAGACGCGGCAGGTTAAAGGTATCGGTCGCCTGCTCCAGTTGCTCACGCCACTCGGCCAGATTGATGCCATCGCGGTTCAGCGCTATCTGGCGGGAGTTGGCGATACCCACCACCCGAATGCCGATGTCCTGGGCATCCAGCACCGGCTGCTGGCGGCGGATTTGCTCCAGCAGTGCCGCGCCCACGCCGCCACAGCCCACCAGGAACACATCGATGAAGCGACGGCTGGAAAAGAAGTTCTGGTGGCAGGCCTTGATCGCCTCGGTAGTCTTGGTCTTGTGGATCACCGCCGAGATGGAGCGCTCGCTCGAGCCCTGGGCGATGGCCACTATGTTGATGGAGGCTTCGGCCAGCGCGTTGAAGAAGCGGGCCGACACGCCCTTGACGGTGCGCATGCGATCGCCCACCAGGGAGATGATGGCCAGATCCTCGATGATATCCAGTGGCTCCAGCAGCTTGTTCTTGAATTCCAGCGCAAACTCGCCGGCGATGGCCTTCTGCGCCTTCAGCTGGTCGAAACTGTGAATACAGAAGCTGACGCTGTATTCCGACGAGCTCTGGGTGATCAGCACTATGCTGACCCCGGCGCGGGACACGCAGGAGAACAGGCGGCCGGCCATGCCCACCATGCCCTTCATGCCCGGGCCCGAGATGTTGATCATGCTCATGCCGACCAGATCGGAAATGCCCTTGACCTGCTGGTCGTCGTCGCTGCACTCGGGGCCGATCAGCGAGCCTTCGCCCTGAGGGTTGCCGGTGTTCTTGATAAGACAGGGAATATGAAACTGGGCGATGGGCGCTATGGTCTTGGGGTGCAGCACCTTGGCGCCGAAGTAGGACAGCTCCATCGCTTCCTTGTAAGACAGCTGCTTGAGCAGCTTGGCATCCGGTACCAGGCGCGGGTCGCAATTGTAGACGCCGTCTACGTCGGTCCAGATTTCGCAGCATTCGGCGCCCACACAGGCGGCCAGTACGGCGGCGGAATAATCGGAGCCGTTACGACCCAGGATCACGGTTTCGCCTTTCTCATTGCCGGCGGTGAACCCCGGCATCAGATAGACGCAATCGTCACGCAGGCCCTGATCGATAAAGCGCTGGCGGGAGACTTCGATATTGACGTGGGCTTCGAGAAAGCTGCCCTCGCCCAGCAGCATGGTCTGGGGCGTGATCACCTCTACCTGCTCGCCGCGGGCCTTGAGCAGCTCGGCCATGGTGGCGATGGACAGCGACTCGCCCCGGCTAAGAATGTGCGCCTGGGTGTTGTCCGGGCATTGCTGCAACAGGCTGACGCCCTGCAGCAGACGGGCCAGCTGACCCAGCTCGCGATCAACCCGGGCCTTGAGCTCCTGGTCATCCAGCCGTTCAAACTTCGCCTTGAGGCCATGGATGATGGAATGGAAAATCTGTTCGATTTCTTTCAGTACCGGGGCCGGATCCAGGCCGCGAATGGTCTGCTCTACTACCGCCACCAGATGATTGGTGACCTTGGCGGGGGCTGACAGAACCAGCGCCACCTGAGACTGCTGCTGGTTGTTGACCACGATGTCGGCGACATTGCTAAACCGCTCGCTGTTGGCCAAAGAGGTGCCGCCAAATTTCAAGACACGCATTCATTACTCCCTGTATAAAACGAAAAAGTGTAAGACTGAAAAGCATAAAACGAAAAAGCCCGCATCGGATGGGGACGCGGGCTTCAGGATTTTAATCGACTTGTCGTCAGCGCATCAGCCCGCCCCAGTGCCACCAGTGGTGGTACCGGTAATAATAATGGTGGTGATGCGGCTTGCACTCGGCAACATGACGAACAACCTCTGAAAACGAATGGCATAGCAATACCCCGAGCGCGCCCGCTTGTCAACGTCAATCCCCGGCAGACAGGGCGCGTTCCAGGTCTTTATAAAGCAGATGCAACAGATTGAGATCCCGCTGTGCCAGCATAGGCAAACGGTCGCCTGCCCACTCCGCCAGTTTTTCCTGCTGCGAAACCCCGATTTTATCAAACAATTTCTCTGTTTTTTGCTGTAACACCTTTAGCTGGGTATTTTGCGACTGAACGTCGGATTTTTCTTCTTTTTCTTCTTTGTCTTCACTCAGGCCCTGACTGAACTCATAGGCATAAAGCATGATGGCCTGGCCCAGATTCAGCGAAGGATAACTCACTTTCAGCGGCAGATAACTGATGATATCGGCCAGCGCCAAATCCTCGTTACTCAAGCCGGATTCCTCGCAGCCGAACAACAGCGCCACTTTTTGTACGCTTTTATTGTTGACCTGGGCGATGGCCTGCTTGGGCGTAAGGTAATAGCGATAGCGCCCCCGATTGCGGGCTGTGGTGGCAATCACCATATCCATGTCGGCCAGCGCCGGCGCCAGCGCGTCGAAATATTCGGCCTGCTCCAGCACGTCCTGCGCCCCGTGCGCCACCCAGTGCGCCTTGTCCTGTTCGTGCACCCGGCTGTTGACCAGCCGCATCCGGCCAAAGCCCATCGTTTTCATCGCCCGCGCCGCGGCACCGACGTTTTCGGCCCGCGCCGGCGATTTAAGTACAAAATAAAGTTGCATGCCCATCCCCCAACAAAATGGGGCATATTCTCCCACAAATCCCCCAGGGTGGGACACCCATCTTTCAGACCCGCCCGCCCCTCACCGTGGGACACCCACTTCGAATACAGCGCCCTCGCCATGGGCCCTCGCCATGGGACACCCATCTCAAGTTGCTCACTTTTCAATCTGCACCTATATTCAAGTTATGCCCTCGAAATGGATAGTCGCATTATGACCCGCCCACGATCCGAGCTGGTATCACCCGATGAAACACCTTACTACCACTGTATCTGCCGCTGTGTACGACGCGCCTATCTGTGCGGTGAAGACCAACTGACCGGCCAGAATTACAGCCATCGCAAACAATGGGTGCTTGATCGCCTGCGCCAGCTGCAATCCGTGTTCACTATCGATCTGTGTGCTTATGCGGTAATGGCCAATCACTATCATCTGGTTGTTCATGTAGATACCCAGGCGGCTCTGGCGCTGGATGAGACAGAGGTAGCAAGCCGGTGGCGCAAGTTATTTCGCCTGCCGGTATTGGTTGAACGTTATGTAGCAGGCTCAACGGATTCGGATGCCGAGCAAGAGGCGGCAAAAAACATTATCGCACTGTGGCGTGAGCGTCTGGCCGATTTATCCTGGTATATGCGATGCCTGAACGAGCACATTGCCCGCAAAGCCAATTTCGAAGACGAATGCACCGGCCGGTTTTGGGAGGGCCGCTTCCGTTCACAGGCGATTCTGGATGACGCCGGCTTGCTGGCCTGCATGACTTATGTCGATCTCAACCCGTTACGCGCCGGTATCGTCACACTGCCGGAAGCTTCCGCCGATGTCTCATTACACCAACGGCTACAGCAGTACAGAGCGAACGGAAGCTCGAAAACAGCCTCCCAAAAGACGATTTCACAGCCTCAGTTACTGCCATTTGTCCGCAACATTAAAGAAGATAAACGCAAGGGAATCCCCTTCGCTCTCGGCGATTACCTGGCCATGATTGATTGGATAGGCCGGGCTCAACGCGAGGAAGAACAAGGCTGCATCCATTCCGATGCACCTCCCCTGCTGGACAGAATGGGGATTGATGCCGGCAGGTTTCTGACCGCCGTAAAACCACACCAGCTGTCACACGGTACCGTTATCGGCCACACTTCGGCCAGAATTGCCTACGCCCAACTGCATCACCGACGATGTGTGATCGGCCCCGTTATTTCCACCTGAATGCTCAGATTTACCGCCGGTTAGATGATGGCAACCAGGTACAGCCTTGCGACCTGTACGGCCTCTGTTTTTCTCTCCAACGCCTCAATTTCCCTTTATCCATCATTTCGCCGATTGAGGTTCGTTATTAAGGGTACAGAACTACTGTTCCCCCGCAGAAGATCGGCCCAAGAGTCGAGGCTGAGTCAGCAAGCTCAACAAAGAGCTCAACAAAGGACAGCCATTTCTCAAAGATGGATGTCCTTTGTTATTGTTATTTGAGATGGGTGTCCTTTTTCACTGTCTTTTCATTCTGTTCACGATGCAGGAGTACGCATGAGCAACATCGCCAGGGATGTGGCCCGGATCACCATGACCCGGTTTGATGACTTTTATCGCTGCTTTCTCGATATCACTCAGGGAGCGCAGGACCGGTTCGAACGTCGGGACTGGGCGGGCGTTCAACAAGCCGGGCGTCAGCGTATTAGCCTGTACGATCATCATGTGAATGAGGCGGTGCAGGCCATTCGCGATCATAACGGGGGCGGGCTATTGAGCCAGCACCAGCTCAAGGCCATCAAGCAGGCGTTCAACGATCTGCTGATCCAGCATACCAACCCGGAAATTGCCGAGTCCTTTTACAACTCTGTGTATCGTCGATCCTTTCGTCATCAGAACATACGGGCGGAGAACCTCTATATACAAGGCTTTGTTCATCGGCTACCCCGGCCGAGCCTTGCCCCCCACTGCCGGCAGTACCACATCAAAGCCGGGGACTTGACCGAGACCCTGCACCAGGTGCTGCAAGGATTGCAACTCTCCGTCCCGTTCCGGGATCTGGCGCAGGATCTGCAGTATGTCAGCCGCTACCTGCAGCAGTTTGGCCCGGCCAACTTGGCCCATGGCGACATCGGCCTAACCTTTATCAACCATCTGTTTTTTCGCAACAAGGGCGCCTACCTCATCGGCCGGCTGGAATGCGGCAACTGCTGTCTGCCCTTCATCCTGCCCATACTGCATCATGAACAGGGCGGCCTGTACCTGGACACCCTGATCCTTTCTCACGACGATGCCTCCATACTGTTCGGCTTCGCCCGCGCCTACTTCATGGTGTGGTGTCCGGTGCCGGCGCTGCTGGTGCACTTTTTACGGCCGCTGCTTCCCAACAAGGCCGATTACGAAATCTACAGCGCCATCGGCTGTCAGAAGCACGGCAAAACCGAGTTTTACCGGGATTTCTTACAGCAACTGCACCGCTCGCGAGATAAGTTTGTACTGGCGCCGGGTATAAAAGGCATGGTGATGAGTGTGTTCACCCTGCCCTCTTATGATGTGGTGTTCAAAATCATCAAGGACAAATTCACTCCCCCCAAGGAGGTCAGCCACGACACGGTGCGCGCCAAATATCGGCTGGTAAAACAGCACGACCGGGTGGGTCGCATGGCCGACACCATGGAGTTCACCAACTTCGAATTGCCACTGAACCGTATCAGCCCCGAATTGCTGCACGAGCTGCAGCGGGTCGCGCCCTCGCTGCTCAGCCTCACCGGCGATACCCTGTTGATCCGACATCTGTACACAGAGCGACGCATGACGCCGCTGAATATCTACCTGGAGCACGCCACGGATCAACAGGTCATTGACGCCATCGACGAATACGCCAACGCCATCAAGCAGTTGGCCACCGCCAATATATTTCCCGGCGACATGCTGTTCAAGAACTTCGGCGTTACCCGTCACGGCCGGGTGATTTTCTACGACTACGACGAAATCGCCTACATGACAGAGTGCAATTTTCGGGATATTCCCAGGGCCCGCTACCCGGAAGACGAGCTCAGTGCCGAACCCTGGTATTCGGTGGCGCCCAACGACATTTTCCCCGAGGAATTCGCCACCTTCCTGCTCAGCAGCCCGCGCATCCGCGAGGCCTTCAAACAACAGCACAACGACCTGTTCACCGCCGACTACTGGTGCCATCTGCAGCAGAATATCAACAAGGGGTTATTCGGCGATGTTTACCCCTACCGGCAAAAGCGCCGCTTCCGGCATTTATACTCGTAATGAAAAAGAATGAAAAAGGACACCCATCCTTCAAAGATGGGTGACCTGTCTAATTTCTGCTGTCCAAGGTGTCCTGAAAGATGGGTGTCCCACGTCAGTGGCTGGAGGAATGGTGGCATATCACCATTCCCGAATCCCTAAAAGTCCGGGTGACTCAGGGGCTCCCGGGCCACCAGAATACCGTTGATATCGGCATAGAGATAATCGCCGGGATAGATGGTCACGCCGGCAAAGGTGACCGGCACATCCACATCGCCCAGGCTGCGTTTTTCGGTTTTCATCGGGCAGGTTGCCAGCGCCTTTACGCCAAGGGCCATGCCACCAATGGCACCGGCATCGCGAATGGCGCCGTTAATCACCACGCCTTCCCAACCATTTTCCACCGCCTTTTCGGCCAACTGATCGCCCAGCAGGGCGCGACGCAGCATGCCGCCACCATCCACTACCAATACCTTGCCGGTACCCGGCGTAGCCACCAGCTCCCGTACCCGGGAGTTATCCTCGTAGCAACGTACCGTGACCACCTGGCCCCAGAACACATCATCTGCGCCATAATTCCTGAACAGAGGGTCCAGTATCTTTACCTTGTCGCCGTGCGCGTCACACAAATCCGGTAGTAAATCCAACATCTTGCGCTCCTTATGGCCGTCATAATGATCGTCATATCGTCCACTCGTTCCCATTCTGCACCATAACGCAGGCGAGTTTGAAGCAGGGCCTCCGCTTCAGACTCGCCTACTCCCGGATAGCCGAAAAACAGGTGCTTTAACTGCTTTTCTATAAAGCTTGACGAATTTTGTTACATTTTCGCTTGACCGGGATCAGTCTGGCCCCTAAAACTATTTAACATTATCGGTTGCGGGCTGTTGTTATGCCCCTGTTAACTGTTAAAATACGGCAACTTTAGGTAATGGACCTCTGTTTGTCCCGTCTGTCTATTTTTGGGCGCGAAGCAGTAACTGCATGGGATGCAAATAAAAACGGCTCAAAGAAACAGGGCCACCGGCGCTATGCCTTACCTGCCCCTGGCGGTGGCGAAAGGCAAAGAAATGCAAAGCAATGATGCGGTAGCGTGAACAAGTGACACCTCGCGTCCAGCACCGGTAACTGTTGATACTGAATTCCATTTACATCTACAAACAGGTAGGCTCATGCAGACTCCTCACATTCTTATCGTCGAAGACGAATTGGTTACCCGCAATACCCTGAAAGGCATTTTCGAGGCCGAAGGCTACGCCGTACTGGAAGCCACCGACGGTGAAGAAATGCACAAGGCACTGTCCGGCAACAAGATAAACCTGGTGATCATGGACATCAACCTGCCCGGCAAAAACGGCCTCTTGCTGGCACGCGAACTGCGCGAACAACACAATCTGGCGCTGATGTTCCTGACCGGTCGCGACAACGAGGTCGACAAGATCCTGGGCCTGGAAATCGGCGCCGACGATTACATCACCAAGCCGTTCAACCCGCGCGAGCTGACCATCCGGGCCCGCAATCTGCTAAGCCGCACCATGCAGACGCCGGAAACCCAGGAAGAGGAAAAGCAGGTAGAAGCCTATCGCTTCAACGGCTGGACCCTGGACATCAACAGCCGCGCCCTGGTCAGCCCCAGCGGCGAAATGTTCAAGCTGCCGCGCAGCGAATTCCGCGCCATGGTTCACTTCTGCGAAAACCCGGGCCAGATCCAGAGCCGCTCCGAACTGCTGAAGAAAATGACCGGCCGCGAGCTCAAGCCCCACGACCGCACCGTAGACGTAACCATACGTCGCATTCGCAAGCATTTCGAGTCCATCCCCGACACCCCGGAAATCATCGCCACCATCCATGGCGAAGGCTACCGCTTCTGCGGCGAGCTGGAAGGCTAAAACCAAAAAACCCGCTTCGGCGGGTTTTTTGCGTGCTAACGGTTATATTCTTTCTGTTTCTTCAACCATGCCATACCCCCACATCCCCCTCACATCTACCGCTGCGCACCACCAGCCAGCTGAAGCAGGCTTCTACAGGGTTTCGTGGTTTTTTGTAGGCGCCGCTTTAGCCGGCGCGAATCTACGAGAGGGCCCGGGTTGGCAGGCATGATGCCGATCTGCGGGTTCGCCGTGAAGCCAATTTTGGACTGGAAGATGCAAAAAATCCCGAGGCTAAACGCCATACAGTTCCCTCCCCTTTACCCCCGCACCAACAGAATAACAGCGGAGTGCAACGCAAGGGGAGGGTCTGGGAGGGGTTACTCCGCTTTCTTTCGACCGTCATCCTGACAGCCGCCTAAAGCTCCCCGATGGGACCGTCTACTTTGCCCCAAAACCAGTAAAAATGGTTCTGATGGTCTTCAACACAATCAACACATCCAGCCACAGGGAAAAATGCTTGATGTAGTAAAAATCGTGCTGGATCTTCACCCGGGTATCGTCCGCATCACTGGCATAACCATGCACCACCTGTGCCCAACCGGTAATGCCCGGCTTGACCACATGACGATAGATATAAAACGGGATGTCCTGATCGAACTTTTCCACAAAGGCGCGCTGCTCGGGTCGAGGCCCAATCAGGCTCATGTCCCCTTTCAGCACATTAAAGAACTGGGGAAACTCATCCAGCCGGGTTTTGCGGATAATCTTGCCCACCCGGGTGACCCGCATATCGTTGGACTGGGCCAACTGAGCACCGCCCGCCTCCGAGTCTTTACCCATGCTGCGAAACTTGTAGATCTTGAAGTCCCGATTACCCTGCCCTACCCGATTCTGGATAAACAAAGCCGGGCCGGGGCTATCCAGCTTGACCGCAATGGCCGTTAGCAACATCACCGGCAAGGTAACAGGTGCTGTGATCAGTACTGCCGAAATATCAAGCAAACGCTTGAAGGCAGAATACAGCACCGGCGGCTGCAAAGAGCCAAACTCGTTTTCCGCCAGATGATTGATTTTCACCCGCCCGGTCAGTGACTCCATCAACTGCTTGTAGTGATAAACCGGCACCCCTGCCAGGGTGCAACGGGCCAGAAAACGCTGCCATTCATCGGGAATCTCTGCATGCAGGTCGGCGGCAATGGCATCCACCCGCTCACCATTCAGGGTGGGCGAGCTCAACTTGAACCATTCAACCCCTTCCACTTCATTCAGTCCACTGGCCTTGCCCAGCGGCAGAAACGCCACTTTTTTGCGCATATGGCGCACAATAAAAAAGTAACTGAAAAAGCAGAACAGCATATTGGCCACGGCGGTGTAAAAAATGTAATACACCGAATAATCCAGCCGGAACACAAAAAACACCCCAACCAGTAGCCCATACCACACCAACACAGTGGGTAAAATATAATTGGCGGACTGGCACCCCGGGTAGCTCATTAACCGACGCAGGGTGAAAAATACCCCAATATAGGTAACAGCCACCCCCAACATGCTATTAAGCTTGCTCATGTCCGGGGCATAAAAACCAACCAGGCCCCATAACATCAACCCCGGTAGCAGTACTACCAGTATCAGGCCCACTACAAAACGGCTAAACCAGCTAACCAGTAACCGTTCACGCCACAGGGTGTGGCGTTTAGCTAACACCTGCTCCATTTTAATTACCTGTTGTTTTTGTTATCTACAGAATAAAGAGAAAAGACATCCAAGATTGTTCCCTGTGCTCTTTGCTGCTTATTATTGAACTTTAAACACCATAATAACCGCGATACCACTGCACAAAGTTAGCAACACCTTCTTCTACCCTCATTTGTGGGCGATAACCAGTCGCATCAAACAATGCCTGGGTATCCGCCCAGGTGCGCGGCACATCACCGGGCTGCATCGGCTGATAGTCGCACAGGGCCTGCTTGCCGGTGGCCTGTTCAATAGCGCGGATAAAGTCCATCAATGCCACCGGGCTGCCGTTACCAATGTTATATACCGCATGGGGCGCCCCTTCTCCGGCGGGTGGAATAGCCAGCAGGCGCACTATACCTTCGACAATATCGTCGATATAAGTGAAATCTCGCTGCATATTTCTAAAGTAACCACTCCCTTCAGATAAAAACAGCACCTCACCCATTAACATTTAAATAAAAAGTTCATCTAAAAATTCTTCTCAGTGCATAACACCCAACATTTTAGCCAACTTAGGAAAGTTCTTTCTTAATACGCCACGAATGGCATAATGACTAAAACAGTAACAGCTTTTAATAAATGATAGTTTCTCTACATCACGATAAACACGCCAAGTATAAGTAGATGATTTTATTTTATTCGAGGACATTGAGCTATTATGCACTCGATATTGAGCCAATGACTCTTCAATACCATAAGCATAATCAACTTTCTTGAGCAGTTTTAACCAAAGAGCAAAATCCTGCCGCTTTCTTACTTCAGGCATATAAACCTTGCCGAAGTAGTGAGTATCATACATAGCTGTTAAACAGCCTATGTAGCATGTTTTAAGCAGCTCATGATACGAAACTCTTTCTGGCACACCGACATAACCAAAAAAATTACCGAACCCATCAACCTTTTCGTATTCAGCGTAAGAAAAAGGAACCTGATTTTCTTGCATGAACTTTAATTGCTTTTCCAACTTATTAGGCAACCATAGATCATCTGCATCTAAAAATGCTATAAATCTACCTGTCGCCTCTTTTATCCCTCTATTTCTAGCAACAGCAGCACCAGAATTAGAGCGGAGTCTTACACACTTAACCCTTTCGTCTTTCTTTACATATTCACAGGCTAGCCGATAACTTCTATCAGTTGAAAAATCGTCAACTACGACAAGCTCCCAATCTGAAAAAGACTGAGAAAGCACAGAGTCAATTGCTTCTTTAAGGTAAGAGCTTGAATTATACACTGGCATTATTATGGAGACAGTCAATATATTTCACCTTGAAAAATATAACTTAAAAAATACATAAAACAATATCAATCACAACAATCAGGACAAAAAAACAACTTTTCAAAAAAGCTCTCAATAGAATAGTTTTTAGATCGTTCAAACGATTTATTAGCCATAGCCTGCGCAACCTCCCTATTATCAGCAGCCCATAAGATGGAGCTTAAGAAGTCATTTAAAGATCCAGGCTTGGCGATTAAACCAGCATTACCTCTCAACAATACATTCACACATCCCACATCTGAAGAAATACATAAATTTGATTCAGACATTGCTTCCATCAGTACTCTAGGACCTGTTTCTGACATTGAAGGCATAATAAAAATATCGTGGGAACAATAAAAATCATCCAGTGCCCCTCCATTTGCCACAGCCCCTACAAATTTAACTTCTCCTTCCAAACTCAAAAAGGAAACATATTTTTTAAGATCCTCATAAAGAGGACCGTCACCAACAATGGTGTATTCAAACTGTAAATCGCATCTTACTTTCTTTAACTCACAAAAAACATCCAAAGCAAAATGTAACCCCTTACCATTTTGTAGTCTACTTACTGTTAAAAACTTTATCTTTTCATTTTTTAGGATTACTCGAGGCTTCTTATTATTTAACACTTTGCTAGATATACTACTTTCATACAAAACACGAAGTTTTTTTCTGAGAAAAAAAGGAACGTTACTTTCAATACTAGGGCCATTAGCCGTAGCTTTATTAAAATATGCAGCGATTGATATAAAAATAAACTCCGGATAGAAAATTGCTACTTTAATAATCTTCCTAAAGTATGTAACTCTATCATCATTCAACATAACTTCTATTGGATTAGAAGCATAATGATAATTCAATATTGTTTTTTTCTTTTTAAAAAAACCAGCAAGCCAGGAGAATGGTTCTGGTGTACGAATGTAAACAAAGTCACAGGATCTAGTCAGCTTAAAAAGACCTTTGATAATCCATGGCAGAAAAAAGATAGAGTTTAAATATGATTTAAAATATGGCAAGTTAATGAACTTCACGCTTGCATCGGTAACAAGTTCGTAACCTTGAGGAAAATCAGAGTCAACCTTTAGATAGGACTTTGTTTTGCTAAGTAAATATACACAGCCACTCATACCACAAATAATATCGATATACTTCTTATGAATAGAAGGCAAATAGTATTTATCACCTACTCTTACAACCCCCCAATTACAGTACATACCGACTATCACAAAAAATCTCCCCGAATTACTGAGCATGGAGGTACAAGCTTACCCGCACCCACAACAGAGCCAGCAGTGATGACAGAGTTAGCAGCAATCCAAGAACCTGTTCCGATTGAAATAGCCTCTCTTTTCCCAGGTAAAAATCTGTAGCTATTATTCACCTTATCTTTCCCATGGTTACCATCTACAATAACAACATTCATTGCAATCAAAACTTCATCACCTATATTTATATCTTCTCTAGCCATAATAAATGAATTAGGCCCTATATAAACATCTCTACCACAAGTAATATTCTCTAACCCTCTCAGAACAGCACCGCCTGCAACCTGTAAGTTTTGACCACAATCTTTCATCCCCAAAGAGTAAAACCAACCTCTAAATCGCATAACAATAGGAGCGTCAGGAAGAAAAGAAAAAATAAACCGAACAAAATGGGAATGCAAAAGCAATATATTATGCATAAGTTAAACAACCCAAAATAAAAATACCAAAAATTCAACTCAAAAAAACTAACAACAGTTCAGCCTAACATTCAAATATTTACTAGAAATACCAATGATTGAAATCATTGTTAAAACTGGAAAGCTATCAAAAACAAACAGCCCTTTCAAAAGCAAAACAAATATCATAATGGAAAAAAGAAGTCCGACAAAAAGGGGGGGTGATGAGAAGACACTTAACTTATTGAAACTAAAAAAAAGAGGAGAAAATAAAAAAAACATAAAAACCAAAGCACCTAAAATACCGATTGCGAAAAACAACCTATAATACCCCACATCAGTTTCTTTATAATACCCACCACTTTCAGACCTAAGATTAAAGTCACCCAGCAAACTAAAATCATTCAAACTAAAGCTTGAAAACATAGATATATTCTTTTGCAGCGAACCAGTTTTCAACCCAGAATCAAATAAACTCAGAGACCAGTCAAAAAAAAACAGCAAAAAATCTTCGCTGACAAAAACTAACGCAAAAAAACCAGAAAAAAACAAAACAGCCACAACCAAAAGCAGAAGATTAAGAAAACATCTCAAATTAAATAAATATATATAGAGAATAATAAAAAAAGGAAGCAAAACAAACGAAGTCCTGGCTACTAGGAAAGAAGATAACAATATAAAGGACAATACAAGGTTATCTCTAATTTTTGGTTTATAATTATTATAAAAGACATGAAGCATGTAGAAAAAAGAAAGGAAAATTTGTATAGCAGCAGTAGAGTATGCAGAGAATCCATTAATCCCAACCATTCTCAAGCTCATCATGCTATTAGTAAGACTAATCTCACCATAAAGCCTCTCAATAGTTGACTCTACTACAGAGTGCCAAAAAACCTTAAATGGAGGAAAAATAAACATACCTATAATGAATATAGAATTAATAAAAGCGACTAATCCGAAATTCTTATATATAACACTAACATTATTATTGTAAAACCGAATGATGACAAAGGGGACTACAACTGATGCAATCAAAAAAACAAATGGAAGCCTTAGCATTGAAAGCTCTAATTTATAGGAATTAGCCAATGCTGAAAACAAAAATAACACCGTAAGAAAAAACCAACTTACGGCAATACTCTCGAACTCCTTGTTTATATAAAAACCATAATTAAAAAAACAAAAAAACATCAAAATCAAAAATAAAATTGGCGCCCATACGAAAGATGAAACAGGAAGAAAGTTTAGTTTTGTATTGTAGAAATAAAAAACAAGAAGTATTATAAACAATCCATTTTTAATAGGAGATATTCTCCTTCCATCTTCCATTCAAACCATTCCTCTTATAAACCTATAAAACCTATAAGGAAAAAACAAAAAAGCAAAAACCTTCAATCGGCAATAGGCATTAAGGTTTTTCTCCCGAATTAAAACTGAAACCCCATCAGAAAAATATTTTGTAGCTATAGATTTAGCCCCCATAAACGCAATATTACGCACGGCTTTTTCATAATGAATTGAATATTCAAATCGCTTAATGATCTTCATTCTCTCAGAATGCATTTTTTTTACATTTCGAGACATACTTTCATCATGAACTCTATAATTAACTACTAAGATATCTTTACTAACTAACAGATCGCCACTTTCTGTTAACTTGAGCCACATAAACCAATCTTCTATTGCTATGCTTGGGTCATAACCACCCACTTCTTTAACTCTTTTTGTTTTTAATAATGCGGCTGGAGCAAAAGGTATTCGTTCATGATATATAAGGGATTTAAAATTATGCGTGAAAACTTGTTTTTTTTCACCGACTTTATTTCCACAATCATCAATTAATTCCATCCCACCAAAAACGCCAACTACTTTATCATCTAAACAATCTGAGAATGTCTTCATGAGTTCACTAACTTTCTTAACATTCAATATGTCATCCGAAGCAATGGCTGAAAAATACTCACCCTCACACCATTCCAAAGCTTCATTCAGCGTGGCACACAAACCTTTATTAGGGCGATGACGGAATTCAAACCGTGCAAATCGTTTTTCACACTGCGGCACCATTTTCTGTATTTTCGTTATCGAATTATCTTTTGAGCCATCATCAATGATGATAAGTTCGATATTTTCATAATCTTGTTCAATAACGCTTTTTATTGTTTCCTGTACGTACCCCTCATGATTGTAACAAGGAATGACGACTGAAACTAATGGGAATACTTTATCTTTCACTTTAAACCTTCAAATATTTATCATTTATTAAACTGAAATTAAAAACTAGCAGTTGCCAACTAATTTCAACTCATGCAAAATCACTCGAGTATTAAATTATCAATCATGATTAATAGTTAGCACTTTGATAATGACAAAGAACCCGCTTCCGTGATGAATCAGTAAACTCAACATTGATTAAAGACAGTCGATTGATGTTCACAACACATGCTTATACATTAACGCCATCATCATCAAAAAGTATAGACTGTAATTAATAGAAAAAGCATAGGTAACCCCTACCAATCCAAACTGACTGACAAACAGCAGTGACAGGCCAACAAACAGCACCGAAAACAGGATCTCAGTAATGATAAAAATCTTGGTCATGGCTTTGGCCAACATCAAGTAGGCTAACAACCAAGCAGCAAGTTTGATCACATCTCCAACAAGTTGCCACTTAAAAAGCTCACGCATGGGAGCAAAGTCTTCGGTAAACAGCAGCCAGATAATAAAATCTTTCAGAATAAAAATAATCAAAGCCATGACGATAACAGCTGGCATTATGATTTTATAGCCACCTGCCAGCTCTTTACGCAGTTCGGCTTTATCGGTGATTTCCGATAACCGGGGCAGATAGTAAATGCCAAGCGCCGTGGTCACCACCATCAGATACATGGTGGATATATACCAGATAGCCTGCCAGTAACCAGCCTGCTCCCAGCCCAGGTTTTCACCCAGATAGTTACGGATAATAAGGTGTGATACCGGCACGGTAGCAGCGCTGGTCAGTGCCATGGCGGCATAACCCAGCAGTTTTCTGGCCTCTGTCCGATCAAAACCATGGGTAAAATGGGCCAGCTGTATTACCGAATGGTGGCGCAACATCCACAGTACTATCAGCAATATCACCGACTGGTTGGTAACCATGGCTATCAAAGCACCATCCAACCCCAGCCAGACGATCATGGCTGTGGTAAACACCAGGCTATAGAGGCTCTGGATAATGTTGATGCTGATAAAAGTTTTCACCTCTTTCAGACCGTTTAGGATAGACAGCAGCAACTGGTTGAGCACAAACAGCACTATGGTGATGCCGAAGATCACGAATACATAGGCATATTCGTCGCTTTTCAAGAAGTGCTGCGATGCCATGCTGGCAAACAGAATGATCCCCAGTCCCACCAGCATAGAGGCAGCAAGACCGATCTTGCTGGCGGTACTGAACAGCTGTGGGATGGCCTGACCATCGCGACCATATTCGGCGGTGTATTTGATCACCCCCTGATTAATACCGCCCTGGGCGGCGGACATCACCAGTTGGGTAAAGTTCTGGAATTGCCCCACCAGCGCCAGACCGGATGGACCAATATACAGCGCCACCGCTTTATTAATGACCAGCGCCGAGAGCATTTTTACGGCGGTGGCGATAAAGCTGAGGATTGAGGTTTTAAACAGTGTCATTTGAACATATTTACGGCGGTGATGACCTGGCCCACCAGCTCCAATGACAGAGTAGGCCCCATGGGCAGGCTGAGTACCTGCCGGTGGATAGCTTCCGTCAGAGGATAACTCCGCTGATTCCAAGCGACGTAGGCGGCCTGTTGATGGGGTGGTAACGGATAATGGATTAGGGTCTGAATACCCTGCTCGCTCAAATATTGCTGCAATTCTTCCCGTCGCTCACAACGAACCACAAACAGGTGCCAGACGTGGCTTGTTGAGTGTTGAGTGTTGAGTGTTGAGTGTTGAGTGGGCAGCAGTATTGCCGGGTTGGTAATGCCTTCACTGTAGGCGGCGGCAATGCGGCGACGGTGGGTAATTTCTTCGTCCAGATGACGGAGCTTTACCCGTAGCATAGCGGCCTGCATTTCATCGAGGCGGCTGTTTACGCCTTGATACAAATTTTCGTACTTTTTGTGGCTGCCGTAGTTGCCTAAAGCTTGAATGGTTTTTGCCAGCTCTTCATCATTGGTGGTGACGGCACCGGCATCGCCCAATGCGCCCAGGTTCTTGCCCGGGTAAAAGCTGAACCCGCTGGCATGACCCCAGTTGCCGGCTTTTTTGCCGTTGATGCTGGCACCATGGGCCTGGGCTGAGTCTTCCAGCACCAGCAGGTTATGACGTTCGGCAATATCCATAATAGCGGGCATGTCGGCAAGTTGGCCGTAGAGATGCACCGGCAGAATGGCACGGGTTTTGGGGGTGATGGCCGCTTCGGCCTTTTTGGGGCACAGGTTATAGGTTATTTCATCCGGCTCTACCAGAACCGGCACCAAGCGGTTTTCGGTAATGGCGAGAATGCTGGCAATATAGGTATTGGCGGGTACAATCACCTCGTCCCCTTCCTTCAGCCTGCCCAGCTCTTTCCAGGCACGCAGGGTGAGGGTGAGTGCATCCAGACCATTGGCTACGCCAATGGCGTGCTCGCTGCCGCAGTATTGGGCAAACTCCTGTTCAAAGGCTTTTACTTCCTGGCCCTGAATATACCAGCCGGAATCGATTACCTGGGTGGCGGCCTGGATCAACTGCTCACGATATTGGGCATTGATGGATTTTAAATCTAAAAAAGGGATCATTGTAGCTTCTCTATTAACTTCTCTCTGGCTGCAAGCACGGCTTGCTGAGTGATCTCAAAGTAATAATCCAGTTCATTTTCACCGGTCTGTACTGCGCCCATCTTGGTGTGAAAAGAAATCACTTTTTCGTTACCTTTACGCACATCAAAATGACACTTTTTATAGCCCAACTCGTCAAAACCGAACTGGTACACTAAAAAAGCACTTTCAATTGCAGAAAAACGTGTTTTGTCCTCGTTAAGAATCCAGCTTCCCCAGCAAAATGAGTCTGGCTTTAAATCGTACACTCTTACTGTGCCGCAAGGAGTACCATCCAGCCGTTCAATAATAAAGTAAAATTGCTTTTTATTAGCCTCATCTACTTTATATTTCTGTATCCAGTCTTTCTGTGCCTGAACATCAGTATTTACGCTAGATAAAAACTGATTATAACGTTCATCAAGGCGCAGCTTTAAAATAAACTCCGCATCGGACTCTTCAACAAAGCGCATCTTTATTGTTTTGCTGATTAACTTGTTCATGCTGCTTTCCTTGCAGCATAAAAGTTGCTAGCTAGTCGTGTCGTGTCGTGTCTTTATCGTTCTGAATTTCTATCACTTGGCAAGCTTTGTTAATTTCTTTATTAATAAAACGAATCACCTTTGCAGGATTACCTACCACTACTGCGTGTGCAGGTACGTTTCTGGTTACTACAGCCCCCGCCCCCACCATGGCGTATTCACCTATGGTAATGCCAGGCAGCAAGGTTGCATTGGCACCAATGCTGGCGTTGCGCTTGATGGTGATGCCTGAGAAGGACTCAGGGTATTCCTTAGAGCGCGGGTAGGGGTCATTGGTGAAAGTAACATTTGGGCCGATGAAGGCATCATCCTCAATACGGGTGCCATCCCATAGCTGTACGCCTGATTTCAACGTCACTCTGTCACCGATAATCACATCCCCCTCAATGAGAGTTTGGGCGCAAATGTTACAATCTTTTCCCAGTTTTGCGCCATTCAGGATGACCACAAACTGCCAGACCCTTGTGCCCTCACCTATGGATGAGTCAGCCACATCGGCCAAAGGGTGGATGAAGCTCATGCGTTCACCTCTTTGATGAAATCTTCATAATTACGAATATAATCCGCTTCATCGTAATGTTCACTGGCCAATACCAGCAATACGCAGTCCGGGCTAAAGTCATGCATGGTGCCCCACACCATCGCATCCTGAAAAAGCCCTTTGTTAGGTTCATTCAGGTCATAGGTTGAGTTTTCTGAACCATCATCCAGCGTCACCTTGCAGGAGCCGTTGACGGCTATCAGATACTGTTTGGTTTGATGATGAGAATGATTCCCTCGCGGCACATTCGGCTGAGTGCCAAAGATATAAAAAACACGTTTAATATCAAAAGGAACTGAATTCGCACCTTCTAGTGCGACTAACTGGCCTCGATGATCACCTAAAACTCTATGAGTTGTTATCATTTTATTCTTCCTCTACCAGCGCAAGCAGGTACTGGCCATAACCGTTTTTGCTAAGTTGCTGCCCCGCTTCCATTAGCTGACCGGCGCTCAGCCAGCCGTTATTAAAGGCAATCTCTTCCAGGCAGGCTACTTTCAGCCCCTGGCGATGTTCTATCGTTTGCACAAAGGCACTGGCCTCCAACAGACTGTCATGAGTACCGGTGTCCAGCCAGGCAAATCCCCTGCCCAGCAATTCAACCTGCAAGTCGCCCCGCTCCAGATACACCTGGTTGATGCTGGTGATTTCCAGCTCGCCACGGGGCGAGGGTTTCACCTGTTTGGCAATTTCAATGACATCGTTATCGTAGAAATAGAGGCCGGTCACCGCATAGTTGGATTTTGGCTGCACGGGCTTTTCTTCAATCGATACCGCCCGTTGACTGGCATCAAACGCCACTACGCCAAAGCGGTGCGGGTCTTTTACCTGATAACCAAATACGGTGGCACCCTTGGCCCTCCGGCTCACTTCACGCAGTTTGGGGGTAAAGCCCTGACCGTAGAAGATATTATCACCCAGTACCAGGCAGACATTGTCGTCACCGATAAAGTCTTCACCGATAATAAACGCCTGGGCCAGACCATCCGGGCTGGGTTGTTCTGCATAGCTCAGGCTAATGCCAAAGTCACTGCCATCTCCCAGCAGCTTCTGGAAATTGGGCAGATCTTCGGGGGTAGAGATAATCAACACCTCACGAATACCGGCCAGCATGAGCACCGACAGCGGATAGTAGATCATCGGCTTGTCATAGATGGGCAGCAGCTGTTTGGACACTCCCCTAGTGATGGGATAAAGCCGGGTGCCGGAACCACCAGCCAGAATTATTCCTTTCATCAAGCTACTCCCAATCGTTCACGTTGATAGCTGCCATCCTGTACTCGCTGGCACCATTCCAGATTGTTTAAATACCACTGCACGGTTTTGCGAATACCGGACTCGAAGGTTTCCTGCGGTTTCCAATCCAGTTCCCTTTCGATTTTGGCGGCGTCGATGGCGTAGCGGCGGTCGTGGCCGGGTCTATCACCAACGTGAGTGATCAGGTTTTTGTAGGAGAGAATGTGTTCGCGATCTACCGTACTGCTTGAGTCCAAATTTATCGCGGATAAATCCGCTCCTACCACAGGTCGAAGCTCATCCAGCAGTTCGCAAATGGTCTGAACTACTTCCAGGTTGGTTTTCTCATTGTGGCCGCCGATGTTGTAGGTTTCGCCGGGTTGGCCCTGGGTTGCTACCAGGTATAAAGCGCGGGCGTGGTCTTCTACATAGAGCCAGTCGCGGATTTGGTCGCCTTTGCCGTAGATGGGCAGTGGCTTGCCTTCCAGCGCATTAAGGATCACCAGCGGAATGAGTTTTTCCGGGAAATGGTAAGGGCCATAGTTGTTGGAGCAATTGGTGACAATAGTTGGCAAGCCATAAGTGCGCAGCCAGGCCCGCACCAGATGATCGCTGGATGCTTTGGAAGCAGAGTAAGGGCTGCTGGGGGCGTAGGCAGTGCTTTCGGTAAACAAAGGTAAGCTCGCAGGGTTCCCACGCAGAGCATGGGAACCAGAAACTGTAGTGTCGTTCGGGTGCGGCAAGTCACCGTAGACTTCATCGGTGCTGATATGGTGGAAGCGAAACACCTGCTTGCGTTCATCGTCCAGCTCCTGCCAGTAGCTACGCGCCACCTCCAGCAGGGTGTAGGTGCCCACTATATTGGTTTCTATAAAGGCGGCGGGGCCGTCGATGGATCTGTCCACATGGCTTTCCGCCGCCAGATGCATAACGGCATCGGGCTGATGCTCGGCAAATACCCGCTCCAGCTCAGTGCGATCGCAGATATCCACCAGCTCAAAGGTGTATCGATCCGAGTCACTCACTTCCGCCAGGCTTTCCAGGTTGCCGGCGTAGGTGAGCTTGTCCACATTGACCACAGCATCCTGGGTGTGGTGGATAATATGGCGAATAACGGCCGAGCCGATAAAACCGGCACCGCCGGTAACCAGAATCTTCATTAAGAACGCCCTACCGAATAATAAGTAAACCCTTTTTTGCTCATGCGCTTGGGCTCAAACAGGTTGCGGCCGTCAAAAATAACCGGCTGGGCAAGCTGTTGTTTGATCAGGCCGAAGTCCGGCGCTTTAAAGTTCTGCCACTCGGTCACAATTACCAGGGCGTCTGCGTTATTGAGTACGGATTCCTTGGTGCCACACAGGGCAAGCGGTGGATGCCCGCCCTCAACGGCATGACATTTGTCGGCATAAATGCGCTGGGCTTCTTCCATCGCTGCCGGATCATAGGCCTGCACCCGGGCGCCAGCTGCCCACAGGGCCTCCATCAATACCCGGCTGGGGGCTTCGCGCATATCGTCGGTATTGGGCTTGAAGCTCAGGCCCCACAGGGCGAAGGTTTTGCCGGCCAGGTCGCCGTTGAAGTGTTTGCTGATATTTTGGAACAGGGTGGTTTTCTGCTGGTTGTTGCGCGCTTCTACCGCCTTGAGCACCTGGGCGTCGAAGTCGATGCCCTCGGCGGTGCGGATCAATGCCTGCACATCCTTGGGAAAGCAGGAGCCGCCGTAGCCGACGCCGGGGTAGATAAAGTGGTAGCCAATACGCGGGTCGGAGCCGATGCCGTGGCGCACCATTTCGATATCCGCGCCCAACTGTTCGGCCAGGTTGGCCATTTCGTTCATAAAGCTGATTTTGGTGGCCAGCATGCAGTTGGCTGCGTACTTGGTCAGCTCGGCACTGCGCACGTCCATTACGATTACTTTTTCGTGGTTGCGGTTAAAGGGCGCATACAGCTCGCGCATCAGCTCTTCTGCCTGTTCGCTATGGGTGCCGATGATAATGCGATCCGGTTTCATACAGTCGGCCACCGCCGAGCCTTCTTTGAGGAATTCCGGGTTGGAGACCACGTCAAAGCCGAGATCTTCACGGCCCTTGTGGGCCAGCACCTCGGCGATTTTGGCGCTCACCTTGTCGCCGGTGCCGACCGGTACTGTGGATTTATCCACCACTACCTTATGACCTTGCATATGGGTGGCGATGGTTTCGGCCACCTTGAGCACGTATTGCAGATCGGCGGAGCCGTCTTCATCGGGCGGGGTGCCGACCGCGATAAACTGGATATCGCCATGTTGCACGCCCTGCTCGGCATTGGTGGTGAAGTCAAGGCGGCCGGCGGCGTGATTCTGCTTGACCAGGTTGTCCAGCCCCGGCTCATAGATGGGGATAATGCCTTGTTTGAGCTTGTCTACCTTGGTCTGGTCTATATCCACGCAGATAACATGGTGGCCGACTTCTGCCAGCACGGCGCCTTGCACCAGGCCAACGTAGCCGGTGCCGAATACGGTTACTTTCATTGGTTTGTTCGCTTTATTTGAGTTTGTTTATCAATTTGCGGGCCAGGTGCTGGCTTATTGCCGGTGCCCGGTGGCACTTCGAATAAATTCGAGCCTACAAATAGCCTGCTGCGCAGGCTCCGCCGACTAAAGTGGCGGCTACATAAAAGCTGGATTCCCGTCCCCGCCTACGCGAGGATGACGTTCCTTCGCGGGAATGACATATTTATGAACGCGGGAATAAGGAGCCAGACGAGCAGCTAGGAGGCTTGTTCCTGGTCGATTGAAATCGACCCTACGTGATTCTGTAGATACTGGGTGAAGGCCTGGCCCAGCTCCGGGTGGCGCAGGGCATATTCCACGTTGGCTTGCATATAGCCCAGTTTGCTGCCGCAGTCATGGCTTTTGCCGACGATGCTGTAGGCTTCTACCTGCTCTTGCTCCATCAGTGCCGCTATGGCATCGGTGAGCTGAATTTCATCGCCGGCACCGGGAGCGGTTTGGGCCAGTAACGGCCAAATGGCCTGGCTCAGTACATAGCGGCCGACCACCGCCAGGTTGGAGGGAGCGTCTTCCTGCTTTGGCTTCTCTACTACGGCGGTCATGAGTTTGCTCTCGCCGCTTTGCAGCTTGTGGCCCATGCAGTCGGCAATACCGTATTGGCTTACTTGATCTTGCGCGACCGGCTCTACCATTATCTGGCTGCGTTGAGTGTCGTTGAAGCGGCTTAGCATCTGGGCCAGGTTGTCTTGGCTCAAATCGCTTTGGGCATCGTCAATTAACACGTCCGGCAATATCACCACACAGGGGGCGTCACCCACCAGCGGATAGGCGCACATTACCGCGTGACCCAGGCCTTTGGCCACGCCCTGGCGCACATGCATAATGGTTACGTCACTTGGGCAGATGGCGCGTACTTCGTCCAGCAGCTGTCGCTTTACCCGTTTTTCGAGCGTGGCTTCCAGCTCGAAGCTGGTATCGAAATGATTTTCGATGGAATTTTTGCTGGAATGGGTAACCAGAATAATTTCTTTAATGCCGGCAGCAATGGCTTCGCTTACCACATATTGAATAAGTGGCTTGTCCACGATGGGCAGCATTTCTTTGGGAATGGCTTTGGTGGCGGGCAACATGCGGGTGCCCAAGCCGGCGACGGGGATGATGGCTTTCATTCGGTTTCTTCCTGCAAACTTGCACACAGCTGACCAATAAACTCACGCACAAATACCGCCATTACTGCCAGCATAGCCCCCAGCATCAGGCCCAGCGCCAGTACCAGCGTTTTACTGATGCCTTTGGTTTGCAGGCTCTGATTGGCAATGGCGAACACGGTGCCTTTTTGAAAGTTGTTAATCTGGGCCTGCAGGCCGTTGATGGTGCCGGTGAAGCTGGCAATCAGCTCACCGCTATTGGCGAGGGCTGCTTTTTTAACCAGCTCTATCTGTGCTCTGGCGGCGCCTATCTGTTGTTGCAGTAGTTCAACACGGTGGTTGATGTGGGCATCCTGCTCGCCTTTCAACCGTGCGGTAATGGCGCCGTGTAGTTCCTGCACCAGAGATTCATTGTCTTCTACCGTCTGGCTGGTAATGGTAATCAGGCTGGAGCCTTTGGGGTTGCTGATGTTGAGTTTGAAGGGCACGGTTTCAAGCTGGTGACGCGGTAAAAAGTCACGCACCACGGTCGGTATATAAAGGTTATCTACCTTGGTCTGCAGGCCGGCAGCGCTTTCCAGCGGCGTTTCGGCATTAACTTCAGCAATAGTATAAATGGTGGTGTATTCATATTTTTGCGGCATGGCCAGCGCAAACGCCAGTGCGGCGGCAAGGGTGAACACAAACACCAGTGCCATCAGCTTCCAGCGTTTGACCAGGGTTTTGACCAGATCGACCAGCGAGATTTCGTCATCTCTGTAGGCGTAGGGGGGCAGAGGTTGACTAAAACGTGCATCTTGCGGGAATGGTGGTTGGCTCATATCGCTTCTTCTGATTGTCTTGTCGTTGGATTGATGGTGTTTTTTACTGTGGGCACGCTACCGCCCTTAGGGTTCAGTTGGCCATTCCCCCAGGGCGCCTGTCTGCACTGGTGTTTCTGCTCTATCTGTTTGTCAAAGCGCCAAAAAATTGCATTCTGCAACACATTGGCACCTTGCAAGCAAAGGCGCATAAGTCTACTGGATTTGGCGGGGGGATAAAACCTTTCCTTTAGCATGGGTACGGGGGTCGATGTCGATTCGGAGTGCGCAGCAACACCCCCTCCCTGCCTCCCCCTGGGGATAATCTGCTGCTATGCCTGTGGTTCCGCTGCCAAGGGGGAGGAGAAGTTCGGCGTCGTTCCGAAGTATGCAGCACCCCGCTGGTATTCTGGCAGCCTGAAGGTACAGGGAGGGCACCCTGGTCGAATGAATTCGACTCTTCATCAGCCATTTACCCCGATTTTATTCGACCTTCTACGGTGCCTTGTGCAGAATAAGGTCAGCTTTTTTTCTGACTTAAGGACTTGTCTTATGCGTCTTCTCGGGGTTTCTCTGCTGGCGGTTGCGTTGTCTGGTTGTGCTGGCTGGGGCTTTAACAGCAATGTGTCACCCGATGGCATCAAGGATTATTACAAGGGCGACGGGGTGCGGCTGTACAGCAAGGCCGAGCTGGAAGGCGTGAATTACCTCACCCTGGGTTCGGTGGAAGGTGAAGCCTGCCAGATAAAGGCCGATGAGGCGCCCCCCAAGGAGGCGGATGCACGCGCCAGTGTGCGTCGCAGGGCGGCGGACATGGGTGCCAACGGCCTGCTGCTGGATCGCTGTATTCGTTTCGATGATATGCCCGGCTGTATCGAGCAGGTGCTGTGCAGCGGGCAGGCATTGAAGGTCGGTAAGTAACTTGTGAGGGGTGAGGGGTGAGGGGTGAGGGGTGAGGGGTGAGCAAGGCTCGCCTCCACGCCGGAGCGTAGGAACAACAAAACCGTACAAGACTCGGTTTCAACAATGGCAGCAATGCTCATCAATACATGATTTGCCCGGATAAATCCGGGCCTACAATTGGATACCCCTTATGACCTCCATTCATCTGGATCCCATCGGCATTATTCGCTCACCCTATAAAGAGAAGTTTGCGGTGCCGCGCCAGCCGGGGCTGGTGAGCAGTGCCCGGGCCCGGTTGGAGATGCTGCCGCCCTACAACGAGCCCAGCGCCTTTCGAGGCCTGGCCGAGTTCAGTCACCTGTGGCTGGTATTCGTGTTTCACCAGACTCAGGACAAGGGCTGGAACCCCACGGTCCGCCCGCCGCGCCTAGGCGGTAACGAGCGGGTAGGCGTTTTTGCCACCCGCTCCACCTTCAGGCCCAATCCGCTGGGGCTCTCTGTGGTGAAGCTGCACGACATGTGCAAGGAAGGCAACAAGGTATGGCTGGAGCTGGGCGGCGTCGATCTGGTCGACGGCACTCCTATCGTCGACATCAAGCCCTATCTGCCCTGGGCCGATGCGGTGCCCGATGCCCACGGCGGTTTTGCGCCGGCGCCGCCGGACATCAGCATGGAGGTGCACTTCAGCCCCGCCGCCGAGCAGGCCTGCGCCCGTTCCGACATTCCCGATTTGCAGCAGTTCATTACCGAGGTGCTGGTGCAGGATCCGCGCCCGGCCTACAAGCGCAATGGCGAACAATGGCAGCAATATGGGGTACGGCTGTATCACTACAATGTTCGTTACGAGGTGCTGGGGCGTTTGACGCGGGTGTTGAGCATAGAGAATGAAGGGTGAAAGCAGGAAACCAGCGGAACATGTAAACATTTTGCAGTAACCCCTCCCCAGCCCTCCCCTTGCGTTGCACCCCGCTGTTATTCTGAAAATCCGGAGTCAAGGGGAGGGAGAAAACCGAACGCCAAGCTCGAATACTGGCGCCAGACAGCCCCTCCCCCTTGGCGGCGGGTTCACAGGTATAACGGCGACTTCTCTTCAAGGAAAAGCCGCTAGGGGGAGGCTGGGAGGGGGTGTCGCTTTGTGCCTGATCGCCGAACCGACAACAAGACGCCGTGCCGTAACCCCTCCCCAGCCCTCCCCTTGCGTAGCACCCCGCTGTTATTCTGAGATTTTCAAGTCAAGGGGAGGGAGCTGCACAGCCTCCCTCTTCCTTTAACGGGGCTTCTGCCTGACCGGCCCCCCTGCTACAATCTCTTTCTTTAACGGATTTTAAAAATCAACAAGGTTTAAGCGCATGCGTACCACTCAATACTTGCTTTCCACCCTCAAAGAGACCCCGAGCGATGCCGAGGTGATCAGTCACCAGCTGATGCTGCGCGCGGGCATGATCCGCCGGCTGGCATCCGGCCTGTACACCTGGTTGCCCAGTGGCCTGCGGGTATTGAACAAGGTCGCCGCCATAGTGCGGGAAGAAATGAATCGTGCCGGCGCGGTAGAAATGCTGATGCCGGTGGTGCAACCCGCCGAGCTGTGGCATGAAACCGGCCGCTGGGACAAGTTCGGCCCCGAGCTGCTGCGCATCAAGGATCGTCACGACCGTGCCTTCGTGCTGGGCCCGACCCATGAAGAAGTCATCACCTCCATGGTGCGTAACGAGGTGTCTTCCTACAAGCAACTGCCGCTGAACCTGTATCAGATCCAGACCAAGTTCCGTGACGAAGTGCGCCCCCGTTTCGGCGTGATGCGCTCGCGCGAGTTCATCATGAAGGATGCCTACTCCTTCCATACCAGCCTGCAGAGTCTGGAGCAGACCTACGACGACATGTATCAGGCCTACAGCCGGATCTTCGAGCGTATGGGGCTGGACTTCCGCGCCGTACTGGCCGACACCGGCGCCATCGGTGGCAGTGCCTCGCACGAATTCCACGTGCTGGCCCAGAGCGGTGAAGACGACATTGCCTTCTCTACCGAGTCCGATTACGCCGCCAACATCGAAATGGCCGAGGCCGTGGCGCCCAAAACCACCGCCGATGCCGCCACCCAGGAGCTGAGCCTGGTCGATACCCCCAATGCCAAGACCATCGCCGAGCTGGTGGAGCAATTCGGGCTGGATATCGAGAAAACCGTCAAGACCCTGCTGGTGAAGGCCGCCGAGGATCAGGACGCCCCCCTGGTAGCCCTGATGGTGCGTGGCGATCACGAGCTGAACGAAATCAAGGCCGAAAAGCTGCCCATGGTTGCCAGTCCGCTGACCTTCGCCACCGAAGAAGAAATTCGTGCCATCGTCGGCGCCGGCCCCGGCTCCCTGGGCCCGCTGAAGATGCCGGTACCCGTGGTGGTGGATCGTGCCGTCGCCGTGATGAACGACTTTGGCGCCGGTGCCAACATCGAGGACAAGCACTACTTCGGCATCAACTGGGGCCGGGATCTGCCGCTGCCGCAGGTGGCCGATTTGCGTAACGTCAAGGAAGGCGACCCCAGCCCCTGTGGCAAGGGCGTGCTGCAAATCAAACGCGGCATCGAAGTGGGCCACATCTTCCAGCTGGGCAACAACTACTCCAGCAAGATGAACGCCACCGTGCTGAACGAAGCAGGCAAGTCCACGGTACTGGAAATGGGCTGCTACGGCATCGGCGTATCCCGCATCGTGGCCGCCGCCATCGAGCAGAACCATGACGATCGCGGCATCATCTGGCCAGAAGCCCTGGCGCCCTTCCAGGTCGCCATCATCCCCATGAACATGCACAAGTCCCAGCGGGTGAAGGAAGTGGCCGAGCAGCTGTATAGCGAGCTGACCGCCGCCGGCATCGAAGTGCTGTTCGACGACCGCAAAGAGCGCCCGGGCGTGATGTTTGCCGACATGGAGCTGCTGGGCGTGCCCCACAGCATCGTCATCGGCGATCGCGGACTGGACAACGGCGTGGTGGAATACAAGACCCGCCGCGGTGGCGACAAGTCCGAAGTGGCCATCGACGAGATCAAAGCTCAGCTGACTCAAGCCATTAACGCGTGAGGAGTGAGGGGTAAAAAACGACACCTCGGCTTCTGCTTCCGATGAAAATAAAAACGGCGCCGTGTGATACGGCGCCGTTTTTATTTTAGCTCCTCCCCCTTGGCAGTGGAGATACAGGCACAACAGGGGGTCATCGCCAGGGGGAGGCTGGGAGGGGGTGTCACTTTGGACCTGATCGCCGAACCGACAACAAGACGCTGTGCAGTAACCCCTCCCCAACCCTCCCCTTGCGTTGCAGCCCGCTGTTATCCTGACATTCCCGAGTCAAGGGGAGGGAGCAAACTGGCGTCACATTCGAAGATCTGCACCGGACAGCTCCTCCCCCTTGGCTGCGGGGTCACAGATACAGTCCTGGGTTTTCGCGAGGGGGAGGTTGGGTGGGGGTGTCACTTCGACCAAGACATCAGGCCTGCGGAATATGTGAACATCCTGCAGTAACCCCTCCCCAGCCCTCCCCTTGCGTTGCACCCCGCAGTTATCCTGACATTCCCGAGTCAAGGGGAGGGAGCTGTTTTTCCCCTCCCCCTTGGCACCGGGATCACAGGCATGGCAGCGGAGTCTCGCCAGGGGGAGGCTGGGAGGGGGTGTCACTTTGACTCTGGCATTTAAACTGCGATACAGGCCTTTCTGCCCGGGAACCAGGCACTTATACTGAACCAAAAGGGAGGGGCATTGATGGAGCAAGAAGAAAGCAACGCCTGCGCGCTGGTGCTGACCGGAGGCGGTGCCCGGGCGGCGTATCAGGTGGGGGTGCTCAAGGCCATTTCCGAGTGCTATCCCCGCGGGCAACCCATTCCCTTCCCCATTCTGTGCGGCACCTCGGCCGGCGCCATCAACGCCACGGCCCTGGCCTGCTATGCCTCCTGTTTCCATCTTGGGGTACGCAAGCTGGAATACGTCTGGCGTCATCTGCATACCGAAGATGTGTTGCGGCTACAGGCCGGCAGAATTATCACCCACTCCCTGAAAAGCCTGATCTCCGGACTGCTGGGGCGACCCACCCAGATGGCCCTGCCGCTGTTCGACAACAGCCCGCTGGAGCGGTTGCTGGAAAAACTAATCGACTTTCAGCGTATCGACAACAACCTGCTCTACGGCGCACTGGAAGTACTGGCCGTCACCGCCTCCAACTACAACACCGGCGACTCCACCACCTTTTTTCAGGGCCGGCCCTACCATCAGCCCTGGGCCCGGGTTGGTCGTTCCGGTCGTTCGGCCATTATTACACCGCCGCACCTGCTGGCCAGCAGCGCCCTGCCCTTTATCTTTCAGCCCAGCCGACTGCAGAACCATCACTATGGTGACGGCTCCATTCACCAGCTCAATCCGCTGAGCCCGGCCATTCATCTGGGGGCCAACCGTATTCTTATTGTCAGCCTGGCATCGGACGAAGCCGGCTCCGGTACCCTGCCCTGCGACCCCAGCAGCTCGGACATTGCCGGTCATTTGCTGGATACCATCTTCACCGACGCCCTCACCTCGGACATAGAGCGGTTGCAGCGTATCAACAGCACCATACGGCTGGTGCCGGAGCGCAAACGGGCGCAACTGTCGCTACGCCATATCGACAATCTGGTGCTGAAACCCAGCCAAAATCTGGATGTGCTGACCCGCAAGCATTTTTACAGGCTGCCGTTCAATATTCGCTCCCTGCTGCGGCTGTTTGGCGTCGACGCCGGGGATGCCACCGGCCTGGCCAGCTTTCTGCTGTTCGAGCAGGATTATTGCCGCGAGCTGATTGATCTCGGCTATCAGGACACCCAGCCCCGCCTGGAAGAAATCTGTCATTTTCTGGCGGTAGAGCCGAGATTGAAGAAAACCGGGTGAGACATGCCGGTATTCTGCCGTAACCCCTCCCCAGCCCTCCCCTTGCGTTGCACCCCGCTGTTATTCTGTCAACCCCGAGTCAAGGGGAGGGAGCAAACCTGCGCCCAGTTTGAAGCTCGGCGCCGATCTGCCCCTCCCCCTTGGCAGCGGGGATACAGACATAACGGAAGGGGCTCGCCAGGGGGAGGCTGGGTGGGGGTGCTGCTTTTAGTTCTTGCGTTGCACCCCGCTTGTTGTTCTGCCAACCCCGAGTCAAGGGGAGGGAGCAGCCCGACTCTGAGTTCAAAAATCGGCGCAGATCATGAAGCAGTGTGTAGTGGTCAAGTAAAACTGGACACGGTTATGAGTTGCTAACCTGTAGCAACCGTTCTGACTCCACCGGCGTAAGATAGCCGTTATAGCTGTGCGGGCGTACCTGGTTGTAATACCGCATCAGATAGTCCGCTATATCAGCCTGTGCTTCGCTCAAGTTACTGTACCCTGTCGGCGGTATCCATTCGGTTTTCAGGCTTCTGAACACCCGCTCCATTGGCGAATTATCCCAACAATTTCCCCGGCGGCTCATGCTCTGGATAAATTGATAACGCCAGAGCTGTTGCCGAAACATCAGGCTGCCATATTGGCTGCCCTGGTCGGAATGAAACAGCACACCGTTGGGACGACCTCGCGTCTGGTAGGCCATGTCCAACGCACGACAGACCACAGTACTATCGGCGTTGGCTGAGAGCGCCCAACCGACCACTCGACGGGAAAACAGGTCGAGCACCACCGCCAAATAAACCCAACCTGCTCCCGCCCAGATGTAAGTGATATCGCCACACCACACCTGATTAGGGGCAGTCACGGCAAACTGACGGGCAAGGCGGTTGGGAATATCTGGTCTGGCCTGGCTCTGGCCGCCATACCGATGCCGCTTGGAAGGCTGCTTACTGACCACTCCCGCCTCCGCCATCAAGCGGCTTGCTTTATAGCGACCCACCTGTTCGCCCTCGGCCTTCAGCGATTGCGACAGAGTACGTGCCCCGGCAGCCCCCCGGCTCGCCCGGTGCAGGTCGACCAAGCGGCCCCTGAGACGCTGTCGGTCAGGATCTAGCCGTTGACCTCGCTTGAGGGCCGCATAGTAACTACTGCGATTGACGCCGAGTACCTCACAGACCACATCAATGGGGTAGCTCTCTTTCAAGTGGTCTATCTGCGCGACGGCGGTATCGAGTCGGACATCAAGAGAGCCGTGGCTTTTTTAAGATTTCTTTCTCCATTTCCAGGCGCTTGATGCGGTCTTCCAGGTCTTGGATTTTTTGCTGTTCCGGTGTCAATGCCTTGCCTGTGGGTGTGATACCTTCACGCTCTTGCTGAAGTTGTTTAACCCAGTGGCGCAAACTGGTTTCCCCCACATCCATGGCTCGGCAAGCCTCTGCTATCGAATAATGCTGGTCGAGTACGAGACTGGCCGTTTCCATTTTGAAGGCTGGCGAAAAGGCACGTCGATTCTTCTTGGTCATGAACACCTCTATCTGCGGTAGGTCATTCTACCGCGTTAATGAGTGTCCAGAATCATTGAACCACTACAGTGTTTATATGAGCAGAAATCACCGTCAACACACCGTCGATGTTATCCATCACCTCCCGATTGGTAAAACGTAATACTCGGATATTCAATGAGACAAAATAGTCATCTCGCAGTTGATCGTGCCTGATCGCATCATCGTCAGCAAAGTGGCTGTCACCGTCTATTTCGATGACCAGCTTTAACCGGGCGCAATAAAAGTCCGCAATATAGGGCCCGATGCCATGCTGGCGACGGAATTTAGTGCCCAATTGTCCGGCTCGCAGGCGACGCCAGAGCCGTTGTTCCGGTTCGGTCAACTCTCGCCGCAAGTTTCGCCTGAATGCTTTTTGCCCGCTGCGATTGAATATTCGGCCCATAGGTTGTCACTCCATCTTCCACTCCAGCCGCCAGCCGGGTTGGTCGGGCTCGGGGGTGTAATCTTTACATACAAACAGACCAATGGCGGCGACCAGTTCCGTGCCCTGCATCAATAGCGGGATCTGCGGTCTTTGCCAGGGGGGGATGCCGTATTCCTGCCACAGTTTTTTCAGTGGCCGAGAGCCAGATCGGCCGGCCGGTCGAGCGCGAAGGCCGGGAACCTGAAAGGCGATGTGCAATTGCTCCGGAGCCAGATCGGCCACAAGGTCGGCACCCTGGGTGACGGGGCCGAGCCGTAGCTGGCCCACACCGCAATGCTGCCATTCGCCCGCTCCCAGGTTCGCCAGAGGCCGGGGTGTGACACCGTTGCTCGGCAGGTAGAGAAACCCCTGATAGCGGCGGATACAGCGTGTTCCGAGCCGCACTTCCGGCTCGGCATCGGCACGGGCCAGCGCCAGCTCTTGCCAGATAGCCTGCAACTGGCGGCGACTACTGTGAATAGCCTCCAATTCCAGCCAGTGGCGCAATACATTGTGCCGCCGGGCCCGGCTCAGGGTCTGCAGGCCGGTAATCGACACACCTCCGGCCGGGTTCAGCAAGCCGGGCAAATCGGTTTCGGCCAACTCGGCTGCCAGCTCCATCTGTTCGGCGCACAGCTCGGCGCTGCGAGCCAGAGTACGGTTGAAGGAAGGCCACTGTTGCAGCAAGGGCGGCAGGATGCGGTTGCGCAGAAAGTTGCGGTCGAAGTCGTCGTCGGCATTGCTGGGATCCTCCACCCAGCTCAGGCTCTGCTCACGAGCAAAGGTGTCCAGTTGCTGTCGCGAACAGGCCAGCAAGGGCCGCCACTGTTCGCCCGGATCGAACGGCTTGCGCATGGGCATGGCCGCCAGCCCTGCCACGCCTGCGCCGCGCTTCAGCGCCAGCAACAGGGTCTCGGCCTGATCGTCCAGGTGGTGGCCGGTCAGCAGTATCTCGCCGGGCTGCATGGCGCCGGCCAATGCGTGATAGCGGGCCTTGCGTGCGGCGGCCTCCAGACTGACTCTGGGCCCCAGTTCGACCTGAACCCTGATGGTCTCGCAGGCTACGCCCAGCGATTCCGCCACCCGGGCACAATGGGCCGGCCAGGGCTCGGCCGCCGCCTGCAGACCGTGGGCAATGTGCACCGCTCGCACCGCCCTGCCCTGCTCCCGGGCCAAACGTGCGGCCAGTGCCAGCAGCACGGTCGAGTCCAGCCCGCCGCTGAAGGCCACCAGCAGCCCGGTGTCGGGTGTCAGGTCGGCGGTGTGGCGGCAAAATTCGGTGTATAGATCCATGAGCAGGCCCTGAAGAAAGGAGAAAAAGGCGGTAGGTAGAGGATAAGCTAAAAAAGGGCCGTGCTGTAACCCCTCCCCAACCCCTGAGGGATCCCCACAATTTTTGGCACTCAACACGCATAATTTTTGCTCATTTCATCATAGGCCTCGGCAAGATCTTGTTCACTGAACTGGTA
>NZ_JAFBBE010000005.1 GCF_016907015.1 Oceanisphaera litoralis
TTGGCGACTTCAATGATCGCCGATTTTCATGGGTGCTCCTACCTTTTTATTTATAACCTCATGAATTTTATCAAATAATTGTGGGGATGCTTCAGGGCCCAGCCTGCATCCCTATAGTGTAAATAAATAACACCAATCCAACACTTTGTATGATGGGAGGAATACTAAAGTTTACGCCGTATAAGTTGTAGAGATACCCAAAAAAAATAGCGACAAATATAACCGCTGACGTGTCAAAACTAATCCCTTTTACTCGCACATTACCAATTGCTGTTCCAAGGCCAATTACTAGAAATAATACGAAGTAGTCTTTGGTGAGTAATTCTGTAATCAGCTCCATAAATAATACCTATTCTTGAAAGTTTCATTTAAGCCAGTAAGGATATACGTTTGCATAATTAGGTTATATGATTAATGTCAAATAAAGTGCTGGCAATGCTAATTAAATTTTCAGTCAGTGCAGATAATTCAGGTTGAGTATAAAGTTTGCATGTGGCAGTTCAAAATCGTTCCTGACTATTTTATGAATTGAGAGCAACCAACGGAAGAATGGGACACCCGACCCTTTTTGTTGGGATTCTGAGCTTATTTTTTTAAAAATAGTTGAAAAATCTGGGGGGCAGATCTGGTCGCTGGGGTGGGGAAGGGCAATTGCAAGAATGAATAAATGCGATGCAAGACCGGAGCGGGGCGGGTCACGCAGGCACCGGCAGTGCGGCCGGTGCCTGTTGCTTTATGAGGTAATGACGGGGTTAGCCTTCCGCCGGCATAAAGTGCGTGGCGCACAGTTTGTTGCCGGCCGGATCACGCAGGTAGGCCAGGTACATTTTGTTGCCTCCCACCACGCGCACACCGGGCGCATCTTCGCAGGGAATGCCACCGCTTTCTACGCCGGCGGCATGCCAGGCATCCACCAGCGCCGGGCTGGTGACGCTCAGGCCGATGGTGGAGCCGTTACCATGGGTGGCGGCCTCGCCATTGATCGGCAGGGTCAGGGCCAGCACGCCCCTGGAGCTCAGATACATGCAACGATTGCCGGTTTCATTCACCACACCGGGCTGGTAGTCCAGCACGGCCATGGTGGCATCGTAAAAACGTTTTGATTCCTCAATGCTGTTGGCACCCAGCATAATATGACTGAACATGCTTTTTTCCTTGTGATTGAACGAATATGGCCTGATGAAACAGCATTGTGCTATATACGTTTTCGCTTATCCAGATGCAAACCGGCAAAGTGCAAAGAAACTGCTCTGGCTTCGGTATGGGCACTGCAAGTTAACGGCTCTGCAGTGCCCATACCGAAGCCAGATCAGGGCGGGACAGGGCGACACCGTTAGCCGCTATCAAGCTGCGCCTTGGCCATCTTCATCACTGTGCCCACCCGGTTGGCCACCGGCCGGTGGCGATGGGTGGCGACGTAAATGGTTTCGCTCACCGGCCGGGGCAGGGCATGGGCGCGAATGGACTCCGGCTGCGGAAAGGCCGCCACCGCATGGGCCGGCAGCACGGTAAAGCCCAGCCCCAGGCTCACCGGTGCCAGAATAAGGCCAATCTGGTTGGAAAAACCGCTGTGTTGAAACTGGCCCACATGTTCGAACTCGGCAAAGTTGGCGCTGAGCAGCAGGCCGGCGTGGTGGGCGCAGTCGGGGTGATTAATAAAGCCCAGCGCCAGCAACGCGGGCCAGTCCGGCTTGCTGACGGCAGCCGGGGTGACCAGCAGCAGTGCCTCCCGAGCAATGGCCCGGCAGCGCACGGCTTCCAGCGCGGAAGGCTGGGTCATCAGCCCCATGTCGGTGCTGTTGTTCGCCACCGCCTGCTCCACGCTGGCGTTGGGGGCAAAACGGTAGTCGATGACCAGCCCCGGGTGCCGGCGTTGCAACCCCAGCAACTGGGGATAGAGCTTGAGCCCCACGCTGCCCGGCGACATCACCCGCACCAGCCCCTCAAAGGCGGGATCCTGCCCCACATGCTGCTCCAGCCCCGACAGCGACTGCAAAATGTCTCCGGCCCGGGTATAAAGCCGTTCGCCCGCATCGGTCAGGGTAAAGCCCTTGCCTTGGCGCACCAGCAGCGTCACGCCAAAGTGCGCTTCCAGTTTGCGCACATGCTGGCTGACCCCCGACTGGGTCATGTGCAGCCGCTCGGCGGTGCGGGTGAAATGACCCACCTCCACCAGGGTGCAAAAACTGCGCAACCACACCGGATTAACCATTTCAATATGTACTCATAATGATAAAAGACGATAATTTTTAATGATTAAAACACCGGCGTAAGCTTATCTCAATCCCAACGAAAGAGGTGAGCGTAATGAGCAAGGTCTATCCGAGAAACTTTTCCCATATTGGCATTTCGGTGCCGGATCTCGACAAGGCGGTGGCGTTCTACACCCAGGTGATGGGCTGGTACCTGATCATGCAGCCCACCGAGATAGTGGAAGACGACAGCGCCATTGGCGAAATGTGCAGCGATGTGTTCGGCCCGGGCTGGGGCAGTTTTCGCATTGCCCACCTGTCTACCGGCGACCGGGTGGGCGTGGAGCTGTTCCAGTTTCGCGACCAGCAAAACCCCGACAACAACTTTGAATACTGGAAAACCGGTGTGTTTCACTTCTGCGTGCAGGATCCGGACGTGGAAGGCCTGGCCGAGCGCATTGTGGCCGCTGGCGGCAAGGCGCGCATGAAAAAGCCGCGTTACTACTACCCCGGTGAAAAGCCCTACCGCATGATCTATATGGAAGACCCGTTCGGCAATATTGTGGAGATCTACAGCCACAGCTACGAGCTGATCTACAGCGAGGGGGCCTATTAACCCGAGCAGGCCGACATGAACCGAGCCGGTGTTGCCGGAAGCGGCGACCCCTTGCCACGGCAAAGAATTCGGGGATAGACGGAATAATTACTGGTAAAGTGATGCCAGTCACCTTAAATCTGCGGAGTCTTGTTGTGCAACAAGCAGTAAAATCAAGCCGTAAACTGCCACACCGGTTTGTTGGGGTCGTGTTCGCGTTCTACATGGCGGCGATCATGGCCTTCCTGATGAGTTTTGTGATCACGGCGATGAACCAGGGAATAACGGAGCACTTTGTAGCGGACGTGCTCAATGCCTACAAGGTGGCGATGCCGGTGGCGTTTCTCTGTGTACTGGCGGTACGGCCGATAGTGTCCAAACTGGTTGAGATGACGGTTCGGAAGCCGGATGGTCGCTGAGCGGGAAGCGCGTTTCTGGCCCAGTCCGGGCCCCTTGCCGGTGATGGCAGAGACGCTGTTGGCAGGGGCCGGCACCGGGGAAGGCGGGAGCAGCCCGTAGGGCGTTTTCCTGAATCGCTCTTTAACTTTGTTCGATATCTGGTTGTAAAACGCGCAGGCGTTCATTCCGGATATAGCGCTTTCACCCATTCGTTGGTATTGTTCACGGCTTTTTTATGTAATAGGAAAATCAAGAAACCATGTCTACTTCAATCGGACGGAACCTGGGACTGGCCAGCCTGCTGGCAGGATCGACGCTGTTGCTCGCGGGCTGCACGGGAGCCAACTTCACGCAGCACGCAGGAACCTCCCCGGATGCGGCAAACGCCGAGTACCTGTTCCCACCCAGCACGCACCCCGCCACCACCGCACTGGCCGAGGATGAGCTGCGAGTGACCCTTCTGGGCACCGGCAGCCCGGTACCCAGCAGCACCCGCTACGGCATGTCAACGCTGGTTCAGGCCGGTGGTCTCAACCTTGTTTTCGACGCCGGACGCGGCGCCCCGGTACGCATGACCCAAGCGGGCATTCCCCTTGGCGACATTGACGGGGTGTTTATCACTCACTTCCACTCCGACCACGTCAACGGGCTCAGCGACATCTGGATGACAGGCTATGTTCCGGCATTCGGCGGCCGTCCGGGCGATCTGCACCTCTACGGCCCCACCGGCCTGGAAGAGCTGGCCGCCGGCCTGCGTCACGCTCACGCCGACGATATCGAGGTCCGGGTGGCGGATGGCGAACTGGAACGTCACACCACCGGCCTTATCGCCCACGAGTTTGCCGAGCCCGGAGTCATCTTCGAGCAGGACGGCGTCACCGTCACCATGTTCGAGGTCCAGCACGATCCGGATCACGCCATCGAGCCCGCCATGGGTTACCGCGTGGACTATAACGAGCGCTCCGTACTCATCAGTGGCGACACCATTCCGCACGAGAACGTGATCAAATACGGCACCGGGGTGGATCTGCTGATCCACGAAGTGGCCGAGTTTGAAGACATCACCGCGCTGCCCGAGGTTTACGCCCACCACACCAATCCCCGGCAGGCCGGCGAGATCTTCACCACCACAGCGCCGCGCCTGGCCGTTTACAGCCACATCGTCAACGGCACCTCGAGCGTCGCTCCCGGCATCAGCGACGAAGAACTGCTGCGTCGCACCCGGGAGAACTATAGCGGCCCGCTGCTCGTTGGCCAGGATCTGATGAGCTTCCTGATCACCGCCGAGGACATCGACGTTTACAAGCCGTAACCGACTGCACCCCCGCCGGTCCCACTCAGCACTCAATCGGTACCGGCGGGGGTGATACCCAGGGTGAAGCGTGCCCGCGCATCAGGTGTGGGGCCTTCACTCCTCACTTCCCACTCCCTATTCCCGATTCTCCGATTCTCCGATTCCCCATGACCCTCGGCTTCCCTTCATGGCTAAACTGAAGCCAGGCACAAGGTGAGGAGCAGGGTAATGAAAGAGCATGACGATGGCAAAAAGCGGTTCGGGGTGATCCCGCCGGAGGCGCCTTTCGGGGTGGATCGCAAGCCATCGATGCCGATTGGAGTGAGAGAGCGGCTGATGTCCGTGAATAAAAGCCAATGCTTGTTTCAGTTCTTGTTTCAGTTCTTGTTTCAGTTCTTGTCTCAGACAGTATTTTTTATTGTTTTTCTTTTATTGAGCAACCCGGTTAATGCGACAGTGTACGGCGCCAATCTTATATCATTTGATCGCTGGCCTGCTTATAGTATTTATGGAAAAACACAAGTGCAAAAAGATTTTGGCAATTATAACGTCCTGCAGGGTGGTAATCGATTAAGAATAGACAAGCATAAAGGATTGAGATTTTATTTACCTAAAGGTTCTCTCGGTAGCTCGCAGGGCGGGGGCATCATAAAGTCTTCCATTGTAAAAAAAAGCAGCTACAGCTTCTCTTATGATATTGGATTTAACTCAGGGTTTCCGTGGAGCAAGGGTGGAAAAATTCCAGGCTTGAGTGGTGGAAAGGGCTATACCGGTGGTATCCCCGCATGGAGTGGTGACGGCTTTAGTATACGAATAATGTGGAGAGAGGGGGGGCGGTTAATTCCTTATGTGTACCATATGGATCAGCCGGGTAGATACGGAGATACTTTTGGGGCGACAATAGGATACCTGAACAGCAAGAAAACCTTTAATGTCAGATATTGGGTGCGGCTGAATAACGGAAATAAAAAAGATGGAGTGTTAAAGATTTTTATCGACAATGTTCTTAAGTTTGAAAAAAGAGACATAAGATTTAAAAATGACGAAAGTAAAATCGACACGGCTCATATCTCTGTATTCCCGGGCGGCGGAACTGATGATTGGAGAATGACCGGAGATGGCTATATAAGAATAGATAATATCAAATGGCAATGATAAGTAATGCTGCATAACAGCTGTGGCTCTGTCGTCATTCCCGCGAAGGCGGGAATCCAGGACTTGTGGCGCAGAACGGTCAGGCTGCTGGTTGCCTGCAAAGGCACTGGACCCCCGCCTTCGCGAGGGTGACGATAAAGGCAAACCAGCGCCAGAATCCATATCAGTTATAGGGTGTTGCTTACCAATCGGATTCATCATGTGTTCAGGCCGTCATCCTGACGAACGTCAGGATCTCTCTGCAGAAAGATACCGGGTCAAGCCCGGTATGACCGGACTTTAAACACGGTATTGTTATCAGCAACTGATCACGTCTTTAATGGAATTGGTAGTACACCCTCACCAGCCGTTTTCGGCCAGCTCGCTGGGGTAGCCGCGTTGCCGGGCCAGGCGTACCGCTTCCTGCTCTACCTCGGCGGCATTCTGGCCTTCGGTGAGGGCGAGGCTGGGTGACAGCGGCTGCTCGTCCACCTCCAGCCAGCCGAGTTCGGCGAGTCGGTCCACAATGCGGTCGGCGGCGGTCAGCGCCGAGCTGGCCTTGACGATTTCTACCCGGGCATAGTGATTGCCCTCGAACGACACGTCCGCCGCCCGCAACGAGGGGTCGCTGCCCGGTATCTGCTGGGCGCCGAACAGCGGTTTGCCGCCGACTTCGGCGTCACCGAAGGCGGGCAGCAGGCGGGCCAGGTGAGCGATGGCCCGCCGGGTACGGGCTTCGGTATCGCCCTGTTGCCAGCCCTTGTCCAGCTGCTGGCGGTATTGCTCGGGCAGCCGGGGCTGGGCGCTAAGGTCGCAACTGGCGGCCAGCCCGTTCTTGAACAGGGTGATGCCGTCGGTCATGCCGTGCAGCTGAAACACGCCGTTCGGGTAGGGCGTCAGCTGGGCCATGCCGTTGGGCGTGCCGCGCTGGCCGTGAAAAATCACCTCCGGCCAGTCGCCGCTCGTCTGCCAGCGGGCCACGTAGGCGGCCTTGTATTCCACCAGCCGCTCACGGCGGTAACCGGCCATGTCGTCTACCAGGCCGGTACGAAAACCGCAGGCATTGACCAGAAAGTCCACCTTGAACGGCTGTTCCTGCCCATCCTGGTTAGTGCCGTGAATGGTCCAGCCGTCCGGGCATGGCTCCAGTCTGGTGGCGCGGGTATGAAAATGCAGCGCGCAGTTCGGCGCCGCCTTCAGCGCCAGGGTGGCGGTGGCGGCCATGCGAAACAGGCTCCAGCCGTATTCCTGCACCAGAATAAGCGGAAACTTCAGGGTCTCCGGGTCCAGATGATGGGCCAGGGGGATCAGCCAGTCGTCCTGACACCGGGCCTGCGCCGGCAGGGGGCGAGTGGCCAGCGCCTCGAACTGCTCGCGGCTGTAGCAGCGATAATACTGGTCCGGTTCGCCCAGTACCTGGTTGGCCGGGTCTTCCTCTACCAGCCGTCGATATTCCTGCGCCACCTGTTTCAGGCGGGGCAACAAGGCCTCGGCATCGCCCGAGTCGGTGACCGGGGTGGCGATCACCGTGGGGCGGCGGTTGATGCTGTGGGGGTAGGCGCGCACCGAGGCGATGGACTGGCGCAACAGGGTCAGACACTGGTCGTCGCCGATGTCCCGATACAGGTTGCCGCCCGCGTGCAGGTGGCAGATGGGCGGGCCGTTTACCAGGCCGCTGCTGGCCTCGATAAGCAGGGTCTGAATGCCCATGTCCGCCAGTCGCAACGCCACTGTGGCACCGGCAATACCGCCGCCCAGAATGCCGACGTTAAGCGGCCGCTGGGCGGGGGTATGGCAAATATTCGCGTTCATGGTTTCTCGGTCAGGATGCTGATGGTTCATGGCATGGCGCAGCCGGCCCCGGGGCCGGCTGCGCCGCTATCTTAACCCTTTCGTGGGGGTAAATCATGATGTCGTGATGTCGTGATGTCGCGGGCTAGGCCTGATGCGCATGCAGCTCGGTCAGCATGTCGCCAATCAGCGCCAGTCGGCTCTTGGCATCCGCACTGGGAATGGCGAAGCGCAGCTTGGTGGGCCCCTCCATCTTGTAGATGCGCGGCTGACTCTGCAACAGGCTCACCAGATACATGGGGTCTACCCTGGCATCCTGCGCAAAGGCGATGGTGCCGCCATTGGGGCCGGCGTCAATCTTGTCGATGCCGATCTCGCTGGCCTTGAGCTTTAGCCCGGCCAGCGCCACCAGGTGCTTGCCCGGCTCCGGCAGCAGGCCGAAGCGGTCAATCAGCTCCACCTGCAGTTCGCGCAGGGCGGTTTCGTTTTCGGCGGTGGCGATGCGTTTGTACATGGACAGCCGCATGTTCACGTCGGGAATATAGTCGTCCGGCAGCAGGGCCGGCAGGCGCAGCTCTATTTCGGTCTGCGCGCGCAACAACTGATCCAGCGCCGGCTCCTTGCCCGACTGCAGCGCCTTCACCGCCTGCTCCAGCATCTCCATATAGAGGCTGAAACCGATGGCGGTGATCTGGCCGCTCTGCTCGTCGCCCAGCAGCTCGCCGGCACCGCGAATTTCCAGATCGTGGGTGGCCAGCGCGAAGCCGGCGCCCAGATCTTCCAATGCGGCAATGGCTTCCAGCCGCTTTCTGGCGTCCGTAGTCATGCGCTTGGGATGGGGCGTCAGCAGATAGGCATAGGCCTGGTGGTGGGAACGCCCCACTCGGCCGCGCAACTGGTGCAATTGGGCCAGGCCCAGCTTGTCGGCGCGGTCCATGATGATGGTGTTGGCGCTGGGTACGTCGATGCCGGTCTCTATGATGGTGGAGCACAGCAGCACATTGAAGCGCTGATGATAGAAGTCGGACATCACCCGTTCCAGCTCCCGCTCGCGCATCTGGCCGTGGGCGATGCCGATGCGGGCCTCGGGTACCAGGGTGCGCAGGGCGTCGGCGCTGTTCTCTATGGTCTGCACCTCGTTGTGCAGGTAATAGACCTGACCGCCGCGTTTGAGCTCGCGCAGTATGGCCTCGCGAATGGTGGCCGGATCCGACTCGCGCACAAAGGTCTTGACCGCCAGCCGTTTGGCGGGCGGGGTGGCGATGATGGAGAGATCGCGCATGCCGCCCATGGCCATGTTCAGGGTGCGGGGTATGGGGGTGGCGGTCAGGGTCAGAATGTCCACATCGGCGCGCAGCGCCTTGATCTGATCCTTCTGGCGCACGCCGAATCTGTGCTCTTCGTCCACGATCAGCAGGCCCAGATCCTTGAACTTCACATCCTGGCTCAGCAATTTATGAGTCCCGATCACAATATCGATGCTGCCGTCCGTCAGGCCGGTGAGCACCTTGTCCTGCTCTTTGCCGGTCTTGAAGCGGCTGATGATGTCTACCCGCACCGGCCAATTGGCGAAGCGGTCGCGAAAGTTGTCGTAATGCTGCTGGGCCAGCAGGGTGGTGGGCACCAGTACCGCCACCTGTTTGCCGCCGTGCACCGCCACAAAGGCGGCGCGCATGGCCACTTCCGTCTTGCCGAAACCCACGTCGCCGCACACCAGCCGGTCCATGGCCTTGGGCTGGGTCATGTCGGTGAGCACGGCATTGATGGCGGTGAGCTGATCGTCGGTTTCCTCGAACGGAAAGGCGTCGGCAAACTGGCGATAGGCCAGCTTGTCGTGAGCAATGGCCTGTCCCGGCTGGGCGGCCCGGCGGGCGTACACGTCCAGCAGCTCGGCGGCCACGTCGCGCACCTTTTCCGCCGCCTTGCTTTTGGCCTTGGCCCAGCTGTCGTTGCCCAGTTTGTTGAGACTGGGGTCGTCGGCGCCGCTGTAGCGGCCCACCAGATGCAGGGCGGTGACCGGCACATAGAGTTTGTCGCCGCCGGCGTATTCCAGGGTCAGGTATTCGGACTTGAGTCCGCCCGCGTCCAGGGTTTGCAGCCCTGTGTAGCGGCCCACGCCGTGATCCAGATGCACCACCGGCTGACCGATGGACAGCTCGGCCAGGTTGCGGATCAGGGTGTCGGGGCTCAGGCTGGCGGATTTTTCCCGCCGCCGGCGCTGTATTACCCGGCCGCCGAGCAGGTCGCCTTCGCAGACAAGCGCCAGCTGGTCGTCGAGAATAAAGCCCTGGGACAGGGGGCCAACCAGCAGACCCACCGGGTCTTTTCCGGCCAGAAAATGTGCGAAGTTATCGCAGGGCAGGGGCTTGATGGGGCTGCCCGCCAGCAGTTCGTTCAGCGCCTCGCGCCGACCGGCACTTTCGACCGAGAACAGGATGCGCCCCTCGAACTGTTCGCAGAAACTCAGCAGCCGGGCCAGGGGCTCGGTTTTCTGGTGCTCCACTTCAAGGGTAGGCAGGGGCTGGATAGGCGCGTTCTGCCGATCGCCCTTTTCCAGCACCGGCGTCTGGCTCAGTTGCAGCCGGGGCCAGTGATTGAGCCGTTGCAGCAGGGCATCGGGCCTGAGGTAGAGCTGGTCCGGCGCCAGCAAGGGGCGCAGCTGATCGTGGCGGCGGTCTTCATAGCGGCTCTGTACATCCTGCCAGAAGCCGTCGGCGGCGTCGTTCAGCTCGCCGACACCCAGTACCAGCAAGTGCTCGGGCAATGAGTCGAACAGGGTCTGGGTCTGTTCGAAGAACAGCGGAAAATAGTGCTCTATGCCGGGAGGAAACTGGCTCTGACTGACGCGGTGATAGAGCGACTCCGGCTCGTTGCGCAGGGTGAAGCGTTCCCGGTACTGGCCGCGAAACCGCTCGATGGCGGCCTCGTCGGTGGGGAATTCCCGGGCCGGCAGCAGCCGCACCTGCTTGACCTGGTCGCGGGAACGCTGGGTGTCGGGGTCGAAGGGGCGCAGGGTGTCGATTTCGTCATCGAAGAAGTCGATACGCACCGGCTCGCTGGCGCCCATGGGGTACAGGTCCAGCAGGGCGCCGCGGGCGGCAAATTCGCCATGCTCCAGCACCTGCTCCACCGCCCGGTATCCGGCGCGCTCCAGCCGACCGCGCAGGGCGTGCAGGTCCAGTTTGTCGCCGGTGTTCAGCAGCAGGCTGTTCTGCTCCAGCCAGTCGCGCGGCGGGGTGCGCAGCATCAGGGTGGTGATGGGGGCAATTAGCAGGCCGCGCGTGAGTGCCGGCAGGCCATACAGGGTTTCGAGTCGCTGGGAGATGATGTCCTGATGGGGCGAAAACCGGTCGTAGGGCAGGGTTTCCCAGTCGGGAAACAGCGCCACCGGCAGCCTGTTGTCGGCATGCGTCCCCCTGTCATCGGTACCGTTGTCCAGCAGGTGGCGCACCTCCTGCTCCAGGCGCAGGGCGGTGGGGGTGTCGGGCACCACCAGCAGTACCAGTTGTTGCTGCTGTCTGACCTGTTCGGCGATGGCCAGCGCCAGGCTGCTGCCAATCAGCTGGCCCAGGCTGGCTCTGGGGCGGGGAGTGGGGCTGGAAATCTGTATCATGAGCGTGATGCGTCGTCCTGTTGGGCGCGGCGTTCGGCACGGGCCTTGAGTTGTTTGGCCTGCAGCTGCAGGCTGGCGCGGATCAGGGCGTCTCTGTCTTGTTCGCGCAGGGCAATGAAGTCGCAGCGGTACTGTGCCGGCTCGGCCTCGGCATGCACTTCACCATAACCGTACACCGCCACCGACAGTTCCGGCAGAAAGAGTTTGCAGCGAACCCGGCCGGCCTCGGCCAGGGGCTGTGATGAGGTGAAGGTAAAACCGCCGCCGCCCAGGCTTCGGGTCTGGTAGCGTTGAGCGGGGTTGTCCTGACCCGCCAGCACGTAGCTGAGCACCAGATCGATTTTGCGCGACTGCTGGTTGATGATCTCCACCAGCTCGGTGGCGTGTTCGTCCAGGTTGCGCAGCAGCCGGGCATTATTGGTATCGATGCGGGTCACTTCACTGATAAGCTTGAACGGCGCGGGTATTTCGGCCTCCAAGGCATCAGCGTCGGGCACCGTTTCGCCATCAGTCAGGGGGATCAGGTTAACCTGCGCCTGATAGTCGATGCTGAAATAAGGGTCTGCCATCATTCGCTGCTCTTGTTGCGCCATTCACATGCCTTTATTATTCCGCAACTTGCGGGTGACGTAAAACCCTTTAAAAAACGGATGATTACACCATGTTTCAACCCCTGACGCTGATGTTGGGTTTACGCTATGCCGGGGCGCGGGGGCGACGCAGCTTCGCGTCCTTTGTTTCCGGTTTTTCCACCATCGGTATTCTGCTGGGGGTGGCCGCCCTTATTCTGGTGTCGGCGGTGATGAACGGCTTCGAGCAACAGATGAAAGATCAGATGCTCGGCGTCATTCCCCAGGCGCTGGTGACCAACGACCAGCGTCGGCTGGACAACCCGGCTCGGTACCGCGACCTGTTTGCACCGGACTCGGTGGTGACCGCCACCACGCCCTTCATCAGCGCCGAGGCCATGGTGCAGGGCCCGGGTCACCTGACCGGGGTCGAGCTTTATGGCCTGGATCCGGCCAACAGCCAGGACAAATTGCTGCAGGGGCTGGATCCGCGCACCCGGGAATATTTCGAATATCTGCCCTATGGCCTGGTGATGGGCGCCGGTGTGGCCCGCAGCCTGGGGGTGGTGCCCGGCGATCAGGTGCGGGTGACGGTCACCGAGGGCAGCCGTTTCACGCCCCTGGGGCGGGTGCCGAGCCAGCGACTCTTTACCCTGGTGGGCACCTTCAGCACCGGCAACGACGTAGACCGGCAACTGGTGCTGGCCCGGCTGGACGATGCGGCCCGCCTGCTGCGCTATGGGCAGGATCAGGCCTCCGGCCTGCGCCTGTGGCTGAGCGATCCTTTCGAACTCGACCGGCTGCCGGCCCTGCCGGCGGGGCTGAAATACGAGACCTGGCAGCAGAGCCGGGGCGAGCTGTTTCAGGCGGTGGCGATGGAAAAACGGCTGATGAGCCTGATGCTGGCGCTGATCATCCTGGTGGCGGCCTTCAATATTCTCTCGGCCATGGTGATGGTGGTGACCGACAAGGAAGCCGAAATCGCCATGCTGCAAACCCTGGGCCTGAGTCGCAACCGGGTGATGGCGGTGTTCATGATCCAGGGCGGTTTCAGCGGTGTGCTGGGCTGTGTGCTGGGCTTTGCGCTCGGCCTGCTGCTGAGCCTGAACCTAGACGGGGTGCTCAACCTGCTGGGCATCAACTTCTATTCCGCCGCCGGGGGCAGTCAGTTGCCGGTACTGCTGTTGCCCGGGCAATTGCTCATGGTGTTGTTTTTCACTTTATTACTGTGCGTGCTGGCCAGCCTTTATCCGGCCTGGCGGGCGTCACGAGTTCATCCAGCCGAGGCTTTGCGTTATGAATAACCCCCTGTTAGTGGTCGAGAATCTGGGTAAAACCCATCAGGACGGAGCGCAGCCGGTCACCATACTGGATGGCGTCAGCCTCACGCTTGCCGCCGGCGAAAGCCTGGCGGTGGTGGGCAGTTCCGGCTCGGGCAAGAGCACCCTGCTGCATCTGCTCGGCAGCCTGGATGCCCCGACCCATGGCCGGGTGCTGGTGGAAGGGGAAGATCTGCACCATATGTCGGCCCGCAGCCAGGCCCGTTTTCGCAACCAGAAGCTGGGCTTCGTGTATCAGTTTCATCATCTGCTGGGCGAGTTCAGCGCCCTCGAAAATGCCGCCATGCCCTTGCTGATTGCCGGCCGGCCGGTGAAAGAGGCCAAAGAGCAGGCCGAGGCCCTGCTCACCCGGGTGGGGCTGGGTCACCGTCTGGAGCACAGACCCTCGGCCCTGTCCGGCGGTGAGCGCCAGCGGGTGGCCATCGCCCGGGCCCTGGTCAACAAGCCCCGGCTGGTGCTGGCCGACGAGCCGACCGGCAACCTGGACGCCCACAGCGCCGCCGAGGTGTTTGCGCTGCTGGCCGAGTTGCAGAGCGAGCTGGGCACCGGCCTGGTGGTGGTGACCCACGATCTGGCGCTGGCCGCCCGGCTCGACCGGCAGTGCCGGCTGGTCGACGGTCGCCTGGTTGATGATCGACAGTTGGACAGTCGCCTGGTTGATGATCGACAGGTTGATGATCGCCTGGTTGATAATCGACAGTTGGACAGCCGACTACAGGAGCAAGGCTGATGTTTCGTCCCCTGAGTGTCTTTCTGGGCTGGCGCTTCAGCCGGGCCCGGCGGCGCAATCGTTTTATTTCCTTTATTTCGGTGGCCTCTATTCTGGGCATCGCCATCGGGGTCGGCGCGCTGATCCTGGGGTTGTCGGCGATGAACGGCTTCGAGCGCGAGCTGGAAAACCGCATCCTGTCGGTGCTGCCCCATGGTCGGCTGCATACCGCCGAGGGGCCGGTTGAAGGCTGGCGCGACATGGTCAATGACATGGAGGCCGCCCCCGGCATACTGGCGGTATCGCCCTATGTGCCGCTGGAAGGGCTGCTCAGCAAGGGCGACAAGCTGAAGGCGGTACAACTGCAGGGGGTGGTGCCGGAGCTGGAGGGCAGGGTATCCGCGCTGACGCCGTATCTTGATGGTGCCAGCCTGAAGGTGCTGGTGCCCGGCGAACGGGGCTTGATCCTCGGCAAGGCCATCGCCGAGCAGCTGGAGCTTGAGGTCGGCGACCGGGTGTCCTTGCTGTTGCCGTCACCGGGCAGTCAGGGCTTCGGTTCGCCCCGGCGACACAGTTTTACCCTGGCGGGGGTGGTGAGCATCGGCGGTCAGCTCGACACCGTGCTGGGCTATACCCATCTGCAGGATGCCCAGGAGCTGAAAGCGCTGGGGGATGCCGTCTCCGGTTTTCACCTGCGGGTGAATCAGGTACTGGCCGCCGACCGCCTGACCCTGAACGCGGGCATGGGGTTGCCGGCGCCTTTTTATGTCAGCAGCTGGATGGAAAGCCAGGGCAATGTCTACAGAGACATACAGCTGGTGCGCACCCTGATGATAGTGGTGCTGCTGCTGGTGATGGCGGTGGCCAGCTTCAACATAGTGTCGACCCTGGTGATGGCGGTGAACGAGAAAAAAGGCGACATTGCCATCCTCAAGACTATGGGGGCGGGGCCCTGGCAGATCCGCGGTGCCTTTATGGTGCAGGGCCTGCTCAACGGCGTGACCGGCGTGCTGATCGGCGGCGCCCTCGGGCTGCTGCTGGCGACCCGGCTGTCCGATCTGGTGGCGGGACTGGAACGCCTGACCGGGCATCAGTTTCTGAACCCGGAGGTGTATTTCATCGACTTCATTCCCACCGAGTTTCACTGGGCGGATTTGTGGCTGGTGACCGGCTCGGCATTGGTGCTGATTTTTATCGCCACCCTTTACCCGGCCTGGCGCGCCGGCAGGCTGCTGCCGAGGCAGTTGCTGGGAGAAGCGTAAAACAGCTTTAAGCTGTAAGCGATCAGCGGTAAGAAATGAGTGATATGCAGTAACCCCACCCCGACCCTCCCCTTGCGTTGCACCCCGCTGTCGTTCTGACAGATCGGGGTTAAGGGGAGGGAGCACACAGAGTCAGGCTTATCACCAGAGCCGAATTGCTCCTCCCCCTTGGCAGCGGCATTACAGGGATAACAGCGGATATTCGCCAGGGGGAGGCGGGGTGGGGGTGTTGCTGTTTACTGTTCCCGCCGTCTTTTTCGCCTTAACTTCCATGCCAGCTGTACCTTCCAGCGCCAGCCCAGGCGGGTGATGACCCAGCCGAGCAGGGCGCTGCTCAGCCCCATCAGCAGGGTGCCGGTCAGCAAGGGGACCGCCATGGCCAGGGCTTCCTCTTCCAGTGAGCCGTTGAACACGAGTTCGGGCGTGCCCAGCAGCCAGGCGCCGAGTCGGTAGGCGAAGTAAAACATCGGGGCCAGGGTGAGCGGGTTGTTGACCCACACCATGGCGATGGCCAGCGGCAGATAACCGCGAAACAGCACCGCCAGGCCGATGGCGACCAGGGTATGCATGGGCAGCGGCAGCCAGGCGGCAAAAAGCCCGGCGGCGACCGCCACGGCGGCGGAGTGGCGGTTGCAGCACCAGTAATCGGGATCGAGCAGGCGTTCGCCGAACAGGGCCAGGATGCGATGCTGGCGCAGGGTTTCCTGGCTTGGCATCCGGTCTCGCAGCCATTGGCGCAACATCAGCGATTCCGCCGGCGCAGCTTCCACCGGCGCGACACCGTCCAGCGCCAGAGCCCGTGGATCACCATGAAGCCGGTGGCCGAACTGACCAGGGCCATGACACCACACCCCAGCAGGAAGGGAGGGCCCGCTGTGGTCATGGCGGCGCTGAGCCAGCTGAGGCTCAGTTCGAAGTGTTGGTAGTGCTGGGGCCGGTCGAGCAGAAAAGAGCCCAGTCGGTAGGCAAAATAGAACATCGGCGGCATGGTCAGCGGATTGGTCACCCAGACCAGCACCGCCGACAGGGGCAGGTTGACCCTGAAGGTCATGGCCAGCACGGCGGCCAGCACCATCTGAAAGGGAATGGGCAGCCAGGCACAGCAGAGGCCGACGGCAAAGGCACCGGCGGCCGAGTGACGGTTGAGATGCCACAGGTTGTTGTCGTGCAGTCTGCTGCCAAGCAGGCTCAGGTACTTATGGTTTTTTATGGTGCCCGGATCGGGCATCAGGCGTTTTAACGTCTTTTTTGGCATCTGTTCCAGGTCCGCAATACTTATCGGATGGATAAGCGGCTGTTCTTTTTCTGCTTCGGCATCTCAACCGTCATGATCTGGCCCTGGCTTCCCGCCTGGGACTGGTGGTTACCACTGGTCTGTCTGGGCTGCCTGTGTTGGCGGCCAAGGCCAATGATGGCCTGTCTGTTGTTCGGGTTGGTCTGGGCGCTGTGTTACAGCCACTGGCAACTGGGTTGGCTGCAAGCTCCCGATCTGTTTCAGCGCAGCCAGCTTGTTGCCGGTACGGTAGAGCGTGTTCAGCACCGGGAGATGGGTGCAAGCAGGCTGATTGTCAGTCTGAAAAGCCTGAATGGTCAAGTACTTTCCCCCCACCCAAGGGTGCTGCTGAGCTGGTATGGGCAGGATGACGCTCCGGCCGTCGGCGATAATATTCAGTCGATCAGTCGGTTACAGCCCCCCCACAGCCTGCTTAATCCGGGCAGTTTCAACAGCGCGCGCTGGCTGCTGGGGCAGGGGATCACGGCCCGGGGCTATCTGACCGGCACCCTGGGACACCAGGCTGCCGACGCTTCGCATCGTACCCGGCTGGCACGGCACATCGACGCCATGACCGCCGACTTGCCCGCCCGGCGCTGGCTGCTGGCCCTGAGTGTGGGAGACCGCAGCGGGCTGCAGCAAGCAGACTGGGTCATGCTGCGGGGTTTGGGGGTGAGCCACCTGTTTGCCATTTCGGGCCTGCATATCGGGCTGGTGGCAGGGCTGGGCCTGCTGGCCGGCCGTCTGAGTGGCAGTCGGCTGCTGGCGGTGATGCTGGCGGGAGGGCTGGCACTGGGGTATGCCTGGCTGGCCGGTTTTTCGTTGCCCACCCAGCGGGCTCTGCTGATGTTGCTGTTGTGGCTGGGGCTGTTTTGCTGGGCACGCTTCTGGAGCGGTCGCCGTTTGTTATTGCTGACCATGACACTGCTGCTGGCGGTCATGCCCTGGCTGGCACTGGATCTGGGGTTCTGGTTGTCGGTGCTGGCGGTGGCCGCCCTGCTGGCCAGTGCCGGCTGGCTGGGGGGACACGGCCTGTGGCGATTGCAGTTGGGGCTGAGCCTGCTGTTGCTGCCGTTGATCATCCTGCTCTTCGGCGGCATCAGCTGGCTGTCGCTGCCGGTCAACCTGTTGTTGATCCCCCTGTTTTCGCTGTTGCTGATCCCGCTGTTGCTGCTGGCCTGTCTGTTGCTGTTACCGGCGCCCGGGCTGGCCATGGCGGTGCTGGTGTTGCTCAACGGCCTGTTCGAGCCGCTGATGGCCGGCCTGCACTGGCTGAATGACAGCCTGTCTCCCTGGCAGGCGTTGTCGGGCAGGGCCCAGGGGCTTTGGTTGTTATTGTTTATGCAGCCGCTGGCCCTGCTGTTGCCCAGGGCGCGCTGGCTGCTGGCGCTGGCCATGTATCTGCTATTGCTGCAACCCGGGGTACTGAAACCGGTTGTCCATGAGCCGTTTGCCCATGAGCCGCTTGTCCATAAACCGATTGTCCATAAACCGATTGCCCATGAACCGTTTGTCCATGAACCAGGGCCCGAACCCCGCTGGGAGGTACGGATACTGGATGTGGGCCAGGGGCTCTCGGTGCTGGTGACCCAGGGTCGGCGGGCGCTGCTTTATGACACCGGTGATCGGTTCGACTCGGGTTTCAACATGGCCGATGGGGTGATACTGCCGCTGCTGACCCGGCTGGGCATCGACGAGCTGGATTATCTGGTGATCAGTCACGACGACCGGGATCACAGCGGCAACCGGGAGTATCTGGCCGCCACCCTGCCGATACGCTTTCGACGGGGAGTCTGGCCGGACGGGTTGCATTGTCGTGCGGGGCAAACGGAAGCCTGGGGGCCGCTGACGCTGCGGATGCTGTGGCCGGTTACCCCGAGCGGCCATCGCAACAACGACTCCTGTGTGCTGCATATCGGGGATGGCACCCTGTCCCTGCTGCTGACCGGTGACATAGAAGCCGAGGCCGAGCGGGGCCTGCTGGCAACGGGGCAGCCGGTGGCGGCCCAGTTGTTGCTGAGCCCGCATCACGGCAGTCGCAGCTCCTCCTCCGAGGCGTTCAACCGGGCGGTGGCGCCCGACTGGGTGGTGCATACCGCCGGTTTTGCCAATCGCTGGGGCTTTCCGTCTGCCGAGGTGGTGGCCCGCTTCAACCGCCAGGGGGTAACCCAGTTGATCACGGGGGAGCATGGCATGGTGCACCTGGTGGCGGACGGCCATCGCTGGCGACTGCTGCAGCCCCGGCGCCCCGGGCCCTGGTATCAGCGGCTCAATGCCTGGTTGACGACTGGCGGCAGACCCCCTAAGCCGTTAGAATAGCGGCTCGTTTTTCAAGACAGAGACCTTATGTCCCAAGATGACCACACTTCTTCCTGGCCCGTGCTCAAGCGGTTACTGGGTTATGTGAAGGAGCGCAAACTCGGTCTGGTGGCCGCCATTGTCGGCATGGCGGGCTATGCGGCCGTCGATACCACCTTTGTCTATTCCATCAAGCCGTTGATCGATGAGGGACTCACAGGTCAGGATCCCAATGTGCTGAAATGGATGCCGCTGTTTGTTATCGGCATCGTATTTCTGCGCGGCGTCTGTACCTTTCTGTCCGGCTATTGCATGGCCTGGGTCGGCAACCATGTGGTGATGTCGCTGCAGCAGCAGGTATTCGGCAAGCTGATGGCGATGCCGGTGGCGTTTTTTGACCGCCATAACAGCGGCAACCTGCTGTCCAAGGTGACCTACGATGCCTCCCAGGTATCGTCGGCGGCCAGCTCGACCCTGGTGACTCTGGTACGGGAAGGCGCCACCGTGATGGGTCTGCTGGGGCTGATGCTTTATCATTCTTGGCAGCTGTCGCTGATTTTCTTTGTGGTCGGCCCCGTGGTCGGGGTCATGATAGCGGTGATCAGCCGTCGTTTCCGTCGCCTCAGTCGCGGCATGCAGGATGCCATGGGCAACATCACCAGCAGCACGGAGCAGATGCTGAAGGGCCACAAGGAAGTGCTGATGTTCAACGGCCAGCGGGTGGAGTCGGGTCGCTTTCACCGGGTCAGCAATGCGGTGCGTCAGCAGAACATGAAGATGGTGGCGGCAGATTCCATCGGCACGCCGCTGGTGCAGGTGATTGCCTCCAGCGCCCTGGCCATCCTCCTGTATGTGTCTACCTTCGACGATATTCAGGACCAGCTGACCCCCGGTACCTTTACCGTTATCGTCACCTCCATGATGATGCTGATGCGGCCGCTCAAGAGCCTGACCCAGGTCAACGCCTCTTACCAGCGCGGCATCGCCGCCTGTCAGAGCCTGTTCGGTCTGCTCGACAGCGAAGGCGAGCAGGATACCGGCACCCGGCCCCTGGCTCGTGCCCGGGGTCTTATCGAGTTTGACCGGGTCGGTTTTACCTACCCCACCAAGGAAAATGCGGCGCTGAAAGACGTCAGCTTCCGGCTTGAGCCCGGCAAGACCATAGCACTGGTCGGCCGCTCCGGCTCCGGCAAGAGCACCATCGCCAGCCTGCTGACCCGTTTCTACGATATCGATGACGGCGAAATCCGCCTCGACGGCGTGGATCTGCGCGAATACAAGTTGAGCGATCTGCGCCGCCAGTTTGCGCTGGTATCCCAGCAGGTGCATCTGTTCAACGACACCATCGCCAACAACATCGCCTATGCGGCCGAAGGCGAATACAGCCGGGAGCAGGTTATCGCGGCGGCAAAGGTGGCCTATGCGGATGAATTCATCAACAAGCTGGAGCAGGGCTACGACACCATCATCGGTGAAAACGGCGCCAGCCTGTCCGGTGGCCAGCGTCAGCGTATCGCCATTGCCCGGGCCCTGCTGCGCAATGCGCCGCTGCTGATCCTGGACGAGGCGACCTCGGCACTGGATACCGAGTCGGAACGCCATATTCAGGCGGCATTGGATGCCCTGCGCAAGGACAGAACCGCGCTGGTGATAGCCCATCGTCTGTCGACCATCGAAAACGCCGACGAGATCCTGGTGATCGACGAAGGCCGGGTAGTGGAGCGGGGCTCTCACCTCGAGCTGCTCGAGCGCCAGGGGGTGTATGCCCAGCTCAGAAGCATTCAGTACGGCGAGGGCTGATGCAGGCCTGGTACCGTAAGCACACCGGCTGGCTGTGGGGGCTGGCCCCCCTGAGCGGCCTGTTTGCGCTGGTCAGCGGCCTGCGTCGCTGGCTGTTCCGGCGAGGGAGCAAGGCGGTGTACCGGGCGCCGGTGCCGGTGGTGGTGGTCGGCAACCTGACCGTGGGTGGCAATGGCAAGACCCCCTTGGTGGTCTGGCTGGTCACCTGGCTGCGCCGACAGGGATATACCCCGGGCGTGATCAGCCGTGGCTATGGCGGCAACGCCGAGCGGTATCCGCTGTTGCTGACGGCGGACACAGAGCCCGGACAGGCCGGTGACGAGCCGGTGCTCATTTATCGGCGCACCGGTTGCCCGGTGGTCGTTGGCCCCAAACGGGGGGAGGCGGCGGCGCTGCTGGCAACCCGGGGAGTGGACATCATCATCAGCGACGACGGTTTGCAGCATTACGCCCTGGCCCGGGATATAGAGCTGGTGGTGGTGGATGGCAAACGGCGCTTCGGCAACGGTCATCTGCTGCCGATGGGCCCCCTGCGCGAGGGCTTGTGGCGGCTGGACCGGGTGGATGCCATCATCAATAACGGCGGACCGGCCGACGCCGGAGAATATATGATGACGCTCGAACCCGGTGCCCTGCAAGCGGTCGGCGGCAAACAGGCTGCCCCCGAGCCGGGCGCCCGTGTTCATGCCCTGGCGGGCATCGGTCATCCGCCGCGTTTTTTTGCGACCCTGGAACAGTTGGGCTTTATACTGGAACAGCGGCTGGCGCTGGCCGATCACCAGGCGGTAGTCCCCGAGCAACTTACCGGCTTGCAGTCGGCACCGCTGCTGATCACCGAAAAAGACGCGGTCAAATGGCCGGGGGGGCATGACAATACCTGGTTTGTGCCGGTGGATGCCCGATTGCCCGCCGCATTCGAACAACTGCTTTTAACTCGACTCAAGGAGCTAGATCATGGCGATTGACGCCAAACTGGTGGAAATCATTGCCTGCCCGGTATGCAAGGGCAAGTTACAACTGGACCGGACCCATAACGAACTGGTGTGCCGCTTCGATCGGCTGGCCTATCCCATTACCGAAAACATTCCGGTACTGCTGGAAAACCGGGCCCGCAAACTGAGCCTGGACGAGCTGCCCGCATGAGCTTCGTGGTGGTGATCCCCGCCCGCTTCAGTTCGACTCGTCTGCCCGGCAAGCCGCTGGCCGATATTCACGGCAAGCCGATGATACTGCGGGTGGCGGAGCAGGCGCAGCAGAGTGGCGCGGCCCGGGTGGTGGTGGCCACCGACGATGTCCGCATTCGCGACGCACTGGCACACAGCGGCGTCGAGGTCTGCATGACTGGCGCCCATCACGAGTCCGGCACCGAACGCCTGGCCGAGGTGGTCGAGCTGCTGGGGCTGGCGCCGGACGACATAGTGGTGAATGTGCAGGGTGACGAGCCGCTGCTGCCGCCGGCCCTGGTGGATCAGGTGGCGGGTCTGCTGGCCGACAGCGATGCGCCCATGGCGACCCTGGCCACCCCGCTGGATCAGGCGGCCCAGCTGACCGACCCCAATGTGGTCAAGGTGGTGCAGAGTCGGGCCGGACGCGCGCTGTATTTCAGCCGCTCCGCCATTCCCTTCGACCGGGACGGCACGGCCGGCGGCGCACCGGATCTGCGCCACTGCCGCCGGCATATCGGCATCTACGCCTATCGGGCCGGCTTTATCCGCCGTTACCTGGCATTGCCGGTCAGCCCGCTGGAGCAATTGGAAAAACTGGAGCAGCTGCGGGTGCTCTGGCATGGCGAGTCGATAGCACTGGCCGATGCCTGTGAAATACCGCTGCCGGGGGTCGATACCCCGGAAGATTTGGAAGCAGTTCGTCGCCAGCTGGCTTCCCGTTGAAGCGGGATCCGGGCCGATGAGCAAAAAATTCTGCAATAAATGCAATAAAAGAGTTAACGGGGTACATTGCCCCGCAGTTATGGCGGCTAAGCGTCACAAGGAAACGTTCGAGGAACTATATGATTACCCTGGGTGAATACATCGTAAAGACACAGTCCGAATACCCCAGCGCCAGCGGCGAGTTGACGTCACTGTTGTCTTCCATCCGTCGTGCCGCCAAGGTGGTTAACCGGGAAATCAACCGGGCCGGGCTGGTGACCGACATCATCGGTGGCAGCAACGGCAGCGAAAACGTGCAGGGTGAAACACAGCAGAAGCTGGATGTGTTCGCCAACGACATGTTCAAGGCGGCACTGGAAGCGCGGGGCGAAGTCTGTGGCATCGCGTCCGAAGAAGAAGACCATTTCGTGGCCTTCGACGACAAGCGCCAGAGCAACGCCAAATACGTGGTGTTGATGGATCCGCTGGACGGCTCCTCGAACATCGACGTGAATGTGTCTATCGGCACCATTTTCTCCATCTATCGCCGGGTCAGCGAGCCCGGCGAGCCGGTGAACATCGAAGACTTCCTGCAGCCGGGCGTGAATCAGGTGGCCGCCGGCTACGTGGTCTACGGTTCATCCACCATGCTGGTATACACCACCGGCAACGGGGTGCACGGCTTTACCTACGATCCCACCCTGGGTTCCTTCTGCCTGTCTCACGAGAACATTCGCATTCCCGAGCAGGGTGCCATCTACTCCATCAACGAAGGCAACTACATCAAGTTTCCGGAAGGGGTGAAGAAGTACCTGAAGTTCTGCCAGGAGAAGGACGAAGCCACCAAGCGTCCCTACAGCTCTCGCTATATCGGCTCTCTGGTATCCGATTTCCATCGGAATATGCTCAAGGGCGGCATCTACATCTATCCGTCCGGCACCAGCAACCCCAACGGCAAGCTGCGGTTGCTGTATGAGTGTAATCCGCTGGCATTCATGGCCGAACAGGCCGGTGGCAAGGCCACCGATGGTTTCCGCCGCATCATGGAAATCAAGCCCACCGAGCTGCATCAGCGCACCCCCTACTTTGTGGGGTCGAGCAAGATGGTCGACAAGGCCGGCGAGCTGATGGCGCAGTACTCCGCCGAGTAATGTAGGGTCGAATTTATTCGACCGTATCAAGCCGTGCAATAGTATGTGGTCCAATGAATTGGACCCTACAAAACCCCGAGTCTGACAGGCTCGGGTTTTTTGTTTGTGCTGTATGAAAATATCGACGGCGCCGGTACCAACATGCTGCACGGATGTAGGCACTGCTTTAGCTGTGCAATATCGCGCAGCGATATCCCAACTCAGATTTTTCCTGTACCGCTGTAAATGTTGAACCCGCAGACCCATTCGGTGGCATGAGAACGTGTGCACCAGAACCTGCTGCGCAGGTTTTCGCGGCTAAAGCGCGCGACTACATTCGTGCAATATGCATACATCGGAGGCGCTGTACTTTCTCTTCACGATTCTTCACATAAACAAAAAAGGCCGGCATGTTATGCCGGCCTTTTGCTGTTGAGCTGTGATGCTTAACGGCGGTTACTTCTCTACCTGCGTCTTGAACTCGCGCTCGGGGGCACCGGTGTACAGCTGACGAGGACGACCGATTTTCTGCTTGGGATCGGACATCATCTCGTTCCAGTGTGACATCCAGCCCACGGTGCGCGCCAGGGCGAAGATCACGGTGAACATGGAGGTCGGAATGCCGATGGCCTTCAGGATGATGCCTGAATAGAAATCGACGTTCGGATACAGCTGGCGCTCGACGAAGTAGGGGTCCGACAGCGCAATGCGTTCCAGCTCCATGGCCACGTCCAGCAGCGGATCTTCGATCTTCAGATCGTCCAGCACTTCGTGGCAGGTGTCGCGCATCACGGTGGCGCGCGGATCGAAGTTCTTGTAGACCCGGTGACCGAAGCCCATCAGACGGAAGGGGTCATCCTTGTCCTTGGCACGCGCGACAAATTCGGGAATACGATCCACGGAGCCGATTTCTTCCAGCATCATCAGGCAGGCTTCGTTGGCGCCCCCGTGAGCGGGGCCCCACAGCGAGGCAATGCCGGCGGCGATACAGGCGAAGGGGTTGGCACCACTGGAGCCGGCCAGACGCACGGTCGAGGTAGAGGCGTTCTGCTCGTGATCCGCATGCAGGGTGAAGATGCGGTCCATGGCGCGTTCGACAATGGGGTTGACCTTGTAGTCTTCACTGGGCACGGCAAACATCATCTGCAGGAAGTTGGCCGCATAGCTCAGGTCGTTGCGCGGGTAAATGAACGGCTGGCCCATGGAATACTTGTACGCCATGGCGGCGATGGTCGGCAGCTTGGCAATCAGGCGGTGGGCGGCAATTTCCCGGTGTTGCTGATTGTTGATGTCCATCGGCTCGTGGTAGAAGGCCGACAGGCCGGCGATAACACCGCAGACGATGGCCATGGGGTGAGCATCACGGCGATAGCCCTTGAAGAAGGAGGACAGCTGCTCGTGTACCATGGTATGACGCATGATAAGACGCTGGAACTGGTCGAACTGCTTGGCGGTGGGTGCCTCGCCGTACAGCAGCAGGTAGCAGACTTCGAGGTAGGTGGCGTTTTGCGCCAGCTGGTCGATGGGGTAGCCGCGGTGCAGCAGTATGCCCTTGTCACCGTCGATATAGGTGATTTCGGACTGGCAGGACGCAGTGGCCATAAAACCGGGATCATAGGTAAAATACCCATGTGAGCCCAAGGAACTAATGTCGATCACATCATAACCGGCAGTACCCGAGGCGATGGGAAGCTCAATGGGCTCCTTGCCGGGCAAGTGTAGAGTGGCCTTTTGGTCAGCCATAGCACGTCTCCTTCGCGTTCTTATAATAGGTCCACGGGTAGGTATTTTTACATAGTTCAAATAAATCTCTAACTACTATTGCCTCCCATGGTGCGAGCATATTGAAAACAGAACAGGAGGCTAATGTCAATTTTACTCGGTGTCGCCGGCCACGGGTTGACGTCGTTGTGCGATCGGCTTTACACATTTGGCAATTGCTGCAGACCCTACGTTGTAATTATTTTTCTCCTCCATATACTGGTGCCCCGAGGGTATATGGTGCAGTTAGGGGTCTGTTGCAAGTGCACTCGCTGGTGTTCGGAACGTCCTCGGGCATTCGGATTTCAGCACGCATTTTCTCTCATGCCCTTATTTCATATATCCGGGATTTATCTGTGAAAACAATAACTAACGTGCTCAATGGAGCTAGTGGGCAAGACCGTGACTAAAAAACAGAGACCTGTAAACCTCGACCTACGGACTATTCGCCAACCTGTCGCTGCAATCGCATCTATCCTGCACCGGGTTTCCGGTGTCATCACGCTGTTCGCACTCGCCATCCTGCTGTGGCTGCTCAGTTACTCGCTTTCTTCCGAAACCGGGTTTCAGGCAGTTGTGGATATTCTCGACGGTTTCTTCGTCGGTTTTATCCTCTGGGGTGTGTTGACTGCGCTGGCCTATCACATAGTGGGTGGCATTCGTCACCTCATTATGGACCTGGGCTACTGTGAAGAGCTGGAATCGGGTGCGCTGAGTGCCAAGGTGGCGTTCGGTGTGACTATCGTGTTGTCACTGTTGGCGGGGGTAATGGTATGGTAACCAATTCTGCAACCTTTGGTCGCAGCGGCGTACATGACTTTATGTTGATGCGCGCATCGGCCGTTATTCTGACCTTATATACCCTCTACCTGGTGGGTTTTATCGCCTTCAACGACATTACTTTTGATGTCTGGACGGGCTTCTTCGACAAGACCTTTACCAAGGTGTTTACGCTACTGGCGCTGTTCAGCATGCTGATGCATGCCTGGATTGGTGCCTGGCAGGTGCTGTCCGACTACGTCAAACCGGCCTTCTGGCGCGGTCTGGCCCAGTTCGGGATAGTAGTGTTACTGCTGGTTTATGTACTGACCGGTATCGTCGTACTGTGGGGTGTATAAGGTGACTATTACAATTCGCGAATTCGACGCCGTGGTTATCGGCGCCGGCGGTGCGGGCATGCGTGCCGCGCTACAAATTGCCGAGTCCGGCAAGAGCTGCGCGCTCTTGTCCAAGGTATTTCCGACTCGTTCACATACCGTGTCCGCTCAGGGGGGTATTACGGTAGCCTTGGGCAATGCTCATGAGGACAACTGGGAATGGCACATGTACGATACCGTCAAGGGTTCCGATTATATCGGTGACCAGGACGCCATCGAATTTATGTGTCAGACCGGCCCCGAAGCCATTCTCGAGCTGGAAAAAATGGGCCTGCCCTTCTCCCGCTTCGACAACGGCAAGGTGTATCAGCGTCCCTTCGGCGGCCAGTCCAAGGCCTTTGGTGGCGAGCAGGCGGCCCGTACCGCAGCGGCGTCCGACCGTACCGGTCATGCCCTGCTGCACACCCTGTATCAGCAAAACGTCAAGCACAAGACCACCGTCTTCTCCGAATGGTATGCGCTGGATCTGGTGAAAAACCAGGATGGCGACGTGGTGGGTTGTACCGCCATCGATATCGAAACCGGTGAGCTGGTGTACTTCAAGGCCAAGGCCACCATTCTGGCTACCGGCGGCGCCGGTCGCATCTTCCAGTCCACCACCAATGCTCACATCAACACCGGTGACGGCGTGGGTATGGCTCTGCGTGCCGGCGTGCCGGTACAGGACATGGAAATGTGGCAGTTCCATCCCACCGGTATCGCCGGTGCCGGCGTACTGGTGACCGAAGGTTGCCGGGGTGAAGGCGGTTACCTGCTGAACAAGGACGGCGAGCGCTTCATGGAGCGTTATGCACCCAACGCCAAGGATCTGGCCGGTCGTGACGTGGTCGCCCGTTCCATCATGATCGAAATCCGTGAAGGCCGTGGTTGTGATGGTCCCTGGGGTCCGCATATCAAGCTGAAGCTGGATCATCTGGGCAAGGATGTACTCGAATCCCGTCTGCCCGGCATCTGCGAGCTGTCCCGTACCTTCGCCCACGTGGATCCGGTCAAAGAGCCGATTCCGATTATTCCTACCTGTCACTACATGATGGGCGGCGTTCCGACCAACGTGAATGGCCAGGCTCTGAAAACCGATGCCGATGGCAAGGACGTACCGGTGAAAGGCCTGTTCGCCGTCGGCGAAATTGCCTGCGTATCGGTACACGGTGCCAACCGTCTGGGTGGTAATTCACTGCTGGATCTGGTGGTGTTCGGTCGCGCTGTGGGTCGTCACCTGACCGAAGCGCTGAACGAGTTGACCGACATCAAAGACGCGACCGAGGCGGATATAGACGCCGCCATGGCGCGCTATAACCGTTGGGAAAACAACCGCGACGGCGAAGACCCGGTACAGATCAAGAAAGATCTGCAGCAGTGCATGCAAAACAACTTCTCGGTATTCCGGGAAGGTGATGCCATGGCTGCCGGCCTGGCCGAGCTGAAAACCATCCGCGAGCGCCTCAAAAACGCCCGTCTGGACGATACCAGCAGCGATTTCAATACCCAGCGGATCGAATGTCTGGAGCTGGACAACCTGATGGAAACCGCCTACGCCACTGCCGTGGCCGCGAATTTCCGTACCGAAAGCCGGGGTGCCCACTCTCGTTTCGATTATCCGGAGCGTGACGACGAAAACTGGCTGTGCCATTCCTTGTACAGCCCGGAAACCGAGTCCATGACCAGACGGTCCGTGAATATGTCACCGAATACCCGTGATGCATTCCCGCCGAAAGCGCGTACCTACTAAGGGGAGGGGATGATGCAAGTTACTATTTCTGTCTATCGCTACAATCCGGAAACCGATGCCAAGCCCTATATGAAAGACTATCGGCTGGAAGTAGCCGAAGGTTCCGACATGATGGTGCTGGATGCCCTCATTGCGCTCAAGGAACAGGAGCCGACCTTGTCTTTCCGTCGCTCCTGCCGCGAAGGCGTCTGTGGCTCCGATGGCGTGAACATGAACGGCAAGAACGGCCTGGCCTGTATTACGCCGCTGTCCGACCTGCTGGGCAAGGATAACAAGGTGGTGCTTCGTCCGCTGCCCGGCCTGCCGGTGGTGCGCGATCTGGTGATTGACATGAGCCAGTTCTATACCCAGTGGGAAAAGGTCAAGCCCTTCCTGATTGCCGATGACAAGCTGCCGCCGGCTCGCGAGCATCTGCAGTCACCGGAAGAGCGTGCCCAGTTGGACGGACTGTACGAGTGCATCCTGTGCGCCTGTTGTTCGACCTCCTGCCCCTCCTTCTGGTGGAATCCAGAGAAGTTTATCGGTCCGGCCGGCTTGCTGGCTGCCTACCGCTGGCTGGCCGACAGCCGCGATACCGCCGCCGATGAGCGACTGTCCGAACTGGATGATGCTTTCAGCGTATTCCGCTGTCATGGCATCATGAACTGTGTGAATGTATGTCCCAAGGGTTTGAATCCCACCAAGGCCATTGGTCATATCAAATCCATGCTGTTGAAGCGGGCAGTTTAATCGTCCCAGCTAGATAATCAGCCGCCCGCAAGGGCGGCTTTGACTCGATGACCAGAACGACAGTAGCCCTGTCGAGACGTTATAAAGGGATAAAGATGCACAATGGCGTAATGCAAGCCTGGCTGGAATCCTCTTACCTGGCCGGTGCCAATGCGACCTATGTAGAAGACCTTTACGAGGCATATCTTGCCGACCCTGACTCGGTTCCCGAGCAATGGCAGACCGTATTCAACGGCCTGCCGGTGCAAGAAGAGAACGTGCAGGAGCAACCTCATTCGCAAGTAAGAGATTATTTCCGCCGCCTCGCCAAAGACACCTCCCGTTATGCCACTCCGGTCAGTGATCCCCACACCGACGCCAAGCAAGTCAAAGTTCTGCAGCTGATCAACGCCTATCGTTTTCGTGGCCATCAGAATGCGAACCTGGATCCGCTCGGGCTGTGGAATCGTGATCTGGTGGCCGAGCTGGATCCGGCCTACCACAACCTGACCGGTGCCGATCTGGATGCGACCTTCAACGTGGGATCCTATGCCATCGGCCAGGAAACCATGAAGCTGAAGGATCTGGTGGCGGCGCTGAAGAAGACCTACTGCGGCCCCGTCGGTGCCGAGTACATGCATATCACCAGCACCCGGGAAAAACGCTGGATCCAGAGCCAGCTCGAACCTGTGGTGGGTGAACCCAAATACACTGACGAAGACAAGCTTCGTTTCCTGGACAACCTGACCGCCGCCGAAGGCCTGGAAAAGTACCTGGGTGCCAAGTTCCCCGGTGCCAAGCGCTTCTCTCTCGAGGGCGGCGATGCCATGGTTCCCATGACCAAGGAGCTGATCCGTCGCTTCGGTGAGAAGGGGGGCCGGGAAGTGGTCATCGGCATGGCGCATCGTGGTCGTCTGAACATGCTGGTCAACGTGCTGGGCAAGCGTCCTCAGGATCTGTTCGATGCCTTTGCCGGCAAGTACGAAGTACAGAGCTCCGGTGACGTTAAATATCACATGGGCTTCAGTTCCGACTTCGATACCCCCGGCGGCCCGGTGCACCTGGCGCTGGCGTTCAACCCCTCGCATCTTGAAATCGTCAACCCGGTGGTTATCGGCTCGGTACGGGCGCGCATGGACCGACTGGACAACCCGGATGGTCGTCAGGTGCTGCCGATCACCATTCACGGCGACTCGGCCTTCGCCGGTCAGGGTGTGGTGGCCGAAACCTTCAACATGTCGCTGACCCGCGGCTATGGTGTGGGCGGCACCATCCGGATCGTGATCAACAACCAGGTTGGCTTTACCACTTCCAACCCGCGCGATACCCGTTCTACCGAATACTGTACCGATATCGCCAAGATGGTGCAGGCACCGATTTTCCACGTCAATGCGGACGATCCGGAAGCCGTGATACAGGTCACTCAGCTGGCGCTGGACTACCGTAACGAGTTCGGTCGCGATGTGGTGATCGATCTGGTCTGCTATCGCCGTCACGGTCACAACGAGGCCGATGAGCCAAGTGCGACCCAGCCGCTGATGTATCAGAAGATCAAGAAACACCCGACACCGCGCAAGATTTATGCAGACAAGCTGCTCGACAAGGGCACCGTCTCTGCGGAAGACGCCACCGCCATGATCAACGAGTATCGTGACTCCCTGGATCACGGCGAGTGTGTGGTCAAGGAATGGCGCCCGATGGAGAAGCACTCCGTCGACTGGTCTCCCTATCTGGGCCACGAGTGGGACATGGCCTACGATTCGGCCTATCCGCTGGACAAGTTGAAAAACCTGGCCGAACGGGTGACCGACTACCCGGAGAGCCATACCCTGCAGCGTCAGGTGGGCAAGATCTACACCGATCGCAAGCTGATGGCCAAGGGCGAAAAGCTGGCCGACTGGGGTTTTGCCGAAGTGCTGGCCTATGCCACCCTGTGTGACAACGGTTATGAGGTTCGCCTCACCGGCCAGGATTCGGGCCGCGGTACCTTCTTCCACCGCCATGCGGTGCTGCACAATCAGAACGATGCCAGCACCTACACCCCCCTGTGTCACCTGTCCGAGAGCCAGGGTCAGTTTCAGGTCTATGACTCTGTGCTGAGCGAAGAAGCGGTGATGGCCTTCGAATACGGCTATGCCACCGCCGAGCCGGAAGGCCTGACCGTGTGGGAAGCCCAGTTTGGCGACTTCGCCAACGGTGCCCAGGTGGTGATCGACCAGTTCCTGAGCTCCGGTGAGCAGAAGTGGGGTCGGATGTGCGGTTTGACCCTGCTGTTGCCTCATGGCTACGAAGGTCAGGGACCGGAGCATTCCAGTGCCCGTCTGGAGCGTTATCTGCAGCTGTGCGCCGAGCACAACATGCAGGTGTGTGCGCCCACCACGCCGGCGCAGGTGTTCCACATGCTGCGTCGTCAGGTACTGCGCCCCATGCGTCGCCCACTGGTGGTGATGACGCCCAAGTCGCTGCTGCGTCATCCGCTGGCGGTGTCCGAGCTGGAAAGCCTGGCCAGCGGCACCTTCCAGAATGCCATCGGTGAAATTGACTCCCTGGATCCCAAAGGCGTCAAGCGTGTAGTGCTTTGTTCCGGCAAGGTGTATTACGATTTGCTGGAAACGCGGCGCAAGCAGGAACAAACGGATGTGGCCATTATTCGGATCGAGCAATTGTATCCGTTCCCTCAGGAAGAGGTTGCCGCGATTCTGGCCGACTACCAGCACGTAACCGATTTCGTCTGGTGTCAGGAAGAGCCGCAGAACCAGGGGGCCTGGTATTGCAGCCAGCATCACTTCCGGGCGGCGATTCCGGCGGGAGCGAACCTGCGTTATACAGGTCGCGAAGCCTCGGCATCGCCGGCGGTGGGCTACACCTCGGTTCATTTACAACAACAAAAAGCGCTGGTCGAAGACGCACTGACGCTGACTGAAGCATAACGCACAAAGGACATATTGATGACCATCGAAATCAAGGTTCCCGACTTACCCGAGTCCGTCGCCGATGCCACTATCGCCACCTGGCACAAACAACCGGGTGACCGGGTTGAGCGCGACGAAGTGATCGTCGACATCGAAACCGACAAGGTGGTACTGGAAGTACCGGCACCCGAAGCCGGTGTTCTGGAAGCCATCATCGAAGACGCCGGCGCCACCGTGCTGGGTCAGCAGCTGATCGGCAAGCTCAAGCAGGGTGCCGTGGCCGGTGAAGCGACCACAGAAAAGACCGCTTCTGCCACCAATGGTGAAGCGAAGGAAGAAAGCAAAGCCGACGCCAAGTCCGACGAGGACAGCCTGAGCCCGGCGGTTCGTCGTCTGGTGGCCGAGCACGGCATCGACGTGGCCAAGCTGTCCGGCTCCGGCAAGGGCGGTCGCATCACCAAGGAAGATGTGGAAGCCTTCATCAAGGGCGGCAACAAGCCTGCCGCAGCACCTGCTGCCAAGGCCGAAGCCCCTGTGGTTCCGCTGGGTGAGCGTACCGAGAAGCGGGTGCCCATGACCCGTCTGCGCAAGCGTGTCGCCGAGCGTCTGCTCGAAGCCAAGAACACCACCGCCATGCTGACCACCTTCAACGAGGTCAACATGGGCCCCATCATGAGCCTGCGCAAGCAGTATCAGGAGGTGTTCGAGAAGCGTCACGGTATTCGTCTGGGCTTTATGTCTTTCTATGTGAAAGCCGTGGTCGAGTCGCTCAAGCGCTACCCGGAAGTGAATGCCTCCATCGACGGTGAAGATATCGTGTATCACAACTACTTCGACGTCAGCATAGCGGTATCCACCCCTCGTGGTCTGGTCACCCCGGTGCTGCGTGACTGTGATCGTCTGAGCCTGGCCGACATCGAAAAGAGCATCAAGGAACTGGCCATCAAGGGTCGTGACGGCAAACTGACCGTGGACGACATGACCGGCGGTAACTTTACCATCACCAACGGTGGTGTATTCGGCTCCCTGATGTCGACCCCCATCATCAACCCGCCGCAAAGCGCCATTCTGGGTATGCACAAGATCCAGGACCGCCCCATGGCCGTTGACGGTACAGTCGCAATACAGCCGATGATGTATCTGGCCCTGTCTTACGATCACCGTCTTATCGACGGACGCGAGTCGGTCGGCTATCTGGTTTCCATCAAGGAACTGCTGGAAGATCCGACCCGCTTGTTGCTGGACGTGTAAACCCAGATACAGCGATATTGAGGTCGGGCGTCGGCCCGGCCTTTTAGACATGAAGAATAATGAGATAACGGAAATACAAATATACTCTGAATCCCTACACAACAACGGAAACACAACATGAATTTGCATGAATATCAGGCAAAGAAATTGTTTGCTGAATACGGTCTCCCCGTTTCAGAAGGCTATGCATGTGACAATCCACAGGAAGCAGTGGAAGCCGCCAGCAAGATCGGCGGTAGTATGTGGGTGGTGAAATGTCAGGTTCACGCCGGAGGCCGCGGTAAGGCCGGTGGCGTCAAACTGGCTAACACCAAAGAAGAGATACGAGAATTTGCAGAACACTGGCTGGGTAAAAACCTGGTGACCTATCAGACCGATGCCAAAGGTCAGCCGGTTGCCAAGATCCTGGTTGAGTCCTGTACCGATATCGCAAAAGAACTGTACCTGGGGGCCGTGGTCGACCGGGGTACCCGTCGGGTGGTGTTTATGGCCTCCACCGAAGGCGGTGTGGAAATCGAGAAGGTGGCCGAAGAGACCCCCGACCTGATCCACAAGGCCGCCATCGATCCCCTGGTCGGCCCCCAGCCCTATCAAGGCCGTGAGCTGGCATTCAAACTGGGCCTCAAGGGCAACCAGATCAAGCAGTTCACCAAGATTTTCCTCGGTCTGGGACAGATGTTCCTGGACTATGATTTCGCCCTGCTCGAAATCAATCCCCTGGTGATCACCGCCGCCGGCGATCTGCATTGCCTGGACGGCAAGATCAACATCGACTCCAACGCCCTCTACCGTCAGCCCAAGCTGCGTGACATGCACGATCCGTCCCAGGACGATGCCCGTGAAGCCCATGCCGCCAAATGGGAGCTGAACTATGTGGCGCTGGATGGCAACATAGGTTGCATGGTGAACGGCGCCGGCCTGGCCATGGGTACCATGGATATCGTCAACCTGCACGGCGGTTCACCCGCCAACTTCCTGGACGTAGGTGGTGGTGCCACCAAGGAACGGGTGACCGAGGCATTCAAGATTATTCTCTCCGACAGCAATGTGAAAGCGGTGCTGGTGAACATCTTCGGCGGCATAGTGCGTTGCGACATGATTGCCGACGGCATTATCGGTGCGGTGAAAGAGGTGGGCGTCAAAGTCCCGGTAGTGGTGCGACTGGAAGGCAACAATGCCGACGCCGGCACCGCCAGGCTCGCAGAATCCGGCCTGAACATCATCGCCGCCACCAGCCTGACCGACGCCGCCGAGCAGGTCGTCAACGCCGCACAGGGGAAATAACAGCATGAGCATTCTGATCAACAAAAACACCAAGGTGATTTGTCAGGGTTTCACCGGTGGCCAGGGTACCTTCCATTCCGAACAGGCCCTCGAATATGGCACCCGCATGGTGGGTGGCGTGTCTCCCGGCAAGGGCGGTACCACGCATCTGGGCCTGCCGGTGTTCAATACCGTGCGTGAGGCGGTTGAAGTGACCGGTGCTACCGCCAGCGTTATCTATGTGCCGGCGGCCTTCTGCAAGGATGCGATTCTGGAAGCCATCGACGCGGGCATAGAGCTGATTGTCACCATTACCGAAGGCGTCCCTACCCTGGACATGCTGGACGTGAAAGTGAAGCTGGAACAAACCGGCGTGCGCATGATAGGCCCCAACTGCCCGGGTGTGATCACTCCGGACGAGTGCAAGATCGGCATCATGCCCGGCCACATCCACAAGAAGGGCAAGGTGGGCATCGTATCCCGCTCCGGTACCCTGACCTACGAAGCGGTCAAGCAGACCACAGACGAAGGTTTCGGCCAGTCCAGTTGCGTGGGCATCGGTGGTGACCCCATTCCGGGCTCCAGCTTTATCGACATTCTCGCGTTGTTCGAGAAAGATCCGGAAACCGAAGCCATCGTGATGATCGGTGAAATCGGCGGCACCGCCGAAGAAGAAGCCGCCGCCTACATCAAGCAGCATGTCACCAAGCCGGTGGTGTCCTACATCGCCGGTGTGACCGCCCCTCCGGGCAAGCGCATGGGCCATGCGGGCGCCATCATCTCCGGTGGCAAGGGCACCGCAGACGAGAAGTTTGCCGCCCTGCAGGATGCCGGTGTGAAAACCGTACGTTCTCTGGCCGATATCGGCAAGGCGCTGCGGGAAGTCACCGGCTGGTAACAGCACCTTAGTCGCAAGCCATAAGCGTTAAGCTGTAAGAAAGAAATAAGGAGCCGTAAGGCTCCTTTTTGTCTTACGCCTCACCCCTCACCCCTCACGTTTTACATTACATCCGCTCGACGCGGCTCCAGGGATCGGGCTTGACGCTGAACTGACCGTGTTGCCAGCGGCTGGCCAGACGGCGGAAGTCGTCGCCTTTCAGATGGATCAAATCCCGGTGATCACCACTTTCCATATAGACATCGGCCAGGCCGAGCACTTCATCGTCCACCAGGGTGTCCAGCGCATAGGCTTCACCCAGGGCAGGAATGGCGCCGGGATCGCAGTCATCGAACCACTTACCTAGGGTGTGTTCCGGTGTCAGCTGTACTTCGCTGTGTGTCAGATAATTCAGCCGTTGCAGGTCGACCTTGTCGGCGGCAGGCAGCACCGCCATGATGGATTTACCGTCATCCCGCTCCAGAATGACCGCCTTGGCCATTTGCGCGAGCGGAACATGGCTGGCAATGGCGCTTTGGGTCGCGCCTTCAGAATAGGCGTGGTGCACCTTTTCATAGGGGATATGGTGTTGATCCAGATACTGTTTCAGTCTTGTTGACATACCCATAGCTACCTCCCGAAGGCAAGGCCATATCGGCCGCCTTCTCTAGCTGCCCCTTCAGTATAGCTCGCCCGTGTAAAGTTGACTTTGAAATGCCTCATTTGGGGCTTTGCTTCAGATCCCTGACGCCTCACGGCTTTCCAGCACCTGACTGATGACTTCCCCCCGAGCCAGGCGGGTGCGTATCTCGTCTCCCGGTTGCAGCTGGCCGGCATCGGTGATCACCCGTGCGTTCAGCTGGGTGATGCTGTAGCCACGAGCAAGCGTGGCCAGCGGACTGATGGCATTGAGTCGCGAGCCGGCCAGGGCCAGCCGGTGGGCGCTGTGCTCGAGGCGGACTTTCACCTGGCTGTTCAGGCGTAGCTGAAGGCCGCTGAGCAGCGCCTGACGGCTCTGTAGACGTTGGGCCGGGTGCTGGTGTTGCAAACGCAGCCGGGCATTGCTCAGGCGCTGCTTGGCCTGCTCCAGTCGTTGCCGCAGGGCACGTTGCAGGCGGGCCTGCAGTTGGTCCAGCCGCTGGGCCTGCTGCTGCAGCTGTTGTCGGGGATGCTGTAATTGCAGGCGAGCATTCAGGCGGGTTAGCCGGTTGCTGCTTTGCAACAGATAGCGACGCTGCGCCTGTTGCAAGCGCTGCTGCCACTGTTGATATTGTTGCTGCTGGGCGGTGCCGTCCTGGCTTACCAGCTCGGCGGCGGCGGAAGGGGTAGGGGCCCGCAGGTCCGCGACCAGATCGCTCAGGGTGATGTCCACCTCGTGGCCCACGGCGCTGACCACCGGCAGGCGAGATGCAGCGATGGCGCGTATCAGCCGTTCGTCGTTGAAGCACCAGAGGTCTTCCAGCGAGCCGCCGCCACGGGCCAGGATCAGCACGTCGGTTTCGGCCCGGCGGTTGGCGGTGGCCAGGGCGGACACCAGTTGCATGGCGGCGGGCTCGCCCTGTACCTGGCTGGGGTAGACCACAAGTTGCAAATGAGGCGCCCGACGGGCTAACACGGTCAGAATGTCGTGCAACGCCGCCCCGGTGGGGGAGCTGATGATGCCGATGCGGGTCGGATGCTCGGGCAGCGGACGCTTGCGATCCTGATCGAACAACCCTTCATCCCCCAGGCTGCGCTTGAGGGCCTCGAATTGCTGCTTGAGCAGACCTTCACCGGCGGGGGCCATGGTTTGCGCCACCAGCTGGTAATCGCCTCTCGGCTCGTAGAGCGTGACTTTGCCGAAAATAAGCACCTGATCGCCGTTTTTAGGCCTAAAGCCGACGCTGCGGTTGTTGCCGCGAAACATGGCGCAGCGCAACTGGGACTGATTGTCCTTCAGCGAAAAATACCAGTGGCCCGATCCGGGGGTGGCGAGGTTGGATATTTCCCCGCTCAGGGTAACCGCGCCCATCTCGCCTTCCAGCAGCATGCGAGCATGCCGATTAAGGCGGGTGACCGTATAAATCTCTGTTAATTTATCCTGATGCAAAATGGCCCCTGGTGAGTATCTTTATATTAAAATAAGCCGGTTTTCCGGCTATTTTGCGCTTAATTTGCCAAAATCACAAAAATCGCTTTACCGAAGGGGGTCGGATGCCTAAAATTCTTCGGCAATATTTTTCCCCCAACTGATGGTGAATATTGCGATGCTTAGGATTGCCCAAGACGCCCTGACCTTTGATGATGTACTGCTGGTCCCAGCTCATTCCACCGTGCTTCCCAACACCGCGGATCTTCGTACCCGCCTGACCCGGGACATCCATCTTAACATTCCCATTGTTTCCGCCGCCATGGACACCGTGACCGAAGCCGATTTTGCGATCGCGCTGGCCCAGGAAGGGGGAATCGGCTTCATTCATAAAAACATGTCGATTGAAGCCCAGGCCGCCCAGGTTCGCAAGGTCAAGAAATTCGAAAGCGGTGTGGTATCCGATCCGGTGACGGTACGGCCCGACATGACCATTGCCGAGGTGCGAGAACAGACCCTCCAGAATGGTTTTGCCGGTTATCCCGTGGTGAGTGCCGAGGGGGAGTTGGTGGGCATCATCACGGGTCGCGATGTTCGTTTCGTGCAGGACATGAGCAAACTGGTCAACGAGGTGATGACCGAAAAGTCCCGCCTGGTCACCGTCAAGGCCGGTGCATCCCGCGACCAGGTTGAAGCCCTGATGCAGCAGCATCGTATCGAAAAAGTACTGATGGTGGGTACCAATGGCCAGCTGACCGGCATGATCAGTGCCAAAGACTTCCAGAAAGCCGAAAGCAAGCCCAACGCCTGTAAAGACGAGCGCGGCCGCCTGCGCGTAGGCGCCGCCGTGGGTGCCGCTCCGGGCAATGAAGAGCGCATTCAGGCACTGGTTGATGCCGGCCTGGACGTACTGCTGATCGACTCCTCACACGGTCATTCCGAAGGCGTGCTGCAACGCATTCGTGAAACCCGCAAGGCATTCCCGAATCTGCCGATTATCGGCGGTAACGTGGCCACCGCCGCCGGCGCCCTGGCCCTGGCGGAAGCGGGCGCGAGTGCGGTCAAGGTCGGTATCGGCCCGGGCTCCATCTGTACCACCCGTATCGTGACCGGTTGTGGTGTGCCTCAGATCACCGCCGTGGCCAATGCGGTTGAAGCGCTCAAGGCGCTGGATATTCCGGTGATCGCCGATGGCGGTATCCGCTTCTCCGGTGACATCGCCAAGGCGCTGGCCGCCGGCGCCAACTGCGTGATGATGGGCTCCATGTTTGCCGGTACCGAAGAATCTCCCGGTGAAATCGAACTGTATCAGGGCCGCTCCTTCAAGTCTTACCGCGGCATGGGCTCTCTGGGCGCCATGACCAAGGGCTCGAGTGACCGTTACTTCCAGAGCGACAACGCCGCCGACAAGCTGGTACCCGAAGGCATCGAAGGCCGGGTACCCTACAAGGGCAAGGTGAAGGAAATCATTCACCAGCAGATGGGCGGTCTGCGCAGTGCCATGGGCCTGACCGGCAGTGCCACCATTGATGACCTGCGCACCAAGGCGGAATTTGTTAAGATATCCGGCGCGGGCATCCAGGAATCGCACGTGCACGATGTCACCATTACCAAGGAAGCACCCAACTACCGGTTGGGTTGATCCCGAAACGCAGTAGACGGGGGGCTGGTTCCCCCCGTTTTTCTATTGCCGTCTGGCCCCCCACAGGCGGTCTTTGTAACGAGTAGGAAGACGATGACCAAAAATATTCATGATAACCGGATCCTGATTCTGGATTTCGGCTCTCAGTACACTCAGCTGATTGCCCGCCGGGTTCGGGAGCTGGGCGTGTACTGCGAGCTGTGGGCCTGGGATGTGACCGAAGCCCAGATCCGTGACTTCAATCCGGATGGCATTATCTTGTCCGGGGGACCGGAGTCGGTCACCGAAGCCGGCAGCCCACGTGCACCGGAATACGTGTTCAACGCCGGCGTGCCGGTGTTTGGCATCTGTTACGGCATGCAGACCATGGCTCAGCAACTGGGCGGCGCCGTATCCGGCTCCAACGAGCGGGAATTCGGTTATGCCCAGGTACAGCGGGTGGCCGACTGTGCCCTGTTCGCCAATATCGAAGATGCGGTTGACGAGCAAGGTAACGCCCTGCTGGACGTATGGATGAGTCACGGCGACAAGGTCGTAGCGCTGCCCGAGGGGTTCCACAAGGTGGCCCAGACCGGCAGCTGCCCCTTTGCCGCCATGGCGGACGAGACCCGTCATTTCTACGGCGTTCAGTTCCACCCGGAAGTGACCCACACTCGCCAGGGCGCGCGTATGCTGGAGCACTTTGTGCGCACCATCTGCGGCTGTGACGCGCTGTGGACGCCGGCGACCATCATCGATGATGCGGTTGCCCGTATCCGCGAACAGGTGGGCAGCGACAAGGTGCTGCTGGGCCTGTCCGGTGGTGTGGACTCTTCCGTGACCGCCATGCTGCTGCACCGCGCCATCGGCCCGCAGCTGACCTGTGTGTTCGTGGACAACGGCCTGCTGCGGTTGAACGAAGCCGAGCAGGTGATGGACATGTTTGGCGATCACTTCGGCCTGAACATAGTGCACGTGAATGCCGAACACCGTTTTCTGGCCGCCATGGCCGGTGAAAACGACCCGGAAGCCAAGCGCAAGATCATCGGACGCGTCTTCATCGAAGTGTTCGATGAAGAAGCGGGCAAGATCCAGGACGTGAAATGGCTGGCCCAGGGCACCATCTATCCGGACGTGATCGAGTCTGCCGGTTCAGCCACCGGCAAGGCCCATGTGATCAAGTCGCACCACAACGTGGGTGGCCTGCCGGACGACATGGAAATGAAGCTGGTTGAACCGCTGAAAGAGCTGTTCAAGGATGAAGTGCGTCGGGTCGGCCTGGAGCTGGGTCTGCCCTATGACATGCTCTATCGCCATCCGTTCCCGGGGCCGGGTCTGGGTGTGCGCGTGCTGGGCGAAGTGAAGAAGGAATATTGTGACCTGCTGCGCCGGGCCGATGCCATCTTCATCGAAGAGCTGCACAAGCACGATCTGTACAACAAGGTCAGCCAGGCCTTCACCGTCTTCCTGCCGGTACGCTCCGTGGGCGTGATGGGTGATGCCCGTAAGTACGACTGGGTGGTCTCGTTGCGGGCGGTAGAAACCGTCGACTTCATGACCGCTCATTGGGCGCACCTGCCTTATGATTTCCTGGGTCATGTGTCCAACCGCATCATCAACGAAATCGATGGCATCAGCCGAGTAGTCTATGACATCTCCGGCAAGCCGCCCGCCACCATAGAGTGGGAATAATCCGCTAGCGATTTTACCCTTCGATAAGGTCGTGAAATACCACTTAAGCCCCTGAATATCAGGGGCTTTTTTAATGTTCCTGATGGCTGTCGGGGGGGCCCAGGGGCGACTACCGCGATTCCGGCTGCTTGTCCGGCAGCGTGTTCATCGAGCGTCGGGCACTGATGGAAAAGGCCCGGGACAGCTCGCTGCGAACCTGATCGACGGAGTAATACAGGGAATAGCGATATGTCAGCTGTGGCAGGAAGGGGCGGGTCACCACATTCAGGCCTTGCCACAAGTCGGCGTTGAAGGGCTCCAGCAGCGCAATACACAGGCCGGCGGCCACCATGCCGTAACCGGACAGTGAACGCTGGGTCGAGAACTGATCCCGTACCCTTATATTGTGTTCCTTCAGCAGGTTTTTATGGCTGCTCCATTCAATGCCATCTTCGTCCACCAGTTTCAGCAGGTTTTCGCCCTGCAGATCTTCAGGGGTAATGATCTCTTTCTCGGCCAGAGGATGACTCGCGGGCATGACACAGACCCAGGAAACTTCGGTCAGCGGCTCTTCGATAAAGCCGGCGTGGGATTCCGTCTGATTGGTCAGGATCAGGTCGTATTTCTTCTCGCCCAGGCCCTTTACCAACTGATCCACACTGTCGACCAGCAAGTTGATGTGCACCTGTGGGTATTCATCAACAAATGACTTGATCAGCGTTGGGGTCAGCTGGGTCGCCAGGGCCGGTGTGGAGCCAATCGTCAGGCTGCCATGGGACGATTGTTTCAGCTTGTCGGCAAAATTTTCCAGATGATGGATACCGTGAATGATGGTGCTGACTTCGTCATAAAACGCCATGGCTTCGGGCGTAGGCACCATTCTTCCCTTCTGTTTTTTGAACAGATCAAAACCCACGCCATCCTGTAAATCCTTGATAAGTCTGCTTATTGATGGCTGAGACATGGACAGGCTGGTGGCGGCCCGAGAAAAGCTGCCCTTCTGGATGGTGGCGACAAACGCCTGCAGTTGTCGGTATTGCATACGGTTACCACATAACAATTTCGAATAATGCTACACAAAAAAAGGCATTGTGCAAATGGATAGCCTGTGGAATATTTCGCGGCCATCTTTTCGATTGAATGTAAAGCACGCACACATGGAGATTTGTTATGCAGGGAAATACGGAACAAGAAAATCGAACGGGCACCCTTGATGGCCTGGGGGACAAGCCCTGGTATCAGAAATTCCCCGACCCCATGGTACTGATTTTTTATATCCTGCTCCTGGCCAGCTTCCTTGCCTGGGTGGTACCGAAAGGGGCCTACGAGGTGGAAACGGTGGATGGCCGGCAGCGAGTCATCGCCGATTCGTTTCATTACCTGGCCGATGACACCACCCCGCTTTCCGTTGCCGGGGCGGTAAACCAGCTGTTCAACATCTTTGTCGCGATCCCCCAGGGGCTGATCCAGTCTGCCCAGTACCTGTTTATCGTGTTCATTGCCGGTGGCCTGTTCAATATCCTGTATCGTAGCCATGCGCTGGAAAACCTGGTCGGCACCACGGTCAGGCGCATCGGGCTGGATAAAGGCCATCTACTCATCTGGCTGGCCACCTATCTGTACGGCATCTTCGGGATGTCGGTCGGCTATGAAAACAACATCGCCCTGGTCCCCGTTGCCCTGCTGGTGTCCAGCGCGCTGGGATACACCAATCTGGTGGGCGCCTGTATTGCCATTGGGGGCATCGGTATCGGCTTTACCCTGTCACCGATTAACCCCTACACGGTGGGTGTGGCACAAAGCATCGCCGGCCTGCCCATTTTCTCCGGCGCCCTGCTGCGTTTTGGAATGGCTTTCATGGCTCTGAGCCTGCTGGCCTGGTACATCACCACCTTTGTGGCGCCCAAACACCGGGCGGGCGAAGACGAGGGCGGCACCGGCGCACTTTCAAAAAAGATCGAGGACTATCGCCTTAGTGCCCGGGATCTGAGCATCATCTCGGTGTTCTTTCTCGGGATCCTGGTGATTGCCGGCTGTTCCTATCTGGCCGGCACCGGCGCCCTGGGCCGAAGCTGGTATATCAAGGAAATCACCGCCGTCTTTATCGTCATGTCGATAGTGATTGCCGCCATCTGCCGTATCAACCCCAATCGCTATGTGGCCGATATGGTTGAAGGTGCCTCAAAGGTCACCGGTGGCGCCCTGGTCATTGGCCTGGCGGCGTCCATCAAGGTGGTGCTGGAAGACGGCCAGATCATCTACACCATTGTCGATACCCTGAACCGGGCCCTCGACTTTATGCCCGAGTCGCTGATTGCGGTTGGTATCAGTGTGATTCAGGGCATCATCAACCTGTTTATTCCGAGTGGCTCCGGCCAGGCGCTGGTCACCATGCCGGTGCTGATCCCGCTGGCCGATCTGGTGGGTATCAGCTACCAGGTCATGATCCTCGCGTTCCAGGTGGGCGACGGTCTCACCAACATGATAGTGCCCACCTCCGGCGGCACCCTGGCCATGCTGGCCCTGGCCCGGGTGGGATACTCCGACTGGATAAAGGTCATCTTTCCGCTGATAGCCTTGATCTACGTGCTGAGCTGGGGATTCATTATCTTTGCCCAAATGACGCACTGGTCTTGATTCGCCGTTAAAAAAACCGTTCCGGTCCCCATGGCGCTTCGCCATGGGGGCCGGCCAAGGGAGAACCACATGAAAAAAATCACGCGTGTTGCACTGGTCGGCGGCACTCACGGCAATGAGCTTTCCGGTATCTATCTGCTCAAGAAGTGGCGTGACCACAACCAGTTTCAGCGTTGGCCCCAGCTCGAGTTAAGCCAGACCATCGCCAACCCCAGGGCCTGCGAGCAGTCGGTGCGTTATATCGAAACCGATCTCAACCGGGAATTCGCCCTCGATGCCTTGCAGGACGATGAACGGGTGGGATATGAACAGCTGCTGGCCAAAAAACTGAACCGGCAGTTCGGCCCGAGGGGCAAGTCGCCGATTGAGCTGATGATTGACCTGCACAATACCACCTCCAACATGGGGGCCTGCCTGATGCTGCTGCGCAAGGATGCCTTCAATATCGGGCTCGGCGCCTACGTCAAGGCCAACATGCCGGAAGCCGTGGTCTTCTTCCAGGACGAACTGCCGGAAGAGAAGAAGCGGTTTCTGATTTCGGTCGCCCAGCAGGGGGTGACCGTGGAAGTGGGCCCTCAGCCCAACTCGGTCTTGCAGCAGGAAACGCTGGAGCTGATGGAGCGGATGACCCAGCATATCCTCGATTTTGTGGTGTGCTACAACGAGGGGTCACTGACCTCGCTTCCCGCCGATTTTGAGGCCTTCCAGTATACGGAAGATCTGGTGTTGCCTACCGATGAGCAGGGACAGCGGCTCGGCATGGTGGCAAAGCGGCTCGAACAGCGTGATTTTCAGCCGATTGAGCCGGGCGAGGTGGTGATGGAAACCTTTGATGGCACGCCGATCACCTGGCAGGGGAACTATACCGCCTATCCCCTGTTTATCAATGAAGCCGCCTATCACAAGAGCCACGCAGCCATGACCCTGTCGCGGCGCGTCATGATCCGCTGCGCCGATTATCTCTGAGTCCCGGCTTTGACCACAGGGGTGACGGACATCCAGCGCCTGCTCGCAGCCTTGCCCCCGGATGCGTCGGAGCGGGTCACCGATACCGAGTCGTTCAATGGCCGCCGGTGCTGGCTGGTGGGATCCGGACTCGCTCTAGTATCCACTCCGGATAAAAAGGGCGCCGAGAGGCGCCCAATTGGATCGTGCTTGTTATTCATGCTACTTATTCAACCGTCAGCCTGCAGACACGGCTTCTTGCCTGCGCACCGACAACGCCGGAATTATTCCTGATTCTTGCGCTTGTCGCGCTTTTCCTGACGTTTTTCTTTCAGGGATTTTTCCGCTTTCTTTTTTACTTTTTCCTTACTCATGATCAAGCTCCTTGATGACGGGCCGCCGGAAAAGTGCCGCTTTCTTTTCTCGCCGGCTGACAAAATCGACTTTTTCACACGCTCAAGTTGCATAGACTCGAGCTACACCAATTTAAAGGTGGTCACGGCAGGTTGAATACTTCAAGGCTGCATCTCCTTATGATGTTCTGGTCAGGCAATATCAAATAAAGAGGGAACAGGCCGGATGCGACAAGCAGCATCCGGCTTACACCGGGCAGAAGGGGGTAGGGCTCGGAAAATTGTTTTGATACTTATACATAAAACCCTCTGTGAGTGCGTACTTATGTAAGTAGTGACGATTCCAAGTGACTAAAAAATAGATAAAAAGCAGTATCAATACCCTAGCCCAAGCTCCGAAGGAAAGCAATGTCAGTACGAGCAGCAACCAGTATCGTGTTTTCATTATGAGGCCTTATCTTGGGTGCGTAACAGGGTGTTACCATGAGCTTATCTCGGGTTAAAGAGGAAATGTGTCATGTTGAAGAGTCTGGTTTGGGGCTTGCTTTGTCTGTCGGCCATGACGACCGCCAATACCATCAGCACCCGGCCACCGGTGGAGCTGAATATTGCATCGGGTCTGGAGCCGGTGTGTTTTTATGCGGACCAGCGTTATTCGAAGGGGTCCGTGATTGAAATGGGCAAGCAGTTGTTTGTCTGTGAGCGGGAGCAGTCGTTCGAGCAGAATGGTCGTTTAAGCTGGCACCCGTTTCCATTGGAGTCAAATGACAAGCGCTGACGCAGTCCTTGCCACCAGATAGCTGCCGGTTCGGCTGTCTGCTAACGTTGTCATGTTCGTTATCATCAGGAGTCAATTATGGATTTTATTCGCATTATCATCGCCATCCTGTTGCCACCGCTGGGGGTGTTTCTGCAGGTCGGTATCGGCAAGCATTTCTGGATCAACATTCTGCTGACCCTGCTGGGTTATATTCCCGGCATAGTGCATGCGGTATGGGTGATTGCCAAAAAATGAGTGGCGGCTCTACAGACCATGAGGCCACCGTTCGGCGGCTGGAGCGACTGTCGTGGCTGCTGGACAGCGCCATTCGGCTGCCTGGTGGCTTCAGGGTGGGGCTGGACGGCATTATCGGGCTGGTGCCGGGTATCGGCGATCTGGCCGGCGCCGGCCTGTCATCCTATATCATACTGGAAGCCGCGCGCATGAAATTGCCGGCCGGGGTGCTGGCCCGTATGGGGCTGAATGTGTTGCTGGAGCTGAGTATCGGTATCATCCCCCTGTTCGGCGATCTGTTCGATTTCGCCTTCAAGGCCAACCGGCGCAACGTTCGGCTGTTGAACGAGTATTTAGGTCAAGGCAGGTGAATCGCTCACTCCTCACCCCTCACTCCTCACCCCTTACCCCTCACAGGGTTAAGCCTGTTTCTTGACCGGTTCGGCGTCGATATCCAGGGTGATGTCACCTTGTGGCCGGCAGCAGCAGGGCAGTATGTCACCGGCGGTGACGAAGGCCAGCGGGGGGTGCGGGTAGCTGACCGCCCCCTCGAGCAGAGGGGTTCGGCAAGCGCCGCAGTAACCACTGCGGCACTGATATTCCACCGCATGACCGGTGCGCTCCAGCCCTTCGAGCAGGGTTTCATCTGCCCGAAGTTCAAAGTTAAGCGCGCGGGTGCAGATGCGGCTCACAGCTCGAAGTCACCCAGATCGTCGTGGTTCATCTGAGAATCGATCTGGCCGACCAGATAGGAGCTGACTTCCACTTCCTGCGGGGCCACCTGCACATTGTCGGACGACAGCCAGGCGTTGATCCAGGGAATAGGGTTCTGCTTGGCACCGTCAAATGCCGGGGCCAGGCCCACCGCCTGCATGCGCAGGTTGGTGATGTATTCCACATACTGACACAGAATATCCTTGTTCAGGCCGATCATGGAGCCGTCCTTGAACAGGTATTCGGCCCACTCCTTTTCCTGAATCGCGGCGTCACGGAACAGCTCGAAGCACTGCTGCTCGCACTCTTTGGCGATGTGCGCCATTTCCGGATCGTCTTCGCCGGCGCGCAGTATATTGAGCATGTGCTGGGTGCCGGTCAGGTGCAGGGCTTCGTCGCGGGCAATCAGCTTGATGATTTTGGCGTTGCCTTCCATCAGCTCGCGCTCGGCAAAGGCGAAGGAGCAGGCGAAGCTGACGTAGAAGCGAATGGCTTCCAGCGCATTCACGCTCATCAGGCACAGATAGAGCTTTTTCTTCAGCTCGTAACGGCTGATGCTGACCGCTTGCCCCTTGAGCTCGTGCTCGCCTTCGCCAAACAGATGATAGAGGTTGGTGTACTCAATCAACTGGTCGTAGTAACCGGCAATGTCGCCGGCCCGTTTGAGGATCTGTTCGTTGGCCACGATATCGTCGAACACGGTCGCCGGATTATTGACGATGTTGCGGATGATATGGGTGTAGGAACGCGAGTGAATGGTCTCGGAAAAGGCCCAGGTTTCAATCCAGGTTTCCAGCTCGGGGATGGACACCAGCGGCAGCAGCGCCACGTTGGGGCTGCGACCCTGAATTGAGTCGAGCAGGGTCTGATATTTCAGGTTGCTGATGAAGATGTGCTTTTCGTGATCCGGCAGGGCCTGGTAGTCGATTCTGTCCTGGGACACGTCCACTTCTTCCGGACGCCAGAAGAAAGACAGCTGCTTCTCGATCAGCTTTTCGAAGATATCGTATTTTTGCAGATCATAACGGGCCACGTTCACCGGATTGCCGAGGAACATGGGCTCTTTCATATGATCGTTCTGAACTTGACTGAAAGTGGTATAAGACATTTCTATTATTCCGCACATAAGGCGTAATGCCGGCCAGGTAAGAGGGATAAGAAGGTTCCCAGGCCAACCGTCGACGGCAGGGATGCCATCGTCGAGCATACATAGATGTACTGGCTGCGTGTTGGCATGGGGTTTTCTTATCCCGATAACGCTTAATTAACGGGCATTACGCATCAAGGCGGGGATTTGACCCCGCCATCATGAACTATATTTTGCAGGCGCCGCCGGCACAGCCGTCATCTTCCTGCATGTCGTTCTGGGCGTCTGCCGCGCCGTCACGGGTGTTATGGTAATACAGGGTCTTGAGACCGAATTTATAGGCGGTGAGCAGGTCTTTCAGCAGCTGCTTCATCGGCACCCGGCCACCCTCGAAACGGGCAGGGTCGTAGTTGGTGTTGGCGGAAATGGCCTGATCCACAAACTTCTGCATCACGCCCACCAGTTGCAGGTAACCGTCATTGGACGGCATCTGCCACAGCAGCTCGTACTGGTTCTTCAGCTCGGCGTACTCGGGTACCACCTGCTTGAGGATACCGTCTTTGGACGCCTTGACCGATACCAGACCACGGGGCGGCTCTATGCCGTTGGTGGCGTTGGAGATCTGGCTGGAAGTCTCTGATGGCATCAGCGCGGTCAGGGTGCTGTTACGCAGACCCGTGGTCTTGATCTCTTCACGCAGGCTTTCCCAGTCCAGGTGCAGCGGCTCCTGGCAGAGTTTGTCCAGATCCTTTTTATAGGTATCGATCGGCAGCACGCCCTGGGAATAGGTGGTCTCGTTAAAGGCCGGGCAGGGGCCGAATTCCTTCGCCAATTTGACCGAGGCCTTCAGCAGGTAGTACTGAATGGCTTCAAAGGTCTTGTGGGTCAGGCCGATGGCGCTGCCGTCGGAATACTTGACGCCGTTCTTGGCCAGGTAATAGGCGTAGTTGATGACGCCAATGCCGAGGGTACGGCGGTTCATGGACCCTTTCTGAGCGGCCAGCAGCGGGTAGTCCTGGTAGTCGAGCAGGGCGTCCAGTGCACGTACCGCCAGTTCGGCCAGCTCTTCCAGCTCGCTCAAATCGCTGATGGCGCCGAGGTTGAAGGCCGACAGGGTGCAGAGTGCGATTTCGCCGTTTTCGTCGTTGATGTCCATCATCGGCTTGGTGGGCAGGGCGATTTCCAGGCACAGGTTGCTCTGGCGCACCGGGGCCACCGCCGGGTCGAACGGGCTGTGGGTATTGCAGTGATCCACGTTCTGAATGTAGATACGACCGGTACCGGCCCGTTCCTGCATCATCAGCGAGAACAGCTCCAACGCCTTGAGGGTACGCTTGCGGATGCTGCTGTCCTGCTCGTACTTGAGGTACAGTTCCTCGAACTTCGCCTGATCTTCGAAGAAGGCGTCGTACAGGCCGGGCACGTCGGACGGGCTGAACAGGGTAATGTTGCCGCCCTGAATCAGGCGCTGGTACATGAGGCGGTTGATCTGCACGCCATAGTCCATGTGCCGCACCCGGTTTTCTTCTACGCCGCGGTTGTTCTTCAGTACCAGCAGCGATTCCACTTCCAGGTGCCACATGGGGTAGAAGAGGGTGGCGGCACCACCCCGCACACCGCCCTGAGAGCAGCATTTAACCGCGGTCTGGAAGTGCTTGTAGAACGGAATACAGCCGGTGTGGAAGGCTTCACCACCACGAATGGGGCTGCCCAGGGCGCGAATGCGACCGGCGTTGATGCCGATGCCGGCCCGCTGGGACACATAACGTACGATGGCGCCGGAAGTGGCGTTGATGGAGTCCAGGCTGTCGCCGCACTCGATCAGTACGCAGGAGCTGAACTGACGGGTCGGGGTGCGCACGCCGGACATGATGGGCGTGGGCAAAGACACCTTGAATTGGGACACCGCATCATAGAAGCGAGTGACATAGCTCAGCCGGGTATCTTTGGGATACTTGGAGAACAGACAGGCGGCCACCAGCATATAGAGGAACTGGGGGCTTTCGTAAATCTCGCCGGTCACCCGGTTCTGCACCAGGTATTTGCCTTCGAGCTGCTTGACAGCCGCATAGGAGAAGGTCAGGTCGCGGTCGTGATCCAGATGGGTGTTGAGGGCGTCGAGTTCGTCGCGGCTGTAATCGGCCAGAATGTGCTGGTCGTACTTGTCCATCTCGGTAAGACGGGCAATGTGGTCATAAAAATGGGGCGGCTCGAACTGGCCATAGGCCCTCTTGCGCAGATGGAACACGGCCAGGCGGGCGGCCAGATACTGGTAATCCGGGGTCTGCTCGGAGATCAGATCGGCGGCGGCCTTGATGATGGTCTCGTGAATATCTTCGGTGCGGATACCATCATAGAACTGGATGTGTGACCGCAGCTCCACCTGGGAGACGGAGACATTGTCCAGCCCTTCGGCGGCCCAGGTGATCACCCGATGGATCTTGTCCAGATCGAGGTGCTCCTTGGCGCCAGAACGTTTGGTAACCAGCAGATGTTTATTCATGAAACGGACCTTCTCCCAGTGGTGTTGCGTCTACTTCGGCAAAAACATCCCGTGTCATCAGTACCCTACATAGTGTGGGTGATGGCCGGAAGAAGCACAACATCTAGTTGTCTTGTGTGGTGATGGGCACAATATAGTGGGTTAGCTGACAATTCTCAAGCGGGCGGAAACCGGTAAATCATGTGGATAATCTGTGATCTGGCGGCAAAGGTTTGTACTTACTAACGTCTATCCCTTTGGGAGTCTGGCGCTTACAAACCCCTGGTTATTTTATACCCGGCAGGAAACATTTTTAAAAATATTTGGCTTGCAAAAAAGGGGTATTGGAGATCCCGCCGGATCTTTCATCGCTTGGTTTCGAATGTGTCTTTCAGCCAGTCGGCCAGCGCGAAAACGGTGCCGTGCTGGTGATCTGCCTGCCAGCTGTTCGGGTCTTCGCCGGCGGAAATATACCCCCAGGCGGCCGCCACCGTGGTCATGCCGGCGGCGCGTCCCGCCTCTATATCGCGTCTGTGATCGCCGATGTAGATGCAGCGTTCCGGCGCCACCGACAGTTGCTCGGCGGCAAACAGCAGGGGGGCCGGATGGGGCTTTTTCTGGGGCAGGGTATCGGCGCTGACGGTGACGCCACAGTGGCGAAACAGCGGCAGTCCGGCCAGCAGCGGCTCGGTGAGGGCGGCGGGCTTGTTGGTGACCACGCCCCAGGGAATGCGGCAGGCGTTCAGCCAGTCAAGCAGGGCCGGCACCCCCTCGTAGGGGCGGGTGTGATGGCAGAGGTTGTCACCATAAAAGCGCAGCATCTGCCGACGCAGTGGTTCCAGACCGTGATGCTCGATCAACGCCGGGTGAATACCGGCCCTGAGCAGGGCATAGGAGCCGTCCGAGGTGGTGCATTGCAATATCGCCTCGGTCAGGGCCGGCAGGTCCAGACTCTCTATCACATGGTTGGCGGCGGCCCCCATGTCGCCGGCCGTGTCCAGCAGGGTTCCATCCAGATCGAACAGCACAGCGTGAAAGGTCATGACTTACTCCGGTTTGATGGCATGCACCATGTAGTTGACGTCCGCATCCCGGCTCAGCTTGAAGGTGCCGGACAGCGGCTGATAGACGACGCCGCTGATGTCCCTGACCACCAGACCGGCCTGCTCTATGTAGTGGCACAACTCGGCGGGAGTGATGAACTTGCGGTGATCGTGGGTGCCCCTGGGCACCATTTTGAACAGGTGCTCGGCCGCCGCTATCATCATCAGCCAGGCCTTGGGATTGCGGTTGATGGTGGAAAACACCAGGGTGGCGCCGGGCTTGGCCAGGTCGGCGCAGGCCTGCACCACGGAGGCGGGCGCGGGCACGTGCTCCAGCATCTCCATGCAGGTCACCACATCAAATTGGTCCGCTTGCTCGGCGGCTATCTGTTCGGCGGTACTCTGACGGTAATTGAGGCTGACGCCCGTTTCCAGCGCGTGCAGCCGGGCTACGGCCAGTGGCTCCCGCCCCATGTCGACGCCGGTCACCTCGGCACCTTCCCGCGCCATGCTTTCGCTGAGAATGCCGCCGCCACAGCCGATATCGATGATCTGTTTGCCGAACAGCCCCCCGGCCTTGTCGGCAATCCAGTTCAGGCGCAGCGGGTTAAGCCGGTGCAGGGGCTTGAAGTCGCCTTCCAGATCCCACCACTGAGAGGCCATGGCCTCGAATTTGTCGATTTCCTGTTGGTCTACATTCACGGGCAACGCCTTAAACGATGGTCAGATTAATGTGCAGAGCGGCCATTATAGCCCAGACGGTTTTCGCTGCCAGCATGACTGCTCCCTGCACGCATTTGTATGGTAGAATGATGCGTTTTTTATTGCGATATCAACAATAAACTGGGGACAAGGCTTGCTATGACCGATCTGGCCCGAGAAATCATGCCGATAAACATCGAGGAAGAGCTGAAACGCTCCTACCTGGATTACGCCATGAGCGTGATCGTGGGGCGGGCGCTTCCCGATGTTCGAGATGGTTTGAAACCGGTGCATCGCCGCGTGCTGTTCGCCATGAACGAGCTCGGCAACGACTGGAACAAGCCCTACAAGAAATCGGCCCGTGTGGTAGGTGATGTAATAGGTAAATATCACCCGCACGGCGACAGTGCCGTATACGACACCATAGTGCGTATGGCACAGGATTTTTCCATGCGTTATACCCTGGTCGATGGCCAGGGCAACTTCGGTTCGGTGGACGGCGACTCCGCCGCCGCCATGCGTTATACCGAAGTGCGCATGGACAAGATCGCCCACGAACTGCTGGCCGATCTGGATAAAGAAACCGTCGACTGGGTGCCCAACTACGATGGCACCGAGATGATACCGGCGGTGATGCCGACCAAGGTACCGAACCTGCTGGTGAACGGCTCTTCCGGTATTGCCGTGGGCATGGCCACCAATATTCCGCCGCACAACCTCAATGAGGTGGTGGACGGTTGTCTGGCGCTGATTGAAGACGAACACATCAGCATCGATCAGCTGATCGAGCTGATCCCGGGGCCGGACTTTCCTACCGGCGGCATCATCAACGGCAAATCCGGCATCATCGATGCGTACCGTACCGGTCGTGGCAAGATTTATGTGCGTGCCCTGGCCGAGGTACAGACCGACGAGAAGACCGGTCGCGAAACCATTATCGTGTCCGAGCTGCCGTATCAGGTGAACAAGGCCCGGCTGATCGAGAAAATCGCCGAGCTGGTCAAGGAAAAACGCATCGAAGGCATCAGTGCCCTGCGCGACGAGTCCGACAAGGACGGCATGCGCATCGTGATTGAAGTACGCCGGGGCGAAGTGGGTGAGGTGATACTGAACAACCTCTATTCACAGACCCAGATGCAGAACGTGTTCGGCATCAACATGGTGGCGCTGGACAACAACCAGCCGCGCATCTTCAACCTGAAGGACATGCTGAACTGCTTTATTCAGCACCGTCGCGAGGTGGTGACCCGCCGTACCGTGTTCGAACTGCGCAAGGCGCGGGATCGGGCCCATATCCTGGAAGGTCTGGCCATTGCCCTGGCCAATATCGACCCCATCATCGAGTTGATCCGCCGCTCGCCGACCCCGGCCGAAGCCAAGGCTGGCCTGGTTAGTCAGGGCTGGCAGCTGGGTAATGTGGCCAGCATGCTGGAGCGTGCCGGTGACGATGCGGCTCGCCCCGAGTGGCTGGAGCCGGAATTCGGCATTCGCGAGGGTCACTATTACCTGACCGAGCAACAGGCCCAGGCCATTCTGGATCTGCGTCTGCACCGCCTGACCGGGCTCGAGCACGAGAAAATTCTCGAGGAATATCAGAATCTGCTCACCCTGATCGCCGAGCTGCTCTATATCCTGAATAACCCCGAGCGCTTGATGGAAGTGATCCGGGAGGAACTGGAAGCGGTCAAGGTGCAGTTCGGCGACGCCCGTCGTACCGAGATCACCGCCTCCAGCGCCGAGATCAACATCGAAGACCTGATCACCCAGGAAGACGTGGTGGTGACCCTGTCCCATCAGGGCTATGTGAAATATCAGCCGCTGACCGATTATGAAGCCCAGCGTCGCGGTGGCCGCGGCAAGTCGGCGACCAAGATGAAGCAGGAAGACTTCGTCGAGCGTCTGCTGGTGGCCAATACCCACGACACCATTCTGTGCTTCTCGACCGCCGGCAAGGTGTACTGGCTCAAGGTCTATCAGCTGCCGGAGGCCAGTCGTGCCGCCCGCGGCCGACCCATCGTCAACCTGTTGCCGCTGGGTGAAGACGAGCGCATTACCGCCATTCTGCCGGTACAGGAATACAGCGACGACAAATACGTGTTCTTCGCCACCGCCGACGGTACCGTGAAGAAAACCAGCCTGTCGGCCTTCAGTCGTCCGCTGGCCTCCGGTATTCGTGCCATCAACCTGCGCGAAGGCGACGAGTTGATCGGGGTCGATATCACCGATGGCAGCAACGAGATCATGCTGTTCTCCGATGCGGGCAAGGTAGTGCGTTTCGCCGAAGGTAGCGGTCATGCCGACGTGGAAAGCCACGACGAACAGGGCGAGTCCGGTCTGGAAGAAGGCGAAGGGTTGGAGACCGAAGTGGTCGAAAGCAAGGGCACCTTCAAGGGCGTACGTCCCATGGGCCGTACCGCCTCCGGTGTGCGCGGCATTCGCCTGGCGGGGGATGACAAGGTGGTATCACTGATCATTCCGCGTGGTGAAGGCCCGATTCTGACCGTGACGGCCAATGGTTACGGCAAGCGTACCGCACTGGAAGAGTACCCGACCAAGAGTCGTGGCACTTTGGGTGTGGTCTCGATCAAGGTCAGCGACCGCAATGGCCCGGTAGTGGGCGCCATTCAGGTGGAGGACAGCAACGAGATCATGCTGATCACCAATGGCGGTATTCTGGTACGCACCCGGGTACTGGAAGTGAGCCTGATCAGCCGTAACACCGCCGGCGTGCGTTTGATCCGTACCGGAGAAGACGAGCAGGTGGTAGGTCTGCAACGTATCGAAGAGCCCGAAGACGACGACGAGCTGATGGACGGCGAGGGCGATATCGAAACCCGGACCGACGTTCAAGCCGAAGAGAACGGGGACGACGAGCAGCAAGACCCTGTCATCGAAGAATAAAACAGGTATTGAAAACAAGGGGCCCCAGCGGCCCCTTTTGTTCGACTGCGATTCAATATGTAAAATCACTTTGATTTGGCCGTCTGGACGTGTAAAAAGATAGGGTCGTGGTGATAACAAGGGGTGCCGGTGTCATGCGGCCGTGTTATCGATTATTCAGCGTATAGGTAACTCAGGGAAAATGGAGAAGATGGTTTATAACTTCAGCGCGGGTCCGGCCATGTTGCCGGTTGAGGTCATGCAACAGGCTCAGGCCGAGTTTCGCGATTTTAACGGTCTGGGTGTGTCGGTGATGGAACTCAGTCACCGTGGCGCCGACTATATGGCGGTGGCGGCCCGGGCCGAGCAGGATCTGCGCGACCTGCTGCAGGTGCCGGACAATTACAAGGTGCTGTTTCTGCAGGGCGGTGGCCGCGGTCAGTTTGCCGCCGTGGCGCTGAACCTGATGGGAAAAAATGCCAGGGCCGATTACATCGTCACCGGTCAGTGGTCCAAGTCTGCGGTGGCGGAAGCGGAAAAAGTGGGCAAGGTGCGGGTGCTGGACGGTTTTGAAGCCACGGAAAACGGTCCCCGTGCACTGGCTGACAGCTGGGATCTGGACCCGAATGCCGCCTACGTTCACTATTGCCCGAATGAAACCGTGGAAGGCATCGAGTATCACTTCGTGCCCGACACCGGCGAGGTGCCGCTGATTGCGGACATGTCTTCGACCATTCTGTCTCGCCCCATCGATGTCAGTAAATTCGGCCTCATCTATGCCGGCGCCCAGAAAAACATAGGCCCGTCCGGTCTGGCGGTGGTGATAGTGCGTGAAGATCTGCTTCAGCAGGCCTGTCCGCATACCCCGGCCATCATGGACTATGCGGCCATGGCCGAGGCCGACTCCATGCTCAACACCCCGCCTACCTATGGCTGGTATCTGGCCGGCCTGGTGTTCCAGTGGCTGAAGCGCCAGGGCGGCCTTGACGCCATGGGCGAGTGCAACAAGGCCAAGGCCGAGCTGTTGTACGGCTATGTGGATGCCAGCGATTTTTACAGCAACAATGTGCACCCACAGGCACGCTCCTGGATGAACATTCCGTTCCAGCTGAAAGACGACAGCCTGAACGCGGCCTTCCTCGAGGAAGCCAAGGCGGAAGGACTGCTGGCGCTGAAGGGCCACCGCATCGTCGGCGGCATGCGTGCCAGCCTGTATAACGCCATGCCTATCGAAGGGGTACAGGCGCTGGTGGCCTTCATGGACAAGTTCGCCAAGCAGCACGGCTGAGTGAGGTAGGCCATAAGTCTGTCAGCTTGTCGTTCGTTGTAAATAAATATGCGATTGCTGAAAACGAGCAAAGCAATCGGACCAAGGGCCAACTCCTCCGACTCGCCGTAGATACATCCATGTAGGCTCCGCCGCGCCATCCTTGGCGCGGAGGGTCGGCGGAGTTGTTCCCTTTGTCCTCCTTGATGTATCGGAGTTGCCAGCGGATGCTGTTAACCGACGACTCGGTGATTGAGAAGAGGGGGCGGGGATTACCGTAGCCGACCGTCAAATGCCAGGGATGGCATTTGCCGAGCGTCACAGGGAAGTGGGTTAGCGTGTCGGCGTTGGTAACCCTGCTGCCTCTTCGTATGTGAGTGCAATCTGCCGATATGTCTGATAGAAAAATTTTAAGGAGCCAATGTGAGTATTGATTATCTGGCCCTGGCCAATGCCGGGGTAGAAAAGTTGCATCCATATCAGCCAGGTAAACCGGTGGAAGAGCTGGAGCGGGAGCTTGGCATCAGCAACAGCGTCAAGCTGGCGTCCAACGAAAACCCCATGGGACTGGGCCCCAAGGCCAAAGCGGCCATCGAGCGGGCTCTGCCCGATCTGGCGCGTTACCCGGATGCCAACGGTTTTGCCCTGAAGACCAGGCTGTCCGAAAAGCTGGGGGTCAATACCGACCAGCTGATCCTGGGCAACGGCTCCAACGAGCTGATCGACCTGATTTATCACACCTTCGTTTCGCCCGGCCAGCAGGTGGTGTTTTCCCAGTACACCTTTATCGTGTACGCCCTGGCCACTCAGGCTCATGGTGCCGAAGCGGTAGAGGTGCCGGCCAAAGACTTCGGTCATGATCTGGACGCCATGGCGGCGGCCATTACCGACCAGACCAGGCTGGTGTGCATTACCAATCCCAACAACCCGACCGGCACCTTTTTGACCAAGGCCGAACTGGTCGCCTTTTTGGCCCGGGTGCCGGAGCAGGTACTGGTGGTGCTGGACGAGGCCTATACCGAGTATGTGGCCGAGGATGAACGGCATCCGTCCATCGACTGGCTGGCGCAGTACCCCAACCTGATCGTGTCACGTACCTTCTCCAAGGCCTATGGTCTGGCGGGTCTGCGGGTGGGTTACATGGTGGCGCATTCCGAGCTGATCGGTGTGCTGAATCGGGTACGCGAACCCTTCAACTGCAACAGCCTGGCATTGGCGGCGGCAGAAGCGGCGCTGGATGACGAGGCTTATCTATCCGAGGCGGTGGCGCTTAACCGCCGTGAGATGGCCCGGTACCAAGCCTTCTTCCAGCAGCAGGGTCTGCGCTATGTGCCGTCTCGCGGTAACTTCATAACTCTGGACTTGCAGCGTGATGCGGCACCCGTGTATGAGGCGCTTCTACGTGAAGGGGTGATAGTGCGCCCCATCGCCGGCTATGGCCTGCCGACCTGCCTGCGGATCAGTATCGGGCTGGAGCAGGAAAATCAGCGCTGTATGGACGCACTGGCCAAGGTGCTGGGCTGAGAAGAGGCTGGCGCAAGCCGGCCTTTTTGTTTACTTGCCCTGATGCATCAGCCCTGTTAACGTCTAGACAGCCTCAGTTTTTGTTTACCCCGTATCTCCAGGAATCATATGGAAAGCCTTAAATTATCTCCTATTGCCCGGGTGGAGGGCACCGTGAATCTGCCCGGCTCCAAGTCCGTCTCCAACCGGGCGCTGCTGCTTGCCGCTCAGGCCCAGGGCACGACTCGCCTGACCAATCTGCTCGACAGTGACGACATCCGTTACATGCTGGACGCACTCAAGACCCTCGGAGTGCAGTACGAGCTGTCGGAAGACAAGACCGAGTGTGTGGTGCACGGCCTGGGCCGTGCCTTCAGTGCCAATGAGCCGGCCTCGCTGTTTCTGGGGAATGCCGGTACCGCCATGCGACCGCTGTGCGCCGCCCTCTGTCTGGGCACCGGTGAATTTACCCTGACCGGCGAACCACGGATGTGGGAGCGGCCCATCGGTCATCTGGTCGAGGCCCTGCGGGAAGCGGGGGCGGATATCAGCTATCTCAAGACCGACGGTTATCCGCCGGTGTTTATCAATGGCAAGGGCCTGTGGGGCGGCGATGTACACATCGACGGCTCGGTCTCCAGCCAGTTTCTGACCGCCTTCTTGATGGCCGCGCCCATGGCATCCGGCGATACCCGCATCCATATCAAGGGCGAGCTGGTATCCAAACCCTATATCGACATTACGCTGCATATCATGCGCCAGTTCGGCGTCGAGCTGGAGCATGACGATTACCAGATCTTCTATATCAAGGGCAATCAGACCTATGTGTCGCCGGGCGACTTTCTGGTGGAAGGGGATGCGTCATCTGCCTCCTACTTTCTGGCCGCCGGTGCCATCAAGGGCAAGGTGCGGGTGACCGGTATCGGTCGTGACAGCATTCAGGGCGATATTCGTTTTGCCGATGTACTGGAAGCCATGGGCGCGAAAATCACCTGGGGTGACGATTTTATCGAAGCCGAGCATGTGGGGCCGCTACAGGCGGTGGACATGGACATGAACCATATTCCCGATGCGGCCATGACCATCGCCACCACGGCGCTGTTTGCCAAGGGGACCACCCGTATCAGCAATATCTATAACTGGCGGGTGAAGGAAACCGACCGGCTTTACGCCATGGCGACCGAGCTGGCCAAGCTTGGGGTAGAAGTGGAAGAAGGGGAAGACTATCTGGTGGTGACGCCGGCGGACCGGTTGCAGGAGGCCGAGATTGCCACCTATAACGATCACCGTATTGCCATGTGTTTCTCGCTGGTGGCGCTGAGCGATACCGCCGTGGTGATCCTTGACCCCAATTGTACCTCCAAGACCTTTCCCGATTACTTCGACAAGCTGGCCAGCATCAGCCTGAGCGAATAACATCAAAAAGGCCCGCCAAGTGCGGGCCTTTTATCGTTTAGTGGTGCTTCATGTTTTCCAGGGTTTCGCGGGCCTTGATATCGGCGGCGTCCAGCTCGGCGAGCACCTTCTCTATGTCTTCCTGTTGTTGCCGCAGACTGGCACGTTTTTCTGCGATCATGGCGACCATGGAGTGTAACTGAGGGCGGGAGCGATGCTCGGCATCGTAAAGTTCGAACAGTTCGTGCATTTCAGCCAGACTGAAACCCAGTCGTCTACCGCGAATGGTGAGTGCCAGCCTGATCCTGTCCTTGTGGCTGTATATGCGCGAGTTGCCTTTGCGCCTTGGGGCCAGTAGCCCGAGATCTTCATAGTGGCGCAGGGTACGGGGCGTAATATCGAACTCGTCGGCCAATTCAGAAATATTATAGGTCACTTCCTTATTGGGCATGACGATGACTCCTTGCTTTACTAGTAACGGGGATACAGCTGAGGAGCAGACCTTACACTCATACGCAGGGGCTGTGAAGCCCGACTTTTGACTCATGGTGGAGATTACGCCAAGATGAAGGTTTGCAATAACAGTGGAGGCAGTGTGTTTATTTTCAAGGCGCAAGATGCACGGGGCGGCCAGGCTGAAATTCGCATTCAGGCACTCGACTGGAGTGAGCAGGGCGAGGTCGATTTTAGCTGCAATAGCGACTCGCTTGCGGTATTGCTGTTATCGGGCTGTCGCTCCGGCAAGGGCTTCTTCGAGCTGCTGGCGGGTACCAAGCCGATGTATGTGGAGCAATGGCTGGAATATCTGCAGGAGGAGGGGAGCCTTAGTCTGGTTGAGGTGAGCATTCACAGCCCGCTCGAATCCGGATATGCCGAGCTCTGCGGGCTAAACTCGGAACAAGTGAAAACGCTACTGGATCTGGTTTATCAGGTGGGTGGTTTCAGTCGTCTGCAGATCATGCGTTATCTTAAACACCGCCACAGCCCGGCGACCATGTCGACGCGCTACAATCCGGAGGAGATAAAGCGCTATCGTCATCTGGGCGAGCTCATCAATCAACTGATCCGCTTTAAATCGCCGCCCGCACCTTGAAGGTGTGAAAATCAGCCGGTTTCGCTACCAGGTAGCCCTGGATACCATCTATATGCATGGACTCCAGTAATTGCTTTTGCTCTACTGTTTCTACCCCTTCGGCAATGACATGGCATCCCAGGCGCTGCGCCAGGTCGACAACCATGCGCACAAACTGCTGGTTGGTGCTGTCTTCTTCCAGCTGTCTTACCAGGTCGCCGTCCAGCTTGATATAATCGGGTTTCAGTTCTTTCAACAGGCGAAAAGAGCCATAGCCATGGCCAAACCGGCTGACGGCCGAGCGGGCGCCGCAACGGCGGATCAGCTCCATCAATCGTTTACCGGTAACCCGTTGGTGTTGCAGTACCTGTTCATCCAGCTCGAATACCAGGCTGGCACTCGTTTCTCGGTTGCGTAACAGTACCCGTTCCAACCAGATGAAAAACGAATTCTGCTGCAGGCTTGCAGGCGTCAGGTTGATGGCCCAGCGTTGGCCGGGCAGGGCCTTGCGTTCAATCTGTTGCAGGATCATTTCGATAATTTTCTGCTCAAACAGCATCGACATATTCAGCCGCTGCAGCATGGCAAACACGGTGGTGGCCGGGTAGGTACCGCCCTGTTCATTAGGGAAGCGGGTGAAGATTTCGTTATAGCCGGGCATGTTCGATCTGCGGATCTGGGCGGGTTGTGCCTGTAGCAGAATCTTGTCTTCGGAAAGCATGCTGTGCAGCCGCTGACGCCACTGGCTTTCACCCATATCTTCATCGTCATTGTTCTTCAGTACCAGGCTCCAGCTATTGGGCTCGTTGGTCTGAGACTGGGCCAGCGCCAGGTCGGCTCTGCTCAATACCTGCTCCGCAGCTTGTCCCGGCAGCAGTTGGGTGAAACCGATATAGCCGGCACAATCCAGCTCGTGTATATGCTGATAGTGATACAGCTCCTGGTTCAATTGGGTGCCGAGGCGCTCGGCCAGCGGTTCACATTGTCCTTTGGCCAGCACTGCAATATCGGTACCACTGATACGGTAGGCTCTGGCACCCAGCACCGGCAATATGGCTTTACGCACCAGTCTGACGATGTCCTGCAGGTATTGATCACCAGCCTGAAATCCACGCTGAATATTAATATTCTGCAAGGTGCTGGCGCGAACCATCATCAGGGAGGCGATGGCCAGCTTGTTTTCATCGTTCAGTATCAGATCGAGATCACGGCGAAAGGCATGGCGGTTGCCGAGGTTGGTCAGACTGTCTTGATAACTTTGCTGTTGTGCGACATCCAGTTGTTGTTGCAGATCCTCTATCTGGCTGCCGTAACTCCGATGCAGGCCGATAATTCCCAGTTCGATTGGGTCGCTACTGCCAATATGGCCCACATCGGGGTCGAGCAGCAGCGATTTGAAATAATGTGTCTTCGTTTCATCCTCTTTACGGTTGCGTCGATACAAAGCGGTAAAAATAAGCAGGGTAGTCAGTGTCAGGGGCGCTGACAGCTGCAGCCACCGCATGGTGGCCGGCCTGGTATCGAGGCGATAAAACACTGTGGTCTGACCCATGATCCGTTGGTGATTGCCGGCCATCTGGCCAAACCACCAGGCCGGGTTATCGGCGGCAAGAGGTTGTTCTGTAGACAGTTCTGCCATGCCGGGCAGTAAGATAGCAGGGGATTCAACCGCAGTTAGCTGCGTCAGGCGATCATCTATCTGTTGTTCTTGATACTGCAGGGCACTATAACTAATCCACCAGGGGAGTAGTATGCTTAACAAGGTAATAATAAATCCTGACAGCAGCAGAGCCTGACCGAAGGGTCGAGTTTCCCGCATAGCCATTATCCTTATAAAAACGGGGGGAGCAGATTTAGATAAGGTACAGCCGAGGTGCTGACACTCAAGAGCGTATCATGAGCCAGCGTTGTTGAAATAACAAGAAAAATGGCTCCCCCTGCTGGACTTGAACCAGCGACATACGGATTAACAGTCCGCCGTTCTACCGACTGAACTAAGGGGGAACAGATTTTAACTTTTTACCCGAGAAAGTGGCTCCCCCTGCTGGACTTGAACCAGCGACATACGGATTAACAGTCCGCCGTTCTACCGACTGAACTAAGGGGGAACAATATTAACTTTTACCCGAAAAACTGGCTCCCCCTGCTGGACTTGAACCAGCGACATACGGATTAACAGTCCGCCGTTCTACCGACTGAACTAAGGGGGAACAATGTTAACTTTTTACCTGAGAAACTGGCTCCCCCTGCTGGACTTGAACCAGCGACATACGGATTAACAGTCCGCCGTTCTACCGACTGAACTAAGGGGGAATAGGCATTGCTTGAATGCGAGGCGCATGTTAATGGCTGCCCTGAAGGCTGTCAACACTCAAAGCGACTTTGTCAGTGAAATCAGTTTGTTTGCTTTAAGAGTATCCAATGTCGGGTTAAATCTGCGCCAGGAAGGGTAAAAAAGGGACAGTGTGCTCGGTGCGGGTGCATCGGTTTCCGCATTTATTTCATTATCTGTGTCAAGGTCGGACGACGAGTCTGTTGTACGGGCCGATTTCAAGCACATCCGGATGACGTTCAGCACCGGATGACGTTCAGCATATGTGGTCTGACGGTCATCTCTGGCGGCCAGATGGCACTTTCGGGCCCGAGGAGCAGCTTGCTGCCTGCAACCCGTCTGCTGATGGGCCAAACCCCGGTGAATGTTGGCCATCATTGCCAGGCACCGATGACCTGACCCGATAAGTAATACCGCATAACAGAAGTGATTCAGTCGTCATTCCCACGAAGGTGGGAATCCAGGGCCTGTAGCGCAGAATTTTCAGATTGCGGTTCACCTGTAAAGACACTGGACCCCCGCCTTCGCGAGGGTGACGATAAAGGCAAACCAACCCTTGCATCCACACCTGTTACGCAAGATTACTTAACCTAACCCGATAACCTAACTATGGGATGGCGCGGAGGGCGGCTGTGTTGCCTCTGGCGCCCATTCTAATATTTGATCATAGATCGAGTCAGAATAGTGTTATTACATTAACCTTGTAATATCTATTACATTTAAAGGCGTTCTCTAGTGACGTCATCTATATAACAGCGAACAACAAAGGATGTATTTTAGCAAACGGTCGCATAGAGTGTGGTTTCATTTGTATATCATGGTCACATAAAAGGTATATACAATGGTGTGTGCCTTTCCTTGCCGTGCCGGCACCGTTAACTGTATGGGAGTTTTTTAATCTTCGTTTTGGCTTCTTGTGGCTTTTTATTCCGGTTTAACCTCGTTTTTTAGTGTCTAAATTTTTTTTGCAATTTTAATAAAAAATGTGCGCGAGTTAATTCATTTGTCATAAAAAGAAGCTTATAGTGGTGCCACAAGGTTGGCGCAAGTGCCGACTTCTATAAAATCGGTTTTTATGGGGGTTATTTAATGGATAATAAACCCCCGCGCCATCTATTCTTTAGTTCAGTATGATGTTGGCTTTTTAACGGTAAAAACAAACAAAAAAACAAAGGAGTGCTTTGATGTCGGATAAAAAGATTGTGCTGGTTACCGGTGCTGCAGGCGGAATTGGTACAGAAGTGTGTCGCTTATTCTTGAATAATGGATACAAGGTTGTAGCGACACATCGTCCGGGTAAGGAAAAAGAAGAGCAGGCCAAAACATGGCTGAAGGAAGAAAAGCTGGACGGCGGTGACATTCAGCTGTTGGCCCTTGATGTCAGTAACCACAAGAACGTCAGTGAAGTGCTGCCGGAGACCCTGCGCGAACTGGGCCGTATCGACGTACTGGTCAACAATGCCGGTGTTACCCGTGATGCCACCTTTAAAAAGATGTCCTGGGATCAGTGGCAGCAAGTCATGGAAACCAACCTCAATAGCCTGTTCAGCGTGACGCAGCCAATATTCAACCTGATGTGTGAACAGGGCAGCGGCCGTATCATCAATATTTCTTCAGTCAACGGACTGAAAGGTCAGTATGGCCAGGTAAACTATTCTGCCGCCAAGGCAGGCATGATTGGCTTTACCAAGGCGCTGGCTGCAGAAGGTGCTCGTTTTGGCGTGTGCGTTAACGCCGTCGCCCCCGGTTATACCGCAACACCCATGGTTACTGCCATTCGTGAAGATGTACTGGACTCTATTAAAGCCACCATTCCCATGAAGCGACTGGCCACCACAGAAGAAGTTGCCGGTGCCGTTCTGTATCTGGCCGGAGAGCACGGTGGTTACGTAACGGGTGAAACGCTGTCGGTCAATGGCGGCCTTTATATGCACTAAGGCATGTAAAAATCGTAAATAAGTCAAAGTTCCCAGAATCCGATTTTTTAAAGAGTGAATATAAATTATGGCTGAGTCTGTATACATTGTCGCGGCAAAACGTACCCCGATTGGTAGTTTCTGTGGTGCACTGAAAACTATTCCTGCGGCCGAACTGGCCGGTATTGCCATTAAAGGCGCCCTGGAGCAGGCCGGACTTGCGGCCGAGCATGTGAACGAAGTGATTGTCGGTAACGTGATCAGCGCCGGCCAGGGCATGGGCATTGGCCGTCAGGCTTCCCTGGCCGCCGGTATTCCGGTTGGCGTTCCTGCGTACAGTCTGAATATGGTCTGCGGCAGTGGCATGAAGACACTGATGGATGCCTGTGCCCACATCAAGGCCGGTGATGCCGATGTGGTGGTGGCCGCCGGTTGTGAAAACATGTCGCAAATTCCTTTTGTGGTGAAAGGTGATGTGCGCAACGGCCACAAAATGGGTGATATGGGGCTGTCCGATCTGTTGATCAACGACGGTCTGACCGATGCCTTCAATAAATATCACATGGGCGTGACCGCCGAAAACGTGGTAGCGCAGGAAAATATCAGCCGCGAACAGCAGGATGCACTGGCCGTTGCCAGCCAGGAGAAGGCGGTTGCCGCCATCGAAGCCGGCCACTTCAAGGCCGAAATCGTGCCGGTAGAAGTGAAAAGCCGCAAGGAAACCCTGACGGTTGATACCGATGAGTATCCGAAAGCGGGTACCACGCTCGAGGGCCTGGCCAAACTGCGTCCGGCGTTCAATCGTGATGGTGGCTCTGTTACCGCCGGTAACGCCTCCGGTATCAACGATGGCGGTAGCGCCATTATCGTGGCCAGCAAGGCGGCGGTAGAAAAATATGGCCTGACACCGCTGGCGGAAGTGGTCAGCTACGGTCAGGGCGGCATTAACCCTGAAATCATGGGGCTGGGTCCGGTGCCGGCGATTGAGCAGGCGCTGACGCGTGCCGGTCTCACTCTGGCACAAATGGAGCGACTGGAGCTTAACGAAGCCTTTGCCGGTCAGGCACTGGGCGTGGTCAGACAATTGTCTGGCAAACACGACATCGCCGAGCAGGCGCTGCTGGAAAAAACCAATATCAATGGCGGCGCCATCGCCCTGGGTCACCCGCTGGGTGCCTCCGGTAACCGTATTCTGGTGACCTTGCTGTATGAACTGCAACGCAGCAACAGCTCGCTGGGTCTGGCCTCATTGTGCGTCGGTGGCGGCATGGGTACGGCTGTGGTGCTGAAGCGGATTTAAATGGCTCTTGCTAGTGGCTTCCCTATATTAAGGAACAAGTTATGTACACGAATATTTTTCAGAACTTTAACGAGCAGTCGGAAAAAACCTTTGCCCCCTTGCTGAAGTTCAATCAGCTGGTCGCCAAGAACTTCACCGATCTGACCAATCTTCAGCTGGACGCCGCCCGTCAGTATGCGGATATCGGTCTGTCTCAGCTGCAGGTCGGCCTGCAGGTGAAAGATGTGCAGGATCTGGTGAGCTGTGGTTCCCAACAGCTGGAAACCATGACCCGAGTCAGCCAGCAGATGGTAGAAGACGGCAAAAAACTGGCAGCGCTGGCGCAGGAATTCCAGTCCAGCCTGGAAACACTGGCGGCAGACGCAAAGAAAAAATAACGTCTGTTAAGGGTTACCCCTTCAGCTAGTACACTTCAGCTAGTACAGATTGCAGGGAAGGGGCTTGGCGGCTCCTTCCCGTTGTCGTTACTGTTGGGTAGGTGCAATCACTATCAGGAAAAGACAATGCAACAAAATACATTTAGCGATAATGATCCCATAGGGCAGTTTTTCAACTGGAATGCAACCATGTGGTCCGACCTTCAATGCTCCCGGCTGGGTGATAACCCGGTCAGCCAGGCGTTATCACAGCTCAACGGCGAGGATTTGAAGGTCTTTTATCAGGCGGTTTCAACCAATCCGATGCGCCTGCTCGATATGCAGATGCAATGGTGGCAGGGTCAGTTGGCTATCTGCCAGAACAGCATGATCAAGGCTCTGGATAACAGTACCGAAAGCCTGGTGCCGAATCCTCCTGGCGAACGTCGCTTCCTGCATCAGTCCTGGAAAGACGACCCTCATTTCGATTTTATGCGTCAGTCGTACCTGCACTTCGCCAAATCCCTGGTCGATATGCTGGATGTGGTAGAGGGCGTACCGGAACCGGTACGACAACGCCTGGCGTTTACCTTTCGTCAGACCATCAACGCGCTGGCACCGACCAACTTCATCTGGAGTAACCCTGAGCTGTTACAGCGAACCCTGGAAGAGAAGGGCGCCAACCTGCTCAAGGGGATAGAGCTGTTTCAGGAAGACATGGCGGCCAGTGCCGATATGCTGAAAATTCGGATGACCCGCCAGGGTGCCTTCACACTGGGTAAAGATCTGGCGACAACGCCGGGTGAAGTGGTGTTCAGAAACGAGGTGTTCGAGCTGATCCAATACGGTGCCAGTACCGAGACCGTGCATCAGACCCCCTTGCTGGTGATCCCGCCCTTTATCAACAAGTTCTATATTCTGGATCTGAAAGAACAGAATTCGATGGTCGGCTGGCTGCGTGATCAGGGACACACCGTATTTATCATGTCCTGGCGCAACCCGGGCAAAGATCAGGCCGGTATCGGTTTTCCGGATTTGATCCATTCCGGCACCATGGAAGCGATTCGTGTCATCGAGCAAATCACCGGCGAGAAAGAAGTCAACGCCATTGGTTATTGCATCGGTGGTACCTTGCTGGCGACCACCATGGCCTTGTATGCGGCGCGGCGGATGAAGTCACGCGTGAAGAGTGCCACTTTTCTGACCACGATACTGGACTTTACCCAGCCCGGTGAAGTAGGGGTCTTTATCAACGATCCCGTGATCAGCGCCATCGAGCAGATGAGCGATGCCCAGGGCTTCTTCGATGGTCGGCAGATGGCGGTGACCTTCAGCCTGTTGCGGGAAAACAGCCTGTACTGGAACTACTACATCGATAATTACCTCAAAGGTGAAGAGCCTGCGGACTTCGATATTCTGTACTGGAACAGCGACAGCACCAACCTGAGCGCCACCTGTGCCAGCTTCCTGCTGCGCGAACTGTATCTCAACAACCGCCTGAGTCAGTCCGGCGAGGTCAAGATCGGTAACTTTGGTATCGATCTGGGCAAGATCAAGACGCCGAGTTACTTCCTGTCTACCAAGGAAGATCATATCGCCCTGTGGGATTCGACCTTCGGTGGCTCTCGTTTGCTGGGGGGTGACTCGACCCTGGTACTGGGGGAGTCCGGTCATGTGGCCGGTGTGGTCAATCCTCCGCACAAGAACAAATATGGCTATTGGCTCAGTGACGCCGCCTTCGAGAATCCGGATCAGTGGCTGGCTTCGGCCAGGCGGGAAGCGGGCTCCTGGTGGACACACTGGCAACAGTGGGTCACGCCCCATCTGGGCGACAAACAGGTACCGGCTCGCGCTGTGGGCTCTGAAGAGTGCCCGGGCCTGATGCCGGCCCCGGGTCAGTATGTGCAGCAGACGTTACCGGTTGAAAACTAGGACAGACGACATGACCAGAAGTGACTAAAGGTCATTGGCAATAATGTAGTGAACGGGATGAGCTCAGGCCCATCCCGTTTTGCATTCAACTGGCGGTCATTTCACCTGCCTCCGGTTTTTTGGTTGGCAAAACCGGTTATTCCTGCTCTGGCTATTGAGCAGCAGGCGGAGATCATGGATCATGGGGGTTTGATTATGTCATTCCCACGTTCGAGGTGCATGAATGAGTCAGGCGGACCATCGTCCCAGCAATTTTATTCGTCAAATCATTGATGAAGATTTAGCCAGTGGCAAACATCAGTCGGTGCAGACCCGCTTTCCACCCGAGCCGAATGGATATCTGCATATTGGCCACGCCAAATCCATCTGTCTGAATTTCGGTATCGCACAGGATTATCAGGGACACTGTAATCTGCGTTTTGATGACACCAACCCGGAAAAAGAAAGCGTCGAATACATCGAGTCTATTCAACGCGATGTGCAGTGGTTAGGCTTTGAATGGAGTGGTGACATTCGCTATTCCTCCGACTATTTCGACCGACTGTACGGCTATGCCGTCGAGTTGATCGAAAAGGGGCTGGCCTATGTCGACGAGCTGACCCCGGAGCAGATCCGCGAGTATCGAGGTACCCTGACTTCACCGGGCCGCAGTAGCCCTTATCGGGATCGGCCGGTTGAGGACAACCTGAGCCTGTTTACCCGCATGCGCAACGGTGAGTTTGCGGAAGGCACCGCCTGTCTGCGGGCCAAAATCGACATGGCATCACCCTTTATGGTGCTGCGCGACCCCGTGCTGTACCGGGTGCGTTTCGTTCACCACCACCAGACCGGTGACAAGTGGTGCATCTACCCGATGTATGACTTCACCCACTGTATTTCGGACGCCATTGAAGGCATCAGCCATTCGCTGTGTACCCTGGAGTTCCAGGATAATCGTCGCCTCTATGACTGGGTGCTGGACAACATCAGCATCGAATGTCACCCGCGCCAGTACGAGTTTTCCCGGCTCAATCTGGAATACACTGTGATGTCCAAGCGCAAGCTCAGCCAGCTGGTGAGCGAAGGGCATGTCTCAGGCTGGGATGATCCGCGCATGCCGACCATCTCCGGCTTGCGCCGCCGCGGCTATACCCCGGCGTCCATTCGTGAATTCTGTTTGCGCATCGGTGTGACCAAGCAGGACAACACGGTGGAAATGGGCATGCTGGAAGCCTGCATTCGGGACGATCTGAATGAAAATGCGCCGCGTGCCATGGCGGTATTGCGGCCGGTGCGGCTGGTGATCGAGAACCTGGCCGACGATCATGAAGAAACGCTGACGGCGCCGAATCATCCCAACAAGCCGGAAATGGGCACCCGATCGCTGCCCTTTACCCGTGACATCTTTATAGATGAAGCAGACTTCCGTGAAGAAGCCAACAAGAAGTACAAGCGGTTGGTGCTGGGCAAGGAAGTTCGCTTGCGTAATGCGTATGTGATCAAGGCCGAGCGGGTAGAAAAAGACGCTGACGGTAACATCACCACCATTTTCTGCAGCTACGATCCCGATACCCTGGGCAAGGATCCGGCCGATGGCCGCAAGGTCAAAGGGGTGATCCACTGGGTGTCGGCTCGTCATGGGGTGCCTGCCGAGGTGCGTCTGTATGACCGCTTGTTCAATGTGCCCAACCCGGGTGCTGCCGAGTCGTTTGAACAGGCATTGAATCCGGGTTCGTTGCAGGTGCTGAGCGGCGCCGTGGTTGAGCCGTCATTGTGCCAGGCCGAACCTGAACATGCGTTCCAGTTTGAGCGGGAAGGCTATTTCTGCCGGGACAGCAAGGCAGAAGGCATGGTGTTCAACCTGACGGTGGCACTGCGTGATTCCTGGGGCAAGGAAGCGGGCTAAGCTGCTCTCATTTCAGGCATAAAAAAAGCCGCAGTTGACTGCGGCTTTTTTAATCGTGATGGTTACCCATTACTTGGGTTCGTCATTATGGCTGCACTCATCGTTCAGGCAGTGCCCATACAGATAGAGGCTATGATTGGTGAGTTTGATATTGTACTGGGCGGCAATATCACGCTGGCGTTGCTCTATGGTCTCGTCGTGGAACTCGATGACCTTGCCGCAGTCGAGGCACACCAGATGATCATGATGTTCCTGGGTGGCCAGTTCAAAGACCGATTTTCCGCCTTCGAAATGGTGGCGGGCTACAATGCCGGCGTCATCGAACTGATTCAATACTCGATAAACGGTGGCCAGGCCAATCTCTTCACCCTGATCGATCAGTAGTTTGTACAGATCTTCTGCACTGACGTGCTGGGTTTCGGGTTGTTGCAGCAACTCAAGAATCTTCACGCGGGGAAGCGTGACCTTGAGGCCTGCTTTTTTCAGAGCTTGATTGTTGTCAGCCATAAGAATAGTGTTTCGCATTTCGTTTGGTTATTGCTTTCATTGTGCTTGTTCCCGCCCCTAAAGGCAACCGCAATCTGGCCTGGCCCCAATGTCATGCGTTCGGGTAGAAAACCGGCCCATTGCCGTTGGTTTTTGTTGATATCCTGCACCAGTCAAACTGGTCGGATGAGATTAATGAAGCTGATATTTGCCCGTCCTCGATGACGGATCCTGCCTACTCTATGTTATTGATGGCGTTATTGATGGCGTTATTGATGGCGTTATTGATGGCGTTATTGATGGCGTTATTGATGGTGTTATTGGGGCGGGATTATCGGGTGTGGGACAGATCCGCCAGTATTACCTTTCTCAAGCCGGGCAGGGGACGGGTTTATGCTGATATTCATTTGAGTCGATAATAGCTGGATGACATACTTGATGCGACGGAAGGCGGCGATAAATATTTTCCTCGCTTTTGCATCCATATCGTGGATAAGCAGGGAAACCTGGTCGCCGAAGTCGAACGCATCTTGTACGTGTTCAAAAAACATACAAAGAGATGATATATCAGGACCTTAAGCAAAATTTCCTACTGTCATGATTTGTAAAATAATTTGCCGTAAGCAAGGAACTTCGTCCATACTTAGCGTGCCTAAGTGGTCTTTTTGACTCCCATAAAAACAAGGAGCTTGTAATGCGTAATAAAATGATGTTGGTTGGTGGTGTTGTGGGTACTCTGCTGCTGGCAGGCTGTAGCTCTACCGATGCGCTGGAAACCAAAATGGACAGCCTGGCCCAGGACGTACAAGCCGTTCAACAAGGCCAGCAAATGAACTCTGCCAAGATCGATCGTCTGGCTGCCGACGTTGCCGAAGCCCGCGCTTCTGCCGATCGCGCCAACTCTCGTCTGGATCAGATGGGCCGTTACACCAAGTAATTTGGTGGTACGGAAAAAAGCCTGGCATGAGCCAGGCTTTTTTATGTCTGTCATCCGTGGCGGGCCCTAGGGTAACTGCCCTACCAGTTGCGGCATGCCTTGCTGGTTCTGGATGACCTGTTCAATCAGTTGTCGGTTGGCTCCCTGCTCCAGCAGCGGCGCCAGTGCCGTCATATCCAGCGGCCGCTCATCGGCCAGCCCTTCAGGCGTCAGTGGCTCGTGGGCTTCAACAAAGGTCTGGCCGTATTGATCGGTACTGACCTTGAGTGCCTGATTAACAATCTGCACCTGGGTGCCGCTGTCGACCTGGGCAAACAGCCATTCCACATGCTCGGGATACATGCGAATACAACCGGCGCTGGCGCGCAGACCCACATCCAGCGGGTCATTGGTGCCGTGGATCAAATACTCACCGCGGCCGTAGGCCAGACGCATGGCATACTCACCCAATGGATTGTCGGGTCCGGCCGGAACCACTGCCGGTAATGGCAGGCCTTTTGCCTCGTATTCGCGCCGAGTGGTAGCGGTGGGCGTCCAGGTCGGATTCTTGCGCATCTGGCTGATACGGGTGATCATCTCCGGGGTGGCCCGGCCGACCCGGCCGATGCCGATGGGAAACACGTAGACTTCGTCACCCTGCTCCGGGTAGTAGTAGAGTCTCAGCTCGGCGAGATTGATGACGATGCCTTTGGTGTCTGCCCGGGGCAGCAACAGTTGGTTGGGGATCACCACCTCTTGACCCGGTTGCAGCAGAAACAGATCCTGCTCCGGATTGGCAGCCAGCACTAATATCGGGCTGACCCCGTAATAGCGGGCCAGACTGGCCAGGGTGTCACCTTCCTGTGCGGTGTGCAGCAATATCTGCCCGACCGGCTGTCCCCGGTCTTCCGGCAGGGGGAGTGGATTGATGTTGGCCTGAGCCAGTGCGGCCGGCAACCACAGTATCAACAGTAAAACACTTAACCTTTTCATCTGTGTTCTCTTGAGTGTGTCTGGATGATTGAAGCACGATCATCGCATCCGGGATACAAAAAAGGGACGCGCCTGCCGCGTCCCCTAGTAGACCTGAATAGCCGGCTTATGCTTCCAGCTCCTTCAGGCACATTTCTTCATATACCTGTTTGCACCAGTCTTTTACCCGGCTCTGAGTCAGCTCGGGCTGGCGATCTTCGTCGATGCCCAGGCCAATGAAGTTGGCGTCGTCCACCAGCGCGCGCGAGGCTTCAAAGTCGTAGCCTTCGGTCGGCCAGTGGCCCACGATAATGGCCCCTTTGGGCTCGATGATTTCACGCAGTGTGCCCATGGCATCGAGAAAATATTCGGCGTAGTCTTCCTGATCGCCACAACCGAACAGCGCCACCAGCTTGTCGTTGAAGTCGATGTTCTCCAGTTCCGGGAAGAAGTCGTCCCAGTCAGCCTGGGATTCACCATAGTACCAGGTCGGAATACCCAGCAGCAGCAGATCGAAACCGGCGATATCCTCTTTGGTGCTCTTGGCGATGTCGTGCACCTCGATCAGATGCTTGCCCAGCTCTTTCTGGATCATCTTGGCCACGGCTTCGGTGTTGCCGGTATCGCTTCCAAAAAACAGACCTACACTTGCCATAATAATGCTGTACCTGTCGAAAATGTGGGTGGTCAGGCCGCCCGGCCTAATTGTTGCCCTGCTGTTCAAGCTGTTGCAACAGCAAGGCCTGGATCAATTCGGCCCGGCTGAGCTGTTGCTCCGCGGCCAGTAAGTTCAATCTGCTCAACAATTGTTCGTCTACTTTCAGCTCTATGCGCCTAAGACCGCGCTCGCGATCACGCTTGAGCTGATTGCGCTTGTTGAGTTTGAGTTGGGCTTCCCGGGGCAGGGGATTGGTCTTGGGCCTGCCGCGCCGGCGTTCGTCGGCGAACAAGTCCAGCGTGGTTCTGTCTGTATCTTGTTTGGCCATGAATTAACCGACACCGCCTCCTTCCCAGACGGCCTCGATAACGCCCTTGGCCAGAAAGCCGGCACAGCCCAGAAACAGGACGGCCCAGACGATGTAACGACCAAATTTGGGTACCTTGCCCCGTTTGAGTACATCCTGAATGGCCAGTCCGATCAACAGGAATATCGCAACGAAAAACAGCTTGAGACCGAGGCTCTCCAGTAGCTCGATTTGTTCCAATGACATCATGTTGTCCGACCCCGTAAATTGAGCGCCACTATATCACAAAGGATTTAAGCCTGTTAACTGGCCGCGGTCAGGAAATCCAGCACCAGTCGATTGAACAGCTGGGGCTTTTCCGCATGCAGCCAGTGGCCGGTTCCCGGGATCACCTTGGCCCTGGCCCGGGGGAACTGTTGTGCTACCCGGGGCTGGTGCTCGGGCAGCAGATAGTCGGACTCGCCTCCTTTAATAAACAGAACCGGCCCCGAGTAAGGCTGACTGACCCCGGGCCAGCTCATGATGTTGCGATAATGGTTGAACAACACCGGCAGGTTGAAGCGCCAGGGATCGGCGCTGTCGGGGATAAAGGATTTCAACAGAAACTGACGGACACCGGCGATCTTCACATGGCGGCTCAGGATCTCGTCGGCGGCTTTTCGGTCACGGCAGCCGGCCTCGGTCACGGCCTGCAACCCCTTGAATACCTCATCATGGCGGGCCTGGGTATAGGCGACCGGCGCCATGTCGGCCACCACAAGGCCCCCTATGGAGTCGGGGGCCAGACCGGCGGCCATCATGGCAATCTTGCCCCCCATGGAATGCCCGATCAGGACAGGGCGCTCGAGTTGCAGCTGCTCGCTCAGGCCCAGAATGTCGTCGGCCATGTCGTGATAATGCATCTGCTCACTACGCGGTGACAAACCGTGATTGCGAACATCCACGGCAATAACGTCGGCGTGCTCGGACAGTGACTTGCTGAGTCCGTTCAGGTTATCCAGGCTGCCGAAGAGACCGTGGATCACGATCACCGGTCGGCCTTGCCCCTGGCGGCGAAAATTCAGTTGCATGTGCATTTCCAGACGAGGAATCAAGGTCGATATTGTTGCCTGTCGATGCCGGCGGCGCAACCCGCTTGGGCCTGTGGTCAACGCCATGTATAATCAGGCTCCGTCATTGGGAGTGGACATGTCAGAAAACATGATGAAAACCATAGAGGTGGATGAAGATCTTTATCGTTATATTGCCAGCAACACCCGGCATATCGGTGAAAGTGCCTCGGATATATTACGGCGCCTGCTGAAACTGGACGCGATAGCGGCCGACGAGCCGGTATCGGCACCGACGCCGGCTGCGGCACCCGCGGGCCAACCGGGTGCGGGCGTGGTGCAGATGCTGGAGGGGGGGGAGCTGTCGTCACAGGAGTCTGCCATCGATCGCTTCATGCATATTCTGTCGGTGCTGTATCGAGAAAATCCGATGGCGTTTGCTCAGGCCAGCGATATCAAGGGACGCAAACGCATTTATTTTGCCGACGACGAAGCGGCACTGCTGGCCAGTGGTAATACCACCAAACCCAAAGCCATCGAAGGCAGCCCCTACTGGGTGATTACCAACACCAATACCGGTCGCAAACGCAATATTGTGGCCCAGCTGATGGCGGCCATGGGCTATCCCCATGGATTGATCGAGCGCGTGTGCCACAGCATCTAAAACCAGCGTAGGTAAAAGGACCATTGTTATGGACATAGATATGGGCATAGATATGGGCATAGATATGAGCACAGATCTGTTATGAGCACGCATCCCAGAGCCGGGATGCCGGCCATCGCCACCGAACTGGTGAATATTCCCCGGCTGATGTCGGCTTATTACCAGCTGCAGCCGGACGTCGGCCAGGCGGCGCAGCGGGTTGCCTTCGGTACCTCCGGGCATAGGGGCTGTGCCCTGGATCTCAGCTTTAATGAGCGGCATATCCATGCCATCTGCCAGGCCATTGCCGATTACCGTCGGCAGCAAGGGCTGAGTGGCCCGCTGTTTCTGGGCATGGACACCCATGCGCTGTCGGAAGCGGCCTGGGGGTCGGCGCTCGAAGTACTGACGGCCAATGAAGTGGAAGTTCGCATTCAGCCGGAGCGGGGTTATACGCCGACACCGGTGATCTCTCATGCCATTCTCAATCACAACCGAGCCCATCCCGATGCGCTGGCCGACGGCATCGTGATCACCCCCTCCCATAATCCCCCCCGGGATGGCGGCATCAAATACAATGGTCCCGACGGTGGCCCGGCATCAAGCGAGGCAACCGGATGGATTCAGGACAGAGCCAACGCACTGATTGCCGCTCATGGTGACGGTATTCGTACCCAGCCACTGACGACGGCATTGGTCCAGGCGGTGCCCTTTGATTATATTGCGAACTACGTAGCCGAGCTGGGTGAAGTGGTGAACATGGCCGCGATTCGCGATGCCGGCATTCGCATCGGCATCGATCCCCTGGGCGGTGCGGGTCTGGCCTACTGGCCGCATATCGCCGAACGCTACGGTCTGGATATCACAGTGGTCAATCCATGCCAAGAGCCGACCTTTTCCTTCATGACCCTGGATCATGACGGCAAGATCCGCATGGACTGCTCCAGCCCTTATTCCATGGCCAATCTGCTGGCGATGAAGGATGACTTCGATATCGCCTGCGGCAATGATCCCGATTACGACCGTCATGGCATCGTCGACACCGACGGCCTGATGAACCCCAATCATTATCTGGCGGTGTGTATTCATTATCTGTTCACCCACAGACCGGACTGGTCGCCGAGCCTGGCGGTGGGCAAGACCCTGGTGTCCTCCTCGATGATCGACCGGGTGGCGAACCAGCTGGGACGCCGGCTGATGGAGGTACCGGTCGGTTTCAAGTGGTACGTCAGGGAGCTGATGGACGGTCGGCTGGGCTTTGTGGGTGAAGAAAGCGCCGGGGCTTCCTTTTTAAGGATGAACGGCGATGTGTGGAGTACCGATAAAGACGGCTTTATCCCTTCGTTACTGGCGGCGGAAATACTGGCGGTGACCGGATTGACGCCGCACCGCTATTATGCGCAGCTGGTGGCCGAACTGGGCCAGCCTGTGTATCGCCGTGTCGATGCACCTGCGACCCTGGGCCAGAAGCAGGTACTGGCCAGGCTGGATGCCGCTGCCATTGATGCCGACACCCTGGCCGGCGATCCCATTATCGCGCTCTTGACCCATGCTCCCGGTAACGGCGCCGCCATCGGCGGGCTCAAGGTGGTGACCGAGCAGGGCTGGTTTGCGGCGCGTCCCAGCGGCACCGAGCAGGTCTACAAGATCTATGCCGAAAGCTTTAGGGGCGAGGCTCACCTCGACATGTTGATCCGGGAGGCGCAAGAGCTGGTCGGCGCCACCTTTGCCAAGGCCGGCGTTTAAGCGACCAGGGGGCAGCCACGCTGCCCCTTTCGGCTCGATGACAAAACAGGGTAGGTCATCTCCGCGAAGGCGGAGATCCAGGGCATAGGGCTCTGGATTCCCGCCTTCGCGGGAACGACGGCAGAAAACCCTGGTGCCTTGTCGGCCGTCTGCGTTAACTTGACCTCGACTTGCCTCTCACTGCCCTCCTTTCCGTGTTTATTTTTCAGGCTTATCGCCGCGTGTGCAGATGCATAATCATGCGGCGATGTCATGCCTGAATGCATGATGCGGCATTATTTATGCCCGTTTACATCATCCTGATCGGGATCCGGTGTTATTTCCGCTCCGATTGAATCTGCCCGGATTGTGCCATCGCTAGACTTTAGTGCTGCAATCGTGTTTTATCACAAGCAGATATCTTGCTTTTATCGGTATTGTTGGAGGTAAATGTGAACGGAAGCCGGCTCGATGATTTTTTAGCGCTCAGCAGAGCACATCCCCGGGAGCTCGCTCCTTTTCAGGAAGCCTTGCCCGATGGCAGTCGGGTGCAGGTATGGGATAGCGGGGTCCTGTGTATCGAGCCGGCGGTGCCGGGCAACCGGGATCTGGTGCTGTCCTCCGGCATACACGGCAATGAAACCGCGCCTATCGAGCTGTGCGAGCGCTTGCTGAACGCCATCCTGAGTGGTCGTTTACCTTGTCGGCAACGACTGCTGTTCATCTTCGGTAATCCGGCGGCAATGAACCTGGGTGTACGTGAAGTGGAAGAAAACCTCAACCGACTGTTTTCCGGCGCCCATGCCCGGGGAGACCGGCATAATCACGAGCGTGAGCGGGCGGCCCGGCTGGAGCAGTACGTGACGCGTTTCTTTCAGGCCCGGGATGGCGTCGAACGACTGCATTACGATCTGCACACCGCAATTCGGCCGTCGGCATACGAAAAGTTCGCCATCTATCCCTTCACCCACGGCGCGCCCTATCATCGCCGTCAGCTGGCCTTTTTATGCAGCGCCGGCGTCGACACCATACTGCTGGCCCATGGCCCCACCACCACCTTCAGCTATTTCAGTGCCCGGAACCTTGGCGCCCATGCGGTTACCCTGGAACTGGGCAAGGTGATGCCCTTTGGTCAGAACGAGGCCGGTCGCTTTGCCGCCATGGAGTGTAATCTGGAGCAGTTGATAAGCGAGCCCGACTGGCAGCCGCCTGTGCTCGACCTCAACCGGATTCGTGTCTTCAGAGTGTGTCAGGAAATTATCAAACAGAGTGAACAATTCTGTTTTCATTTTTCCGACGCGGTGGCCAATTTCAGCACTTTTCCGGCCGGCACCCTGCTGGCCGAAGACGGTGCACAGCAATGGTTTGTTCGCGAGCGGGAAGAGGCGGTGGTCTTTCCCAACGCGGGGGTGGCCAAGGGACAGCGGGCCGTGCTGATGGTCACGGCCGCCGAACTGAGTGCCGATATGCTGGATTGATGACGTTCCAGGGCTTCGCCAACGACCAGCCCTCCCAAGGGGCTGGGGATCTATGACGACTTGCGAGCCGCGCATTCGGCGGTGGCTGTTGTTGATGGAGTGGCCGGTGCTTGCTCGGCAGCCTTGGACGCCTTGGGACCGAACGGATAGCGGCGATGGGTGAAGATATAGTGATACAGGCTGGCAAAGCCGACCATAAACAGGCTGCCGACCAGGGTGGACACCATAAAATCCAGCGGTGGCAGATGGGCACCGGACAAATAGATCAGTATCGGGTTGGCGCCCGCCGGCGGGTGCAGGGTGTCGGTCAGCACCATCAGGGTGATGCCAAGGCCGAAGCAGGTGGCGAGCCCCAGCATGGGGTCGTGTATCAGCGCCATGCCGATCACGGCAACGCCGGTGGTCAGCAGGTGCCCCAGAATCACGTTTTTGGGGCGAGACAGGGGGGCGGAAGGCAGCAGCAACAGTAACACCAGGGTGGCGCCCAGCGGGGCGCTCAGCACCATGAAATGGCCCCAGCTTTTCAGGTAGCTCAGTAGAATAACGGCGACAAAGGCCGCCAGTCCGGCGCAGGTGGCGTCGCGCAGTCGATGTTTAAAGTGCATATAACCTCGATATTGGAAAAGATGGAGTGTGCGACATTCGAACAGCGGATAGGGTCAACAGACCCTATAAAGTGTATTCAAAATGCATGAATAATAAAAGGGACGGCTGCTATTCTGAAGGTATCACTTAGTCTGAGGTGGTATGAGCGAGGTCGGAGGTGGTATGAGCGAGCATGAGTCATTACGCAAGGCACTGTCCTGGCTGCTGGAACAGCCCCGGCTGGATCAGGAGGCGATTGCCGAGGCCAGCCGGCATTTCGACCTGTCTCCGGTCGATGAGGAGTTTCTGCACCGCTATTTTATCGAGGAACAGCGACGTCGGGCCGATATTCAGTCAAAAAACACCCGGAATGACGATTTAGACAGCAGTTGAATGTTCACCTGTTTACAGGGGCCATCGGGTTCAGTATTATTCACCGCGTTCGGAGGGGTGGCAGAGTGGTTGAATGCACCGGTCTTGAAAACCGGCATGGGTTTATAGCCCATCCAGGGTTCAAATCCCTGCTCCTCCGCCATACAGAAAAAGAAAACGCCGCCTGGCTTATGTCAGGCGGCGTTTTTCGTTGTGCAAAGCGCAAACGGCGTAAAAGATTTTTGGACTGGCAGAATGGTGATAAGTGGCGGTCAGCATGTCGGGCCGGCATGACCGGCCCGACAAGAGAGTGCTCAGCGGTTGCTGATGGCGGCAATCATGCGGTGCAGGGCTTCATCCAGCATGGCGCGGGAGCAACCGAAATTGAGCCGGACAAAATCGCTGCCGCCGAACTGGCCGCCGGGCGACAGGCCGACGCCGGCTTGTTCGAAAAAGCCGATGGCATCGTCCAGTTCCAGCGCGCTGATATCAACCCAGGCCAGGTAGGTGGCTTCCGGTGCCAGCACCTTGATGCCGGGCACCTGATTAAGGCGCTCAACCAGCAGATCCCGGTTCTGGCGCAGGTAGGCAATCTGGGCTTCCAGCCAGTCGTCGCCGTCCCGGTAGGCGGCTTCGGCCGCCACAAAGCCGAGCAGGTTGACATCGGCCATGATGCCGCGGGCGGCACGGGTAAAGCGGGTACGCAGCTCGGGATTGGGGACGATGGCAAAGGAGCAGCACAGACCGGCGATATTGAAGGTTTTACTGGGTGCCATCAGAATAACACTGCGGCTGGCCGCATCCTCGTTCAGGGCGGCGTAAGGTATATGAGACTTGCCTTCGTCGAGCAGCAGATCGCAGTGAATTTCGTCCGAGCAGACAATCAGGTTATGGCGTTGGGCAATGTCGTTGATGGCCAGCAACTCTTCACGGGTGTAGATGGTGCCGCCCGGATTGTGCGGGTTACAGAACAGCAGCAGCTCGCTGTCTTTGGCCTCGTGCTCCAGCTTCTCCAGATCCAGCAGCCAGCGGCCGTCTTTTTCGACCATGTCGACATAGGCGGCCTTGCGGCCATGAAATCCCGGTGCATGCAGAAACGGATAATAAATCGGTTTGGGGGTGAGCACGGCACTGCCCGGTTCGCTGAAGGTCTGGCAGGCCAGATTCAGGGCCGGGACGACACCGGGCATGTAGACCAGCCAGTCGGCTTCGATTTGCCAGCCGTAACGGTCGGCCATACGTTGTATGATCAGTTCGGTCAGCTGCGGGCTGGGTCGACTGTAGCCGAAAACACCGTGTTCCACCCGCTCACTGAGCGCCTCGATAACGGCGGGCGGTGCCTTGAATTCGGTATCCGCCACCCACATGGGTAAAATATCGGTGCCTTCGTATTTCAGCCACTTCAGGGCACGGGTGGGGCGGCGGTCTATCCACTGATCAAAATCAAACATCGGGGGTTCCTTGTCAAATGCGAGGCCATCAGCATAAGGAAGCTGCCTCGGCCTGGCAAGTCAAGGTGCGGGCAAGACCCCTTCATGCTCGTTCAGCGCCGCTTTATGCTCGTCGCTATATTCGCCGTTCAGTGCCCCTTCATGATCGCCGTAATGATGCCGGATCAGGCTCAGCAGCAAACTGGCTGCCGGGCCCGGCGGCATGGGCCGAGGTAATATCAGATGGGTAAAGCGCTTGCGCAGGGCCTGATTTGCCATGGGCAGACGTTGCAGCAGGCCAGTGTCGATCATCGGCGCCACCACTTCCAGCGGCAGCCAGGCAAAGCCGATACCCCGGCGCAGCAGTGACAGGGTGTCGTGCAGATGGTTGATAATCCAGCGTTGTTCCGCTCGTTCCCAGCCTTCTTCCTGCTCGCTGCCATCGGCCAGAATCAGCTCCAGCTCGGGATCCAGTTCATGGGCGGTGACGTCTTCGAGACGGGCGAGAGGATGTTCGGGGGCGCAGACCGGCACATACACAGTGGTGGCCAGCGGCAGGCTGGTTATGCCGGTAAAGGCGCGGCAGGCAAACACCAGATCGGCGGCCTGCTTGTCGACCACAGCCTGACAGCCGGAAGGCTGGGCTTCGACCAGGTGAATGCGGCAGCCTCGGGAGCGGGGAGAAAAATCCGCCAGCGCCTGATACAGAGGCTGACGGGGCAGAGACGCTTCTACCACGATGCGCAGAATCGGCTCCCAGCCACTGGCCAGCACCCCGGCGAGCAGCTCGAGCTCCTCTATTCCCTGGGTCAACTTGCGTGAGCGGCGCAAGAAAACCTCTCCTTCCGGTGTCAGATAGGCCTTGCGGCCCCTGACTTCCAACAGAGGCACACCCAGCCCCTGTTGCAGCTTGGCCACGGCGTGATTAAGCGACGACTGGCTTTTACTGAGTTTGTCCGCCGCCTGGGCATAACCGCCACAGTCGACGACCGCCTGAAAAATCCGCCATTGCTCTACCGTGCTCTTGGGACGATACATGGTTGTTGCCTCATCCTTTTGGCAGTGGGGTCAAGTTGTTATGACCCCGGAGTTAACGAACCCACACGCCTAGTTCTAGACGAAGTTATGCTGGCTGTCAGCTTATTGGCCGGCGCGCGGGCGGATTTTGTCCGGTTGGGCATCGAGCGACTGGCCGCTGACATGCTGACTGTCGCTGCCCATCAGATACAGATACAGGGGGATGATGTCACGCGGGGTACGCAGGGTGGCCGGATCTTCGCCGGGATAGGCCCGGGCGCGCATGTCGGTACGGGTGGCGCCGGGATTGATGCAGTTTACCCGTACCCTGGTGTTGTCCAGCTCGTCGGCCAGCACTTCCATCATGCCCTCGGTGGCAAACTTGGACACCGCATAGCTGCCCCAGTAGGCCCGGCCCTGTTTGCCCACACCCGAGCTGGTGTAGACGATGGAGGCGCTGGGAGTCGCCTTCAGCAGCGGTAACAGCGCCTGGGTCATCAGGAACTGGGACTTGACGTTGATCTGCATCACCTTGTCCCATTCGTCTTCTCCGATCATCTCGAAGGGACCCAGCACACCCAGATGGCCGGCATTGAACAGCACGCCGTCCAGGCGGCCGAATTGCTGCTTCAGGGTCTCGGCCATGTCCAGATAATGCTGTTTGGTCGCCCCCTGCAGGTCCAGCGGGATAATCGCCGGCTCCGGGCTGCCCTGGGCCAGCAGTTCATCGTAGACCGCTTCCAGTTTTTTCACGGTCTTGCCCAGCAGAATGACGGTAGCGCCGTGAGCGCCATAGCTCAGCGCCGCTTCGCGGCCGATGCCGTCGCCGGCCCCGGTGACCAGAATCACCTTGTCGTTGAGTAAATCGGGGGATGCATGATAGTCGAGCATGTGCCTGTGTTCTCTCGGCAATAAATCAGGTAGGGCGATCAAACCAGACTCTGGGCCGGGATGCCAGTGCCGAGCGCAAAAAGTTGCAGGCAAAAAAGCCCGTTGGTGTTCGGTGCCATGGCTTTTACAATGGGGGTCGAATTAGGTCTCAAGGAAATCTCATGCTGGAATTTTTATACGAATATGTCCTGTTTATGGCCAAAAGCCTGACCTGGGTGCTGGCCATCGGCGTCGTGGTGGCACTGGTCGCCGGTGCCGCCATGCGACAAAAGCGGGGGGAGGATCGGCTGGAGGTCGAGGATCTCGGCGCCGGCTTGCGCCGGCAGCAGCAACGGCTGCAACTCGCCACGGCGGCGAACGACAGTGAACGCAAGGCGCTCAAGCAGCAGTTCAAGCAGCAGGCCAAGGACGAGAAAAAAGCGGCAGACACGGGCCCCCGGCTTTATGTGCTCGATTTCAAGGGCAGCATGGATGCCCATGAAGTGGCCGGCCTCAGTCGGGAAATCACCGGTCTGCTGCAACTGGCTCGTGAAGGGGATGAGGTGCTGCTGAATCTGGAGTCCGGTGGCGGCGTGGTGCACGGTTATGGCCTGGGGGCTGCCGAGCTGGCGCGGCTCAAGGCGAAGGGCCTGCACCTCACGGTGGCGGTCGACAAGGTGGCGGCCAGCGGCGGCTACATGATGGCCTGCGTGGCCGAGCGTATTATCGCGTCGCCCTTCGCCATCGTCGGCTCCATCGGCGTGGTGGCGCAGTTGCCCAACTTCAATAAATTCCTCAAGAACAAGGACATCGACATCGAGCTGCATACCGCGGGCCAGTACAAGCGCACCCTGACCCTGTTTGGCGAAAACGACGACGAGGGTCGCGCCAAGTTCCGGGAAGAGCTGGAGGTAATTCACCATAGATTCAAGGACTTTATTGCCGAGAACCGGCCGGCGCTTGCACTGGACAAGGTGGCGACCGGTGAACACTGGCTGGCGACCGATGCCCGGGAGCTGGGGCTGGTGGACGAGCTGATGACCAGCAGCGATTACCTGCTGGCGCAAAGTGCCGACAGGCGGGTGATCCGCCTGCATTACCAACCGAAGCAGACGATCAAGGACAAGCTGGGCAAGGCGGTGGAAGCGGGTGTCAGCCGGGGGCTGATGAAGCTGGTGGAAGCGGGACAAAGACCCTTCGGGTGAGATTATATCAAGGTCATCGTTGTCAGAGGAAACAGAGCCGACTCCCACGACTCGCTACGAGTACATCCATGTAAAGCTCGGACATGCCATCCATGGCATGTCACGGTCGTGGGAGCCGTTCACTGTTCCTCTTCTTGAACACCGAGTTGCCCGCAGACTGTGCCAACCGTCGGAGCGGGCCCTTTGTCCGGGATGGGTATGTTTAATGTGCTGGGTATAAAAAGGGCCGCGATTGCGGCCCTTTTTATGAGAGTGGGTCAGCGCTGGAAGGGATAGACGGAGCCCAGCTGCAGGATTTGGGTCAGCTCGTCCAGGGCGGCGCGAGACTCCAGCAGCAGGGCGGGGTCACGCAGCTCGTTCAGGCTCAGGCTGTCGCGGTAATGCCGGTCTACCCACCGGTTGAGCCGGTCGAATAGCGCCTCGTTCATCAGGCAGGCGGGGTTGGTGGCCGCCTGTTCCGCGTCTGTCATCGCCACTCGCAGTCGCAGACAGGCCGGACCACCGCCGTTGCGCATGCTCTGCTTCACGTCCATGAAGTGGATCTCTCGTATGGGGGTGTTCAGGGTCAGCAGCTTGTCCAGGTAGGCCTTGACGCTGGGCGTGTCGGCGCATTCCGAGGGCGCGATAATCGCCATGTGGCCGGGGCGCAGCGTCACTATCTGGGTGTTGAACAGGTAGCTTTTCACCGCGTCCCGTACCGGCACGTCGGCGGTGGGCACTTCGATGAAGTGCAGCTCGGTATCGGGCAGCTTGCGGCGAATCTCGTCCAGCGCCGCCTGGGTGTCGAGAAAGGCCTGCTGATGGTAAAACAGCACATTCTGGTTGCCGACCGCGATGACGTCGTTATGGAATACCCCTTGATCGATCACCTCCGGATTCTGGGCAATGAAAATGGCGGTATCGTCATTCAGACCGTGCAGACGGGCCACGGCACGGGAGGCTTCCAGAGTCTGGCGGGCCGGGTAACGGCGCGGCGCCGGCCGGCTTTGATCGAAGGCGCTGCGGCCATAAACGAACAGCTCGACTCCGGCCTGGCCGTAGTCGGCGCACAGGCGGGTGTGGTTGGCGGCGCCTTCGTCACCGAAATATTCGTTGGCGGGCAGGGCGGCGTGGTGGCTGAAATAACGCTCGTCGGCAAAGACCCGTCCCAGAATGCGGCCGGTCACTTCGTGCTCGATGGAGCGATGAAACTTGCTGGTCAGGTTGGCCGGGGTAAAGTGGATGCGGCCATCGAGGGTGTCGGCGCCGGGCGAGACAGTCGCAGCGTTGGCCGTCCACATGCTGGACGCGGAGCAACAGGCGGCCAGCAGTACCGGATCTTCGCGGAAGGCTTTTTCCAGCACCTGGGCGTCGCTGCCGGTAAAACCCAGCCGGCGCAGAGTATGAAGGTCGGGTCGCTCCTGGGGTGCCAGTACGCCCTGTACCAGGCCCAAATCGGTCAGCGCCTTCATTTTTTGCAGGCCCTGTCTGGCCGCCTGTTTGGGGCTGGATGCATGCTGCGCATTGCGTTGAGAGGCTACATTGCCGTAAGAAAGGCCTGCGTAATTATGGGTGGGGCCAACCAGACCGTCAAAGTTAGCTTCAAGCTGTACCATTATATTGTCCTTTTAAATGGTGAAAGTGACCAAGATAATTCCGTATTCCGCCATTATATGTGGAGTTTTGGATGGGATGTAACCGGAATTTAACAACAGATTGTGCTTTAATCATAACAATGCATAAAAAGCGGTCGAACAGGCAACTTAATCAAAAAAGCGGTTGATTCCTGCAGGTTTGAAGGTGTTAATAAGTAAATATAAATTCACTTAACTTTTTTCCGGCCCTAGCCTGGCAAGTTTGCTTTTTACGGCTTTTTCACTTATACAGCCGTCATTACCTTGCCGCCGGACCCCAGAGTGGGGGCCAGACCTTAAGGACCTATACGCGCTTTATGAGCAAATCCCTCGTTATCGTGGAATCGCCCGCCAAGGCAAAAACCATTAACAAATACCTGGGTAAAGACTTCATCGTCAAATCCAGTGTCGGCCATGTGCGTGATCTGCCCACCGCCGGCTCCTCTGCCGCCAGGAAAGCCGGGGGGAAAAAAGCCGATACCAAGCAGCTGAGCCCAGAAGAAAAAGCCCGACTCAAACAGCAGAAGGAGCAGAAGGCGCTGATCGCCCGCATGGGCGTCGACCCCAATCATGGCTGGAAGGCGAACTATCAGGTGCTGCCCGGCAAAGAGAAGGTGGTCACCGAATTACAGGCGCTGGCCGAAAAAGCCGACACCATTTATCTGGCAACGGATTTGGACCGCGAAGGGGAGGCGATTGCCTGGCACCTCAAGGAGCTTATCGGCGGTGACGATGAGCGCTTCAAGCGGGTGGTATTCAACGAAATCACCAAGACGGCCATTCAGGATGCCTTCAGTCGTCCGTCCGAGCTGAATCAGAACCGGGTGAATGCCCAGCAGGCACGCCGTTTTCTGGACAGGGTGGTGGGCTATATGGTCTCGCCCCTGCTGTGGAAAAAAGTGGCCCGCGGCCTGTCTGCCGGTCGGGTACAATCGGTAGCGGTACGTCTGCTGGTAGAAAAAGAGCGCGAGATCAAGGCGTTTGTACCGGAAGAATACTGGGACATACAGGCCGGTCTGAGCAACGCAGACAAGCTGGCGCTGTCGATGGCGGTGGCCAAATACCAGGGCAAGGAATTCCGCCCGGTCAACGAAGCCCAGACCATGGCGGCGGTGGAGGCGCTCAAGGCGAGCCGCTTCGAGGTCGTCTCGCGGGATGACAAGCCGACCCAGAGCAAGCCGCCGGCCCCCTTTATCACCTCGACCCTGCAACAGGCGGCCAGTACCCGACTCAGTTTCGGCGTCAAGCGCACCATGATGCTGGCCCAGCGCCTCTACGAGGCGGGTTACATCACCTACATGCGAACCGACTCGACCAACCTGAGTCAGGAAGCGGTGGCCGGGGTACGCACGTTTATTCAGGAGCAGTACGGCCCGGATTATCTGCCCGAAAACCCCAATGTGCATAGCGCCAAGGCCAATGCCCAGGAAGCACACGAAGCGATTCGGCCTTCCGACGTGGCCCTGACCGCCGACCAGCTCGATGGCATGGAAGCGGATGCGAAGCGGCTGTACGACCTCATCTGGCGCCAGTTTGTGGCCTGCCAGATGGTGCCGGCCCAGTATGACAGCACCACCATTACTGTGCGTGCCGGCGACTACGATCTCAAGGCCCGTGGCCGCATCCTGCGCTTTGCCGGCTGGACCAGGGTACAGGCAGCCGCTCAGGGCCGCAAAGGCGAAGACACCGTCTTGCCTGCGGTACAGGCGGGCGAGGTGCTCACGCTCGAACAACTCGATCCCAAACAGCACTTTACCAAGCCACCGGCGCGTTTCACCGAAGCGGCGCTGGTGCGCGAACTGGAAAAACGCGGCATCGGCCGGCCTTCCACCTATGCGTCCATCATTTCCACCATTCAGGACCGGGGCTACGTCAAGGTCGAAAGCCGCCGCTTCTATGCGGAAAAAATGGGCGAAATCGTGGCCGATCGGTTGCAGGAAAGCTTTGCCGAGCTGATGAACTACGACTTTACCGCCCAGATGGAAAGCAAGCTGGACGAAATTGCCGGCGGCAGCCTCAACTGGACTCAAGTACTGGACGCCTTCTACGCCGAGTTCAGCGAAGAGCTGGGTAAGGCGGAGTTGCCGGCGGAAGAAGGCGGCATGCGCGCCAATGAAATGGTGCTGACCGACATCGACTGCCCCACCTGCGGCCGCAAGATGGGCATTCGTACCGCCAGCACCGGGGTATTTCTCGGTTGCTCCGGCTATGCGCTACCGCCCAAGGAGCGCTGCAAGCAGACCATCAACCTGATCCCGGGGGATGAGTTCGTGCTGGCCAACGACGAAGAGGCGGAAACCGATGCGCTGCGTGCCAAGCACCGCTGTGGCAAGTGCGGCACCGCCATGGACGCCTATCTTATCGATGACAAGCGCAAACTGCATGTGTGTGGTCAGAACCCCGACTGTGACGGCTACGAGCTGGAGCAGGGGCAATTCAAGCTGAAAGGCTATGAAGGGCCGGTGATCGACTGTGATCGTTGCGGTGCCGAGATGCAGCTGAAAAATGGCCGCTTCGGCAAGTACATGGCCTGTACCAACGAGGAATGCAAGAATACCCGCAAGATCCTCAAGAACGGCGAGGTGGCGCCACCCAAGGAAGATCCGGTGCACCTGCCCGAGTTGCCCTGTACCCAGTCCGACGCCTACTTCGTGCTGCGCGACGGCGCGGCGGGTATCTTCATGGCGGCCAGCAACTTTCCCAAATCGAGAGAAACCCGGGCCCCGCTGGTGGAAGAACTGGTGCAGTTCAAGGATCGACTGCCGCCCAAGTTCCTGTATCTGGCCGAGGCGCCGACCCGGGATCCGGAAGGCAACAAGGCGGTGGTGCGCTTTAGTCGTAAAAACAAGGAACAATATGTGATGACCGAGGTCAATAAGAAAGCGACCGGCTGGACGGCACATTATGTTGACGGCAAATGGCAGCAAAGCCAGAAAGGCAAATCACCGGGCCAGAAGGGCAAATAACCGCCGAAACGGGCCGGCAGAGAAGGGCCGGTCCGGGATAGGTCGGATTATTGCAGATCTGGTTATTGCTGATAGGGTTATTACAGATCTGGTTATTGCCAGAGCACCAGCATCGCCGAGTGAACCACGATGAAACAGGGATGTTAATTCACCGCAGGCCAGCCTGCTAATGGAGACTGAATATGGATATTCATGACATCAGACCGGGGATGATCTGTCACACGTCGGACGGCTCCGGCTATGTGCTGGAAGTCGACATCAATAATCAGCTGGTCTTGTTACAGCGCGAAGACGAGACGATTCCCTTTCAGGTGCACGTCAGCGAACTGCAGGAAGAAAGAAACTGAGTTTATTTCAAGACCATTAACTCACTGATCCATCAACATCAGGATGGCGGCCAGATCGGGCCGCCATCGATATTGCGCCATCGCCACCCTGTCTCCGTTCAATAATATCCCCTCTGCCAGCAATCGTTGTCGTTGTTCGTGCCAGCCATCACTGCCCCTGGGCAGACTGATGTGGCCATTGGCCGCCACCACCCGGTGCCAGGGCAGCATAGAGGTATCCTGGGTACGCAGAATACGCCCGACCAGCCGCGCTCGCCCCGGCAGGCCGGCCAGATCCGCCAGTTGCCCGTAACTGACCACCTGCCCCGGCGGAACCAGGGCAAGCAAAGTCAGCACCTTGTGGCTGTGATCAGCTTTGTTACTGTCGCGGGGCACGGGTTCAGGAAAAGGTCCGCGTCAGATCGTTAAGCCCATGAGAGCGCTCCAACAGCTCTTTGCTGGCGCCTTCGACATGGGCAATTTTCTGCAGGTTGGCCGAAGACGTTTCGGAAATCTGATGGACATTGTGGCTGATTTCTTCGGCCACCTGTTGTTGCTGTTCGGCGGCGGAAGAAATTTGCACGGTAATGCCGACTATGTTGTCGATTTCACCCACTACCCGGGCCAGGTTTGCGCTGCCGGCTTCGGCTGCACTCACGCACTCCTGGCTGTGCTCCATATTGGTGTCCATCATGGAACGCCACCGGGCCAGGGTCTGCTGGATCTGGCTGATGCTGGTCTGAATCTGCTCGGTGGCCCCGTGAGTGCGAGTGGAGAGCGCACGAACCTCCTCCGCCACCACCGCAAAACCACGGCCATGCTCGCCGGCACGGGCAGCCTCGATGGCAGCATTGAGCGCCAGCAGATTGGTCTGATCGGCAATGCCCTGGATCTCACTCATCAGGGTGCCGATACGATCAGACTCCTGAGTCAGGGCCAGGGTCGCTTCGGCGGCCTGTTCTGCCTCTTGCGCCAGCTCGATGATCTTCAGCCTGGTTTGCTCCAGCTGATCCTGGGTCAGCTGGCACTGGTGTTGTGCTTCGCCCGCATTGGTGGCGGCCTGCTGGGTATTTTGGGTGATCTCGTTGGCGGTGGCCGACATTTCATTGATGGCGGCGGCGATCTGATGGGTATCGCTGTCCTGGCGGCTCAATTCGACCCTGGCACCGGTCATGGCCTGCATCATGGAACCGGCCAGATTTTTCAGTGAGTCGGTGGCGTCATCGACCCGGCCGAGTATGGTGCGGGTGCGGGCCTGCCACATCTTCAGATGGTAATCGGCGATGGAGTGGGGTTCATCGCCGGAATAGACCAGCCGGGACATACTGTCGTATTCGCGGCCCAGGCCCTGCAGATAATGTTGAGTGCCAAACAGCGACTTGCGATAGCCGAGCGCGAACCAGGTTACAGGCAGCAGGCTCCAGAGCAGTTGGCTGCCCCCTCCCTGAACAAAGGCGCCGGCCAGCAGCGCGGCCAGGCCGCTTGCCACGAGCCAGGCCTTGGTCTGCTTCGGCCAGTCATGAGCCCGGCGGTGGCTTTGCTCCTGCTTCAGAAGCTGACGATAGGCTTGAGCGGCTCGATCCCGGATGCGGTCGTCGAGCTGGGTGCGCACCGACTGGTAGCCGGTCACTTTACCCTGCTGGTAGATAGGCGTGACATAGGCGTCCACCCAGTAATAGCGGCCGTCCTTACAGCGGTTTTTGACCGCGCCACGCCAGGCCTGGCCAGCCTTGGCATGTTCCCACAAATCCTGGAAGGCGGCCTTGGGCATATCCGGGTGACGCACGATATTGTGGTGCTTGCCGATTAATTCTTCTGCTTGATAGCCGGCGACACGACAGAATGCCTCGTTGGCATAAGTAATAACGCCGCGCAGGTCGGTGGTGGAAACCAGTTGTTCCTGGTTGCTATAGGTGACTTCCTCGTCAATGAGATGCTGGTTTTTTGTGTTCATCGGTATCCGGGGTTTGTTATCGGGTTACGGTGACTCCGGCTCAGGCTATCGGCACCCGGGGTGCAAACTTGAATGGAGTCTTTCAGAACCCTCAATATACGAGGATTCGCGTTAAAATTCATGCCTTACCTGCATATTATGTAGGGTCTTTTTAATCGCCAATATGCAATTCAGTCTGCGGCCAGTGCCATGCCTTCTCGCCGGGGATCGGCGGCAGCGCTGAGATGGTTCTCGTGCAGCATGATGCCGTGCAGGCCGGAGTTGAGCTCGGTCAGGCGGGTGTCGTAGCCCAGTTCGGCCATGGCCGCTTGCAGCGCCAGGTTTCGCCCTGCCGGCTCCATTTCCAGGGTGCCGCCGCGATGCAGCACATGGGGTTGATGCAGCGCTTCCTGCAGGTTCATGCCCCAGTCGAGCACGTTGATCAGGCTGTGCAGCACATAGCCGATGATACTGCTGCCGCCGGGGGAGCCCATCACCAGCAGCGGCTTGCCCTGATACAGCACTATGGTGGGTGACATGGATGAACGCGGGCGCTTGCCCGGCTCCAGTCGGTTGGCGACCGGTAGGCCGTTCCGGCTGGGGCTGAAGGAAAAATCGGTTAGCTCGTTGTTGAGCAAAAAACCCTGCACCATCAGACGGGAGCCAAAGCCGTTTTCTATGGTAGAGGTCATGGACAGGGCATTGCCTTCGGCATCGACGATGCTGATGTGGGTGGTGGACGGGAACTCGGGGGAATGGTCGGGCGCCCGGCGGCCGAGAGAGGGGACCGGGGTGCCGGGGCTCACCTGTGGCAGGGCGACGGAGTCATCGGCGATAAGTTTTGCCCGACCGGCAAGATAGTCGGGGGCAAGCAGTTCTGTTACCGGTACCGGGACAAAATCGCTGTCGGCGGCATAAAGGTTGCGGTCGGCAAAGGCCAGGCGCGAGGCATCGGCGATCCAGCGCCAGCTGTCGGGAGAATTGGGTCCTGCCGTGGCCAGATCGACATGAGACAAGATGCCGAGAATCTGTCCCAGGGCGAGGGTGCCGGAGCTGGGCGGGCCCATGCCGCAAATCCGGTATTGACGATAGGGGGCGCAGAGCGGTGCCCGTTCCTTGACCCGGTAATCGGCCAGGTCGGTCAGGCTAAGATGACCGGCCGGACTGGCCTGACGTACCTTGTCGACCATGGCGGCGGCAAGCGCCCCCTGATAAAACGCCGAGGGACCTTCAATGCTGATCCGGCTTAGCGCGGCGGCCAGCAAGGGGTTGGTTTTGGTACTGCCGGCCGGCAAGGGTCGGCCCTGCTCATCGAAGAAATAGCGACGACTGTCGGGATCCCGTGCCAGATAAGCCTGATCTTTCTCGACCAGCCGGGCCAGACGCGGAGAGACGGTAAAACCGTTCAAGGCCAGGGTGATAGCGGGTTTGAACAGTTCGCGCCAGGGCAGGGTACCGTAGCGTTGATGCGCCTGCCACATCAGCATGACGGTGCCGGGCGTGCCCACCGAGCGACCACCGACCACGGCGTCGAAGAAGGCCAGGGGCTGGCCCCCTTCATCCATAAACAGATCCTCCGGTGCCGCCATGGGGGCGGTTTCCCGGCCGTCCAGCGTGGTCAGCCGGGCCTGCTGCTGTTGCCAGTACACCAGAAAGGCACCGCCGCCGATGCCCGAGGATTGAGGTTCCACCAGGGTCAGCACGGCCTGGGCCGCGATCATGGCATCGACCGCACTGCCGCCTTGCTGCAGCACCTGTCTGGCCGCCCGGCTGGCATAGGGGTTGGCCGTCACCACCATGGCCTTGTCGGCGGTGACCAGTGGCTTGGTGCGCCAGCCGGTGCCCGCCTCCGGAGCCGGTGTGTCGACCGGCGTGGGCATGGGCGTACTGGTGATGGTGTCGGCCCGGGCAGGTAACAGGGTGAGGGGGGCCAGCAATAGGAACGTCAGCAACATCAGGGGCATGGCGTGCACTCTACAGGACAGGGTGTCAGCAAGCTTAGCCAGTTCTGATTGAACCGCCAAGGCTTGAAGCCGTTAAAAAATGTTCAACACGCTGAAAATTAAAGCGAATAAACCAGATGACATAAAAATGGCTTGTATTGTCTGCCAGCCGCCCTATAATGCGCAGCCATCGGACGGCAGCAACTGCATCCCGGTGCACCAGTAAAAAAGCGGGAATAGCTCAGCTGGTAGAGCACAACCTTGCCAAGGTTGGGGTCGCGAGTTCGAATCTCGTTTCCCGCTCCAATTCTGCAAAGGCGCGTTAGCAAAGCGGTTATGCAGCGGATTGCAAATCCGTTCAGTCCGGTTCGACTCCGGAACGCGCCTCCATCTTCTTCGTTGTATCCTCGTTTCCTATTTCCTCTCGTTAAGCCATTCCGAATCTACCCTGATATACCAGTTACCTTGTTTGTCCTGAAAATTCTGTCTTCGGTCCCGATGTTCACTGTGTCGTCCACCGGTCAGCCAGCCGAGTTTTTGCTGTGGTTCAAAAGAGGCGTCCGGAGACTCGACTCCCCAGTGTCCACGCTCGCCCTGATCGGATAAAAACTGCTGGCAGGAGGGCGGATAATAGAGGCGGCCCTTCATGATCAGCCGGGTGCCTTGTGGCATCAGCTTTTGGCGGCCGAGGCGTTCACGGATCTGTGGATGTTGGCTGAGTCTGAGCTGATGCTGGAGCATATGCTCGACTTTGTGTCGTAATGTGTCGCGCGTATTTAAACCACAGGCCTGATCGTAGGCGTTATCCGGGTTGCTTATCAGGTAGAATTTGACGGCCAGTTCCCAATGTTCGATACGCTGTGACGCTTGATCCCAGACGATAAAGTCGAAGGCCCCCAGGGTGGTGCCGTCAATCACCTGTTGCCAGTTGTGGGCCAACAGTTGAAAGCGGGAATGGTCGAGCAGAAAAAAGTGCCAGAGTGCTTCGAAATACAGACCGAGGCGGCGATAAGGTCGGCAATGGGCGTGCAGCACCCCGGGAGCGGCATCCAGCTCGAACAGCCGTGGTTGGTACTCGGCGAGCAGTTGCCGGTACCAGCCATTATCGGGCGCCAGCGGTGAACTTTGCAGCAGATTGGGGCTGGCCAATGCCCAGGCCAGATCCCGCACCACAGGATCGGTCAGCTTCGTTAAGAAAAGGCGGAGTGAATCACTCATCTAAGGGGACCTTTTGTTTTGCAATTTGTTTTACAATGGGCCGAAGTCACGCCATGGAGTCAGCATGAACAATCTGGAACTCGAACGGCTGCTGAACAGGCAGCTCAACGTAGCAGCCATCAAGGATTATTGTCCGAATGGCCTGCAAGTGGAAGGCAAAACCGAGGTGAAGCACCTGGTGACCGGCGTCACTGCCAGCCAGGCGCTGATCGATCACGCCATCGAGGTGGGTGCAGACGCGCTGCTGGTACATCATGGTTACTTCTGGAAAGGGGAAGACGAGCGGGTGCGTGGCATCAAGCGCCTGCGACTCAAGGCCCTGCTCGGTCATGATATCAATCTTTATGCTTATCACCTGCCACTGGACATTGCCCCCGAGCTTGGCAATAACGCCCAACTGGCCGCCTTGCTGGGGATCCGGGTAGAGGGCCCACTTGAACCGGGTAATGCGCTTTCGGTGTCGATGAGCGGCGAACTGGACGAACCGCTCAGCGGACAACAGCTAAGTGAGCGGCTGCAACAACGGCTGGGCCGGCCGGTGTTGCATGTGGGTGACCAGGGGCCGGCGTTGATCCGTCGGGTAGGCTGGTGTACCGGCGGGGGCCAGGGTTATATCGACCTTGCCGCCGACCAAGGTATGGACGCCTTCATCAGTGGCGAGGTGTCGGAGCAAACCGTGCATGTGGCGCGAGAGCGGGGAATACACTTTTTTGCGGCGGGTCATCATGCCACCGAGCGCTATGGTATCAAGGCACTCGGTGACTGGCTGGCGCGCGAGCAGGGGCTGCAGGTCAGCTTTGTGGATATCGACAATCCGGCCTGATCCGGCCTGGTCAATGGCGAGTTTGAGACATAAAAAAAGACCAGGGTATATGAATACCCTGGTTTCGCAGCAGCCACACAGGCTTAAAACGGATGTCGTTGTTAACACTGGGAATGGAACACAATGGAATAACAGTCAATAGAGCAGTAACGAGGTGAGTGACAAATGAGTCGCACCTGGTGTTGTGGTGATGTTACCATGGCGTTAATTGGCTGCAAGTGTTTTTTTCACGGCCCCTGTTTTGCAGACAATTTTTTCGTCGGTAATTGTTTTCGTAGGCAATTGTTTGCGTAGGCAATGTTTTTTGTAGGTAATGTGAAAAGATGAACCGGATGGTTAAGGGTGAGAGATAAAAGATGGTAGATGAGAGACTGAATGTCTTGTTGGTAGAAGATACGGCCTCCCTTGCGGCGCTGTATCAGGCCTATTTGCAGGATGAACCCTTGTCGCTGACGGTGGTCAGCACTGGTCAGCAGGCACTGGAACATATCCGGCGGCAACCACCTGATATTCTGCTGCTTGATCTGATCTTGCCCGACATGCCCGGCATGGAGATCCTGCAGTGGCTACACCGGGAGCAGCCAAATGTCACCACCATAGTGATGACGGCCCATGGCTCGGTGGATGTGGCGGTGGATGCCATGCGTCTGGGAGCCCATGACTTCATCAACAAGCCGGTCGAGGCCGAGCGGCTCAAGGTCACGCTGCATAACACCATGAAGTTTCGCCATCTTAATCGGCTGGTGGACCGCTATCGTCACGAAATCGAACGAGAGCCCTTTCAGGGATTTATCGGTGCCAGTCTGCCGATGCAGAAGGTGTATCGCCTGGTTGAAAACGCCGCCCCCAGTACCGCGACCGTTTTTATTACCGGTGAAAGCGGCACCGGCAAGGAAGTCTGCGCCGAGGCACTGCATCAGCTCAGTGGCCGCAGCGAGGGTCCCTTTATCGCCCTGAACTGCGCCGCCATTCCCAAGGATCTGATGGAAAGCGAGTTGTTTGGTCATATCAAGGGGGCATTTACCGGCGCCCTGCAGGATCGGGACGGCGCCGTGATCCGGGCCGATGGCGGTACCCTGTTCATGGATGAAATCTGCGAAATGGATATGGAGCTGCAGAGCAAGCTGCTGCGCTTCCTCCAGACCGGACAGATACAGCCGGTGGGCAGTTCCCAGCAGATACAGGTTGATGTTCGTATCGTCTGTGCCACCAACCGGGATCCACTGGTCGAGGTGGAGCAGGGGCGTTTTCGGGAAGATCTGTATTACCGCCTGCATGTGATCCCTATCCATCTGCCACCGCTGCGGGAACGGGGAGGCGATGTGATCAGCATCGCCAATGCCTTGGTGCGCCAGGCATCCCGGGAAGAAAACAAGTCGTTTGTCGGCTTGTCGGAGGCCACCAAAGACCGGCTGCAGGGCTACCACTGGCCGGGTAACGTGCGCCAGTTGCAAAACGTGATCCGCAATGCGGTGGTGCTGCATCAGGGGGAATGGATAGAGCAGGAGATGCTGCCGGCCCCGCTGGATACCCCCTTGGCGCACAGTACACCGTCACAGCCGGTAGCCGATGCCCTGCCGGCGCCCATAGTGCCATTATCGGTGATCGAACGGCAGGCGATAGAAAGGGCCATCAGCCATTGTCAGGGCAATGTATCCCGGGCCGCCGCCCTGCTGGAAGTCAGCCCTTCCACCATTTATCGCAAGCTGCAGAGTTGGGACAACAACTGATGGCCGACTGGCAACGGCTGCAGGCACGACTCCCCCTGCTCGATCAGCATCGGTTACAGCGGATGGAGCAAGAGCTGGGGGCCGAGGTGCTGACTCGACTGCTACGGCTCTTTGTCGAGGATGGCCGACAGCAGGGGGAGGCCCTGCAAGGGGCCTTTGCCGAGAGAGATCACGAGCTGATGGCCCGCTGTTGTCACAGCCTGAAGTCGGCCTGTGGCAGTTACGGTGCCCAGCGCTGCCAGTTTCTGAGTGAAAAGCTGGAACAGTCCTGTCATGAGCATGATGAAGAGCAGGTGGAACAGCGGATGAGGGCATGGCGGCAAGCGCTGGAAGACACACTGCAGCAACTCGAACATCGGCTGAATGCCGAATAGCAGGCAAAAAAATGGCCAACCCAAAGGGTTGGCCGAACTTCAGCTAAAGCTGAAGAGAGCACGGGATAAAAACAACTGCTGTTATATATGAAATAATCGTGCCAACTTTTCAAATGCAGTCATGACGGGCCTTTTCATCTCAATGATTAAAATATAATCGGCTCATATTGCGAAAAATATTTCTTTTGCAACTTTCGTATTCTTAATATGAGAATGCTCACGCCTCACGCCTCACGCCTCACGCCTCACGCCTCACGCCTCACGCCTCACGCCAAAACAGGGAGCCCCCCGGATAATCCGGATCGCGGCCATATTCTTCTTGCTCTGACGTTATGTTTTTACCTAAGGTGGTAGTATAAAATCGGAAAACGTCAAAAACTCCGAGTCTGGTGGACCTACGTTGGTTGAGGCCAATAGGGTTGCCAGACCGTTCAGCCTGGTGCTGTAAGGGTTGGGAGAGAAATGTCCCTGCCTCCCGTATTTGGAAAGGTGTTTATGTTTGAATTACAGGATGCGTTTGCGCGCAAGTTCCAGTATTTGCGGCTGTCGGTGACCGACGTCTGCAACTTCAAGTGCAATTACTGTCTGCCGGACGGCTATCGCCCCGATGGCCGCAAGTCATTTCTGACCCTGGACGAAATCCGCCGCCTGACCCGGGCCTTTGCCGCCATGGGCACCAGCAAGGTGCGCATTACCGGTGGCGAGCCCTCGTTGCGCAAGGATTTTACCGACATCATAGCCACAGTGGCGGCGACGCCCGGTATCCAGAAGGTGGCCATGACCACCAATGGCTATCGCATGGCGAAGCAGGCGGCCGACTGGCGCCGTGCCGGCCTGACCGCCATCAACGTCAGCGTCGACAGCCTGGATCCGCGCCTGTTTCACCAGATCACCGGCCAGAACCGTTTTCATGAGGTGATGGCCGGCATCGATGCGGCCTTCGAGGCCGGCTTCGAGCAGGTCAAGGTCAATGCGGTGCTGATGCGGGGTCTCAACGACGGGGATCTCGGTCGTTTTCTGGCGTGGATAAAAAATAATCCCATTCAGCTGCGCTTTATCGAACTGATGCAGACCGGTGAAATGGACGAGCTGTTCAACCGCCACCATGTGCGCGGCGCCCTTATCAAGGAGCAGTTGCTGCTACAGGGATGGCAGCAGAAGCTGCGTGCCCATAACGATGGCCCGGCCGAGGTGTTCTGGCATCCGGAATATCGCGGTGAAATCGGCCTCATCATGCCCTATGCCAAGGACTTCTGTGCCAGTTGTAACCGGCTGCGGGTGTCGTCACTGGGCAAGTTGCATCTGTGTCTGTTTGGTGACCATGGCGTCGACTTGCGAGATCTGCTGGCCGAGGACAATCAGCATGCGGCCTTGCAGCGGCGCCTGCGTGATGCGCTGGCCGATAAAAAAGCCACCCACTTCCTCCATCAGGGCCATACCGGCATGACGCCGCACCTGGCCTCCATCGGCGGCTGAACGTCGGTACCCTGATTGATAACACCCTAAATAATGCCGCATAATAGGAGTGGTTCAGTCGTCATTCCCACGAAGGTGGGAATCCAGGACCTGTAGCGCAGAACGGTCAGAGTGCAGTTCGCCTGCAAAGACACTGGACCCCCGCCTTCGCGAGGGTGACGATAAAGGAAAACTAATCCTTTTATCCACGTCTGTTATGCAAGATTACTTATTCATATTTTCCTGATTGTGAAAGAGGATCTCATGAGCCATGCCGAAACGGCCTTTGTGCCTTTGAACATAGCGGTATTGACCGTCTCCGACACCCGTAACGAAGACACCGACAGCTCGGGCCGTTACCTGGTCGAGGCCCTGACCGGCGCCGGCCACCGGCTGGCGGAAAAAGTCATCCTCAAGGACGACAAATACGACATTCGCGCCCTGGTTTCCCGCTGGATCGCCGGCAAGGAAGTACAGGTGGTGATCATCACCGGTGGCACCGGCTTTACCGGTCGCGATACCACCCCCGAGGCGGTTGCGCCCTTGCTCGACACTCATATCGACGGTTTCGGCGAGCTGTTCCGCCACATCACCTATCAGGAACTGGGCACCTCTACCGTGCAGAGCCGCGCCCTCGGTGGCCTGGCCAACCACACCGCCGTGTTCTGCCTGCCGGGCTCCACCGGCGCCTGCCGCACCGGCTGGAACGGCATTCTGGCCGAGCAGCTCGACGCCCGTCACAAGCCCTGCAATTTCGTCCAGCACCTGGTGATCGCATGAGCGCGCTGACCCACATCAACGCCTCGGGCGAGGCCAACATGGTCGACGTCAGCGACAAGGCGGTGACGGTGCGTGAAGCCCGGGCCGAAGCCTGGGTACTGATGGCGGCCGAGACCCTGCAGTTGATCCTGAGCGGCCAACATCACAAGGGGGACGTATTCGCCACCGCCCGCATCGCCGGCATCATGGCCGCCAAGAAAACCGCCGACTTGATCCCCCTGTGCCATCCGTTGGCACTGTCGAAGGTAGAAGTACAGCTGACAGCGGATGCCGAGCGGGGCGGGGTACAGATCAACAGTTACTGCAAGTTGTCCGGCCAGACCGGGGTCGAGATGGAAGCGCTCACCGCCGCCTCGGTGGCGGCGCTGACCATCTACGACATGTGCAAGGCGGTGCAGAAGGATATGCGCATCGAAGGTGTCCGCCTGCTGGAAAAGCGGGGCGGCAAATCGGGGGACTTCAAGGTATGACCATCAAGGTGTTGTTTTTTGCTCAGGTACGGGAGCTGGTCGGGCAGGATGAACTCAGCCTGCCCACCGATTACGCCAATGTGGAGTCGCTGCGTCAGGCGCTGCTGACCCGGGGCGACAAGTGGGCGCTGGCGCTGGCCGACGACAAGCTGCTGGCTGCGGTCAATCACACCATAGTGCCGCTCGACACTCCTGTTAAGTCGGGGGACGAAGTCGCCTTCTTCCCGCCGGTGACCGGAGGTTGAGATGATTCGGGTACAAACCGCCGACTTCAGCCTGGGCGACGAATACGCCGCCCTCAGTCAGTCGCACCAGACCGGCGCCGTGGTCACCTTTATCGGCAAGGTGCGCGAGATGAATCAGGGGGCGGCGGTCGGCGGCATGACCCTGGAACACTATCCGGGCATGACAGAGCAGGCACTGCAACAGATAGTGGACCAGGCCCACGGTCGTTGGCCGCTGCTGGAATGCCGGGTGATCCACCGGATCGGCTCCCTGGCGCCGGGCGATCAAATCGTTTTTGTCGGGGTGGCCAGCCAGCATAGAGAGGCGGCGTTCGAAGCCTGTCATTTCATCATGGACTACCTCAAGACCCGGGCGCCGTTCTGGAAGAAAGAACAGACCGACGATGGCGAGCGCTGGGTAGAGGCAAAAGACAGCGACACCCGGGCGGCAGAAAAGTGGCACGAGTGAAGTGACGTATTTTTGTTCCATCAGCTGTCCTCCTCGATGCTCCAGAGCCGCCGGTTGATCTTGTCCCTTCTTTTTCCACTTGGCGTCAAACGGCCTCCTTGCTAGTATGGCCATCCAAATGTCCAAACGTTCAAAAGCCTGCTGGCTGTTGTTGCCATGCTCAAGGAGTTGTCATGCGTCGTACCCTGCTCAAGTTGCCCCTGCTGGCCCTGGCCTTCGGTGCCTTCCCGGTGCTGGCCGTCGATGAATATAAGAAAGAAATTGTCATCGGCACCACGGTGGGCGACTTCGCCGACATGGTGACCGAGTCGATCAAACCCCAGCTGGAAGCCCGGGGCTACCGGGTCAAGCTGGTGGAGTTTACCGACTACGTCATGCCCAATCTGGCGCTGGCCGAAGGGGCACTGGACGTCAACTGCTTTCAGCACCAGCCGTATCTCGAGACCTTCAGTAAAGACCGGGGTCTGGAGCTGAGCCCGGTGACCCAGGTACCTACGGGTCCCATGGGCCTGTATTCGGGCAAGCAGCTTCAGCTGGATGAGGTAAAAAAGGGCAGTACCGTTGCCATTCCCAACGACCCGACCAATCAGGCCCGGGCCCTGCTGATGCTGGCGGATCTGGGCTGGATCACCCTGCGTGACGACATAGACCCGCTGCGGGCAAGCGAGTTCGATGTGGCCGACAATATCAAGGGCATCAGGCTGGTCCCGCTGGAAGCGGCACAGCTGCCTCGTGCCCGGCAGGATGTGGACTTCGCGGTGATCAACGGCAACTACGCGGCCTCCAGCGGCATCGCCTTCGGCGAGGGCCTGTTCCTCGAGCGCAGCTACGACTTCATCAACTGGGTGGTGGTGCGCAGCGAAGACAAGAACGAGCCCTTTGTGCAGGATCTGGTGGCGGCTTATAACTCGGACGCCTTCAAGGATTATGCGGTGAAGCGTTTCGAGGGTTACAAATACCCCGAAAGCTGGGGCCGCTAAGCCTTGGAAAATCAGATGCATCGTTCATGGCAGTTTGAAGTCCACGGTCGTCGGCTGGCGGTAATGGAATGGGGCGACCCGCAAGGAGTGCCGGTGGTGGCATTGCACGGCTGGCTCGACAATGCTGCCAGCTTCACCCTGCTGGCCCGTCATTTACCCCGGGTACGGCTGATCGCCCTCGACCTGGCCGGGCACGGCCTGTCGGATCACCGAGCCGTCGGCCAGCCTTATTACATCTGGGACAATGTGGCCGATGTGCTGGCCCTGCTTGACGAGCTGGCGCTGGAGCAGGTGGTGCTACTCGGCCATTCTCTCGGTGCCGGGGTCGCGACCCTGTTTGCCGGCGCCTTTCCCGAGCGGGTCGGTCGGATGGTGCTGATAGACGGTCTGGTGCCGCTTGATTATGCCGCCGACCAGCTGCCGGAGCAGATGGCCGAGGCGCTGTTGAGGGGGACTCGCCTGAGCAGACGTTCCCTGCGGCCTTATGCCAGTTTCGAGCAGGCGGTGCAGGCGCGGATGAACGGCCGCTGGCCGGTGAGCAGAGAGGCGGCCGGCTGGCTGCTGGAGCGTGGCTTGAAACAGCAGTCGGATGGCTGGGTGTGGCGCAGCGATCTGGCCCTGACCCAGGCTTCCATCGTTCGGTTGTGCGAGCAGCAAATCGCCGCCTTCGTGCGCCGCTTGACCATGCCGGTGCTGCTGGTGATGGCGGAGCGGAGCGAAGAGCGGGCCCTGGTCGAGTCGATGCGGGCGCAGGTGCCGGAGCTGGAGTTCAAAACCCTGGTCGGCAGCCATCATCTGCACCTGGAAGCGGCGGCATCGTTACAGATTGCCGAGTGGATTGCCGAGCGACTGGCCTAAAGCAGCGAGTTCTGGGGCGGGGTGTCCGTTTGGGTCTGTTCGAGCGCTAACTCGAGTTGTTTCTTGCGGGCGGCGGCCAGCACCCGTCGCTTGCGATCCAGGCACAGACGGATCACCTCGCGCTTTTGTCCCGAGCTGAATTTCAGCCAGTTGAAGCGTTCGTCCCGGCTGCGAAAGCAGCCCTTGCAGTAGCCCCTGTTATTGACCTGACAGACACCGATACAGGGGCTGAGTACCTCGAAAAACTCCAGTTGCTCCATCGTTGTCTTTTCCTCCCCATTTCCCCTAAATGGAGCATATTTCACTCTATTCGGCAAGTAGGCCGTGCGATGGGGCGACCAGACTGTTGCCTCTTACTGCCCCGGCGCGTCAGACGGTAAACTCCAGCGCAATGCCATCCGTCTCTATCCGTACCACCTTCATCATGAGGGGTGGCAGCGTCTGGTCCCAGTCCGGGTCCAGGACCTTGGCGGCAAACAACATGCCTAATGAGAAGTCCGAAGGGGTGGCGGCGGCGACAAAGACACCGCTTTCGGACATGTTGATGATATTACCCTCGATCGGCCCAAAGTATTCGTTATTCAGGCATATTCTGCAGAGTGTGTTACGGCGTAGGTGACTGCGGCGATCTTCCATTGCCTGTTCCCCCTCATTGTCAGGGTTTAATGCGTTCCGTTGGCATGAAAAGGGCCTTAACGGGTCCCTTCGGTTTCTAGGTCTAGTATAGGCGGGTCCGAAAGCAGGTGAAGCTAATATCGGTAAAGAAGCAGCAATTCATGCGGCGGATCAACCTGGCCAGCCGTTTTTTGCCTCTTTATGCCGCAAGTTTACAGCCAATCCCGCATCCGGTACCAGGCCATGGCCAGCACCAGTGCCGGGGTGCGTAACAGTCGGCCACCGGGAAAGTCATGATGCGGTATCCGCCCGAACAGATCGAAGCGCTCGGCGCTGCCGGCGATGGCATCGGCCATCAGGCTGCCGGCCATGCCGGTGAGGGCGATGCCGTGGCCGGAAAAGCCCTGGGCAAAATAGACGTTGCCGTTAAGGCGGCCGAAGTGAGGCGCCCGGTTCATGGTGATGCCCACATAGCCGCCCCAGGTGTATTGCTGTTTTACATCCGCCAGCTGGGGAAAGACCTGGCGCAGCCGCTGGCCCATGGCACCGGCCAGATTGAGCGGATCCAGCCGCGAATAGCTGACCCGGCCGCCGAACAGCAGGCGGGTGTCGGCACTCAGGCGAAAGTAGTCGAGCACGAAATTGATGTCGGCCACCGCCATGTTGTTACGGATAAGGGCCTCGGCTCTTTCCTTGCCCAGCGGCTCGGTGGCGGTGATATAGGTGCCCACCGGCATGATTTTGCGTTCTATATCGGGGGCTATGCCTTCCAGATAGGCGTTGCCGCACAGCAACAGATGCCGACAGCGTACCCGGCCGCGAGCGCTATGGGCTATAGGCGTGGCGCCCTGCTCGATGCGGGTGACGGCCGTGTGTTCATAAAACCGTGCACCTGCCCGTTCGGCCGCCTGTACCAGCCCCAGGGTGTAGTTAAGCGGATGCACATGGCCGCTGTCGGGGTCATAGAGGCCGCCGAGATAGGACTCGGTGGCCAGCTGTTCCTGTACCTGCTCCTTGCTCCACAATTGCAGGCGGTTGTAGCCGAAGTGACGACGCAGATCGTCGGCCCAGCCTTCCAGCTCGGTCATGTGTCGGGGTTTGACTGCCGCATGCAGGTGGCCGTGGGCCAGATCGCAGTCGATATGATGGGTCTTGATGCGCTGGCGCATCTGAGTCATGGCGTCGATCGAGATGTCCCACAGGGCCCGGCTGGCGTCCTGGCCGACCAGCTGGGTCAGTCTGGACTGATCGCAGGCGTAGCCGAAAATCATCTGGCCGCCACTGCGCCCGGAGGCGCCCCAGCCGACCCGGTGGGCTTCCAGCACCGCCACCTGGTAGCCTTTTTCTGCCAGTGACAGCGCCGCCGAGGCGCCGGTGATGCCGGCGCCGACGATGCACACGTCCACATCCAGGTCTTGCTCCAGAGTCGGGTAGCTCAGGGGCAGATTGAGGGAGGCGGCATAATAGGAATCGGCGTGCGGCTGCATAGGGGCTCCGTTAGTTGGCTTACACCAGATGTTGATACCACTGGTATTCCAGCGGGGTGACGTGCTGGTCGAATTCGGCCAGCTCGAAGCGCTTGTTGATAAGGTAGGCGCGGTGAAATTCCTTGCCCAGATACTGGGACAGCCGGTGCGACTGGGCGAAGCGGTCCAGCGCATCCTGCCAGCGATAGGGCAGCAAGGGCAAGTCCAGCTTGTTGGCGTCGCCCTGAATCGGCGCGGGGGCCTGCAGTTGCTCGCTGATGCCGTGATCCACCGCCGCCAGAATGGCGGCCACCACCAGATAGGGGTTGGCGTCGGCCCCGGCCACCCTGTGTTCCAGCCGGGTATTGGCCTTGTCGCCCGACGGCACGCGCAGCGCCACTGTGCGGTTGTCGAAGCCCCAGCTGGCGTGCAGCGGCACAAACATGTGCGGTTGCAGCCGGCGGTAGGAGTTGGCGTTGGGGGCAAACAGCGCCATGCATTCGGGCAGCATGCTGCAGTTGCCGGCAATGGCCTGGCGCAGCAGTTCGTGATCCTCGGCGAAGACATTGTTGCCGTCTTCGTCGAGCAGGCTGACGTGAATGTGCATGCCGGAGCCGGCCTGGCCGTTATAGGGCTTGGCCATGAAGGTGGCGTACATGCCTTCCTTGTTGGCCACCGCCTTGATGGCGCGCTTGAGCAGCACGGCCTGATCGCAGGCATCCACCGCGTTATGCTGGTGGCTCAGGTTGATCTCGAACTGGCCCGGCGCATATTCGGCCACGGCGTTGTCGGCGGGAATCCGCTGCAGCTTGCACACCTCTGCCACCCGCACCAGAAAGTCTTCCCAGCTGTCGAGATCGTCGAGGGAATAAACCTGGGTGTCGTGCATGCGCTCATCGGTGCCCGGCAGAATCGGCGGCTGGGGCAGGCCATCGGCGCCTTCCTTCTGATCCACCAGGTAGAACTCCAGCTCCACCGCCACACAGGGCCGCAACCCCTTGTCCAGCAGCCGTTGTACCACCTTCTGTAACACCTGGCGCGGATCGGCGAAGAAGGGGCTGCCGTCGATGTCTTCCATGGTCATCAGGATCTGGCCGGACGGGGTCTTGTGCCAGGGCACCGGCGCCAGGGTATGGGGCAACAGGCGGCACAGGCGGTCGCTGTCACCCTGGGCCAGTCCCAGGCCGGTGTCTTCCACCGTCTGGCCGGTAATGTCGAGGGCAAAGACAGAGGCGGGCAGGCAGATGCCATCATTCATGGCCTTTTCCATGGCGCTGCTTTGAATACGCTTTCCCCTGAGCACCCCGTTGATATCGCACAGCATCAGGTCGATGGACTGATAATCGGCCCAGGGGCTGTCGGGCGCCGAGTGATGGTGTTTGCGATGGTCCTTGTTCATGTCGTTATCCTTAACGTGCTCTGGCCCTGATGTTGAACCACTAGATTGTCAGCTAATAGATTTTCAGCTAATAGATTGTCAGCTAATCATAAGCGCAGGTGTTTAATATATGGTTATTTTGATGAATCCTGAATTCGGTTTCATACCGGACCATTGTGGAGGTGAATGATTGGTCTGATAATAATTTCCATGTATAGCATGACCTTAGAAAAGGTAGTCTATGCTTTCCTTTATTTCCCACACCATGGCTATGAATGATGAGTGTTCAAGATCCTGAAAAGCGAGATATGGAATGGTTAAGGCTGTGGATGCAGAAGCACGCCATTACCGAGGTGGAATGCCTGCTGCCGGACTTTACCGGCAACGCCCGGGGCAAGATACTGCCCGCCAGCAAATTCCTCAAGGAAGGGGGCATGCGGCTGCCGGAAAATATATTCCTGCAGACCGTCAACGGTGACTGGCCGGACGATGAAAACATCGACTGGACCGAACGCGACATGGAGTTGCATGCCGATATCAATACGCCCCGGCTGGTGCCCTGGGCCAGCGAGCCCACCGCTCAGGTGATCCACGATTGTTTCGACGCCGACGGCAATCCGGTCGACATGGCGCCCCGCAGCGTGCTGCGCCGGGTGCTGAATCTCTATGAGGCAAAAGGCTGGCGTCCTGTGGTGGCGCCGGAGCTGGAGTTCTTCCTGGTCAAGAAAAACGAGGACTGGGACTATCCGCTCGAGCCGCCCATCGGTCGCAACGGCCGTCCCGAGACGGCCCGTCAGTCGTTCAGCATCGATGCGGTCAATGAATTCGATCCCATCTTCGAGGACATGTACGACTTCTGCGAAGCCCAGGGGCTGGAAGTAGACACCCTGATCCACGAGTCGGGCGCGGCGCAGATGGAAGTCAACTTCATTCACGGCGATGCCCTGGATCTGGCGGATCAGGTGTTTCTGTTCAAGCGCACCATGCGCGAAGCGGCGATGCGTCACGACGTTTACGCCACCTTCATGGCCAAGCCGATGAAAAACGAGCCGGGCAGCTCCATGCACATTCATCAGAGTCTGGTCGATGCGGATGGCAACAACCTGTTTGCCAACCCCGACGGCAGCCACAGCGAGCGGTTTCTGCACTTTATCGGCGGTATGCAGCGCTATATTCCCAGTGCGGTGGCGCTGTTTGCCCCCAACGTGAACTCCTATCGCCGGCTGGCCTTCGGTGACTCGGCGCCGCGCAACATGGCCTGGGGCGAAGACAACCGCACCGTCGGCCTGCGGGTGCCGCGTGCGGAGCCGGCCGCACGGCGTCTCGAAAACCGCTTCGCCGGCGCCGATGCCAATCCCTATCTGGCGCTGGCCGCCAGCCTGGCCTGTGGTTATCTGGGCATGATGAACAAGATTGCCCCCACAGAGCAGATACAGGGCAGTGCCTATAACATGCCCTTCGGCGTGGCCCGCAGCCTGGAAGAAGCGCTGCTGGAACTGGAGCAATGCGATGAATTGTGTCAGCTGCTGGGGCCCCGCTTCGTCAACGCCTTTATTTCGGTCAAGCGCAAGGAATACGAGGCCTTCTTCACCGTGATCAGCGCCTGGGAGCGGGAGTTTCTGCTGCTGAACGTGTGACGGGTACAAGAATGGAACGGGTGTCACGAACAGGGAGTCGAGCATGCCAAAGCCACCGAAGAGTCCGTTGCAACAGCTGGATGCGGCCCATCACCTGCATCCCTTCACCGACAGCCGGGCGCTGCATCACAAAGGCGCCCGGGTCATAGAACGGGGCGAGGGCGTTTATCTGTGGGACGCCGATGGTAACCGTATTCTCGATGCCATGGCCGGGCTCTGGTGCGTCAACCTGGGCTATGGCCGGGAAGAGCTGGTACAGGCCGCCGAACAACAGCTGCGCCGATTGCCCTATTACAATCTGTTCTTTCAGACCACCCACCCCAGGGCGACCGAGCTGGCGGCGACCCTGGCGGGGTTGCTACCCGGTGATATGGAGCATGTCTTTTTTACCGGCTCCGGCTCCGAATGCAACGACACCGTTATCCGCATGGTGCGTCACTACTGGGCCGGGCAGGGCCAGCCCGAACGCAACACCATCATCAGCCGCCATAACGCCTATCACGGCTCTACCCTGGCCGGCGCCTCGCTCGGCGGCATGCAGCCCATGCATGCCCAGGGCGGCTTGCCGCTGCCCGGCATAGTGCATATCGACCAGCCTTATCATTTCGGCGAAGGCGGGGGCCAGAGCCCGCACCCGTTTGGTCTGGAGCGGGCCCGCCAGCTCGAGCAGAAAATCCTGGAGCTGGGGCCGGACAGGGTGGCGGCCTTTATCGGCGAGCCCATTCAGGGCGCCGGTGGCGTCATTATTCCGCCCGACTCTTACTGGCCCGAAATTCAGCGCATCTGCAAACGCTACGACATTCTGCTGGTAATGGACGAGGTGATCTGCGGTTTCGGTCGCACCGGTCACTGGTTTGCCAGCGAATATTACGGCCTGCAGCCGGATCTGCTGTGCATGGCCAAGGGTATCAGCTCCGGCTATATCCCGCTGGGGGCGGTGGCGGTGGGCGAGCGGGTGGCCGCCGGCCTGATCGCGGGCGGCGAATTCTTTCATGGTTTCACCTATTCCGGCCATCCGGTGGCCTGTGCGGTGGCGCTGGCCAATATCGAGGTGATGCAAAAGGAACGGCTGGTGGAACGGGTGCATGACGACATAGGCCCTTATCTGCAACGGGCATGGGCCAGTCTCGGCAACCACCCCTTGGTGGGGGAAACCCGGGGCCTGGGGCTGCTGGCGGCGCTGGAGCTGGTGGCCGATAAAGGCGACAACCGGCGCTTTGCCGAGGAGGCGGGGGCTGGCGTCACCTGTCGTGAACACTGTTTCGATCTCGGCCTGGTGATGCGGGCGGTGGGCGACACCATGATTATTTCGCCGCCGCTGGTGATCGGCAGAGCCGAGGTCGACGAGTTGATAACCAAGGCGCGCCAGGCGCTGGATCTGACGTACCGGACACTGATGAACTGACAAGGGTGACCTGACAAGGACGGAGAAACGCAGATGGTAAAGACAACCGCTTTTCGTGTGAGCATGGTGGCCGCCGGCCTGGGACTGGCCCTGAGTGCCCGGGCTGCAGAGCCCCCCCAACTGAACTTTTACAACTGGTCCGACTATATAGCCGAAGATACCCTGGCCGGTTTTACCAGAGAGACCGGCATCGAGGTCACCTACGATGTGTTCGACTCCAACGAGGTGCTGGAAGCCAAGCTGCTGGCGGGCAATACCGGCTTCGACCTGGTGGTGCCCACCAGCGATTTCATGGCCCGCCAGATCCAGGCCGGCGCCTTCATGCCGCTGGATAAGGCGAAACTCGGCAATTATGGCAACCTGGACCCGAAGATCATGGCGGTGCTGGCGGACAAGGATCCGGGCAACACCTATGGCGTTCCCTATCTGTGGGGCACCACCGGCATCGGTTATAACGTCGACAAGGTCAGGGAAGTCCTGGGCGAGGATGCGCCGCTGGACTCCTGGGATCTGGTGATGAAGCCGGAAAACCTGGCAAAGCTCGGCCAGTGCGGCGTGGCCTTTCTCGATGCGCCCACCGAAATCTTTGCCGCCGCGCTCAATTATCGGGGGCTGGATCCCAACAGCACCAGGGCCGCCGATTACCAGGGGCCGGCCACCGAGCTGATGATGAGCCTGCGGCCCCATATCACCTATTTCCACTCGTCCAAGTACATCAACGATCTGGCCAACGGCGACATCTGTGTGGCGGTGGGCTGGTCCGGCGACATACTGCAGGCGCGGGATCGGGCCGCCGAAGCCGAACAGGGGGTCAAAATTGCCTACCGGATCCCGAAAGAAGGCGCCCTGATGTGGGTCGACATGCTGACCATCCCGAAGGATGCCCGGCATCCGGATAACGCACACCGGCTTATCGACTATCTGCTGCGACCCGAGGTGATAGCCGGCGTCTCCAATTACGTGGCCTATGCCAACGCCAATACCCCCGCCAGGGCCCTGGTAGATGAAGACATTCGCAACGATCCCGGCATTTATCCCAGCGAGGAAGCGGCGGAAAAACTCTATACCGCCAAGGTATTGCCGCAGAAGGTCAACCGGGTGATCACCCGCGCCTGGACCCGGGTCAAGACCGGCAAATGAGACGAGGGGCCACTGGCCCCTTCTGGTGAATACAAGGAGGTAACATGCCGGAAAACGAGATCCAGCCCCCAGGCGATGTCGCTCCTTTCCTGGAAATACGGGGGCTCACCAAGCTGTACGACGGTCAGCCGGCGGTGGATGACGTCAGCCTGGGGGTGATGCGGGGGGAGATTTTCGCCCTGCTCGGTGCCTCCGGTTGCGGCAAGTCGACTCTGCTGCGGATGCTGGCCGGGTTCGAACCGCCGAGCCGGGGCCAGATACTGCTCGACGGCGTCGATATCGCCGAGGTGGCGCCCTTCGAGCGGCCCATCAACATGATGTTTCAGTCTTATGCGCTGTTTCCGCACATGACGGTGGAGGCCAATATCGCCTTCGGCCCCAAGCAGGACCGGCTGTCGCGCGCGGAAGTGGCCGAGCGGGTAGCGCAGATGCTGAAGCTGGTACACATGGAAACCTTCGCCAACCGCAAACCGCATCAGTTGTCCGGTGGTCAGCAACAACGGGTCGCCCTGGCCCGCAGTCTGGCCAAGCGACCCAAACTGCTGCTGCTGGACGAGCCCATGGGCGCCCTGGACAAGAAGCTGCGCGAAGAGATGCAGCTGGAACTGGTCAACATCATAGAGCAGGTGGGCGTGACCTGCGTCATGGTGACCCACGATCAGCAAGAGGCCATGACCATGGCCGGGCGCATTGCCATCATGAACAGGGGGCGGCTGGTGCAGGTGGGCGAGCCGCTCGATGTGTATGAATATCCCAACTGCCGTTACAGCGCCGAGTTTATCGGCTCGGTCAATGTGTTCGAGGGGCAGCTTGAGGCCAACGAGGCAGACAGCGCCCTGATCCGCTGCCCCGAACTGGAGCGGCCCCTGCGCATCGATCACGGTGTGTCCATCGGCGCAGGCCTGCCCATCATGATAGCGGTACGGCCCGAGAAGATGTTTCTCTGCGCCGAGGTCCCCACGGCAGACAGCAACTGGCTCAGTGGCATCGTCGACGACATTGCCTATCTGGGCAGTTTGTCGATTTATCATGTGCGGCTGGCCTCGGGCAAACGCATTCTGGCGACCCTGCCCAACATGGACCGGCACCGGCGGGGCAATCCGACCTGGGGTGATAGGGTACATTTGCGCTGGGAAGCGGACAGCTGCGCCGTGTTACTGACCTAGGGAGATGCCGATGGATACCCGCTACCGTCTTGGCCGCAGCTTGGTCATTGCCCTGCCTTACGGCTGGCTGCTGCTGTTTTTTCTGATCCCCTTCCTGATTGTGTTCAAGATCAGCCTGTCCGAGGCGGCGCTGGCCATACCGCCCTACAGCGAGATACTGAGCTTCGCCGACGAACAGCTGCAACTGGTGCTCAACCTGGGCAACTATCTGTTTCTGCTGAGCGACAGCCTCTATGTTCGGTCTTATCTGCAGTCGCTGCAGGTGGCCGGCATCTCGACCCTGCTCTGCCTGTTGATCGGCTACCCCATGGCCTGGGCCATGGTGCATTCCCGGCCCTCGACCCGTAACGTCTTGCTGATGCTGGTGATACTGCCGTCCTGGACCTCTTTCCTGATCCGGGTCTACGCCTGGATGGGCATTCTCGGCAATAACGGTTTTCTCAACCATTTTTTGCTGGCCATCGGGGTTATCGAGACCCCGCTGCAGATCCTCAACACCAACGCCGCCGTCTACATCGGCATCGTCTATGCGTATCTGCCCTTCATGATACTGCCGCTCTATACCGCCCTGATGCGGCTCGACTATTCGCTGGTGGAGGCGGCGGCCGATCTGGGGGCCCGGCCCTGGAAAAGCCTGCTGACGGTGATAGTGCCGCTGACCAGGGGCGGCATTATCGCCGGCGCCATGCTGGTGTTCATTCCGGCGGTGGGGGAGTTCGTGATCCCCGAACTGCTGGGCGGCCCCGACACCCTGCTGATCGGGCGGGTACTGTGGCAGGAGTTCTTCAACAACCGGGACTGGCCGATAGCGGCGGCGGTGGCCAGCGTCATGCTGCTGCTGTTGATGGTGCCCATCATGTGGTTCCACCGCATTCAGCGCAAAGAAATGGAGGGCTGAGCCATGAACCGGATTCCCGCCAGCCGCTCGCGGCTGCGAACGACAGTCCTGCTGCTGGGCTTCGGCTTTCTGTACCTGCCCATGCTGTTACTGATCATCTACTCCTTCAACAGCTCGCGGCTGGTCACGGTGTGGGCCGGCTGGTCCACCCGCTGGTATGGCGAGCTGTGGCAGGATCAGATGATGATGCAGGCGGTGGGCCTGAGCCTGACCATCGCCTTCTTCGCCGCCAGCACCGCCGTGGTGCTGGGCACGGTGGCGGGCTTTGTGCTGACCCGCATGGGGCGCTTTCGGGGCGAAAGCGGTTTCGCCTTCCTGATCACGGCGCCGCTGGTGATGCCGGAGGTGATCACCGGCCTGTCCCTGCTGCTGCTGTTTGTGGCCATGGGCGACTGGCTGGGCTGGCCGCAACAGCGCGGCATGGGCACCATCTGGATTGCCCATGTAACCTTTTGTACCGCCTATGTGGCGGTGGTGGTCAGCTCCCGGCTGCGCGAGCTGGACCGCTCGGTGGAAGAGGCGGCAATGGATCTGGGCGCCCGACCGCTCAAGGTGTTCTTCGTGATCACACTGCCGATTATCGCGCCCGCCATTGTGGCCGGCTGGCTGCTGGCCTTTACCCTGTCGCTCGACGATCTGGTGATCGCCAGCTTCGTGTCCGGACCCAATGCCACCACCTTGCCCATGGTGGTGTTTTCCAGCGTGCGGCTGGGGGTCAGTCCCAAGATCAATGCCCTGGCGACGGTGATTATTCTCATCGTGTCGCTGGTAACCTTTATCGGCTGGTGGCTGATGGCGCGCGCCGAACGACGACGCGCCCGGGAAGCGGCGGCGGGTCGCGGCTCCGGCACCTGAAGGAGATAACATGATGGAGCTTGCCGAACGACTGAAATGGCTGCGGGGCCGATATGGGCTGACCCAGCGTGAGCTGGCCCGCCGGGCCGGGGTGAACAACAGCCTGATCTCGCAAATCGAGCAGGCGGCGGTGAATCCGTCGGTGGCCACGCTCAAGCGGATACTGGACGGCTTTCCCATCACCATGGGCGCCTTTTTCAGCCTGGAACAGGAGCCGGTTCGCCGGTGTTTTTTTCGACGGCAGGAGATGTTGCCCATGTCCAGCGGCGAGGTGCAGATGTGGCTGCTGGGCCCGTTGCACCGGGGCCACAAGCTGGCGCTGCAACGGGAACGGTATCCGCCCGGTGCCGATACCGGTCCCGAGATGCTGAGCAACGAGGCGGAGGAAGCCGGTCTGGTGCTGAGTGGCGAAATCGAGGTCACGGTGGGGGAACAGTGCTGCGTGCTGCGGGCCGGCGATGGTTATTATTTCGATACCCGCCAGCCCCATCGATTCCGCAATATCGGCAAGGATCCGTGCGAGCTGATCTCGGCGGCGACCCCGCCTACCTTCTAGGGCGTGAGCGCCGGTGCTTCCTCTCTCCCGTGGAGGATTGAATGTGAAAACGTAAACGCGCAAGATGAAGACAAGCGGTTGTTTAGCGGAGGCGTCTGCGGCGTCACTCCGGTACAGTGTCAATGACAAGATTGCACAAAAAGATTGCACAAAGAGGTGGTTATGGACATCGGTGTACCACGGGAAATAAAGAACAATGAATATCGGGTCGGCATGACGCCGGGTGGCGTCAAGGAGCTGGTACGCGATGGCCACAAAGTGCTGGTGCAATGCGGCGCCGGCAGCGGCATCGGCCTGCTCGATGACGATTACGCCGCCGCCGGCGCCGAGCTGGTACCAGCGGCGAGCGACCTCTTTGCGCGGGCGGAGATGGTGGTCAAGGTCAAGGAGCCTCAGCCTGAGGAATACCAACGGCTGAGGCCCGGCCAGTTGCTGTTTACCTACCTGCATCTGGCGCCGGATCTGGCTCAGACACAGGGGTTGCTGACGTCCGGTTGTACCGCCATCGCCTACGAGACCGTCACCGATGCCCGGGGCGGTCTGCCGTTGCTGGCGCCCATGAGCGAGGTGGCCGGTCGCATGGCGGTACAGGCCGGCGCCCACTGTCTGGAAAAAGCCCAGGGCGGGCGAGGCGTGCTGCTGGGCGGCGTACCGGGCGTAGCCCCGGGCCGGGTACTGGTGCTGGGCGGCGGCGTGGTGGGCATCAATGCCGCCCGCATGGCGCTCGGCCTGGGCGCCGATGTGACCATACTCGACAAGTCGCTGACCCGCTTGAAAGAGCTGGACGGTCTTTATGGTCCGGGGTTGAAGACCCTGTATTCCACCACCGACAATATCGAGTTTGAACTGACGCGCAGCGATCTGGTCATCGGCGCCGTGCTGATCCCGGGGGCCGCGGCGCCCAGGCTGGTGACCCGCGACATGCTCAAACTGCTGCCCCAGGGTGCCGTGCTGGTGGATGTGGCCATCGATCAGGGCGGTTGTTTCGAGACCAGCCGTGCCACCACCCATCAGCAGCCGACCTTCGAAGTGGACGGCATAGTGCATTATTGTGTGGCCAATATGCCGGGGGCGGTGGCCCGCACCTCCACCTTTGCTCTGACCAACGCCACCTTGCCCTTCATTCAGGCGCTGGCCAGCCAGGGCTGGCAGCAGGCGCTGCAGCAGGATACACACCTGGCGAATGGCCTCAACGTGCATCGGGGCAACATCACCTGTCAGGCGGTGGCCGAAGCCCATGGGTTGGACCATACCCCGCTGGCACAGGCGCTGGCAACGGGCTGAAAACGGCGTGAACAGGCCGGTTTTCTCATGCAGGGGGAGACGAAAATGGCATTGAGCAAATTGAGCAAAGAACAGGAAGCGCGGGCCCGGGCGCGATTTATCAATGGCATGGACGAAGTGGGCGATACCGAGCTGCAGCAGGCGGCCCGTCAGGGCGAGCGCAAGCTGAACACATTCGGCGACAGGCCGCCGGGCTCGCTGGCCGAATGGTGGCAGGAACTGCAGCTGATGGTCAGCCTGCTCAACGACTATCGCAAGGGCGACTACCGGGCCGTGCCCTGGAAGGTGCTCGCCGCCATCACCGGGGCCGTTATCTATTTTGTATCGCCGCTGGACGTGGTGCCGGATTTTCTGCCGCTGGCCGGTTATCTGGATGATGCGCTGGTGATCAAGCTGGCGCTGGATCTGGCTCGCGCCGATCTGGCCCAATACGCGCGGTGGAAAGCACAGCGGCCGCATGAATGAACCGGGTTTCCGTCTGCTGGCCGATCATGGCACCCTGATCCGGCTGGGGCTGGCCTTGTTGCTGGGTACCCTTATCGGCATTCAGCGCGGCTGGCAAAGCCGGGACAGCCAGGCCGGCCAGCGGGTGGCCGGGATACGCACCCACGCGCTGGTCGGTCTGTTTGGCGGTCTGGTGGCGGTGCTTGGCAGTCATGTGGGGCAGTGGCTGACTGGCGTGGGCCTGCTGGGCATAGTGGCGCTGACGCTGGTGTCCTACCGGGCGCGCAGCCGGGAGCTGGCCGACTACAGCATCACCGGCAGCATAGGGCTGGCGCTCACCTTCTGCTTCGGCGCCCTGGCACTGCTCGATGATCCGGCCATCGCCGCCACCGCGGCGGTGATCACCGCCTTTATTCTCGATAACAAGCGCGAAATCCACGGCCTGCTGCAAAAACTGCAGGAGCACGAGCTGGATGCGGGGCTCAAGCTGCTGCTGATTTCGGTGGTGATGCTGCCCTTGTTGCCCAACCGGGCCATGGGACCGGGCGGCGCCATCAATCCCTTTGAAATCTGGTGGATGGTGGTGCTGATCGCCTCCATTTCCTTTCTCGGCTATTTTGCCATCCGGCTGGGGGGTACCGAGAAGGGCATCCTCTTTACCAGTCTGTGTGCCGGCCTGACGTCGTCCACGGCCCTGACCCTGCATTATGCCCGGCTGTCACGCACCTCGCCGATGCTGGCCCCCCTGCTGGCCGCCGGCATCTTGCTGGCCTGTGGCACCATGTTTCCCCGTATTCTGGTCTATTGTGCGCTGATCAACCCGGCGTTGCTGGCCGAGCTGTGGTGGCCGGTGCTGGTGATGACCCTGTTGCTGTATGGCCCGGCGGCGGTGATCTGGTATCGGCACCGGGTAGGGGAGGCGGTGGATCAGCCCAGCCTCGACATAAACCCGCTCGATTTGAAGGCGGCGTTTTTCTTCGGGGGGCTGATCCTGGTGATCATGCTGCTCGGCGAATGGCTGAAGGCGCTGATGGGGAATGCCGGTATCCTGCTGCTGGCGCTGGCCTCGGGGGCGAGCGATGTGGATGCCATTACCCTGTCGCTGAGCCGGATGTCGCTCACGGGCATCGATCACGGCACCGCCGTGCTCGGCATCGTGCTGGCGGCCTCGGTGAATAATCTGGTGAAAACGGCGATGGCACTGACGCTGGGAGACAGGGCGTTGGGGCGTCGCGTCGCGCTGGCCATGGCGGCGTCGCTGCTGGGCGGTTTACTGGTGGCCTGGGGAGCGAATTGAAAAGGCCCGGCAAGCCGGGCCCTGGGGTCAACAGACCCGTGTGCAGGTGAAGCGCACGGCGCTTATGCCGGCAGCAGCTCCCGGTGCAGGTCGATGATCACCTGATTGGCGCTGTCTTCCTGTACCAGGAAGCACAGGTTGTGCGGACTGGCACCGTAGCAGATCATGCGGATGTTGACGTTTTCCAGCGCCTGAAATACCCGGGTGCCGGTACCGTTGACTTCGCTCATGCGGTTGCCGATCAGGGCGACCAGTGCCAGGCCCTGTTCGACCTTGAGGTGGCAGTGTTTGCCGAGCTCGGCCTGCACCTCGTCGGTCAGCAGCTCGGCGCCGGCGTCCAGGGTCAGGGACACACAAATTTCCGAGGTGGTGATCAGGTCGACCGAAATCTTGTGCTTGGCCAGAATACCGAATACCTCGGCCAGAAAACCGTGTACCTGAAACATGCTCTGGTTGGTCAGGGTCAGCAGCACCTGATTGCGGCGCAGAGCCAGGGCGCGGAACAGCGGCTGGCTGGGGGTGCTGTTGCGAATCCAGGTGCCACCGGCTTCCGGCGCCTTGCTGGAGCCCACAAACACCGGAATCTGCTTGCGTACCGCCGGTTGCAGGGTGGCGGGGTGCAGCACCTTGGCACCGAAGGTGGCCATTTCGGAGGCTTCGCTGAAGCTGATTTCGGGAATGGCGCGGGCCTCGCTTACCAGCCGCGGATCCGTGGTGTAGATGCCGGGCACGTCGGTCCAGATCTGCACGGCGCCGGCGTCCAGCGCCTCGCCCAGCAGGGCGGCGGAAAAATCGCTGCCGCCCCGGCCCAGGGTGGTGGTGCGGCCGTCCTGAGCGGCGCCGATAAAGCCCTGGGTCACCACCAGCTGGTTGTCACACAGGGGCTTGAGTTCTTTTTCCACCTCGGCGCCCAGGGTGGCCAGATCGGGGCTGGCGCGGCTGAAACGATCGTCGGTGCGCATCACCTTGCGCACATCAAACCATACCGCCGGGGTGCCGCGATGGCGCAGCAGCTCCACGAACAGCCGGGTAGACATCAGCTCGCCCTGGGCCACGATTTCATCGTGCAGCGCCTTGGTGGGGCTGATGGCGGCACTGTCGGCCAGCTCCTTGATATGGACCAGAATATCCTCGATATGCCGGGTCAGCATCTCGGGCTTGTCCAGGCTGTCGAGAATACCTTGCTGAATATCGGTCAACTGTTGCAGCAGGGTGGCACGCGAGGCGGGATCTTGTTCGCCCGAGGCCAGGGCCACCAGCAGGTTGGTCACGCCGGAGCTGGCGCTCAGTACCGCCAGACGGGTATCGGGGTTTTGTTCGAGAATGGCGGCGCAGCGGCCCATGGCATCGGCATCGGCGACGCTGGTTCCGCCAAATTTGGCAACGGTTAACTGACTCAAGTGCAGCTCCTTGATGTGTGCATATAGTAAGTAACGGGGAAACGGCTGCAGAGACGGGGAAGGTCACTTAGAAGCACGCCACCCACAGGTGACAACCCGAAGGATTCAGCCCTCGTAGCCGAGGAGGATACGCTGCCCCGTATCATCCTCTCGGCGTTATCTCCCCTGACCGGCGATCCTGGGAGTGGGAGCTCCTCCTGCCGGCTGCCTGAATAACGCGCCTCTTCTTGCCCGATAGTCGGGCTGTCATATAAGTACTTATTATGACAGTTTCTGTCAATCATTAAGTGGGAAAATTCATGCTGTTTCAGCGTTATATCAGATCTTTCATCATGATCTTGGAACGACGCTGGTAATTGTAGAGCGCCTGCTTGCCCATCGGCAGGGCGCTCACATCCACCGGTTCGAAGCCGCGCTCCCGAAACCAGTGAATGGAACGGGTGGTCAGGATAAACAGCCGGCTCATGCCGCGTTTCTTGGCCTGCTCTTCCACCTTTTGCAACAGCATGTCGCCCCGGCTGCCCCGGCGATAATCCGGGTGAATGGCCACACAGGCCATTTCCGCCATCGCCTCTTCCGGGAAGGGGTAGAGGGCGGCGCAGCCGATGATGGCGCCGTCTTTCTCTATGATGGTGAACTGATCGACTTCCATTTCCAGCTGCTCGCGGGAGCGGCGCACCAGGATGCCTTCTTCCTCCATCGGGCGGATCAGGTCCAGGATGCCGCCGATGTCGTCGATACGGGCCTGGCGGGCCTGTTCGGCACTCAGGCTGACCAGCTGAGTGCCCAGACCGTCACGGGTGAACAGCTCTTGAATCAGGGCCCCGTCTTCCTTGTAGCTCACCAGATGGCTGCGGGGAACCCCGGCGCGACAGCTGGAAATGGCCGCCCGCAGATAACGGGCGGTGCTGGACAGGGTCTCGCCATCGGACAGCAGGCGCTGCAGATGTTCTTCGGCCTGCTCGGGAAAGAGTTCCGGAATGGCCACGCCCTCGTCGTCGATCACGCCGCGCTGGGAGCAGAAGCCAATCAGTTTCTCGGCCTTGAGTTCGATGGCCAGGCGCCGGGCCAGCTCTTCGGAAGACAGGTTGAAGCTTTCGCCGGTCACCGAGAAACCGATGGGAGAGATCAGAACGGTGGCGCCATTGGCCAGCTGATGATGAATGGTGTCGGTATGAATGCGGCGTACCCGGCCGGAATGCTGATAATCCACGCCATCATCCACCCCCAGCGGCTGCGCGGTGACAAAGTTGCCGGTCACCACGTTGATGCGGGCGTTCTGCATGGGGGTATTGACAAGCCCCATCGACAACCGGGCCATGATGTCCATCTGCAAGCCACCGCAGACATTCTTGATGACGCGAAAACTGTGCTCGTCGGTCACCCGGGTATGCTTGTGAAAGACATTTTCCAGCCCGGCTTCTTCCAGCCCCCGATCGATTTGTGGCCGGGCGCCAAAGACGATGACCAACCGGATGCCGAGGCTGGTCAGCAGCGCGATATCGGTGATGATATTGGGGAAATTGTCCTGCTCGATGGCTTCGCCACCGAGCATGACCACGAAGGTGGCGCCCCGGTGCAGATTGACATAGGGGCTGGATTGACGAAACGCCTTGATCAGGGCGGCATCATTATCGCGCACGGGCAGTCCTTAAAGCGAAAACAAAAACGCATGATCGTGAAAAATAATGCAAAAAACAAGACTAAATATTTACTTTTTTGGCGGGCGGTTCGAGATGACCGAGCTGCCTTTCGATATGATAAATGCGATCGAGCACCGATAAAGCGGCCTGCCTTGACAAGTGCTTTATGTTAGTCTTTTCAACGGGGTTGACCTTAGGATGACCAGGCACCCCGGTAGCGATAGCCAAAATAACAAAAGCGAGAAAAAAACAATGCAAAGGAAACTGTGCTTACTCACTCTGGGAGGGCTGACAGCACTGTTCAGCTCCTCTGTTTTCGCGGCCGCGGGCCCTCTGGACCTGACCTCTTCTGCTGTCGGTATTTTTACCGTTGCCATCTTCATTATCGCCTATCTGCTGGTGATGGGCGAAGAATACCTCCATCTGCGCAAGTCCAAGCCGGTGCTGATTGCGGCCGGTATCATCTGGGTTGCCATCGGCTGGACCTATATGGTCAACGGGATCCCCGGTGTAACGGAAGCCTCGTTTCGGCATAACCTGCTGGAGTATTCCGAACTGCTGCTGTTCCTGCTGGTGGCCATGACCTATATCAACGCCATGGAAGAGCGCCGGCTGTTCGATGCCCTGCGGGCCTGGATGGTACGCAAGGGGTTCAGCTACAAATCGCTGTTCTGGATGACGGGGTTTCTGGCCTTCTTTATTTCTCCCATTGCCGATAACCTGACCACGGCGCTGCTGATGTGTGCCGTGGTGATCAAGGTGGCGGAAGGGGACAAGCGTTTCATCAACCTGTGCTGCATCAATATTGTTATTGCCGCCAACGCCGGCGGCGCCTTCAGTCCCTTCGGCGACATCACCACCCTGATGGTCTGGCAGGCCGGTATCATCAAGTTCAACGAGTTCTTCATCCTGTTCATTCCTGCGTTGATCAACTATCTGGTGCCGGCACTGGTGATGGGCTTCTTTATCGAAAACCGCAAACCCGCCGCCCTCTACGAAGAAGTGGAAGTCAAACGCGGCGCCATTCGCATCGTGCTGCTGTTTCTGCTGACCATCGCCACCGCCGTGGCCTGCCACAGTCTGCTGAACCTGCCGCCGGTACTGGGCATGATGACCGGTTTGGGTTACCTGCAGTTCTTCGGTTATTACCTGCGGCGAACCCTGCCGGGCTCACTGGCGCGCAAGCGGGTGATGGCCGAAAAGCGGGGCGATGAAGAGGCACTCAAGCGGCTGGGCAGTGTGGTGCCCTTTGACGTGTTTAGCCGAATCGCACGGGCCGAGTGGGATACGCTGCTGTTTTTCTACGGGGTGGTGATGTGTGTAGGCGGTCTGGGGTTCATGGGCTACCTGGCGCTGGTGTCCGAGCTGCTCTACGGCGGCTGGGATGCGGTGTATGCCAACATTGCGCTGGGCGTGGTGTCGGCGGTGGTGGATAACATACCGGTGATGTTCGCGGTGCTGTCCATGCAGCCGGAAATGTCCCATGGCAACTGGCTGCTGATCACCCTGACCGCCGGGGTGGGCGGCAGCCTCTTGTCCATCGGCTCGGCTGCCGGCGTGGCGCTGATGGGTCAGGCCCGGGGCATGTATACCTTTTTCGGCCATCTCAAGTGGGCCCCGGTGATCTTCCTCGGTTATGTGGCGAGTATTCTGGCGCACCTGTGGCTGAATGCCGACAGCTTCAAGGTGTTTGGCTGAACCCTGGCCCTCGGCCATGAGCCAACAACAATAAGCAACACCCTATAACTGATATGGATTCTGGCGCTGGCTTGCCTTTATCGTCACCCTCGCGAAGGCGGGGGTCCAGTGCCTTTGCAGGCAACCAGCAGCCTGACCGTTCTGCGCCACAAGTCCTGGATTCCCGCCTTCGCGGGAATGACGACAGAGCCATAGCTGTTATGCAGCATTACTTAACAACAATAACAATAATAACGCCCCTGAAAGCGCTCGGCTTTCAGGGGCGTTTGTTTTATTTTTGCCGGCTCAATTCAACCGGCGACGCCGGGTAACGGCGTTTGGCGGCGGCGTTGCAGCCAGACTACCAGGCCGAACAACAGGAAGCCGGGGATCCACATCAGCTCCTTGGTCCAGCGCTCGGTCGGCGCGCGCACCAGCAGGATTTCCTGATCGAAATCCAGACCGGCATCGGCGGCCGGGCTGGCGAAGGCCACGCTGTCGATCAGCACCTTGCCATTATCTTCATAAAGCAGGATGCCGAGCTTCTGCAGTCGTTCCGCGCCGGTGTCTCCTGCCGGTACCGGCAGCAACAGGCTGAATTCCTGCGGGTCGCCTACCGCATCTTCGCCGAGTATGCGCAGGCGCAGCTTGCTCTCGGTATCAATCTCGCCGATCACCTGCTCCAGTTGCGCCGGTGGCACCTCGCGATAGGGGTCATGCAGCATGTCCATCCAGAACCCCGGGCGGAACAGGGTGAAGGCCACCAGCAGCAGCAAAATCCCTTCGTACCAGCGGCTGCGCACCAGGAAAAAGCCCTGGGTACCGGCGGCGAAGATCAGCATGGCGGCGGTGGAGATCACGAAGATGAGCACGCCGTGCCAGAAGCTCACGTCAATCAGCAGCAGATCCGTGTTGAAGATGAACAGGAAGGGCAGGGCGGCGGTGCGCAAACTGTAGTAGAAGGCGGTGACGCCGGTCTTGATCGGATCACCCTTGGACACGGCGGCGGCGGCAAACGAGGCCAACCCCACCGGTGGGGTCACATCGGCCATGATGCCGAAGTAGAACACGAACAGGTGCACCGCTATCAGGGGCACTATCAGGCCGTTTTGCTGGCCCAGGGTCACCACCACGGGTGCCAGCAGGCTGGACACCACTATGTAGTTGGCGGTGGTCGGTAGCCCCATGCCCAGGATCAGGCTGAATATCGCGATGAATATCAGCATCAGCAGCAGGTTGCCCATCGACAGCAGCTCGACCAGATCGGCCAGCACCAGGCCGACCCCGGTCTGTGACACGGCACCGACGATCAGGCCCGCAGCGGCGGTCGCGATGCCGATGCCGATCATGTTGCGGGCGCCGGCCAGCAGACCCTCGCGCAGATCGACGAGGCCGTCCATGAAGTTGCCGTGCTCGTGCAGACCGTCGGTGCGCATCCAGCTCAGCAGCGGGCGCTGGGTCAGCAGTATGACCACCAGCATCATGCTGCCCCAGAAGGCGGATAGCCCGGGTGACAGACGCTCGACCATCAGACACCAGACCAGCACTACCACCGGCAGCAGAAAGTGCAGGCCGGACAGCAGCACGGCCCGGGTTTGCGGCAGGGCGTCGAGTGGCGCGCTGGGGTCTTCCGGCGCCAGCGGAGCGACGCTGGCGGCAATTTTCAGCAGACCCAGATAGGCCAGCGCCAGCAGCAGGCCGACGCCTTCCAGCACATAATCGCCCAGCACGGGTTTGAGCCAGCCCAGGCCATAATAGACGGCCAGTGACAGGCCGCTGATCAGCGCCGCACCAAAGGCAAAGCCGGTCAGACGGCGCAGCCAGGGCCTGGGCTGATGGCCGCCAATCGGCTGCAGACCGAGTTTGAGTGACTCCAGATGCACTATGTACAGCAGGGCGATATAGGAGATGGCCGCCGGCAAAAAGGCGTGTTTGATGATGTCGACATAGGGCATGCCGATGTATTCGACCATCAAAAAGGCCGCTGCGCCCATGACGGGAGGCATGATCTGGCCGTTCACCGAAGAGGCGACTTCAACCGCGCCGGCCTTCTCGGCGGAGAAGCCGGTGCGCTTCATCATGGGGATGGTGAAGGTGCCGGTGGTCACTACGTTGGCGATGGAAGAACCGGAGATCATCCCGGTCAGCCCGGAGGCGACCACCGCCGCCTTGGCCGGGCCACCACGCAGATGGCCGAGCAGGCTGAACGCGAGCTGAATGAAGTAATGGCCGGCACCGGCGCGCTCGAGCAGAGCACCGAACAGCACGAACAGAAACACGAAGCTGGTGGACACGCCGAGGGCGATACCGAATACGCCTTCGGTGGTGATCCACTGATGATTGGCCAGGGCGTTGAAGCTGACCCCGCGATGGGCCAGCAGATCCGGCATGTAAGGGCCGGCCAGGCTGTAGACGAGAAAGACCAGGGCGATGATCGCCAGCGGCGGGCCCAGCGCCCGGCGGGTGGCTTCGAGCAGCAGTGTGATACCGACACAGGCGGTGACCAAATCGGCAGTGGTCAGATTACCGGGGCGCTGCGACAAGTCCTGATAAAACATAAACAGATAGGCGGCAGCCGCGGAAGCCACCAGTCCCAGCACGATATCGAGCAGGGGTACCCGGTGTCGCGGCGATTTGCTGAAGGCGGGAAACACCAGAAACGCCAGCAGCAAGGCAAAGGCGAGGTGAATGGAGCGTGTTTCTGTATTGTTGAGTACGCCGACACCAAAGATGAAGGGCAATGGCGAGGCGATCCAGAGCTGGAACAGTGACCAGAACAGGGCCAGTCCGGAGATCACCCTGGCCATGATACCACCCGGTGTGCGCGCACCGACATCCTGGGCGATCAACTCCTCTGCGGACAAGTGTTTTTCTGACATAGGGGGATACCTATCTTGGTGGTGCAACAGCAAGGAGAAAACCCCTCCCGCTGTGGCAGGAGAGGTTGGTGGCGACAAGATACCTGTGTCAGGCGGCATGCCCGCTGGCGGTTACCTCATGGCCTACAGCGTCGCTGGTTGGCGGTTACAGCCAGCCTTTTTCCTTGTAGAAACGTTCGGCACCTTCATGCAGCGGCGCCGTAATGCCGGCACTGATCATGTCTTCTGCCTTGAGATCGGCAAAGGCGGGGTGCAGACGCTTGAAGCGCTCCAGATTGTCGAACACGGACTTGACCAGTTGATAGACCACGTCCGGGTCGGCTTGCTCCGTGGTGGCCAGCACCGCCTTGCCACCGATGGAGGGAATAGGCTGGTCAACGCCCGGGTAGAGGCCGGCGGGAATATTGGCGCGGGTGAAGTAGCTGGCTTTTTCCAGCAGCTTGTCGGCCCCGGCGCCTTCAACCGGGATCAGCTTGGCATCGGCGGTGGTCAGCGCTTCCTGAATGGCGCCGCTGGGGTGACCAACCATATAGGTAATGGCATCCAGGTTGTTGTCGCCGAGGGCCGCGGCCATTTCTGCCGGTTTCAGCTCGGCGGCCAGCGAGAAACTGTCCTTGCTCCAGCCGCTGGCCTGCATCAACTCATCGAAGGTATCGCGGCTACCGGAGCCGGGTACGCCGATATTGACCCGCTTGCCCTTGAGATCGTCGACGCCATTGATGTTGCTGTCGTTACGCACCACGATGGTGAGTATCTCGCTTTGCAGAGAAAAGACGGCGCGCAGGTTGTTTACCGGTTTCTTGTCGAAGGGAGCCAGACCTTCCAGCGCCTTGTACTGGTGATCGGACTGGATAAAGCCGAAGTCGTAGTCGCCGTTTTGCAGCGAGACGATATTGCCGACACTGCCTGCCGATGAGGGCGCATTACATTTTATGTCATGCTCTTCGGCACCGCGATTGAGGAAACGGCACACCGATTGGCCGGCGGTGTAATAAACACCGGTCTGGCCGCCGGTACCTATGGTGACGTAGCGCGCTTCGGCACCGGCCTGGGTGCTGAACAGGAGGGCGGTCACGGCGCCGGTAACAAGCTTGATGACATTACGATTATGCATATCCATATCCATATCCTCGGGTTATGTTTCAAATAACATTTTCATCCCTATGATTAACATACTTGTTCATATGTATTCATATGAGGCAGCCACGTTAATGTAATACTTTCCTTTTGGCTAATCAAACATGGTTGATAACAATTACTGTTATTTTGTAACAATTGGTGTCGTCTGATAACAGTGGGTAAGCATAGTAGTGCGAATAATAGTAGTGCGAATAGTAGTGCCAATAAAAACGTGAGAATAGATACAGCGAGAATAATACAGGCCGGTATCAAGCTCGGGAGAGCAGTTCCAGGCCTTCCAGGGAAATAGCCGTGGACTCACTGTTGATCAGACTGGCCAGGATATCGGCGCTGCCGCAGGCCAGGGTAAAGCCCAGGCTGCCATGGCCCGTGTTAAGCCACAGGTTCTTGATGCCGCTGCGTCCCAGCAAGGGGGTGCCCTCGGGGGTAGCGGGGCGCAGGCCGGCCCAGGCTTTGGCCGTTTGGTAATTCCCTGCATGCGGAAAACAGGCCTGAGCCTGCTGGCGCAGCGAAGCAAGGCGGCTGGCGTCGAGATCGGTATTCCAGTCGCCGATATCCACCATGGCGGCAACGCGCAGTTGATCATCCAGGCGGGCGTAGACGATTTTACGGTCGTAGTCGGTGACATTGGTCTGCGGCACTGTGGCGTGATCGGTCACGGGCAGGGTCAGGCTGTAGCCCTTCAAGGGGTACAACGGCAGCTTCAGTCCCAGTGGTCGCAGCAGGGCGGCGCTGCCAATGCCGGCGGCCACCACCAGATGATCGACCGCCACCTCGCCGTCCGGCAAACACAGGGCGCGGATCTGCCCGCGTTCGAGGCGCAGCTTGTTGACGGCTTGCCCCGTATGCAGCCTGAAGTTGGCATCTTCTTGCAGGCGCAGCAGCAGCTGTTGGCAGAAAAGATAGCAATCTCCCACTTCGTCGCCGGGCGAAAAAATACCGCCCTGCAGTTGCGACGCCAGACTGGCCAGAGCAGGCTCGGCCGCGATGCATTGCCGGCTGTCCAGCAGCTGTTGCGGTGAGTCGGGGGGGAGGCCGGCGGCGGCCTTTTTCAGGCTGGCGCCGTCACGATAAATCACCAGCTTGCCGTTGGCGCGCCAGGCGAAGCCATCCAGGCCATCGCCCTCTCGCCAGTCACGCAATACCGACTGGCTGTGCAGCGCCAGCCGCAGCAGGTGTGCGCCATTGGACCGGTTAACACCTCGGCGGCAGGCCAGCAGGAAGCGCAGGCACCAGCGCCACTGATCCGGACTCATGCGTGGTTGAAAACGCAGCGGCGCATCCTTCTTCATCATCCAGCGCAGCGCCTGCAGCGGCACCCCTGCATCCGCCAATGGTGACACATAGCGATAGCTCAGCTGGCCGCCGTTGGCGAAGCTGGTTTCCATGGCAACCGCATCCCGCTGCTCGAACAGCTCGACCTGGTGCCCTTTTTTTACCAATGCAGCGGCGGTGGTCAAGCCGATGACCCCACCCCCGATAATCGCGACCCGCATGCCTGACTCCTTCGAAACTCAATCGCCTCCGCATAGGCGTAGCCACATTATTACCACCACAGGGTGGTAATGCCCAGCACCAGAAAGAGCAGGGCGCTGGCGCCGTGAACCCATCGCATTGGTATTCTTTCGGAGCCGTTTTTGCCGAGTAACACCACAGGCACGTTGGCGGCCATCATGCCGAGGGTGGTGCCGGCCACCACCAGCCAGAAGTCGTCCACGAAACGGGCCGCCAGCAGCACGGTGGCAAGCTGGGTCTTGTCGCCCATCTCTGCCAGAAAGAACAGCACCAAGGTGGTGATAAAGGGCCCGTAACGGTGGAGTGGGGTGTCTTCGTCGTCCAGCTTGTCCGGGATCAGCATCCAGACCGCCATGGCGAAGAAGGATGTGGCCAGCAGGTAGCGTAGCCAGTCCGGGCTCAGCCAGTGCTGTACCCCGACACCGACCCAGCCGGCGAGGCCGTGGTTGAGCAGGGTCGCGGCAAGAATACCGACAATAATGGGCAGGGGTTTTCTGAAACGACAGCTCAGCAACAGGGCGAGCAGTTGGGTTTTGTCGCCGATTTCTGCAATGGCGACCGCCAGGGTCGAGGTAGTCAGTGCTTCCAAGAGAGTTTACCGGGGGGACGGGGTGTTAACAACCAATGAGCAGGCCATGCCGCCCGTCCCCGGTATCGGCATCAGCCTGTCAAAGGTCTCGTCAAACCACCGCTGTCTCGATAAAGACAGGCGCGGGTCACGGCCACCATGGTGATGTTCACCAATTATGTTGACGACCGTCTCGCCTTTCGGCAAGAGACTACTCCCCCTTGTGCAGGAGCGGCTATTCTAGCGATTTGGGCGGCAACTTCAAGACCGGCCTTTAACCTGTCTCACCCCTCACCCCTCACCCCTCACCCCTCACCCTTCACCTTTCACCCTTCCCCCTTACCCCTTACCCCTCACCCCACAGCCTTAACCGCCAACCTTTTTCACTTTCAGTCCGGCCTTGGCAAGCAGGGTACTCACCTGCTCCAGTCGGTCGCCCTGTATTTCGATCACCCCCTTCTTCACGGCACCGCCGGTGCCCAGCTGTTTTTTCAGCTGCTTGGCCAGGGGGCCGACCTGATCGGTGGGCACGCCGTACACGCAAATCACCCCGGCGCCCTTGCGGCCCTTGGTTTCGCGGCGCAGGCGCACCACACCATCGTCGGGGAAGGGACTGTCGGTGGAAGCCGAGGCATCGGCCTGTTTGGCCTGCCAATCGGGATCCGTGCTGTATACCAGTTTGTTCATATTTAAGACTCGATGTTCGGTGATAACGTCAGGCGCTGAAGCGGCCGTTGACCAGGGTGGCCGTGACGTCCAGCTGCTTGTTCAGCACCACCAGATTGGCCACCTTGCCGACGGCAACGGAGCCAAGTTCATGGTCGAGCCCCAGGGCCCGGGCCGGAGTGAGGCTGGCCATGCGCAGCGCTTCTTCCAGCGGCAACCCGACCCGTTCAACCAGGTTCTTGACCCCGGCTATCATGGTCAGCGCCGAGCCGCCGAGTGTACCATGCCGGTCTACACAGCGGCCATCGCGCACCAGGACCCTGGTGCCGCAAAAGTCGAACCGGGTCAGCTCGGGGCCGGCCCCGGCGGCGGCGGTGGCATCGGTCACCAGGCACAGACGCGGGCCCAGCACCCGGTGTGCCAGTCGCACATTGGCCTCATGCACATGAAAACCGTCCACTATGATGCCGGCATAGATACTGTCGTTATCGAACACGGCACCGACGGCGCCGGGCTCCCGGCCGTTGAGGGTTGGGGTCATGGCATTGTAAAGGTGGGTGGCAAAACCGACACCGGCGTCAAAACCGGCCATGGCCTCGTCATAACTGGCGCCGGTATGGCCCATGGCCACCAGAATACCGGCCGCTTTCAGGCGACGAATATGAGCGGGGTTGTTGCATTCGGGGGCCAGGGTGATTTTGGCGATGACCGCCGCATGGCGGCATAAAAAGTCCAGCATGGGCTCGTCCAGCGGCCGGATCTGCGCGGCCGGATGAATGCCCTTGCGCTTGAGGTTGGTGTAGGGGCCTTCCAGGTGCAGCCCCGGCACTCGATGTTGATGCAGTGCCATGTAGTCCTGGGTGACCGCGACCGCCTGCTGCATATCCCGGTCTGGAGAGGTGATCAGCGTGGGCAGAAAACTGGTAGTACCGGACTTCAGGTTGGTCCTGTGCATGGTGTCCAGGGTGGCGCTGCTGATGTTGTCATTGAACATGACGCCGCCACAGCCATTCAGTTGCAGGTCGATGAAACCGGCGCAGAGCAGGTCGCAGTTCAGCGAGTGGCGGGGCAGATCGGCGGCCAGCGCCTGCTCGGGCAGAATGGCGGCAATGCGGTCTTGTGCTAGCACCACCGCCTGATGGTCGAGCAATTGCTCGCCGTCAAACAGGGTGCAGTGGGTCAGGGCAAACATGGCGACGATGGCTCCTGGTGCCGGAACGGATGTTCATACATAAAGAAGTGATAGCGCGGTGGATATTCTGGCGGTAAGCCGACGTATGCGTCCATATTGAAGGTAACCATATGTCGAAAGACTACCATATTTTCAAGTTTGGGGAGAAACAGAGACGCTGTCGTCACCGTCAGGCTCACGCCGGCACCGACTGGGTTGCAAGTCATCTTGCCTGAGGAGATTAGCCGTGAATGTATTGGGATATTTACAGAAACTGGGCAAGGCGTTGATGTTGCCCATAGCGACGCTGCCGGTGGCGGCGCTGCTGTTGCGTTTGGGGCAGCCGGATTTGCTGGGTATCGTCTTTATTGCCGAGGCGGGGGCGGCCATCTTCAATCAACTGCCGCTGCTGTTTGGTCTGGGCATAGCGGTGGGGCTGGCTCAACACGACGCCGGTTCCGCCGCCCTGGCCGGTGCCGTCGGTTATTTTGTGCTGACCGGCGCCGCCAGCGCCATCGACAGCGATATCGATCTGTCTTTTTTCGGTGGCATCATCGCCGGCATCATTGCCGGCCACAGTTATAATCGCTTTCATCGGGTGCGGCTGCCCGACTATCTGGCCTTCTTTGCTGGCAAGCGGCTGGTGCCGATGGTGACCGGGCTCTTTGCATTGTTGGCGGCCTTTATTGCCGGTTTTGTCTGGCCCTTCCTGCAGCAGGGCATCGACAGTTTCGGCGCTGTCATCTCCACTTCGGGGGCGCTTGGTCAGTTCTTTTATGGTGTGCTCAACCGTGGGCTGATTCCGGTTGGTCTGCACCATGTGCTGAACTCCCTGTTCTGGTTCGGTCTGGGGGACTGCCTCATGCTGACCTATGAGGTGGCGGACAAGCTGCAACAGTTGTGTCTGGATCCGGCGCTGGTGGGCACGCTGGCGGTGGGGGGGCCCGTGCCCGGTGTGGACGGCGGCGTGATCAAGGCGCTGGCCACCGAGGTGACCCGGGGCGATCTGCACCGCTTCTTCGCCGGTGACCCGACCGCCGGGGTCTTTATGGCCGGGTTTTATCCGGTGATGATGTTTGGCTTGCCGGCGGGGGCGCTGGCCATGGTATTAGCCGCGCCCAGGGGCAAACGCGCCCAGGTGGGGGGCCTGCTGCTGTCACTGGCGATGACCTCAGTGCTGACCGGCATTACCGAACCACTGGAGTTTTCTTTCCTGTTTCTGGCACCGCTGCTCTATGTTCTGCATGCGCTGCTGACCGGGCTGGCACTGGTGGTGGCCAACCTGTTCGGGGTACTGCACGGCTTTGGTTTTTCCGCCGGCCTGTTCGACTTTGTGCTGAACTGGGGGCTGGCCACCCGGCCCTGGGCGTTGCCGGCCATTGGCGTCTTGTTCGCCATCCTCTATTTTTTCACCTTCTTCTTCGCCATCCGGGTGTTTAATCTCAAGACGCCGGGGCGGGAAGAGGCCCCCCGGCTTATTGACGGTGACATGGCGGCCATAGCGCCGCACGAGCTGGCGGCGGCCTATCTGGCGGCCCTGGGGGGGGCGGACAATCTGGAGCAGATCGACGCCTGCATCACCCGGCTGCGGTTGACCCTCAAGGACCCGGGACGGGTCGACGAAGTCCGGCTGACGGAACTGGGGGTCACGGCCGTGGTGAGGCTCGGCAAGCAGAACCTGCAGTTGATCGTCGGCCCTCGGGCGGACACGCTGCTCGCCGACATCAAGGCGCTGACCACCCTGGTTTGATACAAAGGGTTTGATACACAGGGTTTGATACGAAACGGTTTGATACTGAAACAGCTTGATACCGGAACGGCGGAAGACAGCGGCATTTCAAGCGGGGCTGACAATGGTTGGCCCCGTTTTTATTATTTCAGGGCATAAGCAAGACAAACCACTTGAAAAAACAGTTTAAGTCGGCACAGGCCAGCCGCCATATGCCCGCTAACTGCAATTAGTCGGCGGCACTGACGGAGCTGCAGCAGCCGGAATGTTCAGGCTGTCAAGCGGGTGCTCGGCGCAGTATGAGGCTCAATATGTTATGCACAACGGGCCTGAGCCTTGTGCCGACAGGGTTAGGCACACTTATCCACCATTTCTGTGGATAAGGTTGTGGATTACCCACCCAAAACCGGTGAGAAGCCAGTCAGGGCAGGCTTCTCCGATAAGACGGCAAAAAAGTAACCAAAAAATAAGTTATTGAAAAACAAATACTTGAAAAAAGTCATAACAAATCATCGCCCGATATCTGAACGATAGCAGCGACATTAGAGTAAAGATACAGAATGTGGGTTTTTTGAAAAACGTGCGGGGCTTGTAGTGGATAACTCAAGAAAATCAGAGTGAAATTTGGCTCCCCCTGCTGGACTCGAACCAGCGACATACGGATTAACAGTCCGGCGTTCTACCAACTGAACTAAGGGGGAATCTCGTGACGAGGCCGCAGATAATACGCAGCCCGGCCCCCAGGGTCAAGGACAAAGTGAGAAATTTGACCCTGAAGGCAATAGCGGCAGTTTCCGCTTAAATTTACCACATCACAGGAGGTAAACTGGGGCTCGAATCAAGAGGAGAGTGGGTAATGAGCAAAGATTTCCAACTGGTCAGCGAGTATCAGCCCGGAGGTGATCAGCCGACGGCGATTGCGCAACTGCTGGAGGGGATCGATGCCGGCCTGGCGCACCAGACCCTGCTCGGGGTCACCGGCTCGGGCAAAACCTTTACCGTGGCCAACGTCATTGCCGAGCTGAACCGGCCCACCATGATACTGGCGCCCAACAAGACCCTGGCGGCCCAGCTCTATGGCGAGATGAAGGAATTCTTTCCTCATAACGCGGTGGAGTACTTCGTTTCCTACTACGACTATTATCAGCCCGAGGCCTATGTGCCGACGACCGATACCTTTATCGAGAAGGATGCCTCTATCAACGATCATATCGAGCAGATGCGGCTGTCGGCGACCAAGGCGCTGATGGAGCGGCGGGACGTGATCATCGTTGCCTCGGTGTCGGCCATCTACGGTCTGGGCGATCCCCAGTCCTACCTGAGCATGATGCTGCACCTGCGCACCGGCGATGTGCTGAATCAGCGGGACATGCTGCGTCGGCTGGCGGAACTGCAATACAGCCGCAACGATGCCGGTTTTCAGCGCGGTACCTTTCGGGTGCGGGGGGAAGTTGTTGATATCTTTCCGGCCGAGTCGGACAACCAGGCGGTGCGGGTCGAATTGTTCGATGACGAAATCGAGCGCATCAGCCTGTTCGACCCCCTCACCGGGGGCGTGTCCAACACGCTGGCGCGCTTTACCATCTATCCCAAGACCCACTACGTGACCCCGCGAGAAAAACTGCTCGGCGCCATCGAGCATATCAAGGTGGAATTGCAGGCGCGCAAGGCGCAGCTGCTGTCGTCCAATAAATTGCTGGAAGAACAACGCATCAGCCAGCGTACCCAGTTCGATATCGAGATGATCCAGGAGCTGGGCTATTGCTCGGGCATCGAGAACTATTCCCGTTACCTGTCGGGCCGGGGCGAAGGCGAGCCGCCACCCACCCTGTTCGATTACCTGCCCGGCGACGGCTTGTTGATCATCGACGAGTCCCACGTGACGGTGCCGCAGATTGGCGGCATGTACAAGGGCGACCGCTCGCGCAAGGAAACCCTGGTCGAATACGGTTTTCGTCTGCCCTCGGCACTGGACAACCGGCCCCTGCGCTTCGAGGAATTCGAAAGTCTGATGCCTCAGACGGTGTTTGTGTCCGCCACCCCCGGCCCCTATGAACTGGACAAGTCCGGTGAGGATGTGGCCGAGCAGGTGGTGCGCCCGACCGGCCTGCTTGACCCCGTGCTGGAAGTACGGCCGGTGGCGACCCAGGTGGACGATGTGCTGTCCGAGGCGCGGCTGCGCATTGCGCAACACGAGCGGGTGCTGGTGACCACCCTGACCAAACGCATGGCCGAAGATCTCACCGAATACCTGAACGATCACGGCCTGCGGGTGCGTTATCTGCATTCGGATATCGACACCGTGGAGCGCATGGAAATCATTCGCGATCTGCGGCTCGGCGAGTTCGATGTGCTGGTGGGCATCAACCTGCTGCGGGAAGGACTGGACATGCCGGAAGTGTCTTTGGTGGCCATTCTGGATGCGGACAAGGAAGGCTTCCTGCGCTCCGAGCGATCGCTTATTCAGACCATAGGCCGCGCCGCCCGCAACCTGAACGGCAAGGCCATTCTCTATGCGGATCGGGTGACGCGATCCATGGCCGCCGCCATGAGTGAAACCGAGCGCCGCCGGGAAGTGCAGCGCCAGTTCAACGAAGACAATGGCATAGTGCCCAGAGGACTGATCAAGGGTGTGACCGACGTGATGGACTTGGACGGCACCCGGCGTATCGGCTCCAAGCGAGCCAAGGACAAGACGCCATTGCCCGAGCACCTGCCCACCGCCAAGGAGCTGGACCGCCAGATCACCGAACTGGAAAAAACCATGCTCGAACACGCCCGCAACCTGGAATTCGAACAGGCCGCCGCCACCCGCGACCGCATTCACGAACTGCGCGAGCAACTGATCCGCAGTTGAGCCGTGCCGGGTAGAGGGGAAGAAAAGCCCGGCTGAACGCCGGGCTTTTTCATGAGGTATGTCGGTATGCGGGCCTGATCCCAAGCTATGGGCCAGGGGCTCCCGGGTTTACGGCTGTACAGGCGTCTGGTAGGCGGCGGATCCCCACAGGGGCACGGTGGACATGGAATGCTTGAAGCTGCCGCTGGTTTCCTTGGTGCTGTAGGCAACATATAGCAATGACTGGCTTTGGTCGTCATAGATGCGGCGGATCTTCAGGCTCTTGAGAAAAATACTCTTCGATTTCTTGAACACGATTTCGCCGCTCTTGGAGGTATCGATGGCGGCGATCATGGCGGCGGTGATTTCGCCGGTCTGGCGGCAGCTGATCGACATGTCGGACGGATCCGACAGGCTCAGATCCGCCACTATGTTTGATATATGGCAAGTCACACCGGGAACGCCCGGATCGGTCAGCACTTCTATTTTGATGTCCTTGGTGGTGAACATACCCAGTGACACATCGCCCACCTCATTGTTATCACAACCCAGCAGCAGGGTGGACAGGCAAAGCAGGGCGGCCGTTCTTTTGAACATGAGCAGGTTCCTTGTGTCAAAACAGTGTATTAAAAACAACCCCAGTTCTTACCATACTCGGCCGGTGCCGCCAAACTTAACTGCCTTTGGGGGCGCGGCTCTATCTGCCGTTTTGCCGCAGTAGCGGTTGGCCTCGAGGACTGCTTCAAACGAATCTATTACTCTTAAATACCGCATCGGTTTGCATGCCGAAGACTGATCCAGATCAGTGAAACGGCTAATGCGGTTGTTCGGCTATTTCCATATATGGTGTTTATATTTACTCTTGGCACAACATGTAGTGCTTGTGGTGTCGTTATGCTCAATGCCTTTGAACCCAGGGTGGTATTACAGGAGGTGCCGGGTGAAGTCAGCCTGGCCTGGCTGGTAACGGGTTGTCCGCTGGCGTGTCCCGGCTGTCACAGCCAGCACAGCTGGGATCCGGCGGCGGGCACGCCGCTGACACCCGATCGGCTACAAGGCTGGCTGACGCGCTATCGGGGGCTGCTCACCTGTGTGCTGTTTTTCGGTGGGGAATGGGATAGGGATGCCTTGCTGCCTTTGTTGCGGCTGGCGCGGGAGCAGGGGCTGAAAACCTGCCTGTACAGCGGTCGGGATCGGGTAAGTCAGACTCTGATGGCCGAGCTGGACTACCTGAAAACCGGGGCCTGGGTCGCGCACCTGGGTGGCCTTGACGCCAGACACAGCAACCAACAATTGATTTGCCTGCACAGTGGCGAATCCCTCAATCATCATTTTTGGAGACCTTCATGATACACCTGCACCCCAACCAGCTTGAGGCCAAGATCGCCAGCTTCAATGCCTATCTGAATGCCGCCAATGCGGCGGATGGTTCTGTCATGGATCCCAATGCCAATGTTACCCAGAAAAACATCGCCACCGCCGAGGCGGAGCTGATGAAGGATTTTTTTGTGCAGGTGAACCGCGGCCTGGTGAAAAACAAGATAGCCGAGCTGTTTGACGAGGCACTGGCGAACGAGTATGAGCGCCAGATTGAACAGCATGAGATCTATGTACACGACGAGACCAGCCTCAAGCCCTATTGCGTGTCGGTGACCATGTATCCGTTTCTGCTCGACGGCCTGACCCGGCTGGGCGGCGAGAGCAAGGCGCCCAAACACCTGGAGGCGTTCTGCGGTGCCTTCGTCAATATGGTGTTTGCCATCAGCTCCCAGTTCGCCGGTGCGGTGGCCACGGTCGAATTTCTCACCTATTTCGATCATTTTGCCCGTCGGGATTATGGCGATAATTACCTGACAGAGCATACCCATGCTATCAACAACCATCTGCAGCATGTGATCTATGCCATCAACCAGCCGGCCGCCGCCCGAGGCTACCAGAGCGTGTTCTGGAACATTTCCCTGTTCGACCGGGACTATTTCAACACCATGTTCGAATTCTTTGTGTTTCCCGACGGCAGCAAGGCCGATGCCGACTCGGTAAGTCGGCTGCAGGGACACTTTCTGGAATGGTTCAACGAGGAACGGCGCAAGGCGATATTGACCTTCCCGGTGGTGACCGCCGCCATGCTCACCAAGGATGGCGCGCCGGCAGACGATGCCTTTGCCGAGCTGTGCGCCGAGCAGATGAGCCGGGGCAACAGTTTCTTCATCTATATGTCCGACACCCCCGACTCGCTAGCGTCCTGCTGCCGATTGCGCAATGAGGTGACCGATCACACTTTTTCCTACACCCTGGGGGCGGGTGGTGTGGCCACCGGCTCCATCAATGTGATCACCCTGAACATGAACCGGCTGGAGCAGGACGGACGGGATCTGCTGGCCGAAATCGAGAAGATTCAGCGTTATCAGCTGGCCTACCGGCGCTTGATGGAGGACTTCCTGGCCAAGGGTATACTGACCGTGTATGACGCCGGTTTTATCAGCCTGGACAAGCAGTTCTTGACCATCGGCATCAACGGCATGGTCGAGGCGGCGGAATACAGAGGCATACAGCCAGGTAATAACCCCGACTACCAGGCCTTTGTCAGTGAACGGCTGAAGATTATCTATGATGCCAACCGGCGTGCCCGGCAGCAATACGGCTATCTGTTCAATACCGAGTTTGTACCGGCAGAGAATCTGGGCGTGAAAAACGCCAGGTGGGACAGGGCCGATGGCTATCGGGTGCCCCGTGACTGCTATAACTCCTACTTCTATGTGGTGGAAGACGAGGATGATACCCAGGTGCTCGACAAGTTTGTGCTGCACGGCCGTGAGCTGGTGCAGTTTCTGGACGGGGGGTCGGCGCTGCACCTGAACCTGGACGAGCATCTGACCCGTGCCGGTTACCGTCAGTTGTACCGTGTTGCCGCCTCCACCGGCTGCCACTATTTTACCGTTAATGTACGCAGCACCATCTGCAACGATTGTGGCCATATCAGCAAGCATACCGACTGGCGCTGTGGCGCCTGTGGTAGTGAAGACATAGACCATGCCACCCGGGTGATCGGCTATCTGAAGCGGGTGTCGGCGTTCAGCGCCGGTCGCCGGAACGAGCATGGCCGGCGTTTCTACCACCGGTAATATCGGGACTGGGGAATAGGGAACTATTCCCTATTCCCTGATCCCTGAAGTCACAGCCAGCCCTTGCGTTTGAAGAAATAATAGGTGCCGCAGGCAGACATCAACATCATCACCAGCGACATGGGGTAGCCGTACTCGAAACCAAGCTCGGGCATGATTTCAAAGTTCATGCCATAGATGCTGGCGATCAGGGTCGGGGGCAGAAACACCACGGCGGCCACCGAGAAAATCTTGATCACCTTGCTCTGCTCCAGACTGGTAAAGCCCATGGCCGCTTCCAGCTGAAAGTTGATCTTGTCGAACAGAAACTGGGTGTGGGGCAGCAGCGATTCTATGTCGTAGAGCATTTCATCGATCCACTTGCGCTGCTCGTCGCTACCGCTCTGGCGCAGGGATCGCTTGATGAAACGCAGCGCCCGCCGGGTATCGTATAACGCCAGTCGAATATGACCGTTGCCGTCTTCCTGCAGCATCAGATCCGACATGGTGGTGCGCAAGTCGCTGACGTGCAGTACCTGCTTGGCGGTGGCTTCCAGGGTCTTGTAGCCGTCTTCGATCAGGTCGGAAATATATTCGATTTTGAGCTGAAAAATTTCCAGCAGCAGATCGGGCGCGTCTTTCGCTTCCAGCCGGTCCTGGCGCATATAGTGGCGCAGCAGCCGCATCAGGCCGAGATCGTCTTCCCGAAAGCTGATCAGCATGTCTTTACGCAGGGTAAAGAGCACGTTGATGCCGTCGATTTCCTTGCCCATGCGCTGGGGAAACAGCGAATGAATGTGCAGGCCGTCCTTGTCCCGGTAAAAACGGGCCGAGGCCTCGATGTCGTCAAGCTCGTCCAGCTCGGGTACTTCTTCCACGAACAGCTGCTTCATCCAGCGTTGTTCCTGTTCGTCCGGTTTGAGGATATCCAGCCACAGGGTGTTGGGAGGCAAGGCGTCCTCCAGGTTGAGTGGCTGAATGTCGAGAGATTTTCCATTCAGGGTATAGGCTGTGATCATGCAGCGCTCCAACCAGTAAACAATGACCTGCACTATATATAGGCAAACGTCGGATGTCAGGTAATCGGTTGGTCAGCCTGGTTTTTTGGCGTTTATTTTATCAGAACAAGAGTAGACTCAAATGACTTGGCTCTGTGTCCATGTCTATAATGATGTGGTCCCTTCCATCAGAATCCCCCATCGGAGTGCTCTCGTGAAACAAAGCTGTTGTGCCTTGATATTGTTGTTGGCGATGCCCGCTGCGGCGGACATGATGCTGAAGGCGCGGCAAACGGTGGATATTTATGGCTCCCGCGGCCTGGAGCCACGCCTGGCCGATGTGGATTATCGCTTGACCTGGCAGTTGTCGGGGGAGCAAACCGGGTCGGGCTGCCTGCCATCCCGGGTGATGGTCTCGTTGACCGCCACCGTGACCGAACCCCTGGAATGGCCGCAGACGCCCGCCTGGCAGAATTACCGGCTGGCGCTCACCGCCTACGAACGGCTGGTGCGGGAACGGGCCCTGCTGTCGGGCGAATGGCTGGAACGTTCTCTGTTCGAGATAGCCCCGCAATCGAATTGCGAGCAATTGCGACGGGTAGCGGACAACATCGGCTATCACCAGCTCGACATCGCCCGCACCTTGTTACAGGACTTTCAGCAGCAGAACGACTACGGCCGCAACCTGGGACTTATTCGCCCTGAGTAGCCCTTATTCCACCGGTTTTCCTTTCAGCAGCTTGCGCACCCAATGCCGATTGGGGTTAAGCACCGCCAATTGTGCCTGTGACAACGGATAGGGCTCATCCAGCAGCTGGGCCGCCATCAGCTCGGCCAGCAAGGGGGCCGAGCACAGGCCCCGCGAGCCCATCCCCGACATGACATAGAGTCCCGCATGATCATCCGCCAGCGGCAATGCTTCCCACTTTCGACGCGGCATCTTGTCATATTGCGCCAGTTGCCGTGCTTTATCCGGCGCGGCACCGGCCAGCGGCAGATGATCGCGACAGGCGGCACGCACACTCACCCGGCCGGCACCCGCAGCGGGCGTCAGATCGTCGAGCGCGGGCAGGGTACGTACCAGCTTGTGCAGGTTTTCCTGTTCGTCCTGCTCCCGATAATTCAACGCCGACTGCCGGCGACCATAACTGGCGCCGACGCAGTGTGTTCCTTGCCAGGCGGGGGTGAGATAACCTTCGTAGCAGACCACGGTTTTCAGTGCCGTTATCGAGGGGCTTGAAGGTTGATAATTCACCTGGCCCCGTACCGGCGACAGCGCCAGGGCGCGGGTTTGTGGCCATCTTGTTACTTCGTGGCCGCTGGCCAGCACCACATTATCGGCACGGAAACTCTGGCCCTCGGTGGTGAGATGCCAGTGGTTCTCTTCCGGTGTTAACGTCTCGACCCGGATCTGGTAGTGGCAGTCCAGCAGGCCGCTTTTTTGGGCCTCGGCCAGCAGGGCGGCGGTCAGCTCGAAGGGGCAGACCCAGCCCCCCAGCGGGTACTCGATGCCGGGCAGGTTGGCGGCAATACCGGTGCGCACATTGACCTGCTTGGCGGTTAACGGCTGCAGCAGCGCCGACGGAAACCGACTGGCCAGCAGCTTGTCGATTTTGGCGGCGCTTTTGTCGTTGTAGGCCAGCTGGACCACACCGCACCAGTCATGGCTGAAGGCATGTCGTTCGGCCAGGGCCGGCAGGGCCCGACGCCCGAAGAGAAAGGCCTGCAGAAAAAACTGGCTCAGGCAGTCATGCTCGCCGTTAAGCAGCGGATAAATGGCTGCCTGGCGGTTGCCCGAGGCACCCATTGCCGGGGCTGCATGCTGCTCGAGCAGGGTCACTCGCTGGCCGCGGCGGGTGAGGGCATACGCCAGGCTGGCACCGGCAATACCGGCGCCCACTATTAAGGTATGGCCGGACCGACCCGGTCGGCGCCAGAACCAGGGCGTGGGGTAGGGGGCCCGGTTATCGCTGCCACGCACACCTGCCAGCATTTCCCGCTTGCGACCAAAGCCCTTGACCCGAGTCACCTTGAAGCCGGCCTCGTTCAGCCCGCGGCGCACGAAACCGGCGGCGGTAAAGGTGGCCAGGGTGGCGCCATTACGGGCCAGACGCGCCAGTTGCCGGAACAGTTCGGGCGTCCACATCTCCGGATTCTTGCTGGGGGCGAAGCCGTCCAGATACCAGGCGTCCACCTTGCCGGCCAGGCCCGCTTCCATCTGAGGCAGTACCTCAGCCACGTCTCCCAGCCATAAATCCAGGCATACATTTTCGTCCAGCCAGAGCCGGTGACAGCCGTTAACGGCGGGCGGATATTCAGCTAACAAACGTTCGCTTAAAATGCTAAGCTCTGGCCATTGGCCCAGCGCCTGTTGCAGATCGGCGCGCGTAAGCGGAAATTTTTCCACGCTGATCAGGTGCAGGCGCCGGGCGTTACCTTGCGGATGTTGCCGACGATAGTCGATAAAGGCCTGCCAGGTGGCCAGTACGTTAAGGCCGGTGCCAAAGCCGGTTTCGGCCACCACGAACAGCGGCCTGTCGTGGTCAACCCAGCGTTCGGGCAGGCCATTGTGGCCCAGAAACACATGGCGGGTTTCGGCCAGACCATTGTCGTTGGAGAAATAGACGTCGTCGAACGCAGCGGCGACCGGCGTACCCTGGTCATTCCAGTCCAGACTCGCGGTTGTAATGAAGTGGGGTGACACTGAACCTCCGGGGCCGTAAAAACGGTCATTTTATGTGAAAGCAGACCAGTTTGACCATTTTTTATGGGTAGAATTGGCGCCAAATCAAGACAGTAGGAAAGATAGATGAGAAGAGCAGTCATTACCGGTATCGGTGTGGTATCCAGCATCGGTAACAATCAGGAAGAGGTTCTGGCCTCACTCAAGGCGGGCCGCTCCGGTATCAGCTTCTCCCAGCAGTTTGCTGATCATAACCTGCGTAGCCAGGTATGGGGGAACATTAAACTGAACCCGTCCGAGCATATCGATCGTAAGGTCATGCGCTTTATGGGCGACGCCGCCGCTTTTGCCTATCTTTCCATGGAGCAGGCGATCGCCGATGCGGGCCTTGACGAGTCCATGGTATCCAACGAGCGCACCGGTCTGGTGGCGGGCTCCGGTGGCGCCTCTTCCAAGAATCAGATCGAAGCCTGCGATACCCTGCGGGAAAAAGGCGTGCGCCGTGTAGGACCTTACATGGTGCCGCGCACCATGTCCTCAACTGTGTCCGCTTGTCTGGCTACCCCCTTCAAGATCAAGGGCATCAACTACACCATCAGCTCGGCCTGTGCGACCTCCGCGCACTGTATCGGCCATGCGCTGGAGCAGATCCAGCTCGGCAAACAGGACATCGTCTTTGCCGGTGGCGGTGAAGAAGTGGACTGGACCCTGGCGCTGCAGTTCGACGCCATGGGCGCACTGTCCAGCAAGTACAACGAGACCCCCGAGCTGGCCTCTCGTACCTACGATGCGGGCCGTGACGGCTTCGTTATCTCCGGTGGCGGTGGCATGGTGGTGGTGGAAGAATTGGAGCACGCCCTCAAGCGCGGCGCCAAGATCTACGCCGAAATCACCGGCTACGGTGCCACCTCCGACGGCTACGACATGGTGGCTCCGTCCGGTGAAGGCGCCGTTCGCTGCATGCAGCAGGCCATGGCGACCGCGCCGGCCCCGGTGCAATATATCAACACCCACGGCACCTCTACTCCGGTCGGTGATGTGAAAGAGCTGGAAGCCATCAACAGCCTGTTTGGCGACCATGCCCCCTACATCTCTGCCACCAAGGCGATGACCGGCCATGCGCTGGGGGCCGCCGGTGTGCACGAAGCGGTGTACTCGCTGCTGATGCTGGAAAACGGCTTCATTGCCCCGAGCATCAACATCACCGAGCTGGACGAGAAGGCCCAGAACCTGCCTATCGTCACCGAGTACAAGGAAGCCGAGCTGGACACCGTCATGTCCAACAGCTTCGGTTTCGGCGGCACCAACGCCAGCCTGGTATTCAGCAAGTACAAAGGCTGATAGCCGGTTAATACAGCACTAAAAAAGGGCGCCTCGGCGCCCTTTTCGCGTTCATTTTCACGCCTCACGCCTCACGCCTCACGCCTCACGCCTCAGCGCCGATCCCAGCGAATAAAGGCCCAGGCGCCCAGTGCGCCGAACATGACCCCCAGCACGCTGCTGGCCAGAATATCCGCCGGCCAGTGCAGGCCCAGCAACAGGCGCGAATAACAGACCGCCACCGACCAGGTGGCCAGGGCGCCGACCAGCCAGAGAGAGCGGCGCCGATAGAGCAGCAACAGGCAATAGAAGCCGGCCATGGTCATGGCGGCAATGGAATGGCCCGAGGGGAAGGAGTAACTGACCTCATCCTGCCAGTGCAGCTTGAGCCAGCCCGGTACCTGCCGCTCCGGCATTTCTCGCAGCCCATCGGCCAGCCATTGTTCCCGTATCGAGGGTAACTGGGCATAAAAACGGTCGCTGTCGGCGAGACGTCCTTTTTCGGCCAGCCACAGCACATAAGGACGGGGTTCTTTAAAGTATTGCTTGGCGACCGTCTTGGTGACAAAGGCGCTGCCCAGGGCGGCCATCAGGCAGAAAAAGAACACCAGCCACTGGCCTGGCCGTCGCCGCCAGCGGTGCAGAGCCAGCAGGCTCAAGAGGACAAGGGCGATGGCGATGCCGACTTTGCCGACCGACAGGGTCAGACCATAGGCCAGCAGGGCAGGGGCATCATCCAGATCCAGCAGGGGGAACCAGTGCCAGTGCCATTGGTAGCCTATGCTGGCGATAGCGACCGGCAATACCAGTATGGCCAGTACCGTGAACAGTAACCTTGGTGTCATGAAAAGAAGTTGTCCGAGAGGAAAGCGCCGATTCTAGCAAAACGGCAGGCCGATGGAAGCTGAAGCCCGTCGCCACTCGGGGTACAATGAGCCGCCATTCGGGGAGCTCATTATTCAAGGAGCCCGTCATTCAAGGAAATAGTCGATGAAATTACTGGCCGATGAAAACATGCCCTTCGTGCAGGAACTCTTTGGTGACCGGGCCGAGATAGTGACGTGCCCCGGGCGGGAGATCCGTCCCGAACAACTACATGATGTGGATGTGCTGCTGGTACGTTCCATTACCCGGGTGGATGCAGCCCTGCTGGCCGAGGCAGAACGGCTGAGCTTCGTGGGCACCGCCACCATTGGTTGCGATCATATCGATACCGGGCTGCTGGCCCGGCGGGGCATTGCCTTTGCCAGTGCCCCGGGTTGCAACAAGGTGGCGGTGGGCGATTATGTGCTGGCGGCCCTGTTGCGAGTGGCCGAGTACAAGGGCTGGTCGCTGCGGGAGAAAAGCCTGGGCGTGGTGGGGGTTGGCAATACCGGTGCCGAAGTGGCCCGGCGCGCCCGGGCACTGGGCATGACAGTGCGCTTGTGCGACCCGCCGAGGGCCTTGAAGGACACGACAGGGTTTGTCGATTTTGAACAGGCACTGGCCGCCGATATCGTCAGTTTTCATGTTCCCCTGACCCACGGCGGTGAGCACCCGACCTGGCACTTGCTGGATCAGGCGGCCATCGCCGGGCTGAATGACGACCAGGTACTGATCAATGCCTGTCGGGGCGATGTGTGGGACAATCAGGCCCTGCTGGCCCGGCAGCAAGGCGCTTACTCAGCGGGTGCCGCTCCGCTGACCCTGGTGATGGATGTGTGGGAGCATGAACCCGAGGTGCTGGCGCCGCTGGTGCCTCATGTCTTGCTGGCCACTCCTCATATCGCCGGCTACAGCCTCGAAGGCAAGGCGAGGGGGACCTTCGCTCTGTATCGGGCCTGGTGCGAGCAGCAGCAGCTAGACAGACGTCTTGCGCTGGAACAGCTGTTGCCGCCGCCGCCGATAGGCGCCGTGCACCTGAACGAGGCGCCGGATCAGGCATTGGCGGCCAGGCTGGTACGGCTGGTGTATGACATAGCGCAGGACGACGCCGCCTTTCGCCAGGCCCTGGGTCAGCCGGGCTTTTTTGACCGTTTGCGCAAGCAATATCCTCAGCGTCGCGAGCTGGGCTCCGTGCTACTGTCGGGAATGACCGACGGCGGCGAAGCATTGGGCTTTAAAGTATGAAGGCCGGGTGCCGATAGCCTGTCAATGCCGATAGCCTGTCAATGCCGATGGCCTCTCCCTAGAGAAAGCGGACAGATAAGTTCCTATTGGCACTGTTTTTTTCTACACTGGTGCCACAGCACGCCTCGACCGCCGGACGAACCGGTTCTGCGTCAGGAAAAGGACACAAGAGACATCATGAAACGACTCAGACCCCATATCGGTTTCGGTCTGGCCGGGTGGCTGGCCTGCACGGCCCCGGCAATGGCCCAGAGTGAATTTTATATCGAACTCAGGGGGCCGGAATCGGCGTCGCCGACCCCCGCCGCTGCACCAGTCCCGCCGTCGCCGACCCCCGCCGCTGCACCAGTCCCGCCGTCGGCTTCTCAGCCGGTGACCGGTCCGGGCCGTTACGGTCCGGTGCAGAGCACCGATACCCTCTGGAGCATTGCCGCCCGCCATACCCGGGCGCCGGTGACGGTTCAGCAGACCATGGTGGCGCTCTACCACCTCAATCCCCGGGCGTTTGTGCGCGGTAATATCAATTATCTGCAGCGTGGTGTGCGCTTGCGGCTGCCGACCGAGTCGCAGGCTCGCCAGCGTGCGCCGCGTGATGCCGAGGCCGAATTTCGTCGCTTAAGTCGGCAGGGCAACCGTAGCGTGGCGCGGGCCGCCACGGCCGAGCAAGCTGCGGTCAAACCCGGGGCGGCGGCCGTCCCGGTAGCGACCCGGTCGGCCGGCGCCCCCGCCGCGGCCTCGCCCCCGGTGAAGGAGCCATTACCGGTGAAGGAGCCATCGCCGGTGGCGGCGCCGCCCCCGGCTCCGCAAGCGACCCCCGAGACCCCGCCAGCGGCACCGACGGACAGTGCGGCTCTCGGCCTGACCGAGCCCAAAGCGGCCGCGGCGCCGGTTCCGCAGGCGCCTCCCGCCGAGACCTCGCCAGCGGCACCGACGGACAGCGCGGCTATCGGCCTGACTGAGCCCAAAGCGGCCGCGGCGCCGTCTGTTGCGGCGGCGACGATGCCGGATCCCGCGCAGGCCGAAGAGATGGCATTGGCCCGGCTGCAGTTGCAACTGATGGATGAGCTGCGCGAACAGGTTGCCATGTCCAACGAGCAGTTGGCGAACCTGGCGGATAACAATCAGCTGCTGCGGCAAGGTCTGAGCCGATTAACGGCCGAGGTGGAAGAATTGAAACAGGGCCGGGCCGCCGAGGCAGCACCCGAGCCTGCGCCCAGCCAGGCAGGCATGGGTAATGCGTTATGGTCCAATGCACTGAATCTGGCGCTGATACTGACCTTGCCGGCGTTATTGCTGCTGGCGATCTTTACCCTGTGGTGGCATAAGCGAGTACGGCAGGATCTGGCCGATCAGGAGCAGGAGTTGTCCGAGAGCACCTCGGCGATGATGGACGACGAGCGCAATGAATTTGACGACTTGTTCTCGGCCGCCCTGGAGCCCGCGCCGACGGTTGCCCCCGAGCCGGCACCCGAACCGGATGATGTCTTGCCAGCCCAGAAGGTCGACGAAGATGCCTTCGCGCGTTTCCTCGAAGAACAACAGCGGATGGAAGAGGAAGAAGCCGAGGCGCTGTCTGAGACGCTGTTTGATGACGAAGCCACGTTGGCAGACCGTCGCCATCAGGTCACCGATCAGGTCGCCGATCAGGCCGCAGTGGAGCTGCTGTTCGAGGATGAAATGGCGACAGACGACCATCCGTCGGAAACTCGGGTATCAAACGACGATATCGATGAGCTGCTGTTCAATACCGCGCCGCCGATGCCGAACGAGGAACCGGAACCCGAGGCGACATCACAGCAACAGGCTGCCGACACCGATTATGTCTCGGTGGACCAGCTGATGGCCGAAGCGAACCTGAGTGACGGAGCGGAGCGTGAATTCGATCGACCACTGGATCTGGCGCTGGACGACTATGCCGGTGTGCTCGGGCAGGGACAGAATGTGGACATCGATCTCGATGAGGGGGGCATGGGCGCCAAGCTGGATCTGGCCCGCGCCTATATCGAAATCGACGATATCGACAGCGCACGCGAACTGCTGAACGAGGCGCTGGAACGAGGCAATGAAGAGCAGCAGCGCGACGCACAGAAGCTGTTGCAGCGGTTGGCCAGGCGCTGATTTCCTTTCACCGGCCTGGTTCCGAGGCCGGTTCTTCAATTTGACTCGGTAACGGGTATAATTGCCGTCCTTTTTTACCCTTGGAACTGATTATGCGCATTGCCCTTGGCATCGAGTATGACGGCAGCCGTTATTATGGCTGGCAGCGGCAACGAGAAGTCCCCAGCGTTCAGGCTGAGGTCGAGAAAGCCTTGTCCAAAATTGCCGATCATCCGATTAGCATACAGTGTGCCGGCCGTACCGACGCCGGTGTGCATGGTACGGGTCAGGTAGTGCACTTCGATACCCATGCCGACAGGCAGGCCGGCGCCTGGACCCTGGGCATGAACGCCAATCTGCCGTCCGACATTGCGGTGCGGTGGGTCAAGACGATGGGTGACGACTTTCACGCACGCTTCAGTGCCACCGCCCGTCGCTATCGCTACATTATTTTCAACCACAACATGCGGCCTGCCATTCATGGCAGCGGCGTCAGCCATTACGTGGGCGATATCGATGTGCAGAAAATGCATGAGGCGGGCCAGTATCTGCTGGGCGAGCACGACTTTACCTCCTTTCGTGCCATGCAGTGTCAGTCGCACAGCCCCAATCGCAACATCATTCACCTGAAGGTGCAGCGCTATGGCCACTATGTGGTGCTCGACATCAAGGCCAACGCCTTTGTGCATCATATGGTGCGCAACATCACCGGCACCCTGCTGAAGGTCGGGATGGGAGAAGAAAGCGTGGCCTGGGTGCAGCAAGTACTGGAAGGACGCGACCGTAACCTGGCCGGCCCCACCGCCAAGGCGGGGGGACTGTATCTGGTGGCGGTAGATTACCCGGAACACCATGGTTTGCCGGACGCACCGCCAGGACCACTATGGTTACCGGAACAGTTGCGCTGACCGGGGTAGGGCCAGTGCCGTCAGGCTTAAGTTTTTTATCAACGCGCATGCAGATATATGGTTTAATGCCAGCCATAACGCCTCGGGCGCCCCGCAGGGGAGCCTGCTGCAACGGGGCCGGCAGAGGGCGAATTCATGGCGATCAGCACCGGGCACCGGTGATGGTTGACCGATGATCGGCCGCCCAGTCTGCGTGATAACAATGCAATTGTCTTGCAATAACCATGCAGTGACAACGCTGCAATAACGATGCAATAACGCTAAGGATTTCCATGAGTTGGCTTGAGAAAATTCTTCCCAAGAATAAGAACATCGGTGTTCGTCGTCATAACATTCCGGAAGGGGTCTGGACCAAGTGCGCCAATTGCGAGCAGGTATTATACCGGGCCGAGCTGGATCGCAATCTGGAAGTCTGTCCCAAGTGCGATCACCATATGCGCATTGGCGGTCGGCTGCGACTGGACAAGTTCCTCGATCAGGATGGTCGTGTCGAGCTGGGTGCTGAGCTGGAGCCGCAGGATGTGCTCAAGTTCAGAGACTCCAAGAAATACAAAGACAGAATCAGTGCCGCCCAGAAAAGCAGTAACGAAAAAGACGCCATGGTCGTCATGACCGGCACCCTCAAGGGCCTGCCGGTAGCGGCCTGTGCCTTCGAGTTCTCCTTCATGGGCGGCTCCATGGCCTCGGTAGTGGGTGCGCGCTTTATCAAGGCGGTCGATGCCTGTATCGCAGAAAACCGGGCCCTGGTGTGTTTCTCCGCCTCCGGTGGCGCCCGCATGCAGGAAGCCCTGTTTTCCCTGATGCAGATGGCCAAAACCAGTGCCGCGCTCAACCGTTTGTCTCAGGCGGGTCTGCCGTATATTTCGGTGCTGACCGATCCGACCATGGGTGGCGTATCCGCCAGCCTGGCGATGCTGGGCGACGTGAACGTTGGCGAGCCCAAGGCACTGATCGGTTTTGCCGGTCCGCGCGTCATCGAACAAACGGTACGGGAAAAACTGCCCGAAGGTTTCCAGCGCAGCGAATTTCTGCTGGAGCACGGCGCCATCGACATGATTGTCGACCGTCGTGAAATGCGCGACAAACTGGCAGGGCTCATCGGCAAGCTGATGAATCAGGATCCGGCAGAGTTCTGATGAGCAGCCTTGTCGACTCACACCACCGGTCGCTTGCCGACTGGCTGATCGTGCTGGAAGGCCTCAACATGGCGCATATCGAGCTGGGGCTGGAGCGCATGGCGCTGGTGGCCGGTCGTCTGGACCTGCTCAGCCTGCCAAGCCATGTGATCACCGTCGGCGGTACCAACGGCAAGGGCACCACCTGTGCCCTGCTGGAGGCCATGCTGCGGGCCGGTGGTCACAGCGTGGGCGTCTATTCGTCTCCTCACCTGAACGATTACCGCGAACGGGTGCGGATCGACGGCGCCAGCCCGGATGCGGCGGCATTTTGTGCCGCCTTTGCCGCGGTGGAAACGGCGCGGGCAGAGGTGGCGCTGACCTATTTCGAGTTCACTACCCTGGCGGCGCTGTGGCTGTTTCGCGATGCCGCGCCCGAGGTGGTGTTGCTGGAAGTGGGACTGGGGGGGCGGCTGGATGCCACCAATGTGGTGGCATCGGATCAGACTGTGGTCACCACGGTGGCGCTCGATCATACCGACTGGCTGGGCTGTGACCGGGAAACCATCGGCTTCGAAAAAGCCGGTATTTTTCGCGCCGGCAAGCCGGCGGTGTGCGGCGACCCTCATCCTCCGGCCAGTCTGCTGGCTCATGCCGCGCAGTTGGGAACCCCGCTGAGCTGTACCGGGCGGGACTATCAATGGCAGGTGCTGGATGAGCAGTGGTGTTTTCAGGGCCTGGGTTCGAGTCTGGACTCGCTGCCGTTGCCGAGTCTGCCGCTGATGAACGCGGCCACGGCACTGGCGACCCTGGCGCTGTCGCCCTTTTCCCTCGATATCGAGGCGATAAAGACGGGGCTGCAACAGGCCAGCCTGACTGGCCGCTTGCAGCAACTGACCCCCAGGCTGTGGGTAGACGTGGCCCATAATCCGGAGTCGGCCGGCTACCTGGCCAGCCGGCTAGCGGGCCTCAAGGGCGAGGGTCGCTGCCGGGCCGTGGTGGCTATGCTTAAAGACAAGGACATTGCCGCCACCCTGGCCCCCTTGCGGGGCCTGGTCGACGACTGGTATCTGGCCAGCCTCGGCGGCCCTCGCGGTGCCAGTGCGGCCGAGCTGGCCGAACGGCAAGCGGGCACCTGTTTCGACTCGGTCACGGCGGCATTGGCGGCGGCAGAAGCACAGGCGGGTGAGCAGGATATCCTCATCGCCTTCGGCTCCTTCTTTACCGTTGCCGAGGTGCTGGCGAGCAGAACATCATCAACGGCATAACCGGCAGCAAGTGAGGAAGGGCGCTTTGGCGACACAATTTCAGCATCGATTAGTGGGTACCGTCATTCTGGTGGCGCTGGGTGTTATTTTTCTGCCTGACCTGCTGGACGGCAAGCAACAGCTGGCCCCCGATGAGGCGGTCACCATCCCCTTGCGCCCGGAACTCGAACCGGCTCGGCCCGTGGTGACGGCGCCGCCGGCTGCTGAACAGCAACCGGTTGCCGAGCCCGAGGCCAGGCCCGAAGCCTGGACGCTGGAGCAGGCGAAAGAGGCGCCGCCGGTGGCTCCCCAAGCTGTCTCCAAGCCCGAGCCGAAGCCGGCTCCGGTAGCTGTGCCCACGCCGGCCCCGGTGGTGAAACCCGCCCCGATAATAAAACCGGCACCAATAGTGCGGCCAGCGCCCGTTATTAAACAGATAGCGCCGCAACAGCTGGCCCCGCAGCAGGGGGATCATGTCGTTCAGCTGGGGGCGTTTCGCAATGCGGATAACGTCAAGGCGCTGGTCAAAAAACTGCGTGCATCCGGCTACCGGGCTCAGACCACCCCGGCGGTACCCCGTCAGGGTGAGCTGAACCGGGTCTGGGTGGGTCCGGACAGCAAGGCCCGGCTGGAACAACAGCTGTCGGCGCTGGAGCGGCTGACCGGGCTCAAGGGCAGCGTGCGGCCCCAGTAGTGCGATAACCGGTAGTTCGATACCAAAAAGCCCCGTTAACCGAGTCGGTTAACGGGGCTTTTTATTTTGCCGTCATCAGGGGCCACAGCAACCAGTAGGGTCCATTTCAATGGACCGTCAGACCTGGGTGTCACGCCCTTGGTCGAATAAATTCGACCCTACGATCAAACCACACATATTCGGCGTTTGGCGTGTAGGCACGGCTTCAGCCAGGCCTACACGCCTCACGCCTCACGCCTCACGGCTTATGTTGGCTATTACACCGCCGGGATCTGCTGGGTGATGCAATGGATATTGCCACCGCCGAGCAGGATTTCCCGGGTCGGTACGCCTACCACTTCCAGCTCGGGGAATATGTTTTCCAGTATCTGGCGCGCCTCGTCGTCGGTACGTTCGTCCAGCAGCGGAAACACCAGCCGGCTATTGGTGATCAGGAAGTTGACGTAAGAGGCCGCCATCCGCTCACCGGCGATGCGGGGCACGCCAGGGCCGGGGGCCACACCGGCGGCTTCCTGTTTGGTGATGAACAGGGGGCCGGGCTGGGGCAGCTTCCATATCTTCAGCGGGCGGCCTTTGGCATCCCGGGCCTGGCTCAGTACCTTGTAGGCCGCCTGCGAGCGGGCATACTGAGGATCACTCTTGTCATCGGTCCAGTGCAGTATCACCTCACCGGGACGGGCGAAACAGGCCATGTTGTCGATGTGGCCATTGGTTTCGTCCAGATAGACCCCCTGCGGCAGCCAGATAAAATGGCTGACGCCCAGGTAATCTCTCAGCTGCTGCTCTATGTCTTCCCGGGTGTAGTCCGGGTTGCGATTGGGGTTGAGCAGACACTCGGCCGTGGTCAGCAGGGTGCCTTCGCCATCCACATGAATGGAGCCGCCTTCCAGCACCAGCGGTGCCTTGTGCACCGGCAGTTGCTGATGGGCCAGCATGGCGCCGGCCATGGCCTGATCCTTTTCCCAGGGGTAATAGAGGCCTTCTTCGTGGCCACCCCAGGCATTGAACATCCAGTCGATGCCGGCGGCCTCGCCCTTGCCGTTGATGACCAGGGTGGGGCCGGTATCCCGGGCCCAGGCGTCATCGCTGTCGATGACCACCAGCTTGACCTGTGGCGGCATCAGCTGCTTTGCCTTGTCCATTTCTTCTGCCGGCACCGCCATATATACCGGCGTGGCGGCGGAGATGGCCTCGGCCAGTCGGGCAAAGGTGGCCTGCGCCGGTTTGCCCTGCTCGCGCCAGTTGTCGGGCCTGTGGGGCCAGATCATCCATACCGCCTGCTGGGGAGCCCATTCGGCCGGCATGTGAAAGCCTTTCAGTGCGTTCATCAACGGCCTCCCTGCTGCTTGCCGTCTGAGGTCAGCAGGGTCTGATACATGGCCGGACGGCGATCCCGGAACAGACCCCAGCTGATGCGGGTATTGGCGATGGCTTCCAGATCGAAGCTGTGCACCAGTACGCCTTCGGTGGTCTTGTCGGCCTGCGCCACCAGCTCACCGAACTCATCGGCGATAAAGGAAGAGCCGTAAAAGGTGGTTTCCAGCCCGTCTATGTATTTGCTCTGCTCGGTACCGATACGGTTGGAGGCGATGACCGGCACCAGGTTGGCGGCGGCATGGCCCTGCTGGGTACGGGTCCAGTGCGGCTGGCTGTTGATGGTGGGATCCTGCGGCTCGGTGCCGATGGCGGTGGGGAAGAAGATCAGCTCGGCGCCCATTAGTGCCAGGCTGCGGGCGGTTTCCGGGAACCACTGATCCCAGCAGATGCCCACGCCGATTTTGGCATAGCGGGTCTGCCATACCTTGAAGCCGGTGTCGCCGGGGGTGAAAAACTGTTTTTCCTGATAGCCGGGGCCGTTGGGAATGTGGGTTTTGCGGTACAGATCCAGCATGCTGCCGTCGGCGTCGATCACCACCAGGGAGTTGTAATAGGCGTTACCCGCTTTCTCGAAGAAGCTCAGCGGCAGCACGACGGCCAGCTCCTTGGCCAGCGCCTGAAAATGGCGGATCAGCGGGCTGTTGTCGACGTTATGGGCCAGGGGAAAGTGCTCCGGGCTCTGATCGATGCAGAAGTAGGGGGTTTCGAACAGTTCCTGAATAAGGATGATCTGGGCGCCCTGAGTGGCGGCGTCACGCACCAGCTTTTCGGCACGATTGATGTTTTCTTCTTTGTTCCAGCTGCAGGCCATCTGGGTGGCGGCTACGGTAACCATTGCCATAATGTACTCCTCGGTAACAGGGGGATGTGAAGCCGATAGAAAGGGCGTACCGCGACAGGTCAGCCAAAGGGTCAGCGCCGCCGACTCGCCGTAAACCCTCCATGGGGGCTCGAGTGACGCCATCTGACCGCCATGGATGGCGGAAATGTCGAAAATGCAGGAGCATTTTTCGACCATGGCGTCAACGGTCGGCGGAGCAGCTGCCATCTATCAAGCATCCAAATCGTCAGACCGCAGTGTGCCCCTTGCGTTATCATCCATCAAATGAATAGTATTAATTTAATTATTTATCTGGTGAATAAAGATGAAGCTGCATCAGCTCGACCTTAATCTGCTGCTGGCCTTCGACGCCCTCATGACCCAGCGCAACGTCACCCGGGCAGCCCAGCAGTGTTTTATCAGCCAGCCGGCCATGAGTCATGCGCTCAACCGGCTGCGTCAGTTTTTCGAAGATCCGCTGCTGGTGCGCAGCGCCACCGGCATGCAGCCCACCGGCCGGGCCCTGGCCCTGCATCAGGCCGTGCGCCAGGCCCTGGATCTGCTGGAGCAGGAGTTGGGGCGGGAAGACAGCTTCGTGCCGGCCACGTCGAACCGCCGCTTTGTGCTCAGCACCACCGATTACGTGGAGTGCGTGCTGATCCCGCCCCTGATCCGCCGCTTGCAGACCGCAGCCCCGGGGGTGCGCATCGAAATCGAGATACTGCGCGACCGGCTGCCCGAGCAGGCGCTGGCCAACGGCGAGGTGGATCTGGTGCTGGGCTTCGATGAATACATGCAGGTGCCGGGCTCGCTCTGTACCGAAACCTGGCTGACCGAGCCACTGGCGGGCGTGGTGGCGCGGGAACATCCGCTTGTTGCCGAACAGATAACGCTGGCCCAGCTGACCGACTTGCCCCATGTGTTTCATTCGCCGCTGGGTACCCGGGATTCCATCGTCGATACCTGGCTGGCGAGCCAGGGCCTGAAGCGCAGCATTTCGGTCAACAGCCAGAGCTATATGTCGGCGGCGGCCATCGTCAGCCAGAGTGATCATCTGCTGGTGCTGCCCCACAAGGTGGCGGAAATGCTGGCCGAGGCGCTGCCGCTGAAATGGGTGACCCTGCCGGCGGATTTGCCTGCCTATCATCTCAACTGCGTCTGGCACCCGTTGCACGACCGGCAGCCGGCATTGCAGTGGTTACGGGGGCTGTTGCGTTCCCTGATATGAGTTGAAGTTGAGGAATGAGCGGTAGGTTGGCGATGAGCGCAGCGAATCCCAACACGGAAGGCGGCGGTGACATGTTGGGGTTTGCTGCGCTCATCCGCAACCGACAGGGTAGTGAGTGAGGGGTAAGGGGTAAGGGGTGAGGGGTGAGGGGTGAGGGGTGAGGTAAAACAAATGTGCCGGGCATGGCCCGGCACACGAACTGACAACTTACGTTACGGCTTGATTTAAAGCACCATGGCGGCGAGCCAGCCGAAGCCGATTAACGGCAGGTTGTAGTGCACAAAGGTCGGTACTACCGAGTCCCAGATATGATCGTGCTGGCCATCGGCATTTAGGCCCGAGGTGGGGCCCAGGGTCGAGTCGGAGGCCGGTGAGCCCGCATCACCCAGGGCGCCGGCGGTACCGATAATGGCCAGGGTGGCCAGCGGCGAAAAGCCCAGCGCGATACACAGCGGCACATAGATGGGCGCGATAATAGGAATGGTGGAAAACGACGAACCGATGCCCATGGTGATCAGCAAACCCACTACCAGCATGGCCAGGGCGGCCAGCGCCTTGTTATCGCCGAGCAACAAATCCACCGACTGCACCAGGCTGCCAATGCCATCGGTGGCCTTGATCACGGCGGCAAAACCGGCGGCGGCAATCATGATAAAACCGATCAGCGACATCATCTTCACCCCCTGGGTAAAGGCATCCTGACTTTCCTTGTATTTGATGACGCCACCCAGGGTGAAGATCACGAAGCCGACCATGGCGCCGAGAATGATGGAGTCGCTGTACAGTTGCAGGCTCAGGGCGCTCAGAATGGCCAGCACGGCGATGGCGATATGGGCGATGTTGATCTGAATATGTTCGGGCTCGACCGCCAGTATCTTGCTTTCATCGTACAGGCGCGGCTTGCGGTAGCTGATAAACACCGCCACCAGCAGACCCAGAAACATGCCGCCGACCGGAATGGCCATGGCGGTGGGCAGCATCGACTTGCTGACATCCACGCCATTTTCCACCAGATTTGCCAACAGGATATTGTTGAGGAAGATGCCGCCAAAGCCGACCGGCAACATCATGTAGGTGGCGGTGAGACCAAAGGTCAGCACACAGGCCACGGCGCGGCGGTCCAGCTTGAGTTTGGCCATGACATGCAGCAGCGGCGGTATCAGGATGGGAATAAAGGCGATATGAATGGGGATCAGGTTCTGGGATGAAATGGCCACCAGCAAAATGGCGCACAACAGCATCGCCTTGATCCACAACATGCGGCCGGCACTGGCATCCTGGCCCAGGGCCTTGATCACCTTGAGTGCCAGCAGATCGGTAATGCCGGAGCGGGCAATGGCCACGGCAAAGGCGCCCAGCATGGCGTAGCTCAGGGCGATGGTGGCCCCGCCGCCGAGACCATCGGCGAAGATATTGGCGGTTTCGGTCAGCGACAGGCCACCGACCATGCCGCCCACCAGGGCGCTGAGCGCAAGAGAAATCACCACGTTGATGCGTAGCAGGCTAAGGGCCAGCATCAGGCAGACGGCGACGACAACAGGATTCATTGAATATCCTTATAGTATTTTAGGCAGAAGAGAATTAAGGAGGGTTAGTTTGCGAATTCAGCCCGGAATGTCGAGCTTTTTTGTCGACAATCTGCATTCATCGCCGCTGCAACTTTGCTCAACCGGCAAAATATCCCGTATGTTGCCCCTTGGGTTTGGTCGTAGGCGCCCATATACTGTCTAGTCGAACGACGTGGTTTCCTGGAAACCCATTAGTGTAATCACCAAGTTAGTATAATCACCAAGGAGATAGACATGGGCGTATTGGTAGGCCGTCAGGCCCCCGACTTTACCGCTGCTGCTGTACTGGGTAATGGCGAAATCGTTGATAACTTCAACTTCAAGGAATTCACCAAGGGCAAAGCCGCCGTGGTGTTTTTCTACCCGCTGGACTTCACCTTCGTATGTCCTTCCGAGCTGATCGCCTTCGATCACCGTTTTGAAGAGTTCCAGAAGCGTGGCGTGGAAGTGATCGGCGTGTCCATCGACTCCCAGTTCAGCCACAACGCCTGGCGTAACACCGCCGTGGAAAATGGCGGTATCGGCCAGGTGAAATACCCGCTGGTTGCCGACGTCAAGCACGACATCTGCAAGGCCTATGACGTTGAGCATCCGGAAGCCGGCGTGGCTTTCCGCGGTTCCTTCCTGATCGACAAGAACGGCGTTGTTCGTCACCAGGTAGTGAACGATCTGCCGCTGGGTCGTAACATCGACGAAATGCTGCGCATGGTCGATGCCCTGGAATTCCACGAGACCAACGGCGAAGTGTGCCCGGCCCAGTGGGAAAAAGGCAAGGCAGGCATGAAGGACTCTCCGGAAGGGGTGGCCAAGTACCTGACCGAGCACGCCAGCGGCCTGTAAGCCCTCGCAATGTTTGATCGAACAAAGTGTGATTGAATAAAGTTTGATCGAATAAAGTGTGATTGAATAAAAATGCCGGCAATTGATTGCCGGCATTTTTTATGGATGATGCACATGGCGTCATGCCAGCGCCGACAGACAATATCAGGCGGTGGCGGGCTCGCGTAACAGCATCAGCAGGGCCTGGGCGTGTTCGCTCGCTTCACGGCCCAGATCGGTCAGATAGCCCCCGTCCGGCTGGGTGCTGAGCCCTTTCTCATGCAGACGCCTGGCGGCGACAATCAACGACGGCTCGGCATCGTGATGGACCTTGATGCCTTGCTGGGTGGTATCGAGATTGAAATGCAGCAGCAGATTCAGTTCGTTGAGCAGGTCCGGGTGATAGCGCATAGGAATTCCTCGATGAAAGAGACCCTTAAACGTTAGCCTGTTCGCTCGTCTTCGGTTGCGCGCTGGCTCACAATTAAGGGTTTCGTCGTGCATATTGTTACTTGCATCACAGAGCCGGGTTGTCGATGATGTGATTTTTTGTCATTCATCGAGAAGGAATTTTGATCCCATGACTGCCATTCGTATCCGCCACGCCGACTTCGCCATCAGCGAGCATCACCGCCTGTCCATCCAGGCACTTGCGCTGGACGCCGGGCAGTGCTGGAGTTTTGTCGGCGCCAATGGCAGCGGCAAAACCGCCCTGGCCCGCGCCTTGGCCGGCGAGCTGACACTGCTGAGCGGGGAGGTCGGCAATGATTTCGAGCGTATCGAATGGGTGTCGTTCGAGCAGTTGCAGCAGCTGGCCGACCGGGAGCGGGAAGAAGACGAAAGCGACCTGCTCGATTATCAGGACGAGGGGCACAGCGCGCGCCAGATCATGCTGGAAGCCGGCGGTGATGCGGGCGAGCTGGAATGGCTGGCCGACCGCTTCGGCATTACCGCCCTGCTGGATCGGGGCTTTCGTTTTCTGTCCACCGGTGAAACCCGCAAGGTGCTGCTGTGCCGGGCCCTGTTGCAACAGCCGGAACTGCTGATCCTGGACGAGCCCTTCGACGGCCTGGACCTGGCGTCGCACCAAGGCCTGATGAAGCTGTTGCAGGAGCTGGTGGCGGCGGGGCAGACCCTGGTGCTGATCCTCAACCGCTTCGAGGAAATTCCCGACTTTTCCGACCGGCTCGGCATTCTGGCCGAGTGTGAACTGAGCCTGGCCGGTCCGCGTGCCGAGGTGGCGGCCTCGGCCGAGCTGATGCAGCTGAGCCACCTGGCGGCGATGGAAAACGCCACTCGGGCGCTGCCACCGGCAGACCCGGACGGCCAGCGTCGGGCACTGGATGCCGATACGCCGCGTATCATGATGCGTGACATCAACATCAGCTACGGCGACAAGCGTATTCTCACCGGCCTGAGCTGGCAGGTAGATCCGGGCCAGCACTGGCAGATCATCGGCCCCAACGGCGCCGGCAAGTCGACCCTGCTGAGCCTGGTCACCGGTGATCATCCTCAGGGGTACAGCAATGATCTGACCCTGTTCGGGCACCGAAGGGGCAGCGGCGAGACCATCTGGGACATCAAGCAGCACATCGGCTATGTCAGCACCAGCATGCAGCAGGACTACCGTGTTACCGCCACCCCCAAGGCGGTGATCCTGTCCGGCTTCTTCGACTCCATCGGCGTCTATCAACAGCCCGGCGACGCCCAGCTGGCGCTGGTCGATCAATGGCTGAGTCTGCTTGGCATGCAGGCGCTTGCCAACGAGCCCTTCCGCCATCTGTCCTATGGTCAGCAACGGCTGCTGCTGATTGCCCGCGCCATGGTCAAGCATCCGCCCATTCTGATCCTGGACGAGCCGCTGCAGGGGCTGGACAGCTTCAACCGACACTGGGTCAAACGCTGGATCGATCTGCTGGTGGCCGAAGGCAGCACCCAGCTGCTGTTTGTGTCGCATCATCAGCTGGATGCGCCATCTTGCATCAGCCACCGCCTGACCTTTGTGGCCGACGGCGAGGGGTATCGGTATGTCACTACAGCCGTAAGCCATAAGCCATAAGCCATAAGCCGTCATCCTGACGAACGTCAGGATCTTGTTTTTCGGACTGCTGTGTCAATGTCCCAATTTTGGCGTAGTTTGCAGGAAGATAACGGGGCAAGCCCGGCATGACGATGTTCAGATCAGAGCACGCGAGACATTCAGGTGATAACGGCACGCCTGCAAGCGTCGAGTCGTTTGCAGGCTTGCGCCGCATAACGCATAAATAGGTGCCTACAATATTGCCTCACGCCTCACGCCTCACGCCTCACGCCTCACGCCTCACGCCTCACGCCGGGCGCTGCTTTTCAGGCTTGACCCGAACGCGAGGGCAGGCGAGGATGAGCCTACCCTCGTCTGTCGGGACATGAACCGATGCTGAACATGAATTTCTCCCAATCCCTTTCGCTTAACTACGACGCCAGCCGCTGGCAGCCGTCTCCGGCGGCGGGCGTATGGCGCTATCCGCTGGAACGACAGCAGGCCGAGAGCGGCCATGTCACCAGCCTGGTGCGATTTGAACCGGACGCTCACTTTCCCGAACACCTGCACCCCATGGGTGAAGAATTCTGGGTACTGGAAGGCACTTTTTCCGATGAACACGGCGATTACCCCGCCGGCAGCTATGTGCGCAATCCGCCCGGTAGCCGCCACGGCTCCTTTACCCGCGAGGGCTGCGTGATTTTCGTCAAATTGAATCAGTTTGATGAAGATGATGATGTGTGGCTGAAGGTACTGCCCGAGCAGAGATTATGGATAACTGGTGGCCAGGGATATCGCCGGCTGCCGTTGCATCACCATGGCGGTGTGCATACCAGTGTGCTGCATTTTCCCGACGGTGGCGCCTTTCCGCTCTGCTGCTATCGACAGGGCCTGGAGATTCTTGTTTTGGAAGGTGAGCTGCTGGAAGGTGAACTACTGGAAAGAGAGCTCTCTGTAATACAAGAGCCGGTAAAACAGGAGCCTGTCACACAAGAGCAGGCAGGGGAGGCAAGCCGGGAGGCCGCGCATTATCCGGGACTAAGCTGGCTGCGTTTTCCTCCCGGCAGCCGACCCAGGCTGCAGGCCGGCCCCGGCACTCGCTTGTGGGTCAGAACCGGGCATCTTGGAGCAAACCGCGCCGAGTAGGCACTCCCGGCCCAGGTTCGATATGGCGGCCCGGGCCGGGAGCAGACATGACGATGGCAAAGGCAAAGGTGGCGTTATGCCAGCGGGATAGACTCGCTCTGGCCATCGCCTTCGTCTTCAATGCTGTCGCTTTGATGCATGCTGTCGGTATCGGTATCGGTATCGGTATCGCTGACCCGGGGAGCCAGGGGCCAGCCGCCCAGTTCTTTCCAGCGGTTGACGATGCGGCAGAACAGATCCGTGGTTTTCTGGGTGTCGTAGAGGGCGCTGTGCGCCTCTTTGTTGTCGAAGTCCATACCGGCGGCCTTGCAGGCCTTGGCCAGCACCGTTTGCCCTAATGCCAGGCCCGCCAGGGTGGCGGTGTCGAAGGTGGCGAAGGGGTGAAAGGGGTTACGCTTGATGCCTGCCCGCTCTGCCGCCGCCATCACAAAGCCGTGATCGAAAGAGGCATTGTGGGCCACCACAATGGCACGCTGACACTTGTTGGCCTTGAGTCCCTTACGAATACCCTTGAAGATCTGCTCTAGGGCTTCCTGCTCGCTCACGGCCCCGCGCAGGGCGCTGTGAGGGTCGATACCGGTAAAGGCCAGGGCGGCGGGCTCCAGGTTGGCGCCTTCGAAGGGAGAGACATGAAAATGAAAGGTCTGATCCGGCATCAGCCAACCATTCTTGTCCATCTTCAGGGTAATGGCGGCAATTTCCAGCAGGGCGTCGGTTCTGGCATTGAAACCGCCGGTTTCCACGTCGATCACCACCGGATAATAGCCCCGAAAGCGTTCGTTAAGCTGAGTTAAAGCTGCTGTTGCCGTCATTATTGTCCTAATTTACCTGAAAAACCGGGTCGCCATTATGCCAGAATCCCCCGACGTCGTCGCCTGTCTCGGCCTGGCTGCGCGCGACTTGCCCGAACTGATGCAAGATTGCTCGAACGGTGTGTTATCGGCAAAAAAAGATTGCACCCCGGCAACGGCTTGCCTACTATACGCCCCGCTGAACAAGCCAAGGCGCGTTGTTATCAGCAACAATATGGTGAGGTGTCCGAGTGGCTGAAGGAGCACGCCTGGAAAGTGTGTATACGGCAACGTATCGAGGGTTCGAATCCCTCCCTCACCGCCATATTCAAGAAAAAACCCGCTGAGCAATCAGCGGGTTTTTTCGTTTCAGCGCCTCAGCCTATCTGGTTTCAAACTTGTCATGCCGTCAGTTTCGACCATGAAAGGTTTCATCTAGAACCTTTTTTTTCTACAGTAGCACTCCGTTCCTATGAGTCTGTCGGTTGAGCTATCGCTGTAACCCATGGTTCTACTCACCCGCTCTGCCGAGAAAGGAATTGATACATTGAAGCTACATTTGGGTTTTATCAGGAATCGCTGGTCTCTACTCGCCCTGGTTATCGGACTGGCGGTGAGTACGTTGCTGGCCTGGCAACTGCATCTGAACAATGAACAGCGGGTGCAGAAGGCGGTAGCCGAAACCGCAACAGAAACCAGGTTGGCGATCCAGAATCGCCTCAAGCGCTATGAGTATGGTTTGCATGGTGCTCGTGGCGCCGTGTTGGCCGCGGGTAAACATGGTATCAGCCGTGTTCAGTTTCACCGCTACAGCCTCACACGGAATATCGATAAAGAGTTTCCCGGCGCCCGCGGGTTTGGTTTTATCCGTCGCGTGCCACGCTTCATGACCGAGACTTTTGTCGAACTGGCCCGGGCCGACGGTTGGCCCGATTTTCGAATCAAAGAGCTGGCCGTTCATGAGGGTGAGCGCTATGTCATCCAGTATATTGAACCCGTCAAGCGCAATATCGAGTCGGTCGGCCTCGATATAGGCTCGGAGAAAACCCGGCGTGACGCGGCAGAGGCGGCAATACGCACAGGAGAGATCCGGTTGACCGGGCCTATTACCCTGGTACAGGCCAGCGGCAAGCCGTTGCAATCCTTTCTGATACTGATGCCGGTCTATCGTGGCGGAGTGACGCCGGCTACCGAGGCCAAGCGCGAGCAAGAGGCGCTTGGCCTGAGTTATGCGCCCCTGTTGATGGAAGAAGTCTTGTCCACCCTGCGCCTGGATGCCGATACCGTGCACCTGGAGCTGTTCGATGTGACCGAACCCGGCGAGAAGCACAGATTCTACAGTCATGCCCCGGAGACCGACGCGGCCCTCGGCGCCCATCCCAAGACCCTTCAATTCGAGGTGAACGGCCGGCGCTGGGAGTCCAGGCTCAGTGTCCATCCGGCTTTTGTGGAACAGATGAATCTGGACTCACCGCTGGCCATTTTTCTGGTGGGGGGCCTGTTCAGCCTGCTGCTGGCCGCCTTCATTGGGGTCATCAGCAATAACCGGCAGCGAGAGCGGCAGCACCAGCGTGAACTGGAAGACCGGATCGATCAGCGTACTGGTGAACTGGCATCGGTTCGCGACCAGCTGTTGATGGCGGCGGGCGTGGCCGAGCTGGGCATCTGGACCTGGACATTGGCGGATTGTTCGCTGGACTGGAATGACAAGATGTTCGAGCTCTACGGCTATCCGGTCAGCTTGCGCGATCAGGGACTCGGCTACAAACACTGGTCCGCCCGCCTGCATCCGGACGATGCGGAGGACGCTGTCTCTTGTATGGAGGAAATAGCACTGGGAACCGGTACCTATGATCCGGTGTTCCGGCTGCTGCTGCCCGATGGCCACATACGCTACATACAGGCGGGGGCGCGGGTCGAGCGTGATGCCGGTGGGCAGGTGATCCGCGTCACGGGGATCAACGTCGATATTACCAAGCAGCGTGAACTCGAAACCGAACTGCGTCAGGCCAAGGTTGAGGCCGACGACGCCAGTGCGGCCAAGTCGACCTTTCTCAACAACATGAGTCATGAAATCCGCACCCCCCTGAACGCCGTGCTGGGCATGTTGCAGCTGGTACAGCAGACGGCGCTGGAACCGCGACAAAGCGACTATATCGGCAAGGCACACAGGGCGGCTCGCTCCCTGCTCGGCCTGCTCAACGATATTCTCGACTATGCCAAGATCGAGGCTGGCAAGCTGCAGCTGGAGCCGCATCCATTCGAGCTGGAAGATCTGATGCAGGAGCTGGCGGTGGTGCTGTCCGGCAACCTGGGCAGCAAGCCGGTCGAGCTGATGTTCGATTTTTCGCCCTCGCTGCCCGGCAGCCTGGTGGGGGATCGCCTGCGACTGCAGCAGGTGCTGATCAACCTGGCGGGCAATGGCGTCAAGTTCACCGAACAGGGGGAGGTGGTCATTCGCATCGGTGAGCTGAGCCGGGGCCAGGGGAAAATACGGCTGCGGATAGAGGTCATAGATACCGGCATCGGTATTGCCGAAGACAAGCTCGAATCTATTCTGGAGGGCTTCAATCAGGCTGAAGCCTCAACCGCCCGGCGCTTCGGCGGGACCGGCCTTGGCCTGGTGATCAGCAAGCGGCTGCTCGGCCTGATGGGGGCCGAGCTCGGCGTGCGCAGCACCCCGGGAGAGGGCAGCTGCTTCTGGTTCGACCTTACCCTGGAACTGGACGAAGCGTCACCGCCATTGGTGCCGGTCGAGGAGGGCGAACAGCCACTGCGGGTGCTGGTGGTGGACGACCATAGGGTGTCGGCCGACATTCTGGCCCGGGTGGCTCGTCAGCAGGGCTGGCAGGTGAATATCGCCAACAGCGGGCAACAAGCCTTGCGGGAAGTGGAGCAAAATCCTGGTTATGACATGGTGCTGATGGACTGGTCCATGCCGGACATGAATGGCCTGGAGGCGGCGGCGAAGATCCGGACGCTGGCGCAGGAGCAACTGCCGACCGTGATCATGGTCACCGCCTATGGTCGCGAGCAACTGGCCCAGGCCCAGCAAGGGTCGTGCCCGGCCTTTGTCGACTTCCTCACCAAACCCGTGACGCCACAGCAGTTGATCACCTCGGTCAAACGCGCACTGGCCGGAGAGACGGTGGCACCGCAGCACAAGACAATCGCGGCCCCCTCACGGCAACGGCTTATCGGGTTGCGTCTGCTGGTGGTGGAGGACAATGCCCTCAACCGTGAGGTTGCCGCCGAACTGCTGCGCGGGGAAGGAGCCAGCGTCGAACTGGCCGAAGGCGGGCTGGAAGGGGTCGGCAAGGTGGTGGCGGCGCCGACGGCCTTCGATATGGTGCTGATGGACATGCAGATGCCCGACATCGACGGTCTGGAAGCGACCCGACGTATCCGGGCTCATGACGCCTGCCGGGATCTGCCGATTCTGGCGATGACGGCCAACGTGACCACGGCGGATCAGCTTGCCTGTCTGGCCGCGGGCATGAATGCACACATGGCCAAGCCGGTGGAGATAGAGCAACTGGTGGCGGTGCTGTTGTCGTTTAGCGCCAACAAGGGGGGACAGAGGGTAAAGCCGCCTGAGCGTCACACCGGAACGGCCGAGCCCATCGATGCGATTGTTCGCCGTTTTGGTGGGGACGCACGGCTGTATCGACGATTGCTGACGGGGTTCGAGCAAGAAGCCGCGGCGCTGTTTGACGAGCTGGAACATCATGTCCGGAAGCAGAATCGGGTGGCGACGGCGGCGACGCTGCATACCTTCAGGGGGGCGGCGGGCACCATGGGGGCAGCGACCTTTGCCTCCCGACTGTCGGGGCTGGAGCAGCAGATTGGGGAGCAGAGCGGGGAATCGGTATTCGCGTTGCTGGATAACGCCGGTTTCGACGTCCTGAAAGCCGGGCTGGCGCAGGAGCGGGCGGCATTGCTGGACGCCGTGCCCCTGCCGGAGGTGACCACAGAACCGGTGGTGAACCGCGAGGCGACGCCTGATCCCGGGGAAGCGACGGGCGAGCGCATCAAAGCACAACTCGAACCCCTGCTGATGCTGCTGGAGGCGGGCAATATGGACGCCATCGACTGCTTCGAGCAACTGCCGGGCGCAGTGCTGGCGTCATTGAGCGAACGGCGGGACACCCTGGCGACCGAGATCCAGAATCTTGATTTTACCGTCGCGAGCAATACGGTTCGCGACCTGTTGGAGACGTTATGAATTTGGAGCAGTTGCAGGAGGCCTTCCCACACCCGGTCGGTCCGCTGCGGATCCTGGTAGTAGACGACCAACCGGTGAATATTCGGGCGCTGTACGAGGTGTTCCGGGGCCGGTTCGAGGTACTGATGGCCACGAGCGGGGAGCAGGCGATAAGCCTATGCCGGGAGCAACGCCCGGATATTATCCTGCTGGACGTCGTCATGCCCGGGCTCAGCGGCCATGAGGTGTGTCGCCGGCTGAAGGCCTCCCCGGGCACCCGGGACATTCCGGTTATTTTCGTGACCTCCCAGAACGAGGAAGCGGAAGAAGCCCTGGGCTTTGAAATCGGCGCCGTGGACTTTATTACCAAGCCCATCAACCCGGTGATCGTTCTGGCCCGAGTACGTACCCATCTGGCATTGAAGCTGCAAAGCGATCTGTTGCGCTCCTTTGCCATGATCGACGGCCTGACCAAGGTGGCCAACCGGAGAAAATTTGACGAAACGCTGGCACTCAGCTGGCGCGCCTGCCAGCGAGAAGGACGACCGTTGTCGCTGGTACTGCTCGATCTGGACTATTTCAAGCAATACAACGACCGATATGGACACCAGAAAGGAGACCACTGTCTGATGGCGGTGGCCGGCGCACTCGGTCACGGCCTGCGACGGCCCCATGATTTGCTGGCCCGTTATGGTGGCGAGGAGTTTGTTTGTATCCTTCCCGGTACCGACAGTCAGGGGGCTATCCAATGCGCGGAGGTAATGAGAGAAGCGGTCAAGGCGCTGCAGATAGAACACCAGGACTCGGCCGCCGGTCCCTTCGTTTCCATCAGCCTCGGTATAGCCACTCAAATACCCGGCGCAGATACCAGCCCCGAAGCCTTGCTGGCGCAGGCCGATCGGCAGTTATATCAGGCGAAACGCAAGGGGCGAAACAGGGCCTGTTTTATCGATCTTGCCGCTGGGCGCGACGCCGGCAAGTGAGGATACGCCGGCGGTGAAGGTGCTGGAGTCAGAAGCCAGAAATATCAATAACCTGTCTTTGAGTCCTCTGGTGCTTTCGACGCTTTTTGCAATACTGTGAAGAACAGTGCCCACAGACAAGGATGGTTATACGCATGGATACCGACAAGCTTCCGCTGGAAATGCTGTATCACTGGGCCGAACGTCAGCCCGAAGAGGTCTATCTGCATCAACCGAAAGATGGCCACTGGCATCATTACAGCTGGTCGCGGGTACTGGATCAGGCTTCTCGCCTGGTGGCGGGGTTGAATGCCCTGGGGCTGGCGTCCGGCGACAAGGTGGCCTTGCTGTCCAAAAATTGTGCCGAGTGGTTTATCTGCGACTTTGCCCTGCAGATGGGCGGCTTTGTCAGTGTGCCCATCTATCCCACTGCCGGTGCCGACACGGTGCGCTATGTGCTGGAGCACAGCGAGAGCCGGGCCATTATTACCGGCAAGCTGGACGAGCCCGAGGTGCAGGAGCCGGGCATCCCCGAAGGCATGCTCCGTATTGCCATGCCGTATCCGTCCACCCTGCACACCCAGCATCACTGGGACAGCCTGCTGGCACACGAGCCCATAGCGCGGCCGCCGGCGCCGGCGCCGGATCGGCTGATGACGCTGGTTTATACCTCGGGCAGTACCGGCCATCCCAAGGGCGTGATGATCGACTTTGGCGCCTATGCGGCGGCCTGTCAGGCCATAGTGGAAACCGTGGGGCTGAACAGTCGGGATCGCGCCTTTTCCTATCTGCCGCTGTCGCACATTACCGAGCGCGTCTATGTGCTGGGTGCCAGCCTCTATGGCGGGGGGAAGGTCGGCTTCGCCCAGAGTCGGGACACCTTCATCGATAATGTGAAAACCATCTCGCCCACGGTATTTATCTCGGTGCCCCGGCTGTGGAGCAACTTTCGCAGTGGCATCCTGGCCAGGTTGCCCCAGCAAAAACTGAATATTCTGCTGAAGATTCCGTTTATCTCCGGACTGGTCAAAAAGAGGATTCGGGCCGGCCTGGGCCTGAGCGGTGCCCGCATTCTGGGTTGTGGCTCGGCCCCGGTATCGCCGTCGCTGCTGCGCTGGTACGAGCGACTGGACATGCCCATCACCGAAGCCTGGGGCATGACCGAAAACCTGGCCTATTCCACCCTGAATTATCCCTATCGTTCCGACAAGGTGGGGTCCGTGGGTAAACCCGGCGTTCATGTCGACATTCGTATCGCCGACAATGGCGAAATACTCTGTCGCTGTCCGGGTATGATGCGCGGTTATTACAAGCAGGAAGAGGCGACCCGACAGGCTCTGCAGGATAGCTGGCTGCATACCGGCGATCAGGGCCGGCTCGACGATGATGGTTATCTCACCATCACGGGGCGGATAAAAGATGCTTTCAAGACCGCCAAGGGAAAATACGTACTGCCGGTACCGATAGAAACGATGTTGACCGAGAATGCCCTGATCGAGCAGGCCTGCGTCATTGGCAGCGGTCAGGCACAGCCGTTAGCCCTGGTGCAGTTGGCCGAAGGCACCGATCAGCAGCATAAAGGGCCTATTGCCGAGCAATTGAATGTCATGCTCGACCAGATCAATCAGCGGCTGGAGTCGCATCAGCGGCTGGGCGGCATCATGGTGATGGCGTCACCCTGGACCATAGCAAACAACATCATGACCCCCACGCTCAAGATCAAACGCCACCAGCTGGAGCAGCAATATGCGGATCTGGAGCAACGCTGGCCGAAGGGACGCGTCATTCTATGGGAGCAGTATCTGTCTGAAGCCAAGTGATTATTGCAAAAATGGAATAATCTTGTTTTTCGTTTTGCGTAATAACGGCTAATTTGCCTGCAAAAGCTGTGTTACCGTTATTTACAGAATACAGATTGATATCTTTTGTTAGTGGAATCGGGCAGAAGGAAGCTGCCCATTTTTTTTGCCTGCCGTTTATACCTCTTCGTTTATACCTTTTCGTTTATTCTTCTTCGTTGTTCTTCTGCCGATGTCTGACCCAGGTTGACGCCAGTCGCCGCCGCATATGCCGATCGATAAACTCGATAAAGGTATTGAGCCGAACCGGCGCCAGTTCCCGGTTGTGATACACCATATGAAAGGGTCGCTTGCCGCCCAGCCAGCCGGGCAGCACAGGGTACAGCAGTCCGGCATCCACATGGTGCGCCACATAATGCTTGGGCACGTTGACGATACCCAACCCCTGAATGGCGACCTTGACCGCCGACTGCATCTGGTTGACCGACAGTCGGGGCACCGGCTTCAGGTGAAAGCGGCGACCGTCTTCATGGGTCAGCTGCCAGTTGCGGTGTGGCCAGCACTGGATGATATGGTGTTGATCCAGCGCCTCCGGTTCCTGCGGCATGCCCTCGAGTTCCAGATAGCGGGGCGAGGCGAAAAGGCCGTAATGTACCTCGCCCAATCGCCGGGCCCGCAGGCTGGAGTCGGGCAGCTCACCGCTGAAAAATACCACGTCCAAGTCCGTATCCAGCAAGCTGGTATAGTCGTTACTTTGCAGCAAATCGATGCGTATTTCCGGATATTCAAGGCAAAAATCGGTAATGCCATCGATCAGGAAGGTGTTGGAAATGGCGATGGGGGCGGCCACCTTGATAAGCCCGCTCATGCGCTGGCGCTGCCCCTGAATATCGCCTGTCACCTGCTCCATTTCGGTCAGCAGCGGGTTGAGTCGTTCATAGTAGCGCCGGCCTTCTTCGGTCAGTTGCAGTTTGCGGGTGGTGCGGCTCAGCAACTTGCAGCCCAGCGACTGCTCCAGAGCCGAAATACGGCGACTGAGGGTGGCGGTGGGCATGGCCAGCTGGCTGGCCGCATGGGAAAAGCCACCTTGCTGTACCACCTTGATAAACAGGTAAAAGGAATCCAGATGTTTCATCGGTCTTGTCTATGTTGGTCACTGTGGTTGATATAAATGGTTGATATAAATGGTTGATATAGATGGTTGATATTGCTGGTTAATAGTTAATAGTTAATAGTTAATAGTTAATAGTTAATAGCTGATAGTTGTGTTTTTTCCGGGGTGGCCGGTCAGATAACGGGCTGCAGATAGCGGCGCAGCAGGGTGATAAACTCGGGCGCTTCCCGGTCCAGACAGGACTCGTGTATCAGCAGATCATAGCCATAGAGCTCGCGCAGATGGGTCATGCGGTTACCCAGCATGGCGGCCAGCCCCTGGTAGTCGTGACCGCCGGCCGAGCGATAGTGGCTGTTCTCCACCAGCCAGTCTTGCAGATGATGGCGGCTGATGGCGCCATGACGCAGGGCCATGGCCAGCAAGGGCCTTTGTTCGGTCAGCAGGTGCACCACCAGCCGTGGGCTTATCAGTGGCAGAAACTCGTCGTAATCGCGGATCTTGATGCCGATGTAGGGCAAATCGACCAGATTCAGCCCGCTCTGCAGCCGGGGCTGATCGACCCGTATGATATTGCTCCAGTGCAGGCTCCAGCCACCAATCTTGTGATGAAAGTGCAGGTTGTCGGCACTCAGCGAAAAACTGTACACCGGCTCGCGCAGCTTGAGAATACCGAGCACCGTCATTACCAGGCCGGCCATAAACAGAAAAATCACCATCAGCCTGCCACGTTCGTCCAGCCAGTAGCCGACCAGCAGCAGGGTCAGCATCAGGGTCAGGCCCGCCAGAGTCAGCGCCAGCCCGTTGCGGCGCGACATGGGCTCTATGTGTTGTGTTTCCCGCACCCGGCCTCCCATTTAGTGCGTGATTCCTTTAAGGTGATGATACACATAGTCCAACAGCAAGGGGTAACAATGTCAGCGGCCATCGAGGTGATGCGTCATCACCGTTCTATTCGTCAATTTACCGAACAATCTCTGAATGCCGAACAGCTTGAGGCGATCATGGCGTCGGCCCAGGCGGCGTCCAGCTCGAGCTTTTTGCAGGCATCCATGGTGATCCGGGTAACGGATCCCGAGTTGAGAGCAAGGGTGATGCCCCTGTGCGGTAACCAGCCTTACATCGGCAGCGCCGCCGAGTTCTGGGTATTCTGTGCCGATTTTCACCGTCACTTGCAGTGGGTGCCCGAGGCCAGAACCGGCTTTGCCGAGCAGTTGCTGATCGGGGCCATCGACACCGCACTGATGGGGCAGAATGCCCTGACGGCGGCGGAGTCACTGGGGCTGGGCGGTGTCTTTATCGGCGCGGTGCGCAACCAGCCCTTTGAGCTCTGCGATCTGCTGGCGCTGCCCAAGGGGGTGATACCGCTGTTCGGACTTTGCCTCGGGTATCCGGCGCAGGATCCCGAGTCCAAGCCCCGGCTGCCGGCCAGCCTGATGTTTTGTGAAAACCGGTATCCGGCGCGTTTCGACGAGGAGCAGATGCAGAGCTATGACCAGCAGATTCAGCACTATTACCGCACCCGGACCGGTGGTAACAAGGACATGAGCTGGACCGGACAGATAGGGGAGACCCTGGCCAAAGAGGCACGTCCTTTCATGCTGGAGTTTTTGCGTGAGCAGGGTTTTTGCCTGCGTTGATACTCTTGTGGGCGAGGGGCGAGGGGCGAGGGGCGAGGGGTGAAGATAAAGGTGACCATTCCCCCTCACCATCTACACGTCATGTCCTGTCCGGTAGCTTGATCACCAGCAAATCGCAGCCGTCGATATCGAGAAAACCGGTCGAATGAGAAAACAGGTGGCCAAGAAAGGGACGTTCAAGCTGGCGACCGCAAATCAGCAAATCCGCCTGTTTTTCTTTTACCGCCAGCTGGACTGCCTGGCGAACATCGCCGTGCGGCAAAGACACACTACTGGCATGGCGTTGCTCCTCCTTCAGCATCTGCATGATTTCATGACCGCTTTCGAGGCGCAGCTTGTTTTTGAGCTGGCGTAAATCCAGGCTCAGACTCCCCATATACACCCCGCTCAGATCGGGCTCGACATGAATGATATGCAGCCCAGCCTGATGACACTCGGCCAGTTCTACCGCTCGTTTCAACAGGGGTTTTTCCCTGTGGTTCAGCTCCAGAGCAACCAGAATATTACGATAAGGCATAGTTCCCTCCTTGGAGCCGGCGGCATCAATGCCACCGTCTTACAACCAGGATATTGCTTTATTCGTCACTATTGGTCTTGTCATCACCAAATGCAAGCACAGTCTCGCGGCCAGCGCTGCGGCTGTCAGCCCTCTGGCTTCATCACCACCCAGCCTGACAAGCCGGCAAAAGCTGTGTTAATCTTTGGCCCTCAGGAGGTTGGTTTATGATCCTTATTCTTACACTCGCAGCTCCCTTGTTTGGCGGGCTGTTTTACGTTGCCGCACTGCAAAGTGCCTTGCCGCCGCGTCGCTGGGCCTTGCTGGGCTGCCTGTTCGGGCCGGCGGTGTTTCCCTTGTTTATGGCCAAACGACGTTGGTCGCTGGTGTGTGCCCGAGGCATGGCGTACTGTGTGTTACGGGCCTGATCCGAGCCGGTGAGGTGCCGTTTTTCGCTGTCTGTCGGGTGATCGCGATGGGGATTTTTGGGGAGTATTTATGAGTGCGTTGGAACAGCTAATCTGGGGTGTTCTTGACTATAGCGCCATGCCGCTGATGTTTCTGCTGGGCTTTATCGGCGTCTCGGTGGGGGCCTGTCTGATCCTGAGGTGGCTGGACAAGCGTCGGCGTTAACCCCCGTTTTCCGGTCACTCGTTAGCCGTTAGTGAGTAGCTGATTTTTCAGACTGGCCTCAAAGCCGGTTTTTTTCTCTTTGTTTTCATTATATTGTCATCCGGCCGCACTAGAGTCTCCTCCGTTTTCAGCCCGAAAAAAGCGCCTTAATCTTCCCTGGGGCGTAAAAAACGAACGATTTCCGGTGTAACTGTGTTCTTTAGTTATAGTAAGGATAAGAATAAAAACAGAGTTCCTGCCACTTGAGCCACTTGAGCCACTTGCGCAAAGAGAGCAAAGAGTGAGCCGGATCCTTGAGCACAACATTATGCAGGGGTATGATGCCCGCCGTTTAAAAAGGCGGGTTCGCCTGAAAGTGAGGTGGAGATGAATATCTTTATCATGCGCCACGGGCAGGCGGCACCGGAAGCATCAAGCGATGCATTACGGCCGTTGACCGTACAGGGGAAAGATGAAACCTGTTTAATGGCGCAGTGGTTGGCACCGCAAGTACCGGTGTTTGATCGTGTGCTGGTGAGTCCTTATCTGCGTGCCAAACAAACCTGGCAGCTGCTCTCCAAATATATTTCCGGCACCCAGGTGGAAAGCTGTGAGGAGCTTACCCCTAATGCCGATGCGGATATTGCGGCCAGCTTGCTGCTGGCCTACGGCGATCTGCATCCCGGGGGCAACTTGCTGGTGGTCAGCCACATGCCCGTGGTCGGCTTTCTGGTCGAGAGCCTTTGCCCGGCCACCATGGCGCCGATTTTCGTGACGGCGGGTATTGCCAAGGTGTCCTTCGGAAAAGGGCAGGGGGCGGTGTTCGACTGGCTGGAAGGACCTCATAACGTGCGTCCTCATTATCAGCAGCACTGCCAGGCACTGGGGTCTTTGGGATAAAGACCTTGAATTGAGTGATAACAAGAAAACTGTTACCAGATAAAAAAAAGCAGAGGTGCAACATGCGCATATTTAACAAATATCAGCCTTTGTTGATTGCCAAGTATGTAAAAACCTTTTTCAGTGGACGGTTATACATTCATGGCCGCGGGGCTTTCAGTTACGCCAGAGGGATCCTGGTCATGCCGGAAAACGCCGATGACCGCCACCGGCGCACGGTGCAGGAAGTCAACCGGCTTATCGGCAAGATGCAGGCGCCGGCCGAGGCCATGTAAATACAGCCGTCAGCTTTCAGCCACAAGCTGTCAGTAAACAGCGCCGCTTGCGGGACCGCATTGGCCCAGTCACCCAAGTGGCGTTTCAGATCTTTCTTACGATTGTCTCCGGTCCTTCAGGCAATATCAGCATGAGCTCCGGAATCTTCCCGTTTCAATAGTTCATCAAACCACTCGGGCTGCTTATGCCTTAAAGCTTACGGCTTATTACAGCTTGGTTTTCCCGCTAAATCTCGATTCTCAACAACACCAGCAGGGCGGCGTTGCCACCCCAGCTGCGGGTAGCCTGATGAAAGGCCAGTACCTGAGGGTGCTGCACCAGCCACATCGGCAGCCGTTGTTTCAGAATATGCTTGCCGTGACCGTGCATGATGGACACACAGTTAACATGCTGGCGCCGGGCCGCTATCAGCAGCGCCGATAATTCTTCTTTTGCCTGTTCCTGGGTCAGACCATGCAGGTCCAGAAACAACTCCGGCACATAATCTCCCCGGCGCAGCTTTTTCAGCTCATAGGCCGAGGTGTCGGGCGCACGATAGCGGGTGGGCCCTTCCTGATCCAGATAAGGCTCGTACACATCGGAAAAAGGATGCGCCTCGGCCTTGTCTTTGCGTACCATTTGCCGCTGTGCTTTCACCTTGACCGGCGCCCGGTGCGGACTTATGGTATCCTGCTTCAATTTGCGGACACCCTGCACCGCTGCCTTAAAGAGCGCTTTTTCATCGTCTTCGGGGTTAGAGGTGGGGGACATGTCTGTATCCGATTATTAAAAATAGCCATTTTATCGAGGCGGAGGGGTTTTGGACACGCTTTTTAATGATGAAGCACTCATCGAGCTGCACACTGTAGGTGATTGGTTGCGTTTTGCCGTCAGCCGTTTTCAGCAGGCCGGCCTGTTTTATGGCCACGGTACCGACAACGCCTGGGACGAAGCGGTGCAGCTGATACTGCCGTTGCTCCATCTTCCCCAGGACTGCCCACCTCAGGTGCGGGATGCCCGCTTGCTGACCAGCGAGCGGCAAGTGCTGCTGGACGCCCTCAAGATGCGGGTCGAGCAGCGCATTCCCACGCCTTATATTACCCACACCGCCTGGTTTGCCGGTTACGAGTTTCATGTGGACGAGCGGGTCTTGATCCCGCGCTCGCCCATCGCCGAGCTGATCGAAGGCCGCTTTGCCCCCTGGCTGAGCCTGGAACCCCGCCGCATCATGGACCTGTGCACCGGCTCCGGTTGCATCGCCATCGCCCTGGCCCACGCCTTCCCGGATGCCGAAGTGGACGCCCTGGATATTTGCCGTGACGCGCTCGACGTGGCGGAAATCAACATCCAGAACCATGGCCTGGAGCAGCAGGTGATCCCGATAGAATCGGACCTTTTCTCGGCGCTGCCGGAAGGTGATAAATACGATCTGATCGTGGCCAACCCGCCCTACGTAGACGCCGAAGACATGAGCGATCTGCCGGAAGAATTTCAGCACGAGCCCGAGCTGGCGCTGGCCTCTGGCTGCGATGGCCTCGACTTCACCCGTCGTCTGCTGACCCAGGCCTGCGACTTTTTGACCGAAGACGGCTTGCTGGTCGTCGAAGTGGGCAACAGCCAGATCCACATGGAAGAGGCCTACCCCCAGCTGCCGCTGTTGTGGGTTGAATTCGAACAGGGTGGCCACGGCGTCTTCGTGATCGGCCGTCGCGATCTTGAACCCTTTCGGGACCAGTTTTAAATATCAATAAAGGAAATCACTCATGGCAGGGAACAGTATCGGCACCCTTTTTCGCGTTTCAACCTTCGGTGAGAGCCATGGCCTGGCCCTGGGCGCCGTGGTCGATGGCGTACCGCCGGGCATAGAACTGAACGAAGAAGACCTGCAGCAGGATCTGGACCGGCGCAAGCCGGGGACCTCCCGCTTTACCACCCAGCGGCGGGAAGCGGATCAGGTCAAGATCCTGAGCGGCGTGTTTGAAGGCAAGACCACAGGCACCTCCATCGGCCTGCTGATCGAAAACACCGATCAGCGATCCAAGGATTATTCCGCCATCAAGGATCTGTTTCGTCCGGGTCATGCGGATTACACCTATCACCAGAAGTACGGCATTCGCGACTATCGCGGTGGCGGCCGTTCTTCGGCGCGGGAAACCGCGATGCGGGTGGCGGCGGGCGCCATCGCCAAGAAGGTGCTGGCCAAATACGGCGTGTCCATCTTTGGCCACCTGACCCAGCTGGGCCCCATCAAGGCCGAGGCGTTCGACAAGAGCCTGATTGAAACCAATCCCTTCTTCTTTGCCGATGCGGGCAAGCTGGACGCGCTGGATGAATACATGCGCGACCTGAAAAAAGAAGGCAACTCCATCGGCGCCAAAATTCAGGTGATTGCTCAGGGCGTACCGGTCGGGTTGGGCGAGCCGGTATTCGACCGTCTGGACGCCGACATTGCCCACGCGCTGATGAGCATCAATGCGGTCAAGGGTGTGGAAATCGGCGACGGCTTTGCGGTGGTAGAGCAAAAAGGCTCCGAGCACAGAGACGAACTGACCCCGGACGGCTTTACCAGCAACCATGCGGGCGGCATTCTGGGCGGTATTTCCAGCGGTCAGGACATAGTAGCCAGCATAGCGCTCAAGCCGACCTCCAGCATCATGGTGCCGGGCAACACCATAGACACCACCGGTGACGCCGCCGAGCTGGTGACCCGTGGTCGTCACGACCCGTGCGTGGGCATACGGGCCGTGCCCATTGCCGAGGCGATGCTGGCCATAGTGCTGCTCGACCATCTGCTGCTCAATCGCGGCCAAAACGCCGAGGTACATACCGGAACGCCGAAGCTGAGTTGAAATGTGAGGTGTGAAATGTAAGGAGTAAGCTGTAGATCTGCTGACCCCTTGCTTGCCTGCTGCCAGCGGGTAGAATAGCGGCCCTTGGGGATACACCCTGGTAAGGGCCGCTTTTTTATTATGTCATTTTGCTATCGAGATCTGATTTCCCTGTTTAACCAATGCTTCGCCGCCACGTACAATACCCGTCTCGAACGGGGGGATGACGAACCCGTCTATCTGCCGGCCAACGCCGAGGTAGACCATCATCGCATTATTTTCGCGCATGGCTTTTTTGCCAGCGCCCTGCATGAAATAGCGCACTGGCTGCTGGCGGGCGAGGGTCGGCGCACCCAGGTAGACTACGGCTACTGGTATTGCCCGGATGGTCGTGATGGTGAACAGCAGCAAGCGTTCGAAGCGGTGGAAATCAAACCCCAGGCCATCGAATGGGCACTGTCGTTGTGCTGTGGTTTTCACTTCAATGTGAGCTGCGACAATCTCAACGGCAGCGTAGAACCGGACCGGCACGCCTTCAAGGCGAAGGTGAGGGAGCAGGCGCTGCGTTACCTGGAGCAGGGCTTTCCGCCCCGGGCCCAGATGCTGATGGCGGCGTTGCGGCGACACTACCGGCGCCCGGCACTCACGGCGGCCGACTTTAGCTGAGACAAGAGGGCACAGATGTTTAAGATTGGCTTGATTATCAACCCCCTGGCGGGATTGGGCGGTAGCGTGGCACTCAAGGGCAGCGACGGCATGGCCGAACAGGCGCTGGCGCTGGGGGCCGAACCCAGGGCGCTCAAGCGTACTCATCTGGCGCTGGCCGAGCTGGCTGACCTCAGCGACAGGTTAACCTTCTACACGGTAGCCGGCGACATGGGTGAAACCGTGTGCCGTGAGCAGGCATTGCCCTTCGAGATCTGTTATCAGCCCGCCAGCCCCACCACCGCCGTCGATACCCGCAACGCGGTGATCGCCCTGGTGGAGCAGGGTATCGACCTGCTGCTGTTCGCCGGTGGTGACGGCACCGCCCGGGATGTGTGCGCCGCCGCTCCCGACACCCTTTGTGTGCTGGGTATTCCCGCCGGGGTGAAAATTCATTCCGGCGTCTATGGCGTCACCCCCGCCGGCACCGGCCGCCTGCTGGCCAGGCTGGTGCGCGGCGAGCCGGTCAGTCTGCTGGCGGCGGACGTGATGGACATCGACGAAGCGGCCTTCCGTGAAGGACGGGTACATGCCCGCCGTTACGGCGAAATGCTGATCCCCGGTGATCTCAGCTATGTGCAGGCGGTCAAGGTGTCCGGCGTGGAGTCGGACGAGCTGGTGCTGACCGACATGGCCGACGACATCATAGAGCGGATGGAAGAGGACGACGACAGCTATTTCATCATGGGTTCCGGCGGCACAGTGGCGGCGGTGATGGAGCGGCTGGGGCTACAGAATACCTTGCTGGGCGTGGATCTGGTTTATCAGAAACGTCTGGTGGCTTCGGATCTGGACGCCAGAGGCCTGTATCAACAAATCAGGGACAGGAAATGCAAGCTGGTGATCACCCTTATCGGGGGCCAGGGCCATATTTTCGGCCGTGGCAATCAACAGCTGAGCCCCGAGGTGATCAAGGCCGTGGGGCGCGACAATATCTGGCTACTGGCGACCAAGACCAAGCTTAATTCGCTGCAAGGCCGCCCGTTGCGAGTGGACACCAATGATTTCGAACTGGACCGAGCGCTTGGCGGCCTGATACGAGTGATCACTGGCTATCATGATGAAGTTCTGGTGCGGGTGGCAAACCCGGAAGACGAGGCGCAATAACTGATGAATATTTTTGAGTTTGAACGGCTGCTGCTGGCAGAAATCGACGGCAATATCGCCACCGCCACCGACGACCAGCTGTTTGCCGGCGGTTACCTGCGCGGGCACATCACCCTGTCGGTGGCTCAGAGCGAAATCGCCGGTCGCAACCATGTGCGAGATGTAAAGGCCCGGGTCAACACCAGCCTCAACCAGGCCATTTTGAGCGGTGAGCTGAACGATGATGATCAGAAACTGGTGCAGTCGTTCTGGGCAGATTTGGTGAAAAAAGTAGAACAGGCGACCGCAACTGCAGAATAAGCACGGTGGAACCAAACATTCCATAGCAAAGGCCGGAGCAATCCGGCCTTTTTGCGCGTTATACCATGCCGTGGTCCAATTTATTGGACCAGAAGGATTATCGAGGCAGGCCCTTGGTCGATTGAAATCGACCCTACGAAAACAGGTTTGTTACAGGCCTCATTTCAACGGGGAGGGGCTGCTGTAGGTGTAAAAAAGGAGCCTCACGGCTCCTTTTTGCTTATTGTGTAATGCTCTGCCTTCAGGCGGTGATGATGCCGCGCTTGCGCAGTTCGGCGATGACCGCATCGGCGGCCTCGTCGGCACTCAGGGCGGTGGTATCCAGATGGATTTCTGCCGCTTCCGGCTGCTCGTAGGCGGAGTCGATGCCGGTGAAGTTCTTCAGCTCGCCGCGACGGGCCTTCTTGTACAGCCCCTTCACATCGCGCTCTTCGGCGATTTCCAGCGGGGTATCGACAAACACCTCGATGAACTCGCCCTCGGCCAGCGATTCACGCGCCATGCGGCGCTCGGCACGGAACGGCGAGATGAAGGCGGTGAGCACGATAAGCCCCGCATCCACCATCAGCTTCGACACTTCCGCTACCCGGCGAATGTTTTCGACCCGGTCGGCGTCGGTAAAGCCCAGATCCTTGTTCAGGCCGTGGCGCACGTTGTCGCCGTCCAGCAGGTAGGTGTGGCGGCCCTGGGCGTGCAGCTTCTTCTCCACCAGGTTGGCGATGGTCGACTTGCCGGCACCGGACAGGCCGGTAAACCACAGCACGCTCGGTTGCTGGCCCTTGGTCAGGGCGCGGGCTTCCTTGTTCACGTCCACATGCTGCATGTGAATGTTCTGGCTGCGGCGCAGGGCAAAGTGCAGCATGCCGGCCGCCACCGTAGTGTTGCTGAGGCGGTCGATCAGAATAAAGCCGCCGGTGTCCTTGTTGGTCTGGTAGTCATCGAAGGCGATGGCGCGGTCCAGACTCAGGTTGCAGACGCCGATGCCGTTCAGCTCCAGCTGCTTGGCGGCGGTGTGCTCCAGGGTGTTGACGTTGACCTGATACTTGATGTCGGTGACGCTGGCGGTCACGGTCTGGGTGCCGATCTTCAGCAGATAGGGGCGACCGGGCAGCAGGGCGTCGTCGTGCATCCACACCAGGGTGCTTTCAAACTGATCGGCGGTTTCGGCCGGGGCCTCGGCGATGGAAATCACATCACCGCGGGAGATATCGATTTCATCCGCCAGGGTCAGGGTGACCGACTGGCCGGCCACCGCCTGCTCCAGATCGCCGCTGTAGGTGACGATACGATCAACCGTGCTTTCCTTGCCCGAGGGCTGCACGCGAATGCGGTCACCGGGCTTGATCACACCGCTGGTGATGGAGCCGGAGAAGCCACGGAAGTCCAGGTTGGGGCGGTTGACCCACTGCACCGGCAGACGGAAGGGCGCGCGTTGCATGCGGGTGTCGTCCACCTCCACCGTTTCCAGAAAGCCCATCAGGGTGGTGCCCCTGTAGTTGGACGTCTGGTACCAGGGCATTTTATCGCTGTGGGCGATGATGTTGTCGCCCTTGAACGCCGACATCGGAATGTAGGTGATGTTGGTCAGGCCCAGCTGCTCGGCAAACCGGCTGTATTCTTCCACGATCTCGTTGAAACGCTGCTCGGAATAGTCGACCAGATCCATCTTGTTGATGGCCACCACAATCTGGCGAATGCCCAGCAGCGACATCAGGTAACTGTGACGACGGGTCTGGGTCAGAATGCCTTTACGGGCATCGACCATCAGAATGGCGGCGTCGGCGGTTGAGGCGCCGGTGACCATGTTGCGGGTGTACTGCTCGTGCCCCGGGGTGTCGGCCACGATGAACTTGCGCTTGTCGGTGGAGAAGAAGCGGTAGGCCACGTCGATGGTAATGCCCTGCTCGCGCTCGGCGGCCAGGCCGTCGACCAGCAGCGCAAAGTCGATATCTTCGCCCTGGGTACCCCACTTTTTGGAGTCGGCCTCCATGGCGGCCAGCTGATCTTCAAACAGCATCTTGGACTCGAACAACAAACGACCAATCAGGGTGCTTTTGCCGTCATCCACGCTGCCGCAGGTAATAAACCGCAGCAGGCTCTTGTGCTCGTGGGCCTGCAGATATTGCTCGATATCGGAGGAGATGAGGTCGGATACGTGCGCCATTAGAAGTAGCCCTCTTGTTTTTTCTTTTCCATGGAAGCGGCGGAGTCGTGGTCGATCATGCGGCCCTGACGTTCGGAGGTCTTGGTCAGCAGCATTTCCTGAATAATGGCGGGCAGGGTGTCGGCCTCCGACTCCACCGCACCGGTCAGCGGATAACAGCCAAGAGTACGGAAGCGCACGTTTTTCATCATCGGCACTTCGCCTTCTTTCAGCGGCATGCGCTCGTCATCCACCATGATCAGGGTGCCGTCACGCTCCACTACCGGGCGCTGGGCCGCGTAATACAGCGGCACGATGGGAATGTTTTCCAGGTGAATGTACTGCCAGATATCCAGCTCGGTCCAGTTGGACAGCGGGAACACCCGAATCGACTCGCCCTTTTGCTTGCGGGCGTTATACAGTTTCCACAGCTCTGGGCGCTGGTTTTTGGGATCCCAGCGGTGCTGCGCGGTACGGAACGAGAAAATACGCTCCTTGGCGCGGGACTTTTCCTCATCGCGACGGGCACCCCCGAAGGCGGCATCGAAACCGTACTGGTCCAGCGCCTGTTTCAGGCCCTCGGTCTTGGTAATGTCGGTATGCACGGCCGAGCCATGGGTGAAGGGGTTGATGTCCTTCTCGATGGCCTCGGGGTTCACATGTACCAGCAAGTCCATGCCCAGTTTTTCTACCATCTGGTCGCGGAATTCGTACATCTCGCGAAACTTCCAGCGGGTGTCCACATGCAGCAGCGGAAAAGGCGGAAGGGAAGGGTAAAAGGCTTTCATGGCCAGATGCAGCATCACGGCGCTGTCTTTACCGATGGAGTAGAGCATGACCGGATTGTCGGCCTCTGCCACTACTTCCCGCATGATGTGGATACTTTCGGCTTCCAGCCGTTGCAGATGCGTCAGATTCATAGGTGATACCGCTCTCGATTATGGATTATGCTAATAACCAAATGTTATAGATGATCTATGTATTCAGTTTATTTGATATATGGTTACAATGATAGCCCTGCTAAAGAGCGAGTGGTTATATATGTCGGCATATTTGGTATTAGCATCAATTGGCGCCTTGCTGGCGCTGCTGATCCAGGGGCGAGTGCCACCGGCGGTGTTGTTCACCAGCTGGGCGGTGGGTTATGTGCTGTTGGGAGTGACCGAACAACAGGCGCTGCTCACCAGTTTTTCCAACCCGGCCTTGATCACCCTGCTGGTGCTGATGTTGGTGTCGCTGGCGCTGGAACGTTCGCCGCTGCTCGACCGGGTATCGGACACCCTGCTCAGGGGGCGCGAGTCGATGGCCAGCCTGCGGCTGATGGGACTGACCGCCTTTCTTTCCGCCTTTCTCAACAACACCGCCGTGGTGGGCTCCCTGCTGGGGGTCATTTCCCGCCAGCGCTATATTCCGGCCTCGCGCCTGCTGATCCCGTTGTCTTACGCCTCCATTCTGGGCGGCGTCACCACCCTGGTGGGCACCTCCACCAACCTGGTGGTGAACTCCTTCGTTATCAACGCCGGCCTGCCGCCGCTGGGTATGTTTCAGTTCACCCTGGTCGGTGTGCCGGTGGCACTGCTCTGCATTCTGGCGCTGATGTTCAGCGCCCGCCTGCTGCCGCAAAACCGGGTGCAGGATCAGGAAGCCCCCCAGTCCTATTTTCTCGAAGCCCAGGTCATGGCCGACTCGCCATTGATCGGCAAAAGCATCGAAGACAACCAGTTGCGTAACCTGAACGGGCTGTTTCTGCTGGAAATATTGCGCCACGACCGGCTGCTGAGCCCGGTATCGCCGGATGAAGTGTTGCAACAGGGTGATGTGCTGGTGTTTACCGGTGAAGTGGAAAAAGTGCAGGCGTTGCAGCGTTTTCCCGGTCTGCAGCTGTTCGGTAATGGTGTGGACAGGCTGCTGGCCTCCAACCTGGTCGAGGTGGTGATTGGCCATGAGTCGGAGCTGGCCAATCGCACCCTGCGCGAGGTGGACTTCAGAACCCTGTTCAATGCCGGTGTGGTAGGGATTCGCCGTGGCCGGCGCCGCTTAACCGGCAAGCTTGGGCTGATACCGCTGCGGGTGGGCGACAGCCTGTTGCTGGCGGTGGGGCCGGACTTTACCGATCAACGCAACATAGACCGCAACTTTCATGTGATCAACGGCACCCTGCAGCGGCCCAAGTTGCGCAAGAGCCAGAGCCTGCTGGCCTTTTGCGGCTTTGGTGTGGTGCTTGCCCTGGCGGCCGTGGACATGGTGCCCCTGCTGAACGGCCTGCTGGTATTGCTGGCGGCACTGCTGGTGACCCGTATTCTCACCCTGAGCGAGCTGCGCCGGCGTTTTCCGTTCGAGCTGTGGCTGATCATCGGCTCGGCGCTCACCGTGGCCAAGGCGCTGGAAAGCTCGGGCGGGGCCCAGCTGGTGGCCGATGCGGTACGCAGTGTGTCCAGTGGTTATGGCGTATACGGCGCCTTTATCGGGGTATTTGTGATTACGCTGATCCTGACCGAAGTCGTGACCAACAACGCCGCCGCCGCCCTGGTGTTTCCCATCGGGCTCTCGACCGCCGGCGCCTTTGGTGCCGATCCCATGCCCTTTATCATGGCGGTGGCCTTTGGCGCCAGTGCCTGTTTTCTCATACCGTTCGGCTACCAGACCCACCTGATGGTGTATTCGCCCGGGCGCTACCGCATGGTGGATTACCTGAAGACGGGGTTGCCGATCAGCCTGCTGTATTCGGCCGGAGTCATCACCCTGGTGCCGCTGATGCATCCGTTTTGAGCAATAAACCCGCAAACAGTCAGTGACTTATTGCAATCAAACAAATCTTTGCTACACTGGCTTTTCTTCGATGGTGACCCCGTTGGTCCTCTCGCATCAGAATCTTGTTTACCAGGCCAGGCCCGGAAGGGAGCAACCAAGGCAGGAACCTCTGAGTGCCGGGATGTGGCTGGCGGCGGTCACCTCCAATTTATTCCAGATTTTTCCTCGAATACCTCCCCAGTAGTATTTTTAGCTGCTTTGCTATCTCTGACTGAGATTGACGACTCGTGCGTATTGCCGACGAGCCTCCACCTGCCTGACGAACACCAAAACACCCTGGCGAACCGCCTGCACCTTTGCTAAAAAATATTAATTATCAGACGTTTATCGGATTATACCAATTACATTGGCTATGTATGAGTTAACTGTGTCTGTGCCAATAAGATACTGTTTTCATTCGGGTTAGTGTGAGTTTCAAAGAATCGCCGCCAAGCCAGATAGTTATCTAGGTACTTGGTGGCAACACCATGGAACCGCGCCAT
>NZ_JAFBBE010000006.1 GCF_016907015.1 Oceanisphaera litoralis
AGTGCACTGAAGTCGGTTTGTTGAAGGTTATCCATAGAATCAATCATCAAGATAGGATGAGAGTAATTAGATCACATTTTTACTTAGATTGGTATCACATGTCTTACAACCCCATGGCGTACTTCATTACCCGGGTTTTCAGCGGGCCGCTGTGCTCGGCCGCTTTCAGCCCCAGGTTACGCAGCAACTTGAGCGGAAACAGATCGTTGCTGAAGGTGTGATAACACAGGTCCATCGCCGACTGCATCAGCAGGTTGTCGGGCCGGCGTCGACGCTGATAACGCTGCAACCGCTCGGCGGCGGCAATATCGAGGCCTGCCTCCACGCCCTGATGAATCAGCTCGCCCAGTGCCGCCACATCCTTGAAGCCCAGATTGACTCCCTGCCCGGCCAGCGGGTTGATGGTATGGGCTGCATCCCCCAGCAAGACCACGGCCCCTTTCACATAGTCGTTGGCATGGCGGCGGCGCAGCGGGAAGTGTCCCTTGCTCAGCACGGTGAAATTGCCCAGTCGGGCCGGAAAATGAGCCGCTACCTGCCGGGCCAGCGCCTCGTTATCCAGTGCCGCCAGCTCGGTAATGCGCGCCTTTTGGTCATACCACACCAGAGAGCCCTGCCGCAGCCCCATCGGCAGAAAGGCCCGTGGGCCGCTGGGGAAAAACTGCTGCCAGGTGGTATCCGACTCCAGGCCATCACCTTCTATGCCGATCAGCATGCAATGCTGGGCATAATCCCAAGCCGTTACGCCAATGCCGGCCAGTTGGCGGGTACGAGACTCGGCACCGTCACAGGCCAGCACCAGCCTGGCCTGCAGCCGCTGCCCGCCCGCCAGACTCAGCTCGGCGCCGGACTCGTTCTGCGTCAGGCCTGTCAGCCCATTGGGGCAATCCAGTACCACATTGTGCCACCGGGCCAGCGCCTGCCACAGCCCGAGCTGTATGATGCGGTTTTCGACCATGTAGCCCAGATATTCGCAATCCAGCTCCTGCGCCTCGAAATGGGTACTGAACCCCTGCCACTCGCAGGCTTCCAGCCGCCGGTAAGGCCAGGCGCGCATGGCGACGACGGCTTCCCAGGCGCCCGCCTGTTGCAACAGGCGCACCGAGGTGGCACTGATGGCCGAGACCCGTAAATCCGGCGCCTGTTCGGGCGAAAAGGCCGCCGGTGCTTTGGCCTCGATGACGCGGATACTCAGGCCGGTCGGGGCCAGTAGGGCCGCGGCCAGGGCCCCGACCATGCCGCCGCCGATAATGGCAATATCACAATGTTCCATATGCTGACCTCGTGCTAACCTCGCGATTTTTCGACTATTCTACCGCAAAAAGTGCGCTAACCCGGAGGGAATCTGCCCTTTCTGTCACCGGGCTGCGGCTGGATATTATCTGGTCACTGCCGGCAGAAAAGAGTAGAATCCCCGGTCCTGAAACATGTCCCTTGCCGTAATCCAAAGAGAGCCATGAGCAAAAAACTTCATATCAAAACCTGGGGCTGTCAGATGAACGAATACGATTCATCCAAGATGGCCGATCTGTTGGACGCCACGCACGGCTACCAGCTCACCGACGATGCCGAGCAGGCCGATGTGCTGCTGCTCAACACCTGCTCCATCCGCGAGAAGGCGCAGGAGAAGGTGTTCCATCAGCTGGGCCGCTGGCGTCCGCTGAAGGTCGCCAACCCCAAGCTGGTGATCGGTGTTGGCGGCTGTGTCGCCTCCCAGGAAGGTGACGCCATTCGCGCCCGGGCTCCCTTTGTCGATATCGTGTTTGGCCCCCAGACCCTGCACCGTCTGCCGGCCATGATCAAGTCCGTGCTCGAAGGCAACGGCGCCCAGGTGGACGTGGCCTTTCCGGAAATCGAAAAGTTCGACAGCCTGCCCGAGCCCCGTGCCGATGGCGCCACCGCCTTCGTGTCCATCATGGAAGGCTGCTCCAAATACTGCTCCTTCTGCGTGGTGCCCTACACCCGAGGTGAAGAAGTCAGCCGCCCCCTGGACGACGTACTCTACGAGATCGCCCAGCTGGCCGATCAGGGGGTGCGCGAGGTCAACCTGCTGGGCCAGAACGTCAATGCCTACCGGGGCGAGACCTTCGATGGCGACATCTGCAGTTTCGCCGAGTTGCTGCGCCTGGTGGCGGCCATCGACGGCATCGACCGCGTGCGCTACACCACCAGTCATCCCATCGAGTTCACCGACGACATCATAGAGGTGTACAAGGACACGCCCGAGCTGGTCAGCTTCCTGCACCTGCCGGTACAGAGCGGCTCCGACCGTATTCTGACCCTGATGAAGCGGCCGCATACCGCACTGGAATACAAGTCCAAGATCCGCAAGCTGCGGCTGGCGCGGCCCGACATCACCATCAGCTCCGACTTCATCATCGGTTTCCCCGGAGAGGATGCGGACGACTTCGAAAAGACCATGAAGCTGATTGAAGATATCGGTTTCGACATGAGCTTCAGCTTTATCTTCAGTGCGCGCCCCGGTACCCCGGCCGCCGATCTGCCGGACGATGTGCCGCTGGACGAGAAAAAAGCGCGACTCTATCGCCTGCAGACGGTGATCAACAACCAGGCCCAGCTAATCAGCCGGCAGATGCTGGGCTCGACCCAGCGCATCCTGGTGGAAGGTCCTTCCAAGCTGGATCCCATGGAACTGCGCGGTCGTACTGAAAACAACCGGGTGGTCAACTTCTCCGGCCCCCATACCCTGATCGGCGGCTTTGCCGACGTGGAAATCACCGAAGTCATGCCTCACAGCCTGCGCGGCAGGTTTCTGCATGGCGAGAACGAAATGGGCCTGCGGGTACAGGTGTCGCCCAAGAGCATTCTGGCACGCCGCCCGGACGGCGTGGCCGACGACGTCGGTGTGGCCACCTTTACGCCTTGAATCAAGCTGTAAGCCTTAAGCTAGTAAGCTATAAGCTGTAAGCTATAAGCTGTAAGCTGTAAGCTGTAAGCTATAAGCTGTAAGCTGTAAGCCGGAAGTCACGGGGAAATCATTAACAAAGGGTGCCCGCACCCAGGAGTGATGATAACGTCAGCCTTGTGTTTCCGGCTCATCTATATACGGAGTTATTTTGACAGCAAAAGTCACCACCCTGGAACTTGAACTTCAGCCGGCCGATGGCCAGCGCCTGGCCAGCCTGTGTGGCCCCTTCGACGACAACATCAAACAGCTGGAACGCCGCCTGGGATTGGAAATCAACTACCACAACCAGCACTTCAAGCTGGTAGGGCCGGCCAGTCTGGTCAAGGTCGGCGGTGAGCTGCTTACTCAACTTTATGTCGACACCCAATCGGTAAAGGGCCAGTCGGTACCCGATATCACCCCCGAGCAGGTGCACCTGGCCATAAAGCAAAGCCGGGTACTGGAGCAGGGCGAAGAGTCCGGCGAGGGGTATCAGTACGGCAAGGAAGTGGTGATCAAGACCAAGCGCGGTCTGATCAAGCCCCGTACCCCCAACCAGGCCCATTACGTGGCCCATATTCTCAGCCACGACATCACCTTCGGCATAGGCCCGGCCGGTACCGGCAAAACCTATCTGGCGGTGGCGGCGGCGGTCGATGCGCTGGAGCGTCAGGAAGTGCGTCGTATTCTGCTGACCCGTCCGGCGGTGGAAGCCGGCGAAAAGCTCGGCTTTCTGCCCGGCGATCTGAGCCAGAAGGTCGACCCCTATCTGCGCCCGCTGTACGATGCCCTGTTCGAGATGCTGGGTTTCGAGCGGGTCGAAAAACTGATCGAACGCAATGTGATCGAAGTGGCGCCCTTGGCCTATATGCGCGGCCGTACCCTGAACGACGCCTTTATCATTCTGGATGAAAGCCAGAACACCACAGTCGAGCAGATGAAGATGTTCCTGACCCGCATCGGCTTCAACTCCCGGGCGGTGATCACCGGCGACATCACCCAGATCGATCTGCCACGCAATGCCAAGTCCGGCCTGCGCCATGCCATCGAAGTGCTGAGTGGCGTCGAAGGGCTGTCGTTCGACTTTTTCCGCGCCGAAGACGTGGTGCGCCACCCGGTAGTGGCCCGCATCGTACGTGCCTATGAAGCCTTCGAAGATCAGCACAAGCGTGAACAGCATCCGAACGAGAAAGCATCATGACCCTGTATCTGGACTTGCAAATTGCCTGTGATGAAGCGCCGGGGCTGCCGAACGAGCAGCAACTGGAAAGCTGGCTCACCGCCGCACTGGCAGACGAACGGGAAGAAACCGAAATCACGGTGCGGCTGGTCGACGAGGCCGAGAGCCGCGAGCTTAACCGGGACTACCGCGGCAAGGACAAGTCCACCAATGTACTATCCTTTCCGTTCGAGGCCCCTCCAGGCATCGAACTGCCGCTGCTGGGCGATCTGGTGATCTGCCGCCAGGTGGTAGAACGAGAGGCGGCCGAGCAGCACAAGCCGCTGCAGGCCCACTGGGCACACCTGGTGATACACGGCTGCTTGCATTTGCTTGGCTTCGACCATATTAAGGATGATGAAGCCGAAATCATGGAAGCCAGAGAAATTGCCATTCTGGCAGAACTCGGTATTGCCAACCCCTACCAAGACGATGAAGGTTAAACAAGGTCAATGAGCGACGACAATTCGAACTCAGAAAACGGTTCGTCCACCAAGAAAAACTGGTTTGAGAAGCTGGGCCAGCTGTTTCAGGGCGAACCGAAGAATCGTGAAGAACTGGTGGAAGTGATCATGGAGGCGACTCAGCGCGAGCTGATCGACCAGGATACCAAAGACATGATCGAAGGGGTGCTCGAGGTCAGCGAGCTGCGCGTGCGGGACATCATGATCCCCCGCTCGCAGATGGTGACGGTAGAAAAGTCCCAGCCCGTTTCTTCCTTTTTGCCGATGATCATCGAGTCTACTCACTCCCGTTTTCCGGTGGTCAATGAAGACAAGGACCACATAGAGGGCATACTGCTGGCCAAGGATCTGCTGCAGTACGGCTTTGCCCTCACCGACGAAGCGTTTTCCATCGACAAGGTACTGCGCCCCGCCGTGGTCGTACCCGAAAGCAAGCGGCTCGACAAGCTGCTCAAGGAATTTCGCCAGCAACGCTACCACATGGCCATAGTGGTGGACGAGTTCGGCGGTGTGTCCGGCCTGGTGACCATAGAAGATATTCTGGAGCTGATCGTCGGCGATATCGAAGACGAATACGATGCGGAAGAAAGTGCCGAAATTCGTCAGATCACGTCGCGGGTCTATGCGGTGGCGGCGCTGACCGATATCGAAGACTTCAACGACTTCTTCCATACCGACTTCAGCGATGAAGAGGCCGACACCGTCGGTGGCCTGGTGATGCACGCCTTCGGTCATCTGCCCGCCAAGGGCGAGCAGCTCGAGCTCAACGGCTTCGTGTTCAAGGTGGCTCACGCCGACCGTCGACGTTTGCTGCAGTTACAGGTTAAGATACCGAACACTCAGGAAACCTCCTCTTCGGAAGCCATATAACAGTGCGCCATTATCTACCTGTGCTCGGGGCCCTGCTTAGCGGGGCCCTCGGCGTTTTAGCCTTCAGCCCCTTCGACTACTGGCCACTGGCGCTGGTGTCGCTGTTCGGCCTTTATGCCGTTACCCAGCACCTGGGTCCCGTGACCGCCGCCAAACGCGGCTTTATCTGGGCCATGGGTCTGTATCTGCCCGGTCTGTGGTGGATCCACCACAGCATGACCATCTTCGGCGGCATTCCCCTGGCCGTCGCCTTTGTGCTGGTGGCGCTGCTGGCCGCCTACCTCAGCCTCTATACCGCCGCCGCCGTCTGGCTGGCACAACGGCTGGTGCCCTCTCCCCGCTGGCGCGCTCTGCTGGTACTGCCGGCCTTGCTGGTGCTGGCCGACTGGCTGCGCGGCTGGGTGCTGACCGGCTTTCCCTGGTTATGGTTCGGTTACAGCCAGCTGGAAGGTCCTCTCGCCGGCCTCGCCCCCGTGCTGGGGGTCCAGGGCATCAGCTGGCTGCTGAGCTTTTCGGCGGCGGCCTTGTGGTTGCTGTTGCACCGCCGCTCCTGGTGGCCGGGGCTGACCGCCTTGCTGTTATGGGGCCTCGCCTTCGGTGCCGGCTTTATGCAATGGGTGACCCCTACCCAGAGCAGCCGTTTCGCCCTGGTACAGGGCAATATAGAGCAGTCGCTGAAGTGGATTCCGGGGCAACTGGAGCTGAGCCTGGAGCGCTATATCGGACTGACCCTGCCCGAGCGGGATGCGGATGTGGTAATCTGGCCCGAATCGGCGCTGCCGGCGGCGGAACAACACCTGGCTCCCTGGCTTGCGCAGGTGGATCAGCTGATGCGGGAGCGCGGTCAGAGCCTGATCACCGGCACCGTGTCCCGCCACGATGACGAATCGGTTTATAACGCCGTCATCTCTCTGGGGCACAATGCCGTCCCCTACCGGCCCGGGCACAGCAACCGCTATTACAAACAGCAGCTGGTGCCGATAGGCGAGTTTGTGCCCTTCGGCAGCCTGCTGCGACCACTGGCGCCCTTCTTCGACCTGCCGATGTCGTCCTTCTCTCGTGGCGAGGCCGGCCAGCCGGACCTCAACGCCGGTGGTCTTCATCTCAGCGTGGCCATCTGCTACGAAGTGGCCTTTCCCGGGCTGGTGCGGGATAACATGAAGCCCGATACCGATTATCTGCTGACCCTGTCCAACGACACCTGGTTCGGTCAGTCCATCGGCCCCTGGCAGCATCAGCAGATTGCCCGCATGCGTGCCCTGGAGCTGGGCCGGCCGCTGATCCGCGCCACCAATAACGGCGTGACCCTGGTGACCGATGAAAAGGGCCACATCACCGCCAGCCTGCCCCAGTTCGAAGCCGGCGTGCTGCGCACCGAGGTCACCGGCATGACCGGGCTCACTCCCTATGCCCGCTTCGGCAGCACCCCCTTGGTGGTCTGGCTGTTGCTCAGCGCGACCCTGGCGGCAACCCTGAGCCGGCGGCAATACCGCTGGCGCCAGCAAAAGCAGGCCGCGAAGGAAAGCCTGAGGCAGAAAGCAAGAAGCTGAAGGAAGTGAAGGGGTGAGGAGAAAAGAGTGAGGCGAAAGGCAAACCATCGTCTTCCCTCTCACCCCTCACCCCTCACCCCTCACCCCTCACCCCTCACAGAATATCAAGGCTCCAGTGGCCGGCGGATAAAAGTGTCGTGGTTGCATTCCAGGCAGGTGGTCAGCACCTCGGGATGGGTCACTTCGTGGGAATGGGCGCACAGGGTACAGTCATACAGGCCCGGTCCCACCACTTCTCCGGCCCTGTATTCGCCGTGATGCTCCAGCTCGGAGGCCAGCTCCTGCCATTCGAGCTGACTCTTGTCGGTCACGTCCGCCAACCAGCCCCACACGGTTTCCTTGATCCGGCGATAGAAGAGGCTGTCGCGAAACTCGTCACCGCTGTCTTCCATTTCCGCCAGATCCCGCTTCACGTACTGGGCGATCAGGGCCAGCTCGTCCTTGGTCAGATCGCCGACCGCTTCCATGTAGGCCTGGGTGGTTTCCACCATTTCCCTGATGCTGGTGTCTTCGGTTTGCTGCCAGCGGCGATGCAATTCCTCGACGAAGGCGTCGTAGCCTTTTTTATGTTTTTGTTCTTTATTGTCCATGTTACCCCCTTGGATACCGAGCCCTGGCGGTGCGGCTATTGTTGCCCTCCCCCCCCTGGGGTATTCTATGGCGATTTATCGCCGTGGTTTATCACCCATTTCACAGATCCGGATGTCACTAATGCAAGAGCAATACATTCCCCAGAACATCGAGCCCGAAGTGCAACGCTTGTGGGCCGAGCAGCAGACCTTCAAGGCCACCGAACAGCCGGGCAAAGACAAGTTCTATTGCCTATCCATGTTTCCCTATCCTTCCGGCCGACTGCACATGGGGCATGTACGTAACTACACCATAGGTGACGTTATCTCCCGCTACCAACGGCTGCAGGGTAAAAACGTGCTGCAGCCCATCGGCTGGGATGCCTTCGGCCTGCCCGCCGAAAATGCCGCCATCAACAACAAGACGGCACCGGCACCCTGGACCTATGAAAACATCGATTACATGAAGAACCAGCTCAAGCGGCTGGGCTTCGGTTACGACTGGGATCGGGAGCTGGCCACCTGTACGCCCGAGTATTATCGCTGGGAGCAGTGGTTCTTCACCAAGCTGTATGAAAAAGGCCTGGTCTACAAGAAGACCTCCTCCGTCAACTGGTGCCCCAACGATGAAACCGTGCTTGCCAACGAGCAGGTCAACGACGGCTGCTGCTGGCGGTGCGACACCCCGGTGGAGCAGAAGGAAATTCCCCAGTGGTTCATCAAGATCACCGAATATGCGGACGAGCTGCTCAAAGACATCGATAACCTGGATGAGTGGCCCGAGCAGGTCAAGACCATGCAGCGCAACTGGATAGGCCGCAGCGAGGGCGTTACCCTGAGCTTTACGGTCGCCGATCAGGACCAGTCCTTCGAGGTCTATACCACCCGCCCCGACACCCTGTTTGGCGTGACCTATGTCGGCATTGCCGCCGGTCATGCGCTGGCCACCCAGGCTGCAGAGAACAATCCGGCCCTGGCCGCCTTCATCGAAGAATGCAAGCACCACAAGGTGGCCGAGGCCGAAATGGCCACCATGGAGAAGAAGGGCATGGCCACCGGTTTGTACGCGGTACACCCGCTGACCGGCAAGCAGATACCGATCTGGGTTGCCAACTTCGTGCTGATGGATTACGGCTCCGGTGCCGTGATGGCGGTGCCCGCCCACGATCAGCGTGACTACGAGTTCGCCACCCAGTACTGCCTGGACATCATGCCGGTGATCAAACCCGCCGACGGCGGCGAGCCGGATGTCTCCGAGGCCGCCTACACCGAGAAAGGCGTGCTGTTCAACTCCGGCGACTTCGACGGCCTCGACTTCGATGAGGCCTTCAATGCCATCGCCACCACCCTGGAACAAAAGGGGTTGGGCCGCAAGACCGTCAATTTCCGCCTGCGGGACTGGGGCGTGAGCCGCCAGCGTTACTGGGGCGCGCCCATTCCCATGCTGAACCTGGAAGACGGCTCGGTGGTCGGGGTACCGGAAACAGACTTGCCGGTGCTGCTGCCGGAAGACGTGGTGATGGACGGTATTCAGAGCCCGATCAAGGCGGATCCCGAGTGGGCCAAGGCCAGCTATCACGGCCAGCCGGCACGACGCGAGACCGACACCTTCGACACCTTCATGGAGTCGTCCTGGTATTATGCCCGCTACTGCAGCCCGGATTACGATCAGGGCATGCTGGATGTGGAAAAGGCCAACTACTGGCTGCCGGTGGATCAGTACATTGGCGGCATCGAGCACGCCTGCATGCACCTGCTGTATGCCCGCTTCTTCCACAAGCTGCTGCGCGACACCGGACTGGTTGAATCCGACGAGCCGTTCAAGCGGCTGCTGTGTCAGGGCATGGTGCTGGCCGACGCCTTCTACCATACCGATGAAAAAGGTGCCCGTACCTGGGTCAGCCCGCTGGATGTCACCATGGAGCGGGACGAAAAGGGCCGGGTCAAGCGCGCCCTGGATAAAGACGGTCGCGAGCTGGTACACACCGGCATGACCAAGATGTCAAAGTCCAAGAACAACGGCATCGATCCGCAGGTGATGGTCGACAAGTACGGCGCCGACACCGTGCGCCTGTTCATGATGTTCGCCTCCCCCGCCGACATGACCCTGGAATGGTCCGACTCCGGCGTCGAGGGGGCACTGCGCTTCCTCAAGCGGCTGTGGAAACTGGTGTTCGAACATCAGTCTCTGGGGACCACCGAGGCGCTGGATGTGGCCGGCCTGAGCAACGAGCAGAAGGCCCTGCGCCGGGATGTGCACAAGACCATCGCCAAGGTGAGCGACGACGTGGGCCGCCGCCAGACCTTCAACACCGCCATCGCCGCCATCATGGAGCTGATGAACAAGCTGACCAGGGTCGACACCGCCGACGCCCAGAACCGCGCCCTGCTGCAGGAAGCGCTGGAAGCAGTCACCATCATGCTGCACCCGATAGTGCCGCACACCTGTTTCGAACTGTGGCAGGCCCTGGGCCAGACCGATATCGATCACGCCAGCTGGCCGGAGATCGATGCCGATGCCCTGGTGGAAGACGAGAAGCTGGTGGTGGTGCAGGTCAACGGCAAGGTGCGCGGCAAGATCACCGTGGCCGCCGATGCCAGCCGGGAGGCGGTAGAAGCCGCTGGCCAGGCCGACGACAACGTGGCCCGCCACCTGGACGGCAAGACGGTACGCAAGGTGATCTACGTCCCCGGCAAACTGCTGAACATAGTCGCCAATTAACACAAAACCCCACCCCAACCCTCCCCTTGCGTTGAACATCAGCGTTATCCTGCTGATACAGCATTAAAGGGGAGGGAGCAAAACAAACGCCGCCTTTCAAAATCGGCGCTATTCTGCCCCTCCCCCTAGACTGCGGGGATACAGGCATAGCCTAGGCGTATTGCCAGGGGGAGGCTGGGTGGGGGTGTTGTACTTTTTGTTTAGCTTATAGCTTACAGCTGTTTTTAAAGGAGTTTTCATGCTCACTCGAATCAAGGCAGGGGTACTGATACTGCTGACGCTGCTGCTGGCCGGCTGCGGCTTTCAGCTCAGGGGCGGCGACAACCTGGCCCCCGAGCTGCGGCGGCTGACCCTGGTCGGCGACGACAAGACCCAGTTTTACCGGCTGGTCGCGGCCCGGCTGCAACGCGCCGGGGCGCAACTGGTCGAGCCCGATATGCTCACCCCTGTGCTGACCATATCGGCACTGGGCCAGGGCAACACCGTCGCCTCGGTCAACGCCCGGGCCGATGAGCTCGAATACGCCATGCGCTTCGGGACCCGCTTTACCCTGGACATGCCCGAGCAGCCGCGCCAGGTGTTCAACGTCACCTTCAACCGCAGCTTCCTCGATAAATCCGAGCAGGCGCTGGCCTCGAGCCGCGAACAGCAGCAACTGCGCGAGCAGATGGAATTCGAGGCCGCCACACAGATAATCCGCCAGCTCAATCGTCTGTCGTTCTGATGCGTCTCTACCCGGAACAGCTGCCGCAACATCTGCAGGCCGGGCTGGCACCCTGCTATTTCATTTATGGTGACGAACCGCTGCTGAAACAGGAAGCGCTGGACACCCTGCGCCAGGCCGCCCGCGCTCGGGGCTTCGACGAGCGTCACCGCTTCGATGCCGACGAAGGCCTGGACTGGGACGGTATTTTCGATGCCAGCCAGTCGATGAGCCTGTTCAGCCAGCGGCAGATCATCGAGCTGCACCTGCCGGACAAGCTCGACAAGACCAGCTCGGATCGGTTGCGCGAACTGCTCAAACAATGTCACCCGGATTTATTGCTGCTCATTACCGGCCCCCGGCTCAATCAGCAACAGCAGAAAAGCGCCTGGTTCAAGGCGTTGACGGCGGCGGGTCCCCAGATACCGGTCGTCACCCCGGATGCCCGGCATTTTCCCCGCTGGCTGACACACAGGTTGCACCAGCATGGACTGAGTGCCGAACCCGAGGCTCTGCACTGGCTGGCCTATGCCTTCGAGGGCAACCTGCTGGCGGTGGCGGGCGAGATCGAAAAGCTGGCCCTGCAGCAACTGCCGCAACCACTGACACTGGCACTGTTGCAGCAACAGGTGCAGCCCCATCATCAGTTCAATCCCTTCCAGTTGTTCGACCCCCTGCTGCAGGGCAAGGTCAAGCGGGCCTGCCGCATCCTGCTGCAACTGCGCCAGGAAGGGGTGGAAGCCGGTATGCTGTGCCACCTGCTGGCCCGGGAACTGAGTACCCTGCAGCAACTGCAGCAGGGGCTGCAGGGCGGTCAGTCGTTTCATCAACTGGCCGGTGCCCTGCATGTCTGGTCCAGCCGACAGCCGCTGATGCAGGCGGCCCTTGGCCGGTTGCCAATGCCCAAGCTGCAGCAGCTGCAGGCCATGCTTGCGGCCGCCGACCGGGCCGTCGCCGCCTTCGATGACGACGAGGCCTGGCGCTGGCTCTACAGCCTCTGCGTCGGCTTTCTCGATGCACAACCGCTGACCATCAGTCCGACCTCACCCTTCACGGAATAAATAATGAAAAAAGCCATCGGCCTGCTGGGCGGCACCTTCGATCCCATTCATGTCGGCCATCTGCGCCCCGCCATTCAGGTGCTGGAACGGCTGGAGCTGGCCGAGGTACGGCTGCTGCCCAACTATATTCCGCCCCACAGGGCCACGCCCGACAGTGCGCCGGAACACCGGCTGGCCATGGTGCAACTGGCGGCGGCACAAACCCCGGGGCTGACCGTCGACGACCGGGAACTGAGGCGCGATCGCCCTTCCTGGACCATCGAGACCCTGATGGAACTGCGCCAGGAACATCCCCATACTCCCCTCTGTTTTCTGATGGGCATGGACTCCCTGTGCACCCTGGATCGCTGGCATCGCTGGCAGGAACTGCTCGTGCACGCTCACCTGGTGGTCAGTCACAGACCCGGCTGGATGCCCGACTTCAACCCGACCATCGACGCCCTGTATCGGGCCCACGGCACCCGGGACAGCGAGCAATTGCATCGCCGCCTGGCCGGCTGTATTTACCTGATCGATAACCCGCCACTCGATATTTCCTCCACCCGGATACGTGAATGCATCCGGGCCGGGAACAATCCCCAATATTTGTTGCCTGACCCGGTCGCGGACTATATTCGAGATAAGGGACTCTACTTGGGGCCCGTGTTATAATCCGTCGTCATATTGAATTGAGGAGAATTCCCCCTTGCAAGGTCAAGAACTGCAAACCTTTATCGTCGACAAGCTCGACGATCTCAAAGCCCGCGATATCCAGGTCCTGGATGTCAGCGGCAAGTCCACCATCACCGACTGCATGATCATCTGCTCCGGTAATTCCAGCCGCCATGTCAACTCCATCGCCGAGCACCTGGCCACCGAAGCCAAACACGCCGGCCTGCACCTGATGTGTGTCGACGGCCTGGACGCCGGCGAATGGGTACTGGTCGACCTGGGCGACGCCATAGTGCACGTAATGCAGGAAGAAACCCGCGACTTTTACCAGCTCGAAAAACTCTGGGGTGGCAATAGCGTCGGAGCCGTGGCCTGATGAAACTGCAACTGGTGGCGGTCGGTACCAAGATGCCGTCCTGGATAACCGCCGGTTTTCAGGAATATCAGCGGCGTTTCCCTCGGGATCTGCCGCTGGAGCAGGTCGAGATCCCGGCCGGAAAACGCGGCAAGAATGCCGATATCGAGCGTATCCTGCACAAGGAAGGCGAACAGATGCTGGCCGCCGTGTCCAAATCGGCGCGCATCGTCACCCTCGATATTCCGGGCCGGCCCTGGACCACGGCACAGCTGGCCGGCGAACTCACCCGCTGGCAGCTCGATGGCAGGGATGTCGCCATCCTGATCGGCGGTCCCGAAGGGCTGTCGCCCGCCTGCAAGGCCGCCGCCGAACAATCCTGGTCTTTATCGCCGCTGACGCTGCCACATCCGCTGGTGCGGGTGGTGGCGGCAGAAAGCCTGTATCGCGCCTGGAGCATCAATAACAACCACCCCTATCACCGAGAGTAATAATGGCAAAAGGCCGGGTAAAGATGCGCGATCATGGCGCCGAATCATCCCTGTACTGGCGCCGGGCTGTGATTGCGTTTATGGGCATAGTGCTGCTGATGGGGGTGCTGCTTGCCAACCTTTACCATCTGCAGATCAACGAACACCAGAGTTATCAGACCCGTTCCAACGATAACCGCATCAAGATTGTGCCCATAGCACCGACCCGGGGCCTGATCTACGATCGCAACGGCGTCCTGCTGGCGGAAAACCGCCCCATCTACAGCCTGGAAATCACCCCCGAACAATCCCCCGATCTGGACGCCACCGTCGACGAGCTGACAGATCTGCTCGGCCTTGATCCCGAAGTCAAAAAACGCTTTCTGGCCGAGGTTCGTCGCCAACGCCGTTTCAATCCGGTGGTGCTGGTCAATCGCCTGAGCGAAGAGCAGGTGGCCCTGTTCAGCATCAATCAGCATAAATATCCGGGCGCCACCATAGAGGCCTATCTCAAGCGCTTTTATCCCTACCGGGATACCTTCACCCATGTGATAGGCTATGTGGCTCGCATCAACGACAAGGACGTCACGCGCCTGCGGGAAGACAACAAGCTGGCCAACTACGCCGCCACCCGGGATATCGGCAAGCTGGGCGTAGAGCGTTACTACGAGGACCTGCTCCACGGTCAGGCCGGTTATCAGGAAGTCGAGGTCAACAACCGCGGCCGGGTGATCCGCACCCTCACCTATCAGCCGCCGACACCGGGCAGCGATATCTATCTCAACGTGGATGTGGCACTGCAGGTAAAGGCGCAGAAACTGATGGCCGATCGCCGCGGTGCCGCCGTCATCATGACCCCGAAAGACGGCAAGATACTGGCGCTGATCTCCAGCCCCAGCTACGACCCCAATCTGTTCGTGCACGGCATCAGCAGCCCCGAGTACCGGGAACTACTGAACAACCCGGACCGCCCGCTGATCAACAGAGCCACTCAGGGCATCTACGCCCCCGCCTCCACCGTCAAGCCGATGCTGGCGGTCATGGGGCTGAACGAAGGCGCCATCACCCCCAGCACCCGTTACTTCGGTGGGCCCTATTTCCAGATCCCCAATACCAAGCGCAAATTCCGCGACTGGCGCCGCTGGGGCCACGGCTGGATGGATGTATACCGGGCCATCGAAATTTCGGCCGATACCTTTTTCTATGATCTGGCCTATCGGGTCGGCATAGACAACCTCCATGACTATATGACCCGCTTCGGCTTCGGCCAGTATTCCGGGATCGATCTGCACGAAGAAACCAGCGGTACCATGCCTTCCCGCGACTGGAAGCAGGCCCGCCACAAGCAGCCCTGGTATCAGGGGGACACCATCTCGGTGGGCATAGGTCAGGGCTACTGGACCGCCACCCCGTTGCAACTGGCCCGGGCCATCGCCATCATGGTGGACCACGGAGAAACCGTTCACCCCCGGCTGCTGCACGGCATCAAGGGGCCAGAGGGCATGATCTCGATGCCGGTCAGCAAGAGTGAGCCTATTCAACTGAAGCAGGACAGCTTCTGGGACGTGGGCCTGGCCGGCATGTATCGGGTGATCAACGGCAGAGAGGGCACAGCCCGGCGGGCCTTTGCCGATACTCCCTACAAGGCGGGCGGAAAATCCGGCACCGCTCAGGTATTCAGCCTGGCCGAAAACCAGCAGTACGACCATGCCAGCACCAGGGAGCATCTGCGCGACAATGCCCTTTTTGTGGCCTTGGCTCCCTTTGAAAAACCGGAAGTCGTGGTGTCGGTGGTACTGGAAAACGCCGGTGGCGGCAGCTCGCACGCCGCCCCCGTGGCCCGGGCCCTGCTCGATCTCTACATGATCCCCGAGCCGTTGCAGAACACCGAAGGCGAGGAACAGCACAATGAATAAACATCGGCGCCGTCGCGCCTTGTGGGAAATTCTGCATCTGGACTGGCCCCTGCTGCTGGGGCTGCTGACATTGCTCGGTGCCAGCCTCGCCATTCTTTATTCGGCCTCCGGTGAAAGCATGGACTCACTCACTCGTCAGGGCATTCGCATCGGCTTGTCGCTGGTGGTGATGATGGTACTGGCGCAGTTACCTCCCGGCTTCTATGCCCGCTGGGCGCCGCCGTTGTTCATGCTGGGGCTGATAATGCTGGTGCTGGTACTGCTGGTGGGGGACATCGGCAAGGGCGCCCAGCGCTGGCTGGAGTTGGGGTCCTTCCGCTTCCAGCCCTCGGAAATCATGAAACTGGTGATGCCGATGACCATCGCCGCCTATATCAGCCGCTACCCGCTGCCGCCCAGCCTGTTGCATGTCTTTCTGGCACTGGGACTGGTGCTGATCCCCACCCTGCTGATTGCCAAACAGCCGGATCTGGGCACCTCCCTGCTGGTGGCGGCCTCCGGCTTTTTCGTCATCTTTCTCGCCGGCATGTCCTGGCGACTGATCCTGGCCGCCGTGGCCGCCATCGCCGCCTTTCTGCCGGCCCTGTGGTTTTTTCTGATGCACGACTATCAGAAACGACGGGTTCTGACTCTGCTGCATCCGGAAAGTGATCCCCTGGGGGCCGGTTATCATATCATCCAGTCCAAGATCGCCATCGGCTCGGGCGGACTCTGGGGCAAGGGCTGGCTGCAGGGTACCCAGTCACAGCTGGAATTTCTGCCCGAACGCCATACCGACTTTATTTTTGCGGTGTTGAGCGAAGAATTCGGTCTCGTTGGTGTCTGCCTGCTGATGCTGCTCTATCTGTTCATCATCTGGCGTGGCCTTTATATCTCAATGCAGGCTCAGGGTGCCTTTCCCCGCCTGCTCGGCGGTGCCCTGACCCTGACCTTTTTCGTGTACGTGTTCGTCAACATCGGCATGGTCAGTGGCCTGCTGCCGGTGGTGGGAGTACCCTTGCCCCTGATCAGTTACGGCGGTACCTCCATGGTGACACTGATGGCCGGATTTGGCATCCTGATGTCCGTGCATACCCATAAGCGCCTGTTGGCCAAATAAAAGGATTATCGAATGCGTCTTGCCCTTGTTTCCGCCGCCTTGCTGTTGACCACCTCGGTAACCGCTGCCGAGATAAATCCGGAACAGCAGCGCTGGCTTGACGAACTGGCCGGCAAGTTTGAAGTGCCCATCGCCGAACTGAATGACGCCATGACTCAGGCCAGCTATCAGCAATCGATCATCGATGCCATGACCCGACCGGCAGAAGCCAAACCCTGGCACCAGTACAGGTCCATTTTTCTGACCGAGAAGCGACTGCAACAGGGTGTCGAGTTCTGGCAACAGCACGCCGAGCTGCTGGCCCGGGCCGAGCGGGAACTGCAGGTGCCGGCACACATCATCACCGCCATCATCGGCGTGGAAACCTTCTACGGCGCCCACATGGGCAGTCACAAGGTGCTGGATGCACTCTATACCCTGGGCTTCAACTATCCGCCCCGGGGCGAGTTTTTCCGCTCCGAGTTTGCCCATTACCTGCAGCTGGCCAAGGAGCAGGGCTGGGCACTGCTCGATCAGAAAGGCTCCTACGCCGGCGCCATGGGCATGGGTCAGTTTATTTCCTCCAGCTACCGCCATTATGCGGTCGACTTCGACGGTGATGGCGAGCGCAACCTGTTTCAGGCGGTGGATGCCATCGGCAGCGTCGCCAACTACTTTCATGAACACAAATGGCAACCGGGTGACGATGTTGCCTATCCGGCCCGGGCAACCGATACCGAGGCCGCCGACGCCCTGCTGGGCCCGGCGCTGGAGCTGAGTCACAGCTGGGCCGAGCTGGCGGCTGCCGGCGTGGTGGTGGAGCAGGAACTGGATGCAGACACCCCGGTCAAGCTGATTCGCCTGGACGGCGTCGATGGTCCGGAATATTGGGTGATACGGCATAACTTTTACGTGATTACCCGCTATAATCGCAGCCCCTTGTACGCCATGGCAGTCTATCAACTCAGTGAGCAGCTTAAGCAGGCCTATGAACCGTCTCTCTAAATCCCTCTTGCCCTTGGCGGCACTGGGGCTGGCTGCCTGCAGCAGCCAGCCGGAACAGGCAGTAACACCGGACAAGCAGGATGCCGCCTACGATCGGGAAACCGCCGGCGGCCGCTATGCCCTGCGCCAGGACAAGCCGCCCGCCAACGCGCCCGACATGAGCCAGGTGAAAAATGCGGTGCCCCGCTTCGAGCCCTACAGCCGGCGGGGTAACCGGGATTACAATGTCTGGGGCAGTGACTATCAGGTATGGAATGACGTCAAGCACTACCGGGACGAAGGTCTGGCTTCCTGGTATGGCGCCAAGTTTCATGGCTATGAAACCTCGAACGGCGAAATCTACGACATGTATACCATGACCGCCGCCCACAAGAATCTGCCGCTGCCGTCCTTCGTCAAGGTCATCAATGTCCAGAACGGCAAGCAGGTGATCGTCCGGGTCAATGATCGAGGGCCCTTTCATGGCGATCGCATTATCGATCTTTCCTATGCCGCCGCCTACAAGCTGGATATGCTCGACACCGGCACGGCACAGGTCAGGGTCGAGCTGCTCAGGATGGCTCCCGATGGCCAGTCGATACAGCTCGCCGCCGATGACCCGCAGACACAGGTGACGGGTACGCCGCTGGCCTACCGGCCAACGGCCGGCACCCAAACGGCGGTGGCCGCCCACAAGACGCCGGCCACCGCCGACCGCCATATTCAGTTGCTGGCCACCCGTTCCGCCGATAAAGCCAAGGAACTTGCTGCCCGGCTGACCAAGGCGTATGGTTTCCCCGCACGGGTGGAACAGAGCGCCGAATGGTACCGCCTGCAGATGGGTCCCATTCCGGCCAACAAAATGGAAGATACCCTGTCCCGACTCGTGGCCGAAGGGTACGCACAGGCTTATTTTCTGAATTAATCGGCCTTATTTTCAACTTACACCGGCAACTAATGCCTATTTATACAGGGATCCAGCAGACGTTATGCGTATGGTTAACACTCTCCCCTCTTTATTGCTCGCCGCTTTGGTGTCCTTTACCAGCCAGGCACAGACTCAGGGACCCATGATACCGGAGCCACCGGCCATCGCCGCCAAATCCTATGTACTGATGGATTACGCCAGCGGCCAGGTACTGGTGTCGCACCAGGCCGACGAAACACTGCCGCCGGCCAGCCTGACCAAGATGATGACCTCCTACATACTGGGCCAGGCGCTGCAGGAAGGTAAGGTCAAACGTGACGATCTGGTCACCATCAGCGAAGCCGCCTGGGCCCAGAATTTTCCCGGCTCCTCGGTGATGTTTCTGGAAGTGGGCAAGCAGGTCAGCATCGATCAGCTGAACCGGGGCATCATCATCCAGTCCGGTAACGATGCAACCGTGGCCGTGGCCGAGCACCTGGCCGGCAGCGTCAATTCCTTTGCCGATCTGATGAACGGCTGGGCGGCCCGGCTGGGCATGACCAACAGCCATTTCGTCACGCCCCACGGCCTGCACAGCGATGAGATGTATACCACCGCTTACGACATGGCGCTGCTGGGTCAGGCGCTGATCCGCGATGTGCCGGAAGAATATAAAATCTATGCCGAAAAATCCTTTACCTATAACGGTATTACCCAGCACAACCGTAACTCGCTGCTGTGGGATCAGTCGCTGAATGTCGACGGCATCAAGACCGGCCATGTCTCGGCCGTCGGTTACAACCTGGTGTCTTCCGCCACCAAGGAAGACATGCGTCTGATCGCCGTGGTGATGGGGGCGGCGAACGAACGGATGCGCGCCTCCGAAAGCAAGAAACTACTGACCTATGGCTTTCGCTTCTATCAGACCCTGACCCCTTACCAGGCGGGCAGCAAGCTGATGGATCAGCGGATCTGGATGGGCGACAGGGACACCGTCGCCCTCGGCGTGGACAAGACGGTCGCGGTAACCATACCCCGCGGCCAGGCCCAGAGCCTGGAAGCCGACTTTACCCTCGACAAGGCGCTGAAGGCCCCGCTGGCAAAAGGCGAACAGGTTGGCACCCTGCACCTGAAGCTGGACGGCAAAGATGTGATGACCATGCCGCTGGTGGCGCTGGAAGAAGTAGAACAGGGTGGCATCTTCAGCCGCCTGATCGACTACATCAAGCTGCTGGTTCAGGATCTGTTCAACTGAGCCCCGTCGGGAGTGGGCTGGAGTAAGCCGAACAGCCGGAAGCGGCACGCTTCGGGCTTGTTCATCGCCCTTCCCCGCCAGATAAGTTGCCGGTTTCGAAACCGGCAATTTTATGGTAAAAATGTGAAATAGGTTATGGAACGGTTTCCATCACCCCCGAATAGCGCACGTTCCCGAATAGCGCACGTAGTAAAGGTTGCCATGAATACCAAATTTGATGAGTTGCTCGATTTTCCCTGCCGCTTCCCGTTCAAGATCCTGGGCCTGGCCGATGAGCGCCTGCCCGATATGGTGGTGGAAGTGCTGCAACAGCATGCCCCCGGTGATTACAGCCCGCAGGTTCGCCCCAGCAGCAAAGGTACCTACCACGCCGTGACCGTTCAAGTGACGGTGCACAGCAAGGAGCAGGTAGAATTGCTGTACCAGCAACTGGGTGAACTGGAACTGGTCAAGTACGTACTCTAGGACATAGTGATGTTGCAGGATAAGCTTACCGTCAGGCACTGGGGACAGGCCTCCTACGAACACGTCTGGCATACCATGCAGATGTTTACCGACCGGCGGGATCAAGACACCCAGGATGAATTCTGGCTGGTCGAGCACCTGCCGGTGTTCACCCAGGGTCAGGCCGGCAAGGCCGAGCATATTCTCAACGTCGGCGACATTCCGCTGGTACAGACCGACAGAGGCGGCCAGGTCACCTATCACGGCCCCGGACAGCTGGTGTTGTATCTGCTGGTCGATGTCCGTCGCAAAAAACTCGGCGTTCGCCCGCTGGTTACCGGTATGGAAAGCGCCATCGTCAACCTGCTGGCCGATTACCGGATAACAGCCTATGCCAAGCCCGATGCACCCGGCGTCTATGTGGGGGACAGCAAGATTGCCTCCCTGGGACTGCGGGTGCGCCGAGGCTGCTCCTTTCATGGGCTGGCGCTTAACGTCAATATGGATCTGACCCCTTTTCTGCGCATCAACCCCTGTGGTTATGCGGGCATGGCCATGACCCAGTGCTGTGCCCTTGGCGGACCCCAGACCCTTGAAGAAGCTCAATCCCGACTGGTACCCTTGCTGGCAGAGCAGCTTGGTTATCAACATCTCTACTACACCACAGAGAAGCTGAAACTATGAATAAACCTGTACGCGTAGAGCCCGGCGTAAAATTGCGTGATGCCGACAAGATGGCCCTGATCCCGGTCAAGTACATGCCGGAGGCAGACGAGGAAGTATTGCGCAAGCCGGAGTGGATGAAGATCAAGCTTCCTCCCAGTAATCAGCGCATACAGGGCCTCAAAGACATAATGCGCGAAAACAAGCTGCACTCTGTTTGCGAAGAGGCATCCTGCCCCAATCTACCCGAGTGTTTCAACCACGGCACCGCCACCTTCATGATCCTCGGCGCCATCTGTACCCGCCGCTGCCCCTTCTGCGACGTGGCCCACGGTCGCCCGCTGGCGGTGGATCCGGAAGAGCCGGGCAAGCTGGCCAAGACCATCAAGGAGCTGGGCCTCAAATACGTGGTCATCACCTCGGTGGACCGGGACGATCTGCGCGACGGCGGTGCCCAGCACTTCGTCGACTGTATCCGCGCCATCCGCGAACAGAGCCCCAATACCAAGATTGAAATTCTGACCCCGGACTTCCGTGGTCGCATGGATACCGCGCTGGAAATCTTCAAGGATACGCCGCCGGACGTGTTCAACCACAATCTGGAAACCGCCCCGCGCCTGTATCGGGTTGCCCGTCCCGGCGCCGATTACAAGTGGTCGCTGGAGCTGCTGCGCCGGTTCAAGGAAATGCACCCGCAGGTGGCCACCAAGTCCGGTCTGATGATGGGCCTGGGCGAGACCAACGAAGAAATCGCCGAGGTGCTCAAGGATCTGCGCGCCCACAAGGTCTCCATGCTGACCCTGGGCCAGTATCTGCAGCCGAGCCGCCATCACCTGCCGGTGAAGCGCTACGTGCCGCCGGCAGAGTTTGACGAGCTGAAAGTGATTGCCGACAACCTCGGCTTCTCCCACGCCGCCTGCGGCCCCTTCGTCCGCTCGTCCTACCACGCGGACTTGCAGGCCCAGGGTGTGGAAGTGAAGTAACCACTCCCCCGCATCAAAAAAGGAGCCTTACGGCTCCTTTTTTTATCGTTCAGATCTGGGGCTCTCCTTACCCCTCACCCCTCACGTTTCTATTCACCCCTCAGGTTCTCAAGCCTGGCGGCGGGCGGTGACGGCGTCGGCCAGTTGCGCCAGCAGGGCTTCGGTATCTTCCCAGCCGATGCAGGCGTCGGTGATGCTCTGGCCGTAGGTCAGCTCGCAACCCTCTTCCAGATCCTGACGGCCTTCCACCAGGTGGCTTTCTACCATGACCCCCATGATCGCCTGCTCACCGGCGGCCAGCTGGCCGCAGACATCCTCGGCCACCACCAGCTGCCGCTGATACTGCTTGCTGCTATTGGCATGGCTGAAGTCGATCATCAGCTTCTGCGGCAAACCGGCTTTTTCCAGACCGGCGCAGACGGTGGCGACGTGATCGGCGCTGTAATTGGGCTCCTTGCCACCGCGCAGAATAATATGACAGTCCGGATTGCCGGCGGTGGCGACGATGGCGGAATGGCCCAGCTTGGTCACCGACAGAAAATGGTGCGAGGCGCTGGCCGCGCCGATGGCATCGGCCGCCACCTTGATGGTGCCGTCGGTACCGTTCTTGAAACCGACCGGGCAGGACAGGCCGGAAGCCAGCTCACGGTGCACCTGAGACTCGGTGGTGCGGGCGCCGATGGCACCCCAGCTCATCAGATCCGCCAGATACTGGGGCGTGATCATGTCGAGAAACTCACTGGCGGTGGGCAGGCCCATATCATTGAGATCCAGCAGCAGCTTGCGGCCGATCCGCAGGCCGTCGTTGATCTGGAAGCTGTTGTCCAGATAAGGGTCGTTGATCAGCCCCTTCCAGCCGACGGTGGTGCGCGGCTTTTCAAAATAGACTCGCATCACGATTTCCAGTCGGTCCGCATAGTGATCGCGCAATACCTTGAGTCGCTTGCCATACTCGATGGCGGCGTCGGTATCGTGAATGGAGCAAGGTCCGATCACCACCAGCAGGCGATCATCTTCACCCGCCAGCATGCGGTGAATGGCTTGGCGTGACTCGAACACGGTGGACGACGCGGTATCGGTGGCCGGATATTTTTCCAGCACCGCGATCGGCGGCAACAGTTCCTTGATTTGATTAATGCGAATATCGTCGGTTTGAAAATGCATGAGCAACCCTGCTTACCATTCCGAGCCCCTGGCTCGTTTTTATCGAAAAAGACTGGTTTCAATCTATCCCGAGCAGGGGCAGGCTGTAAACGCTCAATTGGCCCATGGCGGCATTTGTTTGATAGAAAATACCAATCGAAAAGATAAAAAACAAAAATTGGACGCATAAATAGTAATTGTTATCATTTATTTATCTTCCAACCAGAGATCTGCCTCATGCCCAAGACGCTTACTTTCGCCCTCGTCCATTTTACCGTTGCCTTCAGTGTGGCCTACCTGCTTTCCGGTGATCTGCTGGTAGGCGGACTGATTGCCCTGGTGGAACCCATGGTCAATACCGTCGCCTATTTCTTTCATGAGAAGGCCTGGAACAAATTCGGCGGCAAGCTGGACAAAACAGGGCTTGCAGTGTGAACATGCAGGCAGATCCCCAGTATGAGAAAAACCATGAGCTATACCCTGACCGAGGCCGACAAGGCCGCCGCCCAGACCATGCGCGATGATGAGCGTTTCAATCATTTCGTGAGTCGGGTGTGCGAGCACAACGAAATCTGGATCCTCACCGACGAGCACGGCTGCATGATGCTGACCTCGGACGATGACGAAGACTGCATTCCGGTGTGGCCCCACGCAGACTATGCCAAAGAGTGGGCGGTGGACGACTGGAGCCAGTGCAAGCCCGAGGCCATCAGCCTCAGGGTGTGGCAGAGCCGCTGGGTGCCCGGCATGGAAGACGACGAGCTGATGGTCGCCGTCTTCCCTACCTCCGACGCCACCGGGGTGGTGGTCGAGCCAGGCGAGGTACAGGAAGCCATCGATCGCAAGAAAAAACCGGGTCGACATAACTGATGCACATCTGGGTCGATGCGGATGCCTGCCCCAAGGTGATCCGCGATATTCTGTTCCGTGCCGCCGAGCGTACTCAGACGCCGCTGACCATGGTCGCCAACCATTCGCTGCCGCTACCTGCCTCGAACCTGATCAAACAGCTGCAGGTGCCCAAAGGCTTCGATGTGGCCGATGATGAAATCGTGGCCCGTATCCGGCCCGGAGAAATTCTGATCACCGCCGATATTCCCCTGGCGGCCGAGGCACTGGCAAAAGATGCCAGAGTGCTGAGCCCGCGCGGAGAAAGGTACGACAAGGGCACCATCAGGGCCAAACTGACCATGCGCGACTTCATGGATACCCTGCGTTCCAGTGGCGTGCACACCGGCGGACCGCCCACCCTGAGCCCCGCCGACCGTCAGACCTTCGCCAATCAGCTGGATCAGTTGTTACGTTGAAACCGTGAGGGGTGAATCGTGAGGAGTAAGGGGTAAAAGGCAAAAATCTGCTTTTTATCTCCTTTTTATCTCCTTCCTCACTCCTCCCCCTTCACTCCTCACATGTCCTGTAAACCAGAGGTATACCATGTTCAAGCCCCTTCTTATCATGTTGAGTACCCTTCTGCTGAGCGCCTGTGCCGGGCTCAGCCAGTACAGCGTGTCGGAAAGCGAGATTGAAAAATCGCTTTATACCCTGCTGGAACAGCAGGCGCCGCGCTTTACCCAGGGCCTGGTGGAGACCCGAATCGACAGGCTGGACTTGCAGATAGGTCCCGACAGCCGTGACGTGGTGCGGCTCAACCTGCAGGGCGAAACCGCCATCAATGCCCTGATCGCCCGTTTTCCGGCCCAGCTGGATCTGGCCATCGAGGGCCGTCCTGTCTACGACCGCCAGCAGAATGCGATTTTTCTGCGTGACCTCAAGCTGCTGCAAAGCAAGGTCGATGCCTTCGGCTATCAGGGTGACATGACCGCCGCCTCGGCCGGCATGATGCAGCTGCTGCGCGCCGTGCTGGAAAACCAGCCGGTCTACCGACTCGACGACAGCCGCTATTCCTGGCTGAGCAAGGCCCCGGTGGCCATGGACATCGCCCCCGGCCGCCTGGTATTCAGCCCCCGCTTCGGCGACTAAGGCGACTCAATTAGCTGCAAATCCGGCGAGAAAGCATGAGGCTGTTTTCATCCTAAATAGCCATAGCCTGTTGTCCGGCATTTGGCCTACAATGACCGACAACCTCTTTAACTCAAACCAGAACCCTAGGTAGGTGTGCTATTAATTCTGCAGTCTTGATGGTGTTTATCCCCACCTTTTTCTTCGTCTCGGTCACGCCGGGCATGTGTATGACCCTGGCGCTGTCGTTAGGGATGACGGTCGGGGTGCGCCGCACCCTGTGGATGATGGTCGGCGAGCTGGTCGGCGTGGGCCTGGTCGCCTGCCTGGCGGTGGTCGGCGTGGCCGCTGTCATGCTGCAATATCCGCAATTGTTTCAGCTTCTCAAGTACGGCGGCGGCCTCTATCTGGCCTGGCTCGGTATTCAGCTGTGGCGGTCCCGGGGCAAGCTGGCCCTGAGCCCGGTGGATGCCGGCCCGCGCCATATACCGGCCCGCACCCTCATCAGCCAGGGCTTCATCACCGCCATTGCCAACCCCAAGGGCTGGGCCTTTTTCATCGCCCTGCTGCCCCCCTTTATCGACAATCAGGCACCGCTGGCCGGTCAGCTGCTGCTGCTGGTATCGATTATCCTCTCGCTGGAGTTCATCTGCATGCTGCTCTACGCCAGCGGTGGCCGCACCCTGAGCCGGGTGCTGCAACAAAAGGGCAAGGTCAGGCTGATGAACCGCATTGCCGGCAGCCTGATGCTGGGCGTGGCGCTGTGGCTGGCCGTCGGTTAACAGCAGATGGTGTTGTGCGTGTTCCGGCAGTGAGATTAGCGCCATCATCTTGTAAGCTTGCGTTAATCCACCGGAGACTCTATTCGTGATCAGAATGTTTACCTTTTTTATCCTGCTGCTGTCGGCAGCCTTACCGCTACAGGCTGCCGATACCGGCTGGCTGCAGGCACCCGAGCACCCCCCGGTGCAGGTGCGGCTGATACAGACAGGCCCCTATGATGCGGCCAATAATCATTATCCGGCGCTGTTGCAGGTTCGCCTGCAGGAGGACTGGAAAACTTACTGGCGCTCCCCCGGCGAAGGAGGTATTGCACCCCGGCTGGACTGGCAGTCATCCGACAACCTGCTGTCGGTCAACTGGCAGTGGCCGCTGCCCGAGCGCTTCTCCCTGCTCGGGGTCGAAACCCAGGGCTATCACAATGCCGTCGACTTTCCGCTGCAGCTGACCCCGGCCGAGGCCGGAAAGGCAAGCCGCTTCGATGCCAGCCTGACCCTGCCCAGCTGCACCACCATCTGCGTGCTCACCGAATACGCGCTGCAACTGCCCCTCGAGCCGCAGATGGCGACCGACGAAAACCTGAATCACCTGTATCAGCAGGCGGTGTCCCGGGTACCCCGTCCGGCGAGCCTGGTGCAGGCCGAGCGGCTGGTCTGGGATCCGGCCGCCAAACAGCTCGATGTGACGCTGACCAATCCCCGAGGCTGGCAGCAACCAGCGGTATACGTCGACGAGCTCGACAGCAGCATCTTCAGCCAGCCGCAACTGACGGTGAGCGACACCCGACTGCAAGCCCGGTTCAAGGTCGGCAGCTGGGATCCCGACCTGAACCTGGATGATCAGGTGGTGGTGATCACCGCTACCGATACCGGACTGGCTGAAGAGCTGGCCGGCGTCATCACCCGCGGCACCCTGGCTCCAATAGCGGCCAGCATGCCACCGCTGGGTCTGGTGCTGCTCTATGCCCTGCTCGGCGGCCTCATCCTCAACATCATGCCCTGTGTCTTGCCGGTGCTGGGACTCAAGCTCAACAGCCTGCTGCTGGGACACCGCTCTCGCTCCGAGGTGCGTCGCCCCCTGCTGTGGTCCGCCCTCGGCATCATGCTGTCGTTCTGGGTGCTGGCCGGCTTCATGCTGGCACTAACCTGGTCCGGCGCCCAGCTTGGCTGGGGCATACAGTTCCAGCAACCGGGCTTTATCGGCTTCATGCTGCTGGTTACCGCCCTGTTCTCGCTTAACCTGTTCGGGCTGTTCGAGCTGCGCCTGCCCACGGCCATGAGTACCTGGCTGGCGACCCGTCCCGGCCACGGCAATGGCGGCCATCTGCTGCAGGGCATGTTCGCCACCCTGCTCGCCACCCCCTGCTCCGCACCCTTTCTGGGAACGGCGGTGGCGGTGGCCCTGGCCTCCACGCCACTGGTGCTGATGGCCATCTTCACCGGCCTGGGCCTGGGCATGGCGCTGCCCTGGCTGTTACTGGCGCTGTTCCCCGGAGTCATTGGCGCCCTGCCCAAACCCGGCCCCTGGATGATCAAGGTAAAGTGGCTGTTCGGCCTTATGCTGCTCGCCACCAGCCTCTGGCTGCTGTCGCTGCTGCAATATACCCTGGGCAGCACCGCCACCCTGGCGCTGGCTATCCTGCTGATAGCACTGCCGATAGGGTCGCTGCTGCGTCACTATGGCGCCCGGGGTCTGGTTTTCAGTCTGGCCGGCCTGATGCTGCTGGGCGCAGCCGGGGGCGTCACCGCCCTGCTGACTCAATCTCGTTGGGTCAGCCCGGTGAAGGATGAGCTGAACTGGCAGCCGCTGGATCCGGTGCAAATCAAGCGCGAAGTGGCCGCCGGCAAGCGGGTGTTCGTGGATGTCACCGCCGACTGGTGCATTACCTGCCAGGCAAACAAGATAGGCGTGGTGTTACGGGATCCGGTCTACTCGGCCCTGCAGCAAGACGACATGGTGCTGATGCGCGGCGACTGGACTCGCCCCGATGCGGCCATTACCGACTACCTGCGCACCAATCAGCGTGCCGGTATACCCTTCAATCAGGTATTTGGCCCCGGCCTGCCCCAGGGCAAGGCGCTCGAGGTGCTGCTGACCAGCGACCAGGTCATGGATGCGTTGAAAGAGGCACAGCCATGAGCAGCGAAGTGAAAAATCGAAACTGGCGCAGGCGAATCGGCTCGGGTCTGGTCTACCTGCTGTTGATCGCCACCCTGGTAACGGCCGCCGATCTCTGGCGCAGTCGGGATCTGCCCACCGAGGTGGCGTCATTGGGCAGCATGACCACACTGGGCGGCGAGACCATAGACCTCGATGCCATGAGCCGGGAACAACCTGTGCTGCTCTATATATGGGCCAGCTGGTGCGGCGTGTGCAGGCTGGTATCGCCCATGGTGAACCTGGTCGGTGCGCCCCATGCCCGCGTCGTCGGCATCGCCATCGCCTCGGGTCCGGATGCCCGGGTTACCGGCTATGTGCGTGACAAGGGGTATGACTTTGCGGTAGTGAACGATGAGGATAACCGGCTGGCGCAAACACTCGGCGTCCGGGTCACCCCGACCCTGATGGTCGCCAGCCAGGGCAAGCTGCGCTTCGCCACCGCCGGCATCACCACACTGCCGGGCATGTACCTGCGGCTGTGGCTGGCCCGGATCGGGGATTAGGGATTAGGGATTAGGGATTAGGGATTAGGGATTAGGGTACTATTCCCTATTCACCAATCCCTATTTCACTTCTTTTTCGCTTTTTTCAGAACAGGACTCGTCGGCCCTTGATGCAGTCCCGGCATACCGGCTCTCCCTGCAGGGAGCCCAGTAGCTCGGGGGCGCAGCGTTTACCACAACTGCTGCATTCGTGAAATGACTTCAGTCTCAAGGCTATGGTGTCCTCGACCAGTGCCATCAACTGTTCCAGACTGCCATTACTAGCCTCCACCACCCCCTGGGAGCGGGGCTTGATGGTATGAATATCGTGATGACGCCACTCCATGGCCGGCAGCAGCACCTCTACCTTGTCATGCTGAAACGCGACGATGACCAGGGCAGGATCCCCGATAAACAACGTCTGTGCCCCCTGTACCGGATAGGGTAGTTGGCTCTTGAGATGTTGCCGCCACGACTCAAGAGTAGCTGGCAACGGCATTGCCAGCAGCAGGGCGTCCAACAGCTTGGATGGCATACTATCCTCTCTTCACCATGCTGGCGGCCAGGGCCGCCGGCGTGTCTATTCAGCAATGTGTCAGCCATATATCAGCCATGTATGATCAATCGCGGATCAGGTAATCCGCCTGGCCTATCCACTTGTAGCTGGTCAGCTCTTCCAGCCCCATGGGACCGCGGGCATGCAGTTTCTGGGTCGAGACGGCCACTTCGGCCCCCAGGCCGAACTGGGCGCCATCGGTGAAGCGGGTAGAGGCATTCACATAGACCGCCGCCGAGGGGGCGCCATTGATAAAGCGCTCGGCATTGCTCAGGCTGCCGGTGAGAATGGCATCGGAATGGCTGGCGTTATAATCGCGCAGGTGCGCCAGTGCCTCGTTCACGCCGGATACCAGTTTCACGCCCAGGGTCAGACTCAGCCACTCGGTGTCGAAGTCCCCCTCGACGGCGGCACGCACCCGGGCCGGCCCCGTCGTCAACAGCGTCAGCGCCTCGTCATCGGCCACCATCTCAACGCCTTTTTCCGCCATGCGTGTGCTGAGCAAGAGCAACAGCTCGGCCGCCACCGCCCGATCCACCAGCAGGGTATCCAGGGCATTGCAGGCACTGGGCCTGTGGGTCTTGGCGTTATCAATCACCTCGATGGATCGCACCAGATCGGCACTGTCGTCGACAAAAACATGGCTGATGCCGAAACCGCCGATGATCACCGGTATGGTCGCCTGCTCTTTGCACAGTCGATGCAGGCCGGGGCCACCGCGGGGTATGATCATGTCCACGTATTGATCGAGCTTGAGCAGGCCGCTGACCCACTCCCGACCCGGCTCACTGATGTACTGCACACAGCCTTCGGGTAATTGACTGGCCGCCAGCGCCTGCCGGATCACCTTCACCAATTCCTGATTGGTATGAAAGGTTTCCCGACCGCCACGCAGTATGCTGGCATTACCGGTTTTCAGGCAGAGGGCGGCGATATCGATGGTCACGTTGGGGCGGGCTTCATAAATCACCCCCACCACACCAAGCGGTACCCGGCGACGCGACAACCGCATGCCGTTTTCCAGCATCCGCGAGTCCAGCTCGCTCCCCACCGGATCCGGCAATGACACCACGTTACGCACGTCGTCGGCAATGGCCTTGAGCCGGGCCGGATTCAGCATCAGCCTGTCCAGCATCGCCTCACCGATACCGTTTGCACGAGCGGCCTCCAGATCCCTGGCGTTGGCGGCCAGAATGTCGCCTGCGGCCGCTTCGAGGGCATCGGCCATTACCAGCAGGGCCTGATTCTTGGCCCGGGTAGAGGTGTCGGCCAGGGTATGGGCGGCAGCGCGCGCGGCCTGCCCCATTTGTTCCAGATTCATACTATCTCCTACAAGAGCACCAGATCGTCGCGGTGAATGGCCACGTTGCCATAGCCATAGCCCAGCAGTGATTCGATCTGCTCTGAGTGTTGTCCTTTGATTCGATTCAGGTCGAGCGCATCGTAACGACAGATGCCCCGCGCCAGCTCCCGCCCTTCGGGATTGACGATACGCACCGCCTCTCCCCGACGAAAGCGGCCTTCTATCTGTACTATGCCCTTGGGCAGCAGACTGGAGCCTTTTTCCCGCACCGCCTTGACCGCCCCGGCATCGATATGAATTTCGCCATGGGGAGGGGGACCAGCCAGGATCCAGCGCTTGCGACTTTCGAGCGGGGTGGCCAATGCCGGAAAACGGGTACCGATACGCTCACCTTCGGCCAGGCGGCCGATCACTTCCGGTACCTGACCGGTGGCAATCACCACATCGATGCCGGCACGGCGGGCCACATCCGCCGCCTGCAGCTTGGTGGCCATGCCTCCGGTACCCAGACCACCTATGCTGCCCCCGGCCAGCTTTCGCAGGGTATCGTCTATGGTCTGTACTTCCTCGATGAGTTGCGCCTTGGGATCGTTACGGGGATCGGCGGTAAAGAGTCCCTTCTGATCGGTCAGCAGGACCAACAGATCCGCCTCGGCCAGTATGGCGGCCCGGGCCGATAGATTATCGTTGTCACCGACCTTGATTTCGTTGGTCGCTACCGCATCGTTTTCGTTGATGACCGGAATGATACGGTGGGCCAGCAAGGCCCGCAGGGTATCGCGGGCATTAAGATAACGTTCCCTGTCTTCCAGATCGGCCCGGGTGAGCAGGATTTGACCCACATGCAACCCATAGAGATTGAACAGTGACTGCCAGGTCTGGATCAGCTGGGTCTGGCCCACGGCGGCCAGCATCTGCTTGTTGGCCATGGTGCCGGCCAGCTCGGGAAAACCCAGGTGTTCACGTCCGGCGGCAATGGCTGCCGAGGTCACCACAATAATCTGATGGCCGGCCCGGTGCAGGCTGGCGCACTGACGCACCAGTTCGACCATGTGGCCCCGATCCAGATGACGGGAACCGCCGGTGAGCACGCTGGTGCCCAGTTTTACAACAATGGTTTTGCCTTTCATGGAACGCCCTGCGGCTCCTTACTAACAGCAATGCCGGCAGAGCCGGCAAGATAATAAAACGAGGCGCATCCGGGCCACGGATAATAACGGCTATCGCCGTAAATGATGGTCGGCTCAGGCTACGCTCAACAGATGATTGTTTCCCAACGCGGGAGAAGGACGAACAGTGAGCGACAATTCATCCATGCAATTGCCCAGCTTATCGTAAAAATCACGCAGCGTACGCGCGACTTCCGCTTCGTGTTTTTTGGGCAAGGCTCGCAGTTGCCACTCTCCGCTTGCATCGAAAAAACCGAGCTGATAATGAAACTCGAAAGTCTGGCCGTCCTCGGTGCTCAGTATCAGCCACCAGCCCCAGAACTCACGTGCCTCCGGCTCGGCCTTGGCGCTGACACACACCGACAGGCAGTCGAAAAAATAGTGTGATTCACTCGACTTCAGTTCCCGCAGATAGGGACCGATGGCGGTGAACTTTCGTACCAGTTTACGATGAGCAACCCTGTCTATGGTCATGAACACCTCCCTGTTAACTTGCCTATATGTAACGTTTTTTTGGCCGGGGGTAAAGGCCGCCAGTGGTTCTTGCCGTAAATAACGCCAGATGCAGTCAAAGGTGGTGACACGCCTCACTTAATAACGAGTAAACAAAAAAGGCTCCCGAGGAGCCTTTTGTCACGCTTCGTCTTGCTCGCACAGCGGCGGCACAAACACCACCCCCATGTCCCAGGGCTGCTCTATCCAGGTATCCTGGCCAACGTGCACTTCAAAGTCATCCACCAGTGCCTCGCCCTTTGGCTTGGCGAACACGGTAATGAACCGGGCCTTGGGGTACATTTCACGGATCACTCTGGCGGTGTTACCGGTGTCCACCAGATCGTCGATAATCAGAAAGCCTTCTCCGTCTCCTTCGGTCTTTTTGAGCACCTGGAGATCGGAGCGCTGTTGATTGTGGTCGTAGCTGGAGATGCACAGGGTATCTACATGACGGATCCCCAGTTCCCGCGCCATAATGGCGGCCGGTACCAGGCCACCACGACTGACGGCGATAATTCCTTTCCACTGACTGGCAGGTAACTGACGTTCGGCCAGCTTGCGCGTTTCGCGCTGAAATGAATCCCAGGTGACGACGAATTTGTTGGACATAAAAAGAACCTTTGGGTGTTAGCTTTCAAGACAAGATGGCCACCGCTGCTCACTGCCCTCTTGCAGACCACACCAGGATCCGGGCAGCCTCAGTCAAACAACGAGCAAACAATGGCCGCATTATAGAGATCCCTCCCATTCTTGACCAGAGTTACAGCTTTTTATTGCACGTCCCTTGCTTTAACAGCAGCGCCCCTGTGGCCTCATGGCCGCCATGCTTCCCTGATGCGGTTACACTCTTCACACCTGGTACTCTTCACGCCTGGTACTCTTCACACCTCGTACTCTTCACACCTTGCGAGTCAAGGCGTCAGCAAGCGACTGCCGGACGCCGTATTCGGTGTGCAAAGGGCATTATTTGACTTATGCTTTCGGGCAGAATTCAACGGAGGTAACCACCATGAAAAGTGCCCCTTTTTACCTGCTGCTGACCCTGCTGGCCGCGCCGGCGATGGCCGACAACCTCTTCAGTGGCATCATCGACTTTGGTCGCGATCTACTGGACGAAACCCGCAAGCTGGCGCCCGGTATTCAGAACGACAAACGCAATGAAGCACCAAGCCCTGTTGCTGCAACGGCGCCGGACGACGGCCGGGATCGCCCGGCGCTGGAAAATTCGGCACACAGCCAGAACACAGTGATAGTGGCGCCGTCTTCCACCGGGATGCCGCCGCCCTCTCCCGCCGAAAATCATGGCTGGCAGTTCGTGGAAGAAGACCACCTAAACGGCAGCAACCAGTAATATCAGGTAAAAGGCTCGCCGGTACACGAAGCTGACGGCGGCTTCTGCCCTGGCGCAGAGCCGTCATATTTTAAATTGGATTTCAATATGTTAAGATAGTTAGACATCTAAGCTTATTATAAGGAGCCAATATGAAGAGAACTCACATAGCCCTGTTTCTGGCCTTGAGCGCAGGTTATCTGGGCGCCGCGTCGGCCGAGAACTTGCCGAACAAAGCCCGGCAAACCGATAAAGAAGTCATGGAAAGCAGCAGCGACAAAGACAGCCTCGATAAATAATACCGGCGGAAAAGCCTTGGCTGGCTCACGGAAAAACACGAGCTGAAAGCCTGCTCTGGCGTCCCTCGGGGTTAACACAAGCTTACCATTCAAAACTCAGTTGCTCAGCCCGAGCCACCTGCTCATGCCCTTGGTGGCATAACTCGACACTCACCCCCACCAACCGAACCCCTCGCCCCCGGGCTCGCTCCCAGGCTTCGACACACAGCCGTTCGGCCAGGGCAAATTGTGGCCACTCGCAGCGGCGCGACAGTGTGGTCTGGGTGAAATCATCGAATTTCAGCTTGATACACAGCCCCTTGATGGCGCTGTGGTCCAGTCGCCGTATCAGTTCGGGCCACAAGCGCAACAATACCTGTATGCCCTGCTCCGGCTGGTGAATATCGGTGACCAGTGTGGTTTCGACCCCCACCGACTTTCTTACCCGCTCGGTCTGGACTTCCCGCTCGTCGATGCCCTGGCCACGCTGCCACAGCAACCGGCCGAACTTGCCGAAGCGACGAACCAGCTCCGCCTCGCCCACCTCAAGCAGCTGTTCGCAATGCTCCAGTCCCAGCGCGGTAAGCTTTTCCGCCGTCTTGCGGCCCACCCCGGGCAGCTTGGCCAGCGGCAACCGACGCACAAAGTCGGCCACCGCCGCGGGCGGCAGCACGAAGAGGCCGTCCGGCTTGTTTTCTTCCGAGGCGATTTTGGCCAGAAACTTGTTCGGCGCCACCCCGGCCGAGGCGGTCAGTTGCAGCTCGTCCCTGATGGCCCGGCGAATGTCTTCGGCGATCAGGGTGGCACTGCCGCCAAACCAGGGGCTGCCGCTCACGTCCAGATAGGCTTCGTCGAGGGAGAGGGGTTCGACCAGGCTGGTATAGCGATGGAATATTTCCCGGATCTGCTGTGAGACCGCCTTGTACTCGGCCATGTTGCCGGGGATCAACAGCAGGTGCGGGCAGCGTTGCAGCGCCTGATGGCTGGCCATGGCCGAGCGAATGCCGTAGGCGCGGGCCGGATAGTTGCACGTGGCGATAACCCCGCGCCGGCTGGCGCTGCCGCCGATGGCCAGCGGAATGTCACGCCACTCCGGATGCTTGCGCATCTCGACGGCGGCAAAGAAGCAGTCCATGTCCACATGAATGATTTTACGCATAAAAGACGTGAGGGGTGAGGCGTAAAAGGTAAGGAGGTAAACGCGAGGAGATGTTTTTCCCCTCCCCCCTCACTCCTTTCCCCTCACTGTCTGTCAGATGATGCGGTTTTCTCCCAGCATCTGCCGGCGGGCTTCTTCCTTGGCCATTTTTTTCTTGCGGCTGGCGCAAGGATCCGGGCAGTCACAGGCTTTTTCTATGCCTACGCCACCCAGGCCGCCACAGGAGCCGGCAATGGTCTTGCGCTGCACTATATAGCCGATGGCCATGGCGAAAATCACCAGGGCGAAGACTGCAAAGGTAATCAGAAAATACAGCATATCAACCTCTTGAATACTTCTTGAAGGCGCTGGTCATGTCCACTCTGAAGCCATCGTCCGTCTTGGTCAGCAGATACACCGCCAGCCGGTGTTGCTCGGCAAACGCCAGTGCCTGCTCGGGACCCATGACCGTCAGCGCAGTCGCCAATCCGTCGGCGATCATACAGGATGGATGGATCACTGTCACCGATGCCAGCTGATGAGTAATGGGCTGGCCGGTCTTGGGATTGATGGTGTGAGACAGCCGTTGCCCGTCCAGTTCATAGTAGTTGCGGTAGTCACCGGAAGTGGCCACGCTGTTGTTGCCCACCGCTATCACCTGCTGCACCGAGCCGGTTCCCGGGCCCGGTTTTTCTACCGCTATGGTCCAGGGCTTTCCATGACGATTGAGGCCACTGAGCCGTACCTCACCACCGATTTCCACCAGGTGATCGGTCACTCCCTCTTCACTCAGATATTCGGACACCATGTCCACCCCGAAGCCCTTGGCGATGGCGGACAGGTCCACGTAGAGCTCCGGCAGCTGCTTGTACAGATACTCGGCCTCGCTGTCGATAGCCACCCGCAGGTGTTGCAGGCCGGTTCGTGCTCGGGTCTCTGCCAGCAGTGACGCATTGGGTATCCGGCTCGGCCTGGCATCGGGACCGAAGCCCCACAGGTTGACCAATGGGCCGACGGTGACGTCCAGCGCCCCCTCGGTCAGTCGCCCCAGTTGCAGCGCCGCCGTCACCACCCGGGCTGTGTCGGCAGACACGGGAAAAGGATCCTGCCCCCGATACCGGTTGAGGCGGCTCAGCTCCGAGTCCTCCCGATAGGTGGACATCTGATCGTTAAGCCGTTCCAGACGGTTGTCTATCTCCGCCTGCAGCGCCCGGGCCCGGGACTCATCGACATCCACTACCTTGACCGAGTAGTAGGTGCCCATGGTGTTGCCGGTCAGATGCTGCTGCTGACGCTCGACCACCGCCGGTTTACAGGCGACCAATAAAAAGGCCAGCCCCAGGGGGGCCAGCCATTTGATTACACAAGAGCTCATCAGTGTTTAACCACCAAAGTCATCCAGCAGAATGTTGTCTTCTTCCACACCCAAATCCTTGAGCATGTTGATGACGGCGGCGTTCATCACGGGCGGACCACACATGTAGTATTCACAGTCTTCGGGCGCGTCGTGATCCCGCAGATAGTTTTCATACAGCACGTTATGGATAAAGCCGGTGTGGCCGGTCCAGTTGTCTTCCGGCAGCGCGTCACTCAGAGCCACATGCCACTGGAAGTTCTCGCACTGTTCCTGCAGACCATCGAAGTCTTCCACATAGAACATCTCGCGCTTGGAACGGGCACCGTACCAGAAGCTGATCTTGCGCTTGGAGTTCAGGCGCTTGAGCTGGTCGAAGATGTGCGAACGCATCGGCGCCATGCCGGCACCACCGCCGATAAACACCATTTCGGCATCGGTGTCCTTGGCGAAGAACTCGCCGAAGGGACCGGAGATGGTGGCCTTGTCACCCGGCTTCAACGACCAGATGTAGGAAGACATCTTGCCCGGAGGCGCGCTCCAGTTACGTGGCGGCGGGGTCGCGATCCGCACGTTGAGCATGATGATACCTTCTTCTTCCGGATAGTTGGCCATGGAGTAGGCGCGGATGGTTTCCTCGTCTACCTTGGACTCCAGCTCGAAGATCTTGAACTTGTCCCAGTCTTCTCGGTATTCCTCGGGCACATCGAAGTCTTTGTACTTGACGTGGTGAGGCGGCGCTTCAATCTGAATATAACCACCGGCACGGAAAGGCACGCTTTCGCCATTGGGGATCTTCAGCTTCAGTTCCTTGATGAAGGTGGCCTTGTTATCGTTGGAGATAACCTCACAGTCCCACTTCTTGATGCCGAACACTTCTTCCGGCAGCTCGATCTTCATGTCCTGCTTGACGTTGACCTGACAGGACAGACGCTCGCCCTCACGGGCCTCGCGCTTGGAGATGTGATCCTGTTCGGTCGGCAGTATTTCACCGCCCCCTTCCAGAATGCGCACCCGACACTGTCCGCAGGTACCACCGCCACCGCAGGCGGATGAAACGAAGATGCCATTGGCCGCCAGGGCGCCGAGCAGCTTGCCGCTGGCACCTGTGGTGATCGCCTTGTCGGGATCGTCGTTGATGCTGATAGTCACATCCCCTTCCGCGACCAGCTTGGACTTGGCAAACAGGATAATGCTTACCAGGACCAGCACGATCACGGTGAACATGACCACGCCTAGAATGATTTCCATCTATTGTTCCTTTTCTATCACCGGGTTACAGGGATATGCCAGAGAAAGACATGAAGCCAAGCGCCATCAGGCCGGCGGAGACGAAGGTGATCCCCAAGCCGCGCAAACCATCGGGCACATCCGAATACTTCATCTTCTCACGCAGACCGGCCAGCAAGACAATTGCCAGCATCCAGCCAATGCCGGAGCCAAAGCCGTAGACGATGGATTCGGAAAAGTTGTAGTCCCGCTGTACCATGAAGGACACACCACCGAAGATGGCGCAGTTAACGGTGATCAGCGGCAAGAAGATACCCAGCGCGTTGTAAAGTGCCGGGAAAAACTTGTCCAGCGTCATCTCCAGGATCTGAACCAGAGCCGCAATTACCCCGATAAAGGTAATGAAGTTCAAAAAGCTCAGGTCCACCCCTTCGGCCAGCGCGCCGTCTTTCAGGATAAAGTTGTAGATCAGGTTGTTAACCGGTACCGAAATGGTCAGTACCACTACGACCGCCACACCCAGACCAAACGAGGTCTTGACCTTCTTGGACACCGCCAGGAAGGTACACATACCCAGAAAGAAGGCCAGGGCCAGGTTCTCGATGAAGACGGCACGAACAAACAGACTCAGATAATGTTCCATCTTTTACTCCTTGGCCTCTACCTGTTCGGGGCGGAAGGTACGCAGTACCCAGATAATGCCACCGATGATGAAGAAGGCGCTCGGCGGCAGCAACAGCATACCGTTGGCCTGATACCAGCCACCGTTCTTGATCAGCGGCAGAATTTCGATGCCGAACCAGGTGCCGGAGCCGAACAGCTCACGAATGGTCGCCACCACCAGCAGGATCAGGCCGTAGCCCAGACCGTTACCGATGCCGTCCAGGAAGGACATCATGGGCGGGCTCTTCATGGCGTAGGCTTCGGCACGCCCCATCACGATACAGTTGGTGATGATCAACCCAACGAATACCGACAACTGCTTGGAGATGTCATAGGCATAGGCCTTGAGGATCTGGTCCACCACGATGACCAGAGAGGCGATAACCGCCATCTGGGCAATAATCCGCACCGAGTTGGGGATCTGGTTGCGGATCAGCGAGATAAACAGGTTCGAAAACGCCGTTACCGCGATCACCGCCAGCGACATCACGAATGCCGTCTGCATCTGCGAGGTCACCGCCAGGGCCGAACAAATACCCAGCACCTGCAGTGCGATGGGGTTGTTGCCGACGATGGGACCGAACAGAACCTTTTTCATTTCAGCTTTATCAGCCATTGTTCAGCTCTCCTTCACGAACCTTGGCCAGGAAAGGACCGAAACCCTGTTCACCCAACCAGAATTCAAAGGTTTTTTGCACGCCATCGGAGGTCAGGGTAGCACCGGACAGGCCGTCTACGCTGGAGGGAGCTCCTTCGGGGGCACCACCTTTCACCACCTTCAGTGCCGGCTTGCCGTTTTCATCGAACAGTTTCTTGCCGACGAACTGGGCACGCCAGGACGGGTTTTCCACCTCACCGCCGAGCCCGGGCGTTTCACCCTGCTCGTAGTAGGTAATCCCCTTGATGGTGTTGCCATCGGGGGCCACGGCCACGAAGGCATACATGGTAGACCAGAGGCCCTGACCATGAATGGGCAGTATTATGCTGTCCAGATCACCGTTTTCATCCTTGGCCATGTATACCGGCACCAGATTGGCGCGGCGGCGAATACCCGCCGGATCTTCACTCGGGCTCAGCTTGACGCTGACGGCGGGATCCTTGGCGGCATTGCGCTGGTTGTAGCCCTGCACCGATTTGTCCGAAAATGCACCGGTCGCCAGATCCAACAGGCGGGCATCGATGAAGCGTTCGTAGTTTTCGGCCACATTGGCACGACCCAGTCCCGCCACATCGACGATATTGGTCTGTACGTCCAGGGCCTGGTTACGCTGCTGGGTCGGTTTCAGCAACACGGCTGCACCGGATACCACGACAGAGCACACCAGACACAAGACGCCGATGACGGCAAAAGTTCTGCCGGTAGATTCTTTCTTAGCCACGAGCCAGCCTCCGTTTGATGTTAGCCTGCACCACAAAGTGGTCAAACAAGGGAGCGAACAGGTTGGCGAACAGGATGGCCAGCATCATGCCTTCGGGGAAGGCCGGATTGACCACACGGATCAGCACCACCATGACGCCGATCAGGGCGCCGTACCACCATTTACCCTTGTTGGTAAAGGACGCGGACACCGGGTCGGTTGCCATGAACATCATGCCGAAGGCAAAGCCGCCCAACACCAGGTGCCAGTACCAGGGCATGCTGAACATGGCATTGGTATCGGAGCCGAGGAAGTTGAACAGGGTTGCGGTGGCAATCATGCCGATCATCACGCCCGCCACGATACGCCAGGAGGCAATACCCATGTAGATGATGAAGAGACCGCCCAGCAGAATCGCCAGGGTAGACACCTCGCCAATCGAGCCCTGAATGTTACCGATAAAGGCATCCATCCAGCTGATCATGGAACCGGTGTTGGCATCCATCAACGCCGCCTGACCACCTGCGGCCCACTGGCCCAGGGCGGTGGCACCGGAGAAGCCGTCAACCGCGGTCCATACGGTGTCACCTGAAATCTCGGCCGGATAGGCGAAGAACAGGAAGGCACGACCGGCCAGGGCCGGGTTGAGAAAGTTCTTGCCGGTGCCGCCGAAAATTTCCTTGGCCATCACCACGCCGAAGGTGATACCCAGCGCCGCCTGCCACAGCGGCAGGGTCGAGGGCACTATCAGCGCAAACAGCACAGAGGTCACGAAGAAGCCTTCGTTTACTTCATGCTTGCGTACGGTGGCAAACAGCACTTCCCAGAAACCACCGACGATGAACACCGTCAGGTAGATAGGCAGGAAGTAAGTCGCGCCCAGCAACATCTTGCTGCCCCAGCCGGCACCGTCACCCAGGGTGGCCCCCAGGCTCTGTGCCAGACCATAACGCCAGTTAGCGTCAATGACCGAGGCCAGCTCGGCCGGGCTGCTGTACATGCTCATCAGGGCATTGATGGTCTGCCCGCCGGAGTTGTACATACCGAAGAACATGGCCGGAAAGGTCGCCATCCACACCATGATCATGATGCGCTTCAGATCGATACTGTCGCGCACATGAGAGGCGTTGCGGGTCACCATGCCCGGGGTATAAAGCACGGTGGCAACCGCTTCATACAGGGCGTAAAACTTTTCGTATTTACCACCCGGCTCGAAATGGTGTTCGAGCTTTTCCAGAGTGTGTTTCAAGCTCATTACTTAACCCTCTAGCTCAATCGTGGTCAGACACTTGCGCAGGGCCTGGCCATAATCGTATTTGCCCGGACACACATAGGTACAGAGTGCCAGATCTTCTTCATCCAGCTCCATGCAGCCCATGGTCTGGGCGCTTTCGGTATCGTTGGACAACAGATCACGCAGCAGCAGGGTCGGCAGAATATCCAGCGGCATAATGCGCTCATAGTTGCCGATGGGTACCATGGCACGGGCAGAGCCGTTGGTGGTGGTGGTCAGATCGAACAGCTTGCCCTTGGTCAAATGGCTCAGGTAGGCGCGGGTCACGGAGAACTTGTTGGCGCCCGGCGCCAGCCAGCCCATGAACTCTTTCTCGCGCCCTTCGGCCAGAACCGATATCTGCAAGTGATAACGACCCAGATAGGCATGAGGACCATTGGCGGTGGTGCCGTACAGCACAGAACCGGAAATAACGCGGTTCTCGCCATCCTGCAGCTCACCGGCGGTCAGTTCGTTCACCGAAGCACCGATGCGGGTACGCAGCAGGCGAGGCTTCTGTACCACGGGGCCACCCAGGGCGACAACGCGATCGGTAAACAGCTCACCGGTAGTGAACAACTTGCCGAAGGCAATCACATCCTGATAGTTGATATACCAGACCACCTTACCGGGCACGACAGGATCGATAAAGTGAATGTGAGTGCCCGGCAGTCCGGCTGGATGCACACCACCGAACACCTGTTCCGTGATGTTGCCGGCCTGAGCCTGAGGCAGGCTGCCTTCACCCTTACAGACATGCACCTGACCTTCGGTCAACCGGCTCAGCACCTGCAGACCATCGGTAAAGGCTTGCGCATTTTCCTTGATGATCAGTTCGGCATTGGCGCTCAGCGGGTTGGTGTCCATGGCGGTGACGAAGATGGAGCTGGGAGTAGAACCGACGGCAGGCACCTTGCTGAAGGGGCGGGTGCGCAGGGCAGTCCACAGGCCGGACTCAACCAGCTGCTCGCGGACGGTTTCGGGTTCCAGCTTGGGAAGTTCAGCAGAAGCGTATTTCGAGAAAGTAATCTGTTCTTCGCTGTCATCGACGGCAATCACGACCGATTGCAGTACACGTTTGGCACCACGATTGATTTCAACCACGGTACCCGCGGCGGGAGCTGTGAATTTAACGCCTGGATTCTTCTTGTCCTCGAAGATCACCTGACCTTTTTTGACACGATCCTCTACCTTGACGTGCATGGTAGGGCGCATGCCCACAAACTCCTCACCCAGCGTAGCAACACGTTTGATGGCAGGACCATCGTAGATTACTTGCTCTGGGGCCCCGGAAATCGGGAGATCCAGTCCTTTTTTAATTGTAATCATACTCATTTGCACTACTTGTTAGGGGAAGACAGGTACTTGCCATGTCAGACATGACAACATGCTGATGAGTCGCTACCGGTCTGCCTCTAGCGTGCTGAAACAGCATGACTACAGTCCGGTAACATCCAGCCCGATATATAAAGGCGCACAATTCTAGCACTTTTAACGCGACGGCTGCCATGGCAATTACCAAAATTTACCGGCTCTTTCGGCAAAGTTCGGTTGTTTAAAGTTTCAGCTAGCAAAAATAAGACCATGATATTTAGCCACTTATTATGCTTTAGTCGCATGACAGCCGTGCGGACTCGTAACGCAGGTGCAACTGAATGCCGAAGCGCGAATCACATTCATTTTCAACCCGAGACGCCACTCTGGCCACGACAGGCCGGGCTGTCGAGCACGCCGTTGCGCGCCTGCCATTCGGCGGGGGTCAGGGTATGCAACGCCAGGGCGTGAACACCGCCGGCCAGCTCGTCGGCCAGCAGCGTATTCAGCGTTCGGTGTCGGGCCAGCAAGCGCTGCCCCTCGAACTGCTCGCTGACCACCACCAGCTTGAAGTGGGTCTCCGACCCCGGTGCGACCCGGTGCATATAGCTTTCGTTGATCACTTCCAGGTGCGTCGGCGCCAGCGCCGCCTGCACCTTGCTTTCGATAAGACTTTGTATCGACTGTTGTATCGACATAAGGAACTCCTGAATAAAACTGCTAAAATGGCTCTTTTTTCTGTCGGGCCATCGCATCATGAACCTCCACCTTCCCCTGCCTCAGGGTGGCGTGCTGCAACTGCAGCGCTACCCTCGTTCTGCCCAGCACAGCCTGCAAGCCTGGGATGCGGCCGATGAATATATCATATCCGAGCTGATGAGCCGGGAATGGGACCAGAGTGCTCCCCTGCTGATCCTCAACGACGGTTTCGGCGCCCTCACCCTGGCGCTGCATCATCACAGCCCCTGCAGCTTCACCGACTCTCGCGTCGCCGAACTGGCGCTGACCGCCAACGCACGGGACAACGGCCTGGAGCCGGGCTGGCAGCCGCTGAACAGCCTGTCCGACTGGCCGCTTTGCGACGAACAGGCGCCGGGGCTGGTGCTGATGAAGCTGCCCAAGACCAAGGCCCTGCTGGAATATCAGCTCGCCGCCCTGAGTCGGGTAATGGGGCCCAACAGCCTTCTTATCGCCGGCGCCAAGGCCAGGGACATTCACAGCTCGACCCTCAAACTGTTCGAGCTCCATATCGGCCCGACCCATACCAGCCTGGCCAGGAAAAAGGCCCGGCTTATCTTCTGCCGGCCGGCCCCGGACAAGCGCCCGACGCCGCTGCCCGCGCCCCTGTCATGGCCACTGGAAGGCACCGACTTCATCATTCACAATCACGCCAATGTGTTTTCTCGTGCCAGCCTCGATATCGGTGCCCGCTTCATGCTGGAACATCTGCCCACCAACCATGACGGCCGGATCATCGATCTGGGCTGCGGCAACGGGGTACTGGGGCTGATGACCCTGGCACGTAACCCCGAAGCCCGGGTCACCTTCGTGGACGAATCCTATATGGCCATGGCCAGCGCCCGCCTCAACGTAAGCGAAAACCTGCCCGAAGCCGAGCCCCGCGCCCGCTTCATGGTCAATAACTGTCTCGACGGCGTGGCCGCCGACAGCGCCGATCTGATACTGTGCAACCCACCGTTTCACCAGCAACAGGCCATTACCGACCACATTGCCTGGCAAATGTTTGTCGATGCCAAACGGGTGCTTCGCCACGGCGGCCACTTGCTGCTGGTCGCCAACCGTCATCTTGATTACCATCAGAAGCTGAAACGTCTGTTCGGTAATCAACGGGTGGTGGCATCCAACCGCAAATTCGTTATTCTCAGAGCCACCAAAATCTCTTAAGGAACGCTTTTCATGAAATCCATCAAATGGTTGATAACCGGCGTGCTGGCGCTGAGCCTGACGGCCTGTGCCAGTTACTATCCCATCGCAGTTGATGTCAGCCCAACGGTACAGACCAGTGCCGGTGTCTACCGGGGCCAACCGGTTTCGCTCGGCAGCAAGGACGGCCGCAAGAACGACTACATCATTCAGATAGAGCAAAAAGACAAGGCGCCGGTCGTGGTGGGCGCCAGCAACAACCTCAAGGTGCAGCTGGAGCAGGCGCTGGCCCAGGGCCTGAGCACCCAGGGTGCCTTTATCGAAAACGGCGCTCGCACCCAGGTAGAACTGGAACTGCAGGAAGTGCTGGCCCGGGTGATCCGCGGCCACATCAGCTACGACGTGGTGCAGCAACTGCGCATACAACTGACCCTGAAGCGCGATGGTCGCACCATCACCAAGCAGTATCGCCGCAGCGCCCAGGCCGAGTTTCCCGGTCGTCTGCATCCGGAGCTAGACAAGGTAAAAGAAGCCTTGAACCAACAACTGTCGCTGCTGATACAGGATATACTGGCCGACCGCGACATACAGCAATTTATCGGGGGTAACTAAATGAAGCCTTTTATCCTGCTGATCGCCGGATTGCTGGCGGCCACCACCGCCCTGGCCGGCCCCAGGGTCGAGCTGGTCACCAACATGGGCACGCTGGAAGTCGAGCTGAACGAAGAGGCCGCTCCCGCCTCCGTGGCCAACTTTCTGCGCTACGTGGATGACGGCAGCTATAACAACAGCCTCTTTCACCGGCTGATCCCCGGCTTTGTGGTACAGGGCGGTGGCTTCAACACCGACCATGAGCCCTTGCCGACCCATGCCCCCGTGATAAACGAGTCCGGCAATGGTCTGTCGAACCTGACCGGCACCATCGCCATGGCCCGAACCCAGGACCCCGACAGCGCCACCCGCCAGTTTTATATCAACCTCGGCGACAACCTCGCGCTGGATGGCGGTCGCAAGGCCGGTTACACCGTGTTTGGCAAGGTGATAGACGGCGAACAGGTGCTGCAACAGATGGCGCGGGTTCCCACCGGTATGAACCTGAAGCTGCGGGCGCGGGACGTGCCGGAGCAGAACATCATACTGCAGCAGGTTCGCCGGCTGGATGACGGCGGAGCGACGCATTAACGTCTTGAGCAAAGACAGATGGACACAGCAACTGGCGCTCTATGCGGAGCCTCGGGTGCTGACCCTGTTTGCCCTGGGGTTCTCCTCCGGGCTTCCGCTGCTGCTGGTGTTCGGCACCCTGTCGTTCTGGCTGCGAGAAGCCGGCGTCAGCCGCACCAGCATCGGTTTTTTCAGCTGGGTGGCCCTGGCTTACGGCGTGAAGTGGCTCTGGTCGCCGCTGGTCGATCGCCTGCCCCTGCCCTGGCTGTCACGCACCATGGGCCGACGCCGCAGCTGGATGCTGTTGTCTCAGCTGATCATCATGGCGGCACTGGCCGGCATGGCCTATTCCGATCCGACCACCCAGATGGTTAACCTGGCGCTCTTTGCCCTGGCGGTGGCCTTCGCCTCGGCAACGCAAGACATCGTCATCGACGCCTATCGCATCGAGGCCGCACCGGAACGACTGCAGGGAGCCCTGGCCGCCGCCTACATGACCGGCTATCGGCTGGCAATGATCATGGCCGGTGCCGGTGCCCTCGCCATTGCCGCCTGGGCCGGTTCCGATCTGGGGTACGATCCCGTCGGCTGGCAGGCCGCCTACCTGTGCATGACGGGGTTTATGCTGGTGGGGGTGATCACCTGTCTGCTGCTGCACGAGCCCGATGTCGACTTACGTCAGCAGCAACAGGAACAGGCCGACCACCGCCGGCAACTGCTCGACCGGGGCTACCCCCGCTTGCTGGCCGGGCTGCTGGCCTTTTTCGCCAGTGCCGTGGTGGCGCCCTTTGCCGAGTTCTTTCATCGCTTCGGCCGTCAGGCGCTGGTGATACTGGCGCTGATCGCCTGTTATCGGGTGTCGGATGTGGTGATGGGGGTGATGGCGAACCCCTTCTACGTGGACATGGGTTTCAGCAAGTCACAGATTGCCACCGTCACCAAGGTGTACGGTGTCATCATGACCCTGGTGGGCGCGGCGGTGGGCGGCATCATGGTCAGTCGTTTCGGCACCCTGCGCATCCTGATGCTGGGGGCGGTGCTGGCGGCAGGCACCAACCTGATGTTTGCGCTGATGAGCCAGCTGGGCCCGGATGTTCGACTGCTGACGCTGATTATCTCGCTGGACAACCTCAGTGCCGGTATTGCCACCGCCGCCTTTATTACCTATCTGTCCAGCCTGACCAACGTGGCCTTTTCCGCCACCCAGTATGCGCTGTTCAGCTCGGTCATGATGCTGCTGCCCAAGTTTCTGGCCGGCTTCTCGGGCATGGCGGTGGATGCCTACGGCTATGCGCTTTTCTTTGTCGGCTCCGCCGCCATCGGCCTGCCGGTGCTGTGGTTGATCCGACGGGTGGGGAAAACAGCTTAAAGCTTTTGGTTTTTTCGCCGTCATACCGGGCTTGCCCCGGTATCTTTGCGCAAACGACACCAAATTCAAAACAAGATCCTGACGTTCGTCAGGATGACGCTCTTTATTGAGCTTGGCGCCAGACGTCTACCTTTCTCTCCTCACCCCTCACCGCTTTCCCCTCACGATTTATCAATCAATCGCGGAAATTATTGAACTGCAGCGGCTGCTCCTGCTCGCCCTGGCGCAGCAGCGCCATCACCTGTTGCAGATCGTCCCGCTTCTTGCCGGTCACCCGCAGCTGTTCGCCCTGAATGGACGCCTGCACCTTGATCTTGCTGTCCTTGATCTGCTTGACCAGCTTCTTGGCGAGAGCAGTGTCGATACCCTGCCTGAAACCCAGATCCTGAATATGACGCTTGCCCGAGCGCACTATGCTACCCGGATCCAGCACCCGGACATCGATGCCCCGCTTGATCAAGGCCCCCCGCAGCATATCCCGCATCTGCTGCAGCTGAAACTCCGCATCGGCACTCAGTTTGACCTTCTCGTCTTTCAGCTCGAAGCTGGCCTCGACCCCGCGAAAATCGAAACGGGTATCCAGTTCCCGATTGGCATTTTCCACCGCGTTACGCACTTCATTCATCTCAACTTCAGACACAATATCAAAAGACGGCATACCGACTCCTTTAAACGGTTTTGTTAACCGGTAGCAACAAAAAAACACGCTGGTAACAGCGACGCTTCGCGGCTAACGTATAGCCTCCAACAAAGGAATGATAATAACAAAATTCAGGGGATAGAGTGATGACGGAATGGACCATTCTCGGGGCTGGGGCCCTGGGTTGTGTAATGGCAGGCCTGCTGCGCCGTCGAGGCGAGCGGGTCGGCTTCATGTTGTCGGCGCGTCACCGCGGCCATTTTCACCCCAGCCTGGATCTGATCACCCTCGGCGGTCGCCATGAGCTTATCCAGAGCCAGCCCCGCTTTCCCGAGCAGGCCCGGCAAGTGGAGTGCCTGCTGGTGTTCACCAAGGCCTATCAGGTGCTGGACGCATTAAAAGGACTGCAAGGACTCCCGACCACGACACCCATCATGCTGCTTCATAATGGTCTGGGCGTGGCAGAGCAGGTGCAGGAACTGTTTCCCCACAACCCGCTGATTGCCGGGGTCAGCAGCCACGGCGCCATGAAAGAAGGCGACTGGCTGGTGCGCCATACCGGCAAGGGCGAAACCTGGCTGGGGCCGCTGAACGACGCTGCCAACGCCTGGTCTCATCTGACCAAGCCGCTGGCGGCGGCGCTGGGGCATGCCGAGTGGAGTGAAGATATTCTGCTGCACCAACATCGTAAACTGGCACTCAATGCGGTGATCAACCCGCTGACCGCCTGCAACAATATCCGCAACGGCCAGCTGCTGGAGCCCCGCTTTGCCGATGTGCTGGAACAGCTGAGTGAAGAGGTATTTCAGGTCATGGCGAGCCTCGGCAACACCGAGGCGCAAACCGACTTTCGCCGGCGTCTGCAACTGGTGATCGAACTCACCGCCACCAATTATTCTTCCATGCACCAGGATCTGGCCCATGGCCGAAAAACCGAGAATGACTACATCACCGGTTATATCCTGGCTCATGCGGGCACACAGCCGGTACCGGTCAGCAGCCAGCTTTATCAGGAAATAAAACGCAGAGGCGGATAGGGCAAAGGAATGTGAGGGGTGAGTCCGTAGGGTCGATTTCAATCGACCAAAGGCCGTTACTGGCTGATTAAAAAGGTCGAATGAATTCGACCCTACAAGATATTACACCGGCGTTTTCTGTTTTACTTAAAGCTTACCGCTTAAGGCTGCTATCAGGGCTTGTACACCTTGACGTTGTCGAAGCCCTGCTCCTTGAGGTGAATGGCCTGCAAGCGACTCATGACCCCACGGGCGCAATACAAGAGGTAAGTCTTGCCCGAGTCCAGTTCGGCAAACTGGCTCGACAGTTTGAAAAACGGCATGGTCACGACGTTATGGCCGGGGACGCTCAGCGGCGCCTCTTCTTCTTCTTCCGGAGAGCGAATGTCGAGGATCACCTCGGCCAGATCCTCCCCCTGACTGAACTCCACTTCCGGCAATTCCCACTTTTGTTCCAGCGTGCGCACGTCTTCCACAAAGGCGGCCTGAATGGCGGTGTCGAGCACGGCAAAATCGAAGTTGGCTTCTTCATGCTCCACCTTGCCCAGCTTGGCCTTGATGGTGGGGCTCTGGGAAATAACACCACAATATTCCGGCATTTTCTCGGCATAGGCGGCGGTGCCAATCTGGCGGGCAATATCGATGATATCCTGCTTGTCGGCGGCAATCAGCGGCCGCAGTATCAGGGTGTCGGTCACCCTGTCAATCACGTTGAGGTTGGTCACCGTCTGGCTGGATACCTGGCCCATGGACTCACCGGTGACCAGGGCGTTGATCGCCAGCTTCTCGGCCACGGCGGCGCCGGCGCGCATCATCATCCGCTTGAGCACCACGCCCATGTGGCCGTTATCGACCTTTTCCAGTATTTCACCGACCACTTCCTCGAAAGGCACCGAGATAAACTTGACCCGGTGCGAGGAGCCGAATTTCTTCCACAGGTAGTACACCACTTCGCGTACGCCCGCTTCGTGCTCTGCCCCACCCAGGTTGAAGAAGCAGTAATGCACCCGGCTGCCCCGCTTGATGAACTGATAGGAAGACACCCCGGAGTCGTATCCGCCGGACATCAGGCTGAGCACGCTTTCCTGAGTGGCGATGGGATAGCCGCCCAGGCCCGCATGCTGCCGGCTGATCAGATAGAGGCGCTCGCCATCCAGCTCCAGATTGATCTGTACATCCGGTTTTTTCAGCTTCACACCGGCGGTATCGCAACGCTGGTTCAGGCCGCCACCCACGTAACGCTCCACATCCAGCGAACTGAACGACTGCTGGCCACGGCGCTTGGCGCGTACGCAGAAGGTCTTTCCGGCCAGCTGGTCGCCAAACATCTCCTGGGTCAGGGTCAGAATCTCATCCAGCGATTCAACCTTGTGCTCTACCACTTCCAGAAACGACTGTATGCCCGGAATACAGGCCAGTGACTCGATCAGGGCCAAACGGTGTGATTCGGTAAAAATATTGGTACGTACGATCAGCTTGTCCCAGTCGGACCGGATCTTGATATTTTCATCCAGAGGCTTGAGCACATTACGAATATTGCTCTGCAAGATCTTGCTCATGCGCTGGCGCACCGACTTGCTCTTGATGGTGATTTCGGGATGCAGCTTGATAATAAATTTCATAAATTCGGTACGCCTAAGACAACAAAATAGAACAACAAAAATAGGACAACAAAAAACAAGGCCCGGCATTATACACGATTGTGATAACGGGCATAACATAAGCTAACAGAAGCGCATAAGTAGCGGCTTCGGCTATGTGCTTTGTTAGGTGTAATGGTCTGCACCTAACAAAGCGCATTGGTTTTTGACCCCTATGTGACCCCCGCTTTTTCCTCATGCGGAGTAGCCGAATACCAGGTGATACACGTCCTGCAGGAACGCGGCGCCCAGCACTAGCACGATGAATGCAAACAGGAATGACAGCAGGGTTTCCAGCCCGCCCGGTGTCGCCTTGACAAAAAACCAGCCACCGGCTACCAGGCAGGCGGTGGCGATCAGGATATGCTCTACGCCGACCATGGCCGCACAGACGAAAAAAAATACCCCCAGCAGGTAGGCCATACCGAACTCCATTCGAAAGATGAAGCCTGAGTATAACCTCCCGCCGGGGGGCATGAGCAGACCGCGTTACCTGGACAGGCCGTAAGTAATCCGCCCCCCTTGCGTCTGACTCAGAGCCGGTCCGCCCGCCTGTTGCGGTGACCCCGCCGGGGTGGCGCCTTCTTTTGCTGCGATCCGCTCTTCCAGCTCGGAATTGCTCAGCTCCTTCGCCGCCTGCAGGTGGAAGTTAACCCGCTCATCGAGCGCGGCCGGGTCGCCACTGCGCACGGCGGCCACGTCTTCCGGCGCGCCGCTGGCGGCCAGCACCTTCAGCCAATCTCGACGGGCGCTTTTACCCTGGCCGTCCGGCGCCGACTCCACCCAGGCCTTGAGTGGATCCTGATTTTTCTTCTGCCTGGGTTGGTTGATGTTGTGCAGATCGCCCAGCCCTTCCTTCTGGCCGGCAAAGGTGGCGCTGATATCCTGCTTCATCTTCACTGCCTGATCTTCCTCGATCTCCTTCTTGGCCAGCATCTTGTCCACACTGGCGAGTTGTTTGGCCTTTTCTTTGAGCATGCCGGTAGCGGCTGTTTTGTAGCCCTTTTTGTCCGGGCCTTCGGTAAAGCCCATGGTCTGTGACAAGCTTCCCATCACCCCGGATTCTTGCATCTGCTGAATAACCGAACCCTGGGCGCCGAAGTATTTGATCAGATCGGTGACCGGGACTTCTTTGACAGGGTCATCCGGGTCGGCTGTGCGATTCAGTGTGGCCGGCCGATTGGCGCTACTGCCATCTTCGTATTCCACGCGCATGGTCGGCACCACAGTGTCGCCGTTGGGGCCGGGTACAAAGCCCACCAAAGATTTACTCTTGATGGCTTTGCCGGTTTGCGGGTCAATGTCCCCGACGCCCTTGCTCAGCTCGTAGCCCAAAGCGGTATTGGCGGCCTTGATCACTTCCGGCTGATTGTAGGTTTGATACAGCTCTTGATCACTCTTGTTATCCAGTTCACCATTGGCGCCCATCTGCACCACCTTATTCAGGTGGCCCATTACGGTGCGGTTGGCGTTGGCCATATCGGGATTGGCAAAGCGGCGCGGATCCAGGTGCCTGGCGGCCGGGTGCTCGAACACCTTAAGCAAGTCCGGATTCTGCTGCAACAGCGAAGGGTCATTGTAAACCGACTGGATCACATGCCCGTTCTGCTGCAAGAAAAGCTGATTGTCTTCCTGCTCTTGCTGCCGCTGAATGCGCTGCTCCTGCAGCTCCTGCAGCTTCTGCTGGCGTTGCTGCATAGACAACTGGGCCCAGCCCCGAGCGCTGGCGTCCTTGCTCGTTTGCCTGCTGTGGTCGAGCTGTTCGCGCTGCAGGGCGTGACCCAACCCCCACTGCTCGTCCGCCTTAGCATCGCGGCCTTCGGTGCGCTTCATGCCCCACTGCTGGTAATCGGCAGCCCGTTGGCTCTCGGTCTCGCGCAGACTCATGGCCTTGTCGGCGCGTTCGTCTTCTTTCTTGCCGCGCTGGTAGTTGTTCATGACCTGGAAGCCAGACAAGAAACCGCTGGCCAGTGAACCCAATCCTTCCGCCATCAGAATAACCCCCCTGCAATAAAACCAACTGCACCACCAACTGCAGCACCAACGGGCCCGCCCACCATAAAGCCCACCGCCGCACCGGTACCGGCCGCACCCATTTGATTGCTCTTCTTCTGCGACTTAGCCTGCTGCTTCATCTGCTCGTTCTGCATTTCCCGCTGCTGCCGTTGCTCTTCAGCCTGCGCCAAACCATCCATCCCCTGCTGGCGAGTTTGGGTGCCAATATCCAGTAAGCCGTAGCCCATCTTATAATCCCCCTTCCTGTAGTTTTTCCCGGGTACCGGCATCGGCACCGGTCAGAATGCCCATCTGTCGGTCTTTCTCGTGGCTGCGGGTGGCGTTCTTGGTGCCGGCGGTCATCAATGCCTGACGCAGGCCAGTGCTGTTATCATTGCTATCCTGCTGCCGGGTCACTCCCATGCGGGCCAGTTGGTTATCTTGCCCCTGTTGCGCCTGACGCAAGCTGTTACCCACCAGGCCATCGGTGCGCTCCAGTTGCTGCTTGGCAAGGGTCTCGTTAGTGGCCAGGGCCATCAACTCTCGCTGCCTGGGCAGAAAGCGCTGCTCCCAGTCGGCGTACTGTGCCCGAGTGATGCGGGCAAAGTTGGTTTCTGCGGCACGACCGCCGCCGGCGATACCTACGGTTGCCATTATCGACCTCCTACATGAGTGGCTGCTTGCGGGTTATAGAGCTGATTCTGACTAAGGGATGCACTGCTAAGCTGTTCGCCGGTACTGCCGGGCGACATCGCAGGCGCTTTGGCTTGCCCCAAACCATAAGAAGTGGCGGCCCCGGCCAGCGATCCAACCAGACCCGCAGTGGCGGCCCGACTGGAAAGCTTTTTCTGGTGCGCCATCTGTGCCTCAGCGCTGGCCTTGTTGTGCGCCATGGCGGAAATATTCTGATAGCCCTGCATCGCCTCCGCCTTTTGCCCCTGGCCGATAGCGGCAATGTCCTTCAGGCCCGCCACATACTTGTCCTGCTGGCTGGTCTGGGCTCGGGCGACCGTGTCCGCCTGGCCGACCATTTGATCGCCGGTCAACTCATCCATGATGGACTGGTATTTGCCGCTGGTAGGATCGACGCCGGCTGCCGCCAATTCATCACCTGCCTGACTTCGAGCCTTGCCAAAGCTGGACGCATAGCCCAGCCCCGCCTCGCCGGCCAGCTGATCATATTCCTGGCCTTTATTGAGATCGGACACCTTGTCCATAAACAGGTTTTCGAATGGCTTAAGCTCCTGCTGGTACATGTTCCATTGTTTTGCGGCGACTTCTGCCGCCGCCTGTTGCTGTGCTGTTTCGCGAACTTCGTTGGAGCCGCCGCCACCACCACCCATGAGTACCTCGCTTGTCGAATTAAAGAGTCAGTTGAAATGTTATTGAGCCATCGGCCGAGTCGGCCACGCGCCGCCAGCCCAACCGGGGCGCCATGCGCAAGAAGCCGCGGCGCCGGGTATGAAAGCGCAGCCAGCGCCCCCCGATCTGGCGGGTCAGCTGCTCGATCTCCGGCTGATACCGACTTAACCCGTCCCGGCGCTCACTCCAGGCCGCCCAAACCAACACGCCCACCACGCCGTTTTCCACCAGTGGCTTGAGTACCCAGCCAGCATCAGGCCGCACAAACAAAAACGCCTGCTGGTTAAGGCAGGCGTCTTGTATCTCGAGCATCAGGCCGGGGTGATCGGCCTTGAGTCGTTCAAGGGGTGGCATCTTTTTGGCTCCAACAATGGCGCTGTATTTGCTCGCAGTGGGCATCTACGGCAAGGGCCAGCTGCTGGAACTGTTCCCGACTAAGCCGCACCTCGGTATTGCCCTGGTTGCGCCACTCTACAGTAGTGATGCCGGGGTCAAGCATCAGTCGCAGAGCCCGGCTGGCGATGGCTGCACGGCTGCTGGCATCAATTTGCCAATGGTGGCCACCCCATTCCATGCCCGCAGCAAAAGCCCGGTCGCGGCCCTGATTGGCCCGGGCCCGGCGCTCAGGCGAGTTATGCCGGATTTTCAATGGTGAACTCCTTGCGCAGGTACTGGGGGCCGGCGTCCACCTGGATCAGGTAGGTACCGGGGGCATCAAACTCGAATTCAGGCTGCTCAGTGCAGGGGTAGGTCACGTCCTCAATAGAGATCGCGCAAGGCAGAGGAAGGGCTTCCAACTTATAATCACCTTTCGGTTGCACCATCGCTTCGTCATCAATCCAGTGCGTTTGATCCTGAACCCCATCACCGACCCACGCGGCCAGCTCACCCTCTTGCAGCTGAGCAGAGACAAAAGATAAAGGTGCATCCACCATGCGGGTGATTTGCCCAGTGGTGGGAAGGTATAGCGCGAACATATCCCCTCTCTATCGTTTAAGTACAATAACGTAAAGCGTGCGGTAGCCCACGGCCACCGAGGCATAATTGTCTACCCGGCGCACCCTCAAGGTAATACTTGTCGCGCCGTTGGCGCTGCTCATGCGGGCGGCGCTCAGCATCTGCATGCCATCATCAATATATGCGTTAAGGTTTTCCGCTTGCAGAAGGCTCGAGCCATCACGCAGCAGCTGATAATCGACAATGCCGGCGCCCGTGCCAACAGAGTCACTTTTACTAACCCGGCAACTAAACCCAATGAGCACGTTCACCGGGTACCCCATGTCGGGAATGACCAAGCTTTGCACCGTGGACCAGCTGCCACCATTGCTCAACGTAATGTTGTCTTGAGTGTAAACACCAATAGGGACGCTCACGGCGCTACCGGCGATTTTTAAGGTGTCTACCGACAGGTCCTGTATATGGGCCGAACCCACGGCCAGGGCATCTATTTGCGCCGAACCAATAACGGCCTGCGCCAGTTTTGCCCGCGTAATGGCAGCATCGACGATCTGCGCAGAAACAATGTTGGCCACCAAGGCGTTAACCCTATCTGCAGTTATCTGCGCCGCCGCCAGCTGCTCGATAAACGCCTGCTTGATAAACGCAGTATTCATGTAAACCTTGCCGCCCTCCACCACGAACAGGTTGTCTTTGGTGGTGGGGCTGGCGGGATCAAACACCGCCATGCGGCCGGCGGCCACGGCAAATTCACTGGTGCCATCACTCCTTGCCAGCAGTCCGATGCCGGCCGTTATGTCGGCAGCCAGGGCTTTTATGGACCACAGCGCCTGGTAGGCTGCAGAGCCATCGGCGTTAATGTCGGCAATGGCCTGGTTAGTCGTTTGGATGGCCGCCGCATTCTCTCCGGCCTTGGCTACTACCGTGTCAATGCGCTGGCCCAGCGCACCATCGGCGCTGGTTCTGGCAGTGGTCTCTTGCTGGATTAGGGCCGCATTCTCTCCGGCCTTGGCTACTACCGTGTCAATGCGCTGGCCCAGTGCGCCATCGGCGCTGGTTCTCTCATCTTTTTCCGTGGTCACGGCAGAAGCTCTGGCGCTGGCCTCCCCCAATATCGCATCCACCCTTGCCTGGGTTTCTGCTGCAAGTCGGCTAGCGACGGATCCCGGCAAGGATGTCGGGCCATCAACCAGGCTGATGCGATCTTGAAGGTGTTTGGTGAGGTAGCTTTCACTTAGCTCACCCGCCATTTCTTCGAGTATGTCGTCAATGGCCCGGCTGGTTTCGGCATAAACGCCACCCGGCCCAGTGTAAGGCCCGCGCTGGTTGTTGATGTTGACGAAGCGCACCCAGTACCAGGCCTTCAGCGCGGCACCCACGGCGTCGGCATACAGGTTAGCGTTAGTGGTACCCACCAGCTCGGCTTCAGCCAGGTTGTCGGTGGGAGCTCGCCAAATCTCGGTATAGCTATGGCCCCGGTAGTTGGGCTTATCCCAGCTCAGCAGGACATTGTGAAAGGCGCCATTGGCAGCCATGTTCAGCGGCTTAGTCGGAATTTGCGGGGCGTCACCATTGCCGCCGGTAATCAGACCGGCATCGAACGAGGGCACATAGATATTGCTGCCCATTTTTCTAAGTCGTGCCAGGCCCAGCTCGGCCAGCTGGCGAACGGTCACCGCCTTGTCCAGGCCGTTGCCCCGCTGACCGGTGAGCAATTCAAGGTTTTCGGTTATTGCGCCCTGATCGCGTCCGGCTCGAAATCCCGGTTTGCTCCTGCTCATGATGCCTCCGCCATGCTGGTGGCCAATATGATGCGCTCCACTTCGGCTTGCGCCGCCACCTCAAGCTGCCACTTGGTTCCGCGCACAGCGGGCAGGCGAAACGCCCCCGCCGGCATCTGGCCCATGGCCAGACTCATAACCTCGATGCCATCCACCAGCAGTTTGATGCCTACCTTGCTGGCGTCGCTGGTCACCACCCGCAGGGTATTGAAGGCGCTGGCCACCGGCGCCACGAACTCCTTGCTGCGCCAGGTTGTGGTAATGGATGTGTTGCCATCCCGCCAACGGTAGAGTGTGGCGCCCTTGGCAATGTACAGACTATCCCGCTCCAAATCGTGCCAGGCGGCATCCCAGCGGTTATCGAAGTGACGAAAGTCACCACTCACCGGATCGAACACAAAGCCATGGCTGTCGGTAAGCCCGATGTATTTGCCTTCATGGGCCCAGGCACGCAGCGTTTCCGGTTGGTATTGCTGCCACTGATCGCGGGTAATCATGCCTTCGGTAATCACCAGGCCACCATTGCCGCCCACCGACACCAGGCCGTCCGGGCTGGCGTAGATCACCTGCCCGGCCACCACTATCATGGAGCGGGCAGACACGCAGGCCTGCTCCAGATCCAGCTTGACGCCGTTAATAGCAGATGGGGTCACGCCGCTAAACAGGTAGGGATAGCCCTTTGTGGCCACCACCAGGCTAGTGCCACTGGCGGCGATGGCCACCACATCGTGCTGAGTGGTTTGCCGGTTGGCTTGCGGCCAGGCATAGGGCAGATAGGCGCCGGAGAACAATACCTCGTTACCGGCAAAGCCGGCGGCGATGCCATTGGCCATCAGGCACAGGCCACGCATGTTATCCGGCGGTGGCAGGTAGTCGTAGGTTTCCAGCACCGGCCCCAGATCGTCGCTACCCAGGCCATCGGTGTAACTGGCGGTGGCAATGGGCAGCTCCGCCACCAGCAGATAATCGGCGGTGCCCGCACCTGAAACCGAGCGGTACAGTCGGCGGTGGGTAATGTTGCGGTCGTTCTGAGCTGGAGCAGTCAGATTCAAGGCAACCGCACTGCCGGGAATAGGCATTTCCACCGGCAGCGAGGCCGGACTTGGTGGGCCTTCCTCACCAAATGCGGTGAGCCAGGTCTGCACATAGTAGCGAGTTTCGTCATCGGTAATGGTGTCATCGCTGCCACCAGAGGGTGGTGCTACCGAGCTGACGATCACAGCCGGCGGCGCCGGTAATCCCAGCCGATACCAGGCGGTCGGCTTGGCGCCCGATCCCAACGCAATCGCTTCGGTGGTGACCTTGGGGTAATTGCCGTCGGTGTAGTACACCCGACCATGCGGATCCTGAGCAATCGGGCTGGGTACCACATCAACAGCAATCGGCCACTGTAGCCAATGATCTGCACGGTATCGATACAGCGTCTTTGGTGCCGCTGGCAGCGAGATACCGGCTGCCGCATCACTCATGAACGGGCTGATAATGCCATGATTGAAATGGCAGTTCTTGGCCACTACCGCCACGTCGTCCGGCAGCAGGTGGTCGGCAATGCGCGGCACCTCGCCACGCATCAAGGTAATGTCGATAACAGGCATGGGTTCCACACACAAAAAAGCCCGCGTCACGTTAAATGACGGCGGGCCGGAAATGAAAACGCCGGGCTGCAAATGCAGTCCGGCGATGATGGGGTTAGCGTAACGCTAAGCTGACCACAGGGCAAGCGCCCAAGCGATAGCGCCGCCGATGGCCCCCGGCAGCAGCAAATCGTTGACCAATCCATCCCGGTTCCACGACTCAGGCAGAAAACCGGCCTGCCAAGGCATGCGGCTGCGGTTGGCCTTGTTGGCAGTAAGCCAGCGGTACTCTGCCTGGGCGTGCTCCCGCCCAGCCCAAAACGCGGCCATGGCCAGCGCGGCCTGCCACTGCCAGCCAAATAAAGAGGCCGCCAGTACGGCGGCCAGGGTGATGATGGAATGATTCATGCGAACACCACCAGCGGCGTGGCCGGGGTGATCACTACACCGGCGGCGATGAGCGCCTCCACCACCGACTGATGGCGGGTGCGCAGGTTGGCGTGGGCGCCGGGCACCGGCTCGGTCTCGGGGTACTCCAGCCCCTCTTCATCGGTGAGCATCACGCCGGTAGGCCGCCGCAGTTCGGGCAGCCAGGCCAGATGATGATCGTGGCTACCGGTGATAACGGCACCCTCATCATCCAGCGGCAGCACCTGGGCCAGGGCTTGGTTCAGTTCCGGCTGAGTAGCGGCGTGCAGGTAAACGGTCAGGTAATTCATTGCGGGCCTCCCAGGGCGGAAATTTGCTCATCGGTCAGATCAGTGTGATAGATACTGAATAGTTTTATGCAGCTATTGATTTCATATCCAGCGCTTACATACCCACCTAAATTCATGCCATCATTTAATCCGTACTTAATAGGTAGCGTGGCACTTGATTTACCGTAAAAGACGCCATTGAAATAAATAGACACATCATTCCCGTCACATTTTAATACGCACCTGACTTTTCCTGCCGGAACTCCCGTCACTGCAAGATGCGCCCTATTGAGGGACAGTCCATCGTAGATGTTCCCCGCCTGCCAGCCATCTCCACTGGGGTTAGCACTAATCCTAATAATCCCCTCAGCACTATTAACCAACCCCGTCACCATGAAATATTTAGTGGCTACCCTACCCAACTCGCTATTGTCAGTGTCCAGAACAATGGTGAACGGCTTCCCGGGCGCAGGCAGGTTGTTTCTGGTGGGGATAGTGGCAATGTCGGGTGAACGGGTTACCATCGCCCCTTCGGTCCTCACCCTAGGCGCGCTCACAATGGCATCACGCCGAACCTGCAGGAATTTCCCGTACAGCCCTGACTCACCATCGCCGGTCACTTCCGTCGAATTTATATAAGGAAAGAATCGGATGCGGAAATCGGCAATATTGCGGGTAGTGGTAAACTGAAGCGTTACCCTGTACCAGCCGTTACCAATGGGCACTGAAGAAAAGTGCAACTGTTCACCAAAACTATTCCCTGCCGAAAAATTGGTATTATAAACCCCTCCATTCCCCGTCAAGTACAACAGCCCACCAGCTGATCCTGAGCTTCCGGCATCTGATGGCACCGGCAAAAATCGCACGGTGGTAGTGGCTCCAGCCGCTTTAAGATCCGCTTGAATGGTATAGGTGGCGGCTGCTCCCAATGATGCCAATATCTGTTGATTCATGCTGCTATTGAATGCCGCCACACCGACATTAGGCCCCATATGGCAGACCATTCCGTCGACCGATTCGGGGTGATCGCCGATAACACTATTTGCAAAGAATCCTGAGCCGCAGCCCCAACCATTTTTATAAGCACCAACGGTCCAGTCATCACTCCAAAGCGACAGGTTGGTAAAAGACGGCGCCACAAATAGGCCATCGGCGGTAATTACCGGCTCGTCGATTCCGACACTCACCAGCTCCCCCGACTTGTTGATTCCAGTTGCCCCCGACGCCCGGCTGAAATCCACCGAGCGACTGGGTAACTGCACCAGCTGGGAGCCATCCTGGGCGGCCGAAACGTCGATGGTGTCGTGAGTGCCATACCCGCGCACGATTTCCAGAGAGTCCTTGAACGGGATGAAAACGTCAGGTTCGGGCAGATGCGCAAGGGAGATAGCATTAATGGTGTCGGTCTTAGCCTGATCGGCGGCGTCGGCGCTACCGGCAGCTTCCCCGGCCTTGGTGGTTGCGATACCCGCCTGAGTGGTGGCAGTGCCAGCCGCTGTCTCAGCGTTCGCCTTGTGCTGGCCAGCAGTTATGGCGCTACTGCTGGCTTCATCCGCTTTGGTGTTTGCGGTGCTGGCCGAACTGCTGGCGGCAGATGCCGACGCAGCTGCTTTGGTGGCGTGATGCTTTGCCGAGTATTTGCCGGCGTTGCCGGTGATAGCGGAATCGACGGTTTTATCGGCCCACTCTTTGGCCATCGCCTCATTGCTGGCGGCAGCGCTTTGGCTCTGACTGGCGGTGCTGGCACTGCTACTGGCATCACCTGCCTTGGTGGTCGCCGTGCTGGCAGCAGCCTCGGCAGCATTCTTGTGCTGCCCGGCAATAGTAGCGCTGCTTGAGGCTTCATTAGCCTTAGTAGCAGCTACTCCCGCCTGTTGAGTCGCCGTGGAGGCAGCGGTTTCACTGGCGTTCTTGTTACTCAGTGCTGCGGCCGCACTCGCGCTTGCCTCGGCGGCCTTGGTGGTGGCCGTGTTAGCTTGCTCGGTGGCAGTCGCTTTTGCAGTCTGGGCGGTGTCTTTGTGCTGCCCAGCGAGGGTGGCCGCATCGCTGGCTTCGTTCGCTTTAGCAGTAGAAATGCCAGCCTGCGTGGTTGCGGTTAGCACCGCACTATTTGCGCCACTCTCCGCCTGCTCTGCTGCCAGGCGATGCTGCTCGGTAGCATTGCGCGCCGCCACTAGGTCAGCGACGGATGCAGCCGCTGCCGTGCCGCTCACTTTTACGACTCTGGCCGGACGATGGTTTTCTTTTACGGTGATCACGGTCATGTCGCGCTCCGGGTGATGGTGTGAATAAAGCGCACGCGCCCGCCCACCAGATATTCCCTGGATCCGGCGGCATTAACGCCGAACAAGTCCCAGAACCCGGGTCGCCCGCGAGGGTTTGCAGGTGACACCAACGGCAGCAGATCGGTCATTTCACCGTGTGCCAGGGTTAGCCTGAGCTCACCGTTGACGGCATTACTCACATCAACCACAAAAGAGGCCTGCACAGATGACCGAACATCAAAATCACGGCGGATCTGCGCCTCAAACAGGCCGTATTGATCCAATGGTTCGAGCTGACCGTTATCATCCTCAAAGGTCAGCGATACGCCGTAGTCCTCACCCTCCGTCAGGGTGATATCAACAAACTCCTGCTGCTCCATATCACTGTCCCGTTACGCGGCTGAAGCCCGCATCTTTGGCCTGGGCCATGCCGGCGTCGGTGTTTACCTTATCGCCCAGCTGCTGCAGAAAGGCGTTGTAATGGCTGGCGGCGCGGTTGCTGTTGGCGGAATACTCGCTGTCTTTGCTGAAGGCGCGATACAAAATGAAGTCGATCAGCGGGTTGATATAGATGTCATCCAGATCGGCCACCGCCGGGCTGGCGTCTTCCACCTCGGCCAGGGTCTTGCTTTGCGGGGCCACCGAATAGATAACGTCCACCCCATGCGCCGCTGCAGGGCCCGGGTACAAATAGAACGTCTTGGGGTCGCGCTCGTCGTAGGTGTAGGCAGACACCTTGCTGGCATTCACTGCCGCATGCCAATCGGGGTAGCTGTCATCCAGCGCCTTGCGCGGCACATAGCGGATCACGCTGCCGGCGTCGTTGCGCACCACCTCAATCAGCCGCAGGGCGTCGGCCGGCAGGGTTTGCCGGGTGCCGGCAATGCAACTGAAGGTGACATTCTTGGTATGGGCGTCTGGGCGCATCAGTACGATGGCCTTGGCGGCGTCGTTGTAGTAGTCCAGCAATTCCTGCTTGGGCCAGCGCACCCAGGCCCTGTCATTCAGCAGGGTATTGGCGCGACCCAGAATAGAGTCAACGGTAACGGTAGCCATGGGGTTTCCTTAGAAGAAGTTGCGGCGGCGAACGGGGTTGGCATATTCCACCTGTTCGGGGGCGGCGTGGTTCTTGCGAAAGCGACCGGCTTGGCGAATGCCCTCGACGAAGCGCGCCTGGTACTCGCCACCGCGGCGCGGGTCGGTCCAGGGGCGATCCGGTTGCAGATACAGGGTGGCGGCGGCGCCGGCGGCCACCACATCGCGGTAATGGCTGTCCAGCAGCTCCGGCACCAGGCCGTTGTCCTTGCGCGGCTCGGCGGCGTACCAGAGGGTGGCGGCGGCGATATCAACCAATGCCATCACGCTGTTGGGGGTCAGGGCGTGATAATCGGTGCCGGCCTGATAGCGGCCGCCGCCGTCACGGTGGTCGGTAATGTGCAACAGCTGGCAGGCCTGCAGATCGTAGTGGTCGCTGACCTCCAGCACCTGGCCCTGGGTCCAGTCCGTGACCACGCGAGACAGGGTGATCAGCTCCGACTGGCGGCAAAACTGCACACAGGCATCAAACAGCGCCTCTTCCATACCGATATCCAGCGGCCCGGTAATCACCCGGCGCAAATCCGGCAGAAAACTGTCTACCCCCACCATGTTCATCATCAGTCCTCAGTCTTGTCTTTCAGGGCGTCACGCACGCGCACACGGAAGTCGCCAACCAGCTCGCCGGGCTCCAGAGTCAGTTCCAGGCCTTCTGCTTCGACAATGGTCTTGAGCTTGGCGCTGGTCAGGTTGCCCAGGTCGTAATCACCAACGCGGAAATTCTGCGCTTCGGCCATGGCCGCAGCTTCTTCTTCGGCCCTGGCGGCGGCTTCTGCGGCAGCTTTAGCGGCAGCTTCGGCTTCTGCTTTCACGTCGTCCAGATCGGCGGCCTGTCGCCAGACGGTGGGGAAGTCCAGCAGTTGATAGGCGATATCGGTCGGCACCGGCACCGGCTTCATGCGGGGGAAAATCAGGCGGCTGCCGGTGATGGTGTCTTTCTTTACCGGCTTATCGCCGATGTATACCAGGGGAATTACGTCACTCATGGGAGTCATCCAATAAAAAGGCGCCCGCAGGCGCCGAACGTGTAACGCAGGCTTACAGGTTGCCCACGACCTCGTACCAGAACTTGACCTTGACGTCGCCGGAGGCAGTACCGCCGCCCACGGTCAGGGTGATGGCCTCGCCCTCGCCGGTCAGCACGTCATCCACCGGGATGATCTCGCTGACTGCGGACGCGGTGGCCTTGGCACTCACCAGGGTCACACCGCCCACTTTGACGGTCAGGGTGGTGGAGGCACCCAGGGCGCCGGTGATCAACTGCACGGCAGAAATGCGAATGTTCTTCTCGGCGTTGTCGCCAAAGGTGATCACGTCGGCGGCAGGGACGGCGGACAGAGTAGCGATGTGGGCGGGGGAAACGCTCAGGTTGCCTTGCGGACCCACATACCAGCGGCGGCCGGTGCGGGTCAGGGTGGTGTTGGCCATGTCAGGCTCCTATCGATATGAAACAGGTAAAACCGGCCGAAGCCGGCCTTTATTGCGGGTGACGGTTACAGGGAAACGGCGGTATCGAGCGCCATGGCGCCGTGGTCCTGTACCAGGCCATCACGCTGCTTGAAGCGAATCTTCTTCAGGCCGTTGATCCAGCCGATGGACAGCTCGGTGCCGTTCTCGTGATCGGACATTTCTTCGTGCATGTTGAAGGCGCCGCCATCTTTGCCGGAACCGAAGGCGTTGGCCAGCGCCTGACCACCCAGCAGTACGGCGCGGTCGATGGTGGTACCGGCCGTCACGGCAGACTCGACGCCGGTGGCGCTGTTGGCGGTACATGCCTGCACGGTGCTGCCCTGATTGAAGCGGATCGGCATGCCCTTGTAGGGCTTAATCAGGATGTTGCGCCACATAGCACACTGGCCCCGGAAGATGCTGTGACTGAACCCGCGGCTGCGCTCCATGGCGGAGGCGGTCAGAGTCTGCCAGTCTTTACCGGCGGTGCTGGTGTAGAAGTCGTTCCACTGGCGCGGGGTAATCATCAGCAGGAACAACGGCTCACCACCGGAGGGGTCGGCCTGCATGCGGATCGGCTGCAGCGGGTTGACCATTTCATCCAGCGCCAAAGCCAGGTTGTCCACCGCATCCAGGCTGAACTTGTCGGCGGCGTCCAGGGTTTCAAAGGTGGTGGCGTCACCGCCGAAGAAGTGGCGGCCGTAGGTAGGCGCCTGCAGCGGGTTGACCATGATGTCCGAAAACTCGTCATCATTGGCAAGCGGCAGAATAATGTCGGAGGCGAAGTGATCACCTCGGGCGCCGGCCAGCTGGGCCATGCCGATCTGATCCAGCAGGCGACCGTAGTAGCCATCGGCCAGCAGGGTGCGGGCAACCTGGCGCAGGTCGTGCTTGGTGCGCTTCTGGCTCATCTTTCCGCCGGCATCGACACCGTGTCGCGCCTGGTTGATCTTGAGCCCGAAGTCGGCAGACGACAGGGATTCCAGGCGCCCGGCCAGCTTCTTATCGCCCATGGTGGGGCGGCCGTTCAGCTGGTGGAAGATCTGCATATCCACTTCATCACCGGCGGTCTTGTTCAGATCGGTCACCCGCACCACAGGGGCGGTGTGCGAGGTCTGCTTGCCGCCGTTGACCTTGGCGTTTTTGGGCGCCTCGTCGGTCAGAATGTTGATCAGGGATTCACTGCGCTGGGCTTCGGTGAACAGCGCCACCTGCAGCAGTTTATTGGCTTGCGCCGAAGTGACTTGCGTCATGATAGGTTCTCCTGGGAAAGTAAAACCCGGCGCAAGGCCGGGCGGGATAACTGAGCCTTACAAGCCCTGCTCTGACAGCAGCGCTTCAATCTGGGCGGGGGTCATGGATGACATTTCCGCCATCAGCTGCTCCTGACTCATGGCCTGATAGCGCTCGGCCTGCGAGGTGGGCGACTGTACCGTTTGCCCCACTTGCGAGGGGCTGCGCGGTATCAGGTCCACGTCCTTGGCCTGGGGTTCGGCCTTGGCGTCGGCTTTGGTTTCGGCCCTGGCGGGCGCAACGGCATCACCGAAGGCGGCTCTGGTGCGTCGTGCGGCTTCGGCGAAACGCTCGGCCAGGGGTTTGTCTGCGAACGCGGGATCACTCTTCAGCTGATCATCCACGGTAATGGCGAAGGTAAACCGGTCCGGGTCGCCGTCCTGCCACGCCTTGAGATCGGGCACTGCGTCCAGTGCATCCAATACCGGGTTGGCGGCGGGGGCGGCGGCCTGCTCCATGGTCTGCAGCTTGCGAGCAATACCCACCAGAGCCTTACCCACGTCCGGGTAGTCCTCGGCCAGTTGCTCGATCTGCTCCATGGTCAGTTCGTCCGATTCGGCGGCGATGCCGTTTTTCTCCAGCAAGGCCTGCAGCTTGTCACGCTCGGCAGAGGCGGCACGCATCTGCTCCACCTCTTCGCGCAGACGTCTGGCTTCTGCCCGCTCGGCTTCCAGCACTTCATAGGGAATGATGTGCTGACCGTTCTTGCTGGCAATGCCCCTGGCTTGCTGGCCCTGGCCATCGTCCTGTTCGGTAGCGGTCTGGTCGCTCTGGCCATCATCCTGCTCTGCCGCCGACGGCGCGGGGGATTCGTCCGTTCCAGAGCCGGTGTTGGTGGCGTCGTCTGCTGATTCCGCTTCGCTTGCGGCCAGCAGTGCCTCCAGTTCTTCCAGGGTTTCGGTGCCGTTCAGGTTGTCGATGTTCGTCGTCATGGTGGTCCTCGTTCAGGTGTCGGGTGTTATCGCTGCCCAGCGGGTCAGTTCACTCGGGAATGAACTCACCGGCTGGCCGGCATAAAAAAGCCCGCACGGGGCGGGCAAGGGTCATCTTCACAGGGGCACAGAAAACAAAAAGGCCCCATCAAGAGAAGGGGCCAGTGTGGGGATAGGCTAACGCTAAAGCTGAATGGCGTCAATCTGCTGCTCGATGGTTTGCAGCAGCTGGGCCTGAATGCCGGCCGCCTCCTGCTCGATACGCCCCTTCTCGGCGGCGATGCGTTCCATTTCCTGCAGCGTCTTGCCGGTCTGGGCCTGTTTGTGGGCGTTGTCGTAGCGCTGGCTGTCGGCCAGTATCGCCACCCGCTGGGCCTCGGCCTGCCACTTGGCGGCCTTGGCTTCCACTTCAGCCACCTTCGCCTGTATCTCCCGCATGGCCAGCTCCTGTTCGGCTTGCGCCTGTTGCGCCTGGGCCTCGGCCGCCTGCTGCTCTTCCGGCGTCATCTCTTCCGGCTTCTTCGGAATGTTCATGGTGCTGCGGATCCGCTCCATAAACTCGGCCTTGTTGGGCACGTCCATCAGCTCAACCAGCAAGTCGAAGGTGGCGGCCTGGGCTTCCGGCGGCAGCTGGCTGACCGCTTGCGTCATGCGCTCGGCCAGTTGCTGCTTGTACACGGCGCTGTGCTGAATGGGTGCCAGGGCAATGTGGGCCCGCAGCCGGGTCACGTCGTTGTTGATGCCCTCACCGGTGCCACCGGCGTTGCTCTGGTTCAGTACCACCTGCTTGCGCTTCTGCCTGTCGTCCCGGTTGACGGTCACCGGGTAGTTCGGCCGCTTGGCCAGATCTTCCATCACCATGCCCAGTATCAGCTGGCCCAGTTGCTGGCAGCCAAAGCGATAGTTGTCGTTGATCTCGCTGAGCGTGGTACCGCCCTGCTCAACCAGGTTGCTGATGGCCACGCCCGACTGACCGGTGGCACCCTGCCCCAGAAAGGCGGCATACACGCCCATGGTGTCCTGTATCAGCTTGACCGAATCTTGCATCACCTGAAACTGCTGGCCGGCCACCTGAAAGTCCTGCTGTACCTGAAAGGCTTCCGCGATGGTCTTGCCGTTGCGGCGATCCGGATTCAGCTCTATCAGGCCGTCGGCGCGCTCCACTTCTTCCAGCACCCGCTCACGCGGCATGTTGGTGGCGTCCTTGTCCATGATCACCCGCTTGGCCTGCAACAGCCAGGTCAGCTTGATGCGGCGCAGGTTCACTTCGTCCTGGGCGGGCATGGCCCGGGCAATCAGGCCGTAGGGCTCGCCACTGCGGTCCTTGCGGTAACCCCAGAAGGGCACCAGCGGGAACATGCCGTAGGGTGCATCACAGGGCCGGTCGGCCAGATGGTGCGGCCCCACCCACCAGGCTTCGCGGATCACCGACACCGGCCGGGTTTCCAGTTGCGCCCGCCCCAGTTGCAGGGCGATCAGTTGGGCCATGTCGTGCTGGTCGTACTCCAGCGCCCGGCCGCTTTCCAGCATCAGCACCTTGCGGCGCTCGAAGGTGCGGTAGTAGATCACCTGCAACAAGACCCGCTTGCGGTTGCTGCTCATCCACTCGCAGCTGCGCTGGTCGAAGCTCTGCCATTCGTCATATCCACTCACCAGGGCCGGATCCAGCCCCTCGGCGCTGGTCACGTCCACAAAGCCGCTCCAGTCGCGCACGCTGTAGTCGATCACTTCGGCCTTACTGGGAAAGCGTGACTTGCATTCATCCACGTCCACCCAGCGGCGCCGCATCAGCCAGCGGCAATCGGACAAGTCCGACTGGCGGCTGTGCCAGTCCCAGTACACCTCGTCGCGGTGTACTCGGCTGGCCTTGTATTTGGGACCAAAGGGGTCATCGGAACGCACCACTTCCGCCCAGCCCACCCCGGCCTTGATCTGATCCCCATAGGCGTCGGCTCTGGCTCTGTCTACCCCGCCCAGGCGGCAGGCGTCCTGATATTCGGCGTTGACCGCCTCGGCCATGGCTTCCATTTCGTCGTCGGCGTCGTCGGATATCACCATCAGATCGGTGCGGCTCTTGGCCTCCATGCCCAGCACCCCGTCTATGGTGGGGGCGATCAGGTTGTGGACCGTGGCCGGCTGGCCGCGCTCGACCAGTACCCGCTTGACCTCTGGCTCCAGCTGATCGCCGTCGTAGTAGGCGCAGGCCCGATTCGCCAGGCTCCGCCAATCCGGCTGGTTGGTTACATCATCCATCAGGTCCAGCAGTTGATGCTGGTCCAGTTTTCCTCGGTGTTGGCTCATTAATGGGTCATCCAGTGGCTAGTCTTGTCGCGGGTAAAGTCGTCGGCTCGGGACAGATCGGGCATGCGCGCCCGCATTTCCTGAGCAATCATGTAGCTGATCAATTGGTCATCGAAGCAACCTTGCTGGGCGTTGGCGCTGCCCTTGGCGTCATGCACGTAGGTGTGCGCTTCATGGCAGGTGCCTATCCAGCGAATGCCGGCGGCCTCTTCACGCAGCAGGGTTTTTAGGCCGTCAATCAGTACCGGCTTGCTTTGCTTGGTGGTCAACCAGCCCAGCTTGGGCGTTTCATCATCGTTATCCCGATCCAAATACTGCTCGGCATAAATGCGCCGGGCCGGGTAAATATCCCGCAGCGCCTGCAGCACAGCATGGCCATGGTTGTTGCGCTCCGGGCCTATGTAGGCGCCGTGGTACCACTCGCCCACATGGCGCAGCAGGCTGGCGAACAAGCTGGGGTCCAGGTGCCCGAACCAGTGGGCCACCTGCTCGCCGGTGGACTTCTTCACCACGTCCATGCTCGAGCGGTCGCCGTGCTCCAGCCCTTCGGCCACGTCGGCACCAATGGCGTATTGTTCGTCGGGATCCGGCAGCTCCCACACCAGCAGCCGGCCTTCCAGGGTTTTCATGAACTGGTCGCGGTTGCCCTCACCTACCCGGGCCTGCTTGTGGCGCTCGCCGGTCACCGGGTCCAGGTCGTACACCAGCAGCGGCGGCGTGGTGCCGCCTTCGGCCAGCATCACATGTGTCGGGTCGAACACCCGGCGACCGGAGGTGAGGAAGGCTTCGAGCGGAGTGGACGGAAATTCCTGTTTCATTTCCGCGCCCTGGCTGCGCTCCTTGGTCACATACCAGTGCTTTTGCTGATCGGTCAGGGTAATGCCCATGGCCTGCTCGACCCCGGCAAAGTATTGCTCCTGATCCATGCTCAGCGACAAGCCAGATGCCGGCAGGGTCAGCACGTACTTGGGATCCTGATACCAGGCGTAAAAATGGAAGCGGTAATCAAGCGGGCTCAGGCTGGCCCCGGCCTTGCTCAGCTCCAGCGCCTGCATGCACATGCTGTGGTAATCACCGCCCACACCTTCGGCCGTGCTCTCGATAAACACGATACAGCCCTGGTGAATAGCGTTCAGGGTACCGGTGCGCACCTCCTTGGCCTTCATCGGGTACTTGGCGCAGATCTTGCCGTGCTCCGACACATGCAGACGTTGCACAGTGCCGGAACGAAATGAGGTGGCTACCTGAATGCTGGAGCCATGACGAAACAGAATGTAACCACCGGTAGCACCGGAGCGGCGGGAAGTCACCGGGAACTCGGCCTTCAGCCAGCCGGGCAGGCTGTCGAACGGAATTTCTATCTTGGTGCGGAATATCTCGCCGGCGGCGCTCTGGTCCTGGGCGATGATGCCGCACTTGAGGTTTTCACCGAACAGCGCCTGATCCAGCAGGTAGATATCGATGGCGGTACTAAAGCCCAGCTGTCGCGCCTTGAGGATCAGGTTCATGGTCCACATGGCTTCGAACAGCTCACGCTGGGCCGGGCGCATCTTGAAGGTGACCAGCTGGCCCGCCTCGTCCTCTATCTTGTACAGGTTATTCAGCCGCCACCAGGGGTCGGCCAGGTGGCTGCGAACATAGGCCATCTGCTCGGGCTCGCTCATGGCGGCCAGGGTGTTATCGTCCAGCCAGGTATCAGGATGAGGCATTGATTAACCCGCTGTTGGCCCGTTGAATGTCGCGCACCGCATCGGCCAGCGGCGACTGGCTGCCGCCGGTGTCCCGCTCCAGCTTCTCGCGCTCGGCCCTGAGCTTGGCGGCCTGCTCCTTGATGCGGCTCATGTCGGTACGCTTGTGGTCGGTGGCCACAACGGTGTAGTCGTTGACCAGCAACGTCTTGTGAATCGACTCCACCTGACTGATGTAGCGGTTCAAGTGCTGCTCGGCGGTCATCATGGTGCGATAGAGCGACGCCTTCTGATCTGCGTCTTCGCTGGTTTCAATCTCGATCTGGATCTGCTCCAGCGAGCGCATCAGGCTGTGAATGCGGGCGCGGGACAGCATTAGCTCGTCGGGTAGACCTAAGCTCGCGGCCACGTCCTGTAATACTTCGATGGGAAAATAGCGGGCATAAGCGCCGTGCTTGACGGTCTTGGTGCCATGGGTATTGCCCGGGTGCAGGTTGGGCACCCCCGCCTTGTTGCCCTGTTTGAAACGAGTATCCTTGCCCACCTCGTTGCCCGGCTTGAACGGCTCGCCGGGATTGTCTTTTCCGAACGCCTTGCCCCGCGGCTTGTTCGACTTCTTCGCTGCCGCCTTGATGTGACGGCGGGCGGTCTGGTAGTTCAGCCCCTTGGCCGCACACCAGTCGCGCACACTGATACCGGTGGCCTGTTGTGCCGCCAGGTAGCTGACCTGCAGCTTGTCCCAGTCGGGTTTATCGGTTTTGCTCATGCTGTACTACGCCGGCTTTGTCCCGGTTGCACTGCTCTATGGTGCTGATCAACTGCTCCACATAGCCGGGATACCCGCCGTACACCTCCACGTCATAATCCGGGATCCGGCACGGGGCCAGCAGGGGTAACAGGGGTGAAGCCGGCGGCGGCGTTGGCGGTGGTGACGCGCTCGCGCAGGCGGTCAACAACAGCAGCAGGCACAGGCTCGTCAATACATACACTGCCGGCTTGAAGTTGGGCCAGCTCACGCTGCAGCACCAGGGAGCGGGCTGCCATATCGGCTTTATCACGTTGCACACGGTCGATTTCCTCTAGGGCCTGGGTATTGCGCTGCTCTATTTGGCCAATGACCGCCACCTGCTGCTGAGCATTGAGCTCGGCCTGCTTCAGCCTTGTCTCAATTTGCGCGTTTTTTGAAACAAGAGTGCCGACCAGCCAAAGCAGGGCCAGCAGGGCCAGCACCAACGGGCCGGCCCACTTCAGCGCGCTCATCAATACACCCATATGAAAGGGCGGGTAAAACCACCACCAGGGACGCAATCGTCAAGGTGAATGAAGTTGCGCGCTACACCGATACCGGTAAAGCCGTGCTTCTGAGCCAGCTGCACCAACTTGAATGCCTCGGCACCATAGCAAGCAATATCTACCGCCCGCCCCTTAGCATGGGCGCCTGGCTTACGCTTCTTGGCTTCAACAGGGTGAGACGGATCGCGATAACCACTGGTTATCACTATCGGCTTGCCGTATTCGGTACGCAGCGCCTGCAACCGAGCTATAAAGCCCGGGTTCATTTCGTTGTTCCCGGTATGCTTGCAGTTGAATTCCCGCTCGCTGAAATTCGGGTAATTATCCCAATTCATCAACTCCCCCTTGCGACAGTGTTACCAAATAAAATCGGGGCTAAATTGCCCCGAGAACGAATCAGTGCCGCTGCCACTACCGACTGCATCAACACCATTGGCCATGACTGCGGTTGCACAACAAAATCACCCGACAGCGTGTGAACAATAATCGTGATGCAGGCCATCATGATTGCGGTGGCAGCCACGGAAACGGAGCGGCGAAACCGGGCCCCCTGGCGCTCAAAGGTGAACAGCCGAAATAAAATCACCAGGCTGAGCAGAAAGGAAAGTCCAGTGAGCAGAGAACCCATCATTCGGTTAACCCCCCGCAGCCTTTCGCTTCGCCTTAACGGCCGCCAGCGTTACGGTGACGATTCCTGACGACGCCACAAATGCCGCCGGGCCCGGCATGTTGATAGGGCCAAAACCCATCAACTCGACGTTGGCCAGCATGGGAGCCGAGATATAGCCCATAACCACTGACACAAACGTCAGCACGATACGGGTCCAGATGGTCACTTCCGCGCTGGCGACAAAATAAATGATGCCGCCACAGAGGGCGCCTATCGCCGCCTCCCCGTTGATCAGCAGGCCTGCGCCTATCGCTGCGGCCACGACCAGGGTTCCGCTTGATGGCTCGGCCATTCGCTCTCCCGTAGAACGGTGGAAATTCAGAAAGGAAAAAGCCCCGGCGAAAGCCAGGGCTCAGAAAACAAAAAGGCCGGGGTCAATTAAGACTCCGGCCATGTTGGGTATAGCCTAACGCCAGAAGGCGACGGGCGCAACTCAGGACTTAGATATGACCTGCTCGCGCAAGCTCATCGGCTAACTCACTGGCCAGACTGGCCGTAAATACCTTGTTTGTTACGTTGACCAAGCCCTGAGCGTGGGTGTTAGCACCGCCGACCCAGGCGGCTTGCTCGGAGCTGACATCAATGAGCGCGGCGCTGTAGCCATCGGTCCGGCTGTAGCTGCTTATCGGAACTGCCGATCCATAAGCGGAGATGGTATTGCCAAACACGCTTGCACTACCTTGCGCCACATAGCCCATGTCATGCCGCTGGACATGATTGCCGCCATAACTGACCACCAGATAACCATCAATGCCCCTTTCGTGCATTACCTTTGCGATCACCGCATCGTCATATGCTCTGGTTGGTGGGAACAGATCAAGTCCTCTGCGGCATACAGCGCCTTTTTTGATTATCGCTTCGCACATTCGGCTTTGCAGCATCGAAGAGTATTCCAGATTCACACCGGGGGTCATTACCATGAACTTTGCGTACTTCTTCCCATGATATTCCGGGTCGGTAAAACTGGTCACTTCCGTTGAAGCGCATCCCGTCAGTGCTGCAGCTATCACCAGTAACGCCACTCCTTGCTTCATCATTCCGTGCTCCTTGTGTTTTATTGCCAAGCTTATCATCTGAAAAGGGCCTGGCGATAAAACTTGGGCATGGTTACTCAAACCACTTCTGATTCTGCGATACGACGCGGGCCGCCAGATCGTTGCGTCGAGCCATCAACCGGTCGATACGTTCGCGCTTCTGCTCACTGTTGAGTGAGCGGTCGCGGCGGATCAAATCCATCTGGTTGCGAATTTGGCGCAGCTGCCGCTGAGCCCGGGTCAGGCTCTTGCGGGCGCGCAGAATGTCACCGCCTTGTGCCAGCAACTGATTGGCGTCTTCCAGCCGGTTATCCTTGCGGTATGCGTTCACCGTATTATGAAGTTCGGTCACCTTATCCAGCATGTCGTAAAGCTGACCAACTTGCTTGACCGAGCGCGCCGGGGTACTGCCGTCGCCCTGATAAACCGCCTTGATGATGGGGTACTCCCAAAGACGACTGGCCGGGCGGTCGCCCTCATCCTTAGCCAGGCTGACCAGTGAATCCGCCGCCATAATGCTGTAGGCGCCCATGGTGCCCAGGTAGCCGGTAACCACATGCTCCAGCTGCTTGGGGCTCATGCCGGTCAACTCGCCAATCTCACGCATTACCAGGCTGGTGCGCTCGTCATAGCGCGCTTCCGGCATCAGAGTTTGCTCATACTGACTTTCGATCGCCCGACCCTTAAAGCTATCGTAATTGGTGTACACCTCAACGATGGGGTTGACCGCCTGGGGGATGGGGTTGAGGGCAAAGGTCTCGCCTACCGCCCGGGCCACTGCCTTGCCGAACTCGGCGCCGGTGTCTTTGTCGCCCATGGCGCGGGCCATTCGCTCGGGAATGGTGCCGAAGATGACGCCCACCTCGAACGGCTTGGGAATGCGCAGATGTTGATCGCCAAGCCAGAAATGCCAGTGCATATCCTTGTCCCAGTCGGGCAGCGCCTCGTAATCCTCGTTGTCCCAGTTTATTGCCAGCAACGCCAGGGAACCGGCGACAATCATGCCGCCACGCTTGGCCATGCCGGTCGGGTTGTCTTTGAACTCGCGACTGAGTTTACCCAATCCTTGCACCCGCGCGTTGAAGAATGGCAGCACCGACGTGAACCACTGCAGGGTACGGCTGGCACCCAGCATACTGAAGTCCATCTGATCCTTGGCTTCGAACGCCGCCTGAGCCTTGCTCTTGCCAGCCTTGAGCGCCGCCTCGTACACCGCCTCTCGCGTGGCGTTCTCTGCCGCTTCGCCATAACGGTTGTACTTGGCCCAGGCATCGGCAACCGCGCCCTTGGCCTGCGCTGCGTTGCGGACAAGGCTCTTTTCGTACTTGGCGATCTGCTCAGGGCTCATGCCCTTACGGCGCAAGCCCTTGCGAATGGTGTCGGCCATGCCTTCGGGGTCGTTGGCGTTGACGTAGCCTCCCATGAAACTGGCACCGGCAAACATCATATCCAGACCGCCGCCGGTCATGTTGTAGGCCTTCACGGCACCACTGAACGCATCGAGCGGGTTGTACTTGTCTTTGCTGATGGTCCAGGCGCTGAGCGCATCACGCAAAAAGTTGCGCAGCATGAACTCTGGCGAGCTGGTCACGGTGGCAGTCAGCAGCCGCTTGGCAGCCATGCCTACCTTGGTGAAAGGGTCATCAAACGGCTTGCGGTCGAGAAAGGTCATGGCTTTGAATAGGTCTTTATCCAGGGTGCGCACATACAAGTCTTCCCCGTTGTGGCGAACGCTGAACACTTCCTGCCCCTTGTCCTTGGCGCGCATATCCATCAGGTTCGGATTCTCGATCACCTCGATGATGCCGGTATCCATCAGGTTCTCCACCGTCTTGCGCGCGGCGTGGTTCTTCATGGCGGCGTCAATCATCTTGCTGGTGGTGTGAAACATGTTTTCCAGCAGGTCATTGGTCTTGTTGGCCCCACCCTTCAGTTGCTTGATGCCGCTGCGTTGGTTGGCGACGCCCTTGCCATTGAACGGTGCCAGCACGTCGCCGTCTTCGGTTTCCCGAAAGAAGGGAATGTACCATTCGCTCTCAAAGCCGGCGCGGGCCTCGGCACTGACCAGCCCGGCCTCTTGCGCCAGATCCAGGATGGCGCCGTTAAACTCATTCCATTTCTTCTTTGCGGCGTTGAATTGCTGCTCCTTGCCGTTACCCAGATCTTTGAGTGCCTGGATCTCGTCGGCGGTCAGCAGATTTTCCCGGCCCTGGGCCATCAGTATTTCGGCGCGGTGGCCAGCCATCCAGCCCAGCCAGTTATGCAAGTCCTTGCCCAGCGGCTGCAGTATGCCCAGCAGTGCATCCTGCTCGGTGCTCCCCTGCTTACGCTGAACGATGCCATTCCGCCATTCGGGCAGACCGTGCAACATGGCGCCCAGCATGGTGGAGCTGGAGCCGGTAGCCAGGCGGGCGGCGTGATAACCGGAGTCATCGGCACCGGTGATGCCAATGGCGTTCTCGATGTATTTGATGGGGGCCAGGGCATCCAGCAGTTCGGTGTTGGCCTTGCGCCCGACGCGGGTCAGCCAGCTGGTGGCGGTGGCGCGGTCAATCTCGCGCAGCGCCTGCAGCTTCTCCTTCGCCTGGTCAATCACGTCCGGCTTCGGTCCCAGGTTCAGCTTGTCCAGGGCGGAGTCGGTGGTGGGGTTGCGGCTGAACCTCACTCCATCAGATGAGACAGATCCATCGTCTTCAGCATTTCCATGTTCGCCTTGTGTCGGCGATGCTTGTCCTGCCGTAGTGACTCTATCTCGGATTTTGTCAGCATCCTTGGCACGAATGAGGTAGCGGGCTTCTGACTCGGTGAGGGCGTCGAAGCCGTAGCCAAAGCGCTCTTGCCACCATGTTTCAAGGTTTGTGCCGTCATACTGACTCCGTAACTGCTGAAGGGTGTCGTCTGCTATGGCAATTTTGGCGGAATACTGCTTGCCGGTCAATGCGGTGGCCGCCAGCACCTTGCCACCCCGGTTCTCAATATACCCCTTCAGGTTGGCCAAAGTGCCGCCCTGGGTCAGGGTGTCATCCATGATGAGGTAAGGCTTGTCGGCGCGAACCCGGCCGCTAAACGTGGGTTGATTCGCCAGTCGGCCAAAACCGTCCTGTCCGGTGCGACCCACCTTGGCAGCCTGAACGATGTCAACGTCCACTTCCATGCCTAGGGCCTGCCCCAATACGTCCGCCATGGCCTGAGGAATGGCGTTGCGACTGACGGCCTCCTCGGCATGCACTGCCAGGGCGATGGCTGGGCGGGAGCCCACTACCTGCCGCAGTCGGCGCACCACCTCCGGCGACAGCACATCGCGCACCAGCCGCAGCGCGGCCGCGTCATCCCCGCCCTTGGCGGCGGCATAATCAGGGTGGCCGGTGGCGTCACCCAGCTTGCCGTGCAGCATCACCTCGGGGAAGTTTTTACCCCAGGGGGAGCGTTCCCCGCCAAATTGCGAACTCACATCACCCTCGCTTGTGCGTTGACCTGATTGGGGGCCATTCCCGCCGACATCACCCTTGCGGCTGAATTTCACATCATCCGGCAGCAGCGGCTTGCCATCGGTGCCTTCGTACACGGCGCGCTTGGCTCCTTCCAGCAGGCGCAGCACGTCGGCCTTGCCATACTGAGCAAAGCGGCCCAGACCCCAGTCACGCAGCCACTTTTTAATTTGAGCCACTACCCGGTCGATAATGGTAGGCTCAAGGTTCTGTTGTGCCACATGAGCCAGCAATTCGTCCACCATCATGCGATTGCGCTCGGCGGTGGTCATCTTGCCGGTGTTGTTCTTGTACTTGTCCAGGTTGATACCGAAGCGTTTGGCCAGCTTCTCGATACCCGGATCGCCGCCCAGCTTGAGGTAAAGCCGGTTCATTTCGTGCTTCCAGGTCGGGCCTATCATGCGAGCAATGCCGTAGTGACCCACGGCTTCGTGCAACAGCACCCTTTCCACACCGGAGGCATCATGGATATTGTCAGCGACTACATAAACGGTACCACGATAGTGTACGCCCTCAATCTCGCCGTGGGCGTTCTGCTCGGCTATTGCATCGGCTATCGCCGCGGGAAGCTCAGCCTCCGACGCGACTACGACGAGCTTCGGCGCGCCTTTCCAGTCAGCCATGATGTTGCGAGCGACAGACTCTGCCTGCTCACGCGGGAGCCCGGCGACACCCGGCGCGACTGACCCGGTTGACTTGCTGAAACGCGGGCTTTCCTGCTCCGCCTTCTGCTTGGCTTCGGCAAGACTCTCGCCGCTGGCGTGATTGTTGCCCTTGTCCCAGGCGTGACGATCCTGATAGACGAAGAAGTTAGCGGTCTTCTTCCCGCCCACGGTAAAGGACTCGTCGGTGATAATGGTGCCGTCGTTGGCTTCCCATACCCGCTTGCGACCATCCACCTTGCGCCACTGCTTCGGCGCCGGGGCGGCCTTTGCCTTTTCGAATGCCGCTTCCAGCTCACTCCGGGGGGCGGCACGCTTCAGCATGCTGACGGTATCCGTCGTGCCGGTGGCCTCCTTGACCCTGTTGAGCAGACCAAACTTGTCGGCCGCCACCCTGAAGTCGCTATCGGGATACTGTCTGGCCATATCATCCACCATCGCCAGCACCGCCCGCCTGATATTTCTGTCGGCGGCGCGCTGTTGTACGCGCTGGCTGGCCTCGTATCGCTCCTGTGCGGCACTGGGCAGTTGCTGGATCAGCTCGTGGCGGCGCTCCTTCTCCGGGTGGGTCAGATAATCGAAGGCCGTGGGCAGCGCGTCGGCACCGTTGTCCTTCACGGCCCTGGCCCGGCGCGCCTCCCCTTTGGCGATAATCTCGTCCAGCTCCGTGCTGACGGCCTCCGTTGCTGCGCCGTCTTGAGCCTTGCCCTTGCCGGCAGGCGCGTCCAGCAGCTCCTTGACCAGCTTGCCGGCGTTGGATCGCGGGCCCAGCACCTTGACCAGTCCGCCCACGTCGCGCAGCTGGGTGTTCATGCCCAGCAATTGAGAGATAACGCGGGCCTTGTCCTGCTCTACCGCCTGGCTGATCAAGCGGTGCGCCTTGGGTGACGCCCAGCCGCGGGTTTCCTTCTCCAGCGCCGGCTTGCCCTCGCGGATCATGCTGGCAATGTCGCCCACCACACTGGCCAGGTCCCGCATTGCCGCGTTCAGCCTCTGATCGGCCTTGACGGTATCCGGGCGCATCCGGTAAAGCTGATCGGCAATAGCCTTGCGCTGCCGCTCCAGTTGCTCGACGCGCTGGGTGTATTGCGCCATATGCCGGTCGTTGGCAGCATTCGCCTTGGCCATGTTGCGGCCGTCACGCCCGGTGACCATCCACGACGGGTTACTGGCCGCCTGGTTGGCGTCCCAGCGATGGAAGTCTGCCTTCTTACGCAGGTAGTCGTTGGTCAGTTCGGCCGCCCTCGCTCGTTGTTCGTCGGTTTCCAGCGTGTGCTTGCGCCCGGCCAGCTCGTTGAGTATGGCCCTGGCTTCGGCTTGCAGCTCGGCATTGAAGTCCCGCCCCTTGCCCATGTGGGTGGCGCGGTTGTAGTTGTCGGTCAACTCCCTGGAAACGGACGGCACCGTGACCGATACGCCGTGGGCGCTGACCTTTTTCTCACCGGCCTCTTTTTCTTGCCGCATGTCGATGTAGGAACTCAGGCGCAGGCTGTCACTTCCGGCCTGGCGTGCGCCTTCGTTGGATACCGCGGCGCCGGTCTTACGCCCGCCACCATTGAATTCGCCATGGCCCGCCCCCCTCAGTTCGGCGGCCATGCCATCCAATCGGGCACGTTCGGCCTTCAGTTCGCTCAGGCTCTTGCTGCCATAGCGGCCGTCAAGCTCCCGGTAGAGTTCATCATCTGCCTGCTGGTGCCGCTCCGCTCTTGTTGCGGGTAGCTCGCCGCCGGTCATGGCCTTGTCGTAGGCATCCCGAGCGCTGTCCATGGCGGACGCCTTGCTGCTGGCCTTGCGCCACGACCCGCCCACGGCATAGCGGTAGCTCCACTGACCGGCGTGTTCTTTCAGCAAGTCGCGGTCTTTCAGCTCAGCTTCGGTTGCGGGTGCGGCGAGTTCGTCATCCTGGCGGGCGTCGTTGCTGGGCTGGGTATCGGTGCTTACCGGTCGCCCAATGCCGCCGTTGGCTTGGGTAAAAAACTCGGGGTCAAACAGATAGTATTCAGCGTGGTCCTTATCCGCCGGCGTGGGGTTACCCTGATCCATGCCGTCAAAGGCGCGGCCGTTGAACTCATCACCACGGCGGGCCGCTTCCAGCCTGGCGTTGGTGATCAGCCATTCGCCGGCGGATTTAATGGTGCGATTGAGCGCCTGGTTACTGCCCAGCTTGACGTCGGGGAAAGGTGTGGTGCGGTTGCCGGTGCTGGTCAGCACCACCTCACCGGAGCCCAGCTTGCCGCCCACTTCGCCGCGCTTGAGGGTGACCGGCTTCTTGCGCACCGCAAAGCCGCCATCCACCACCTCGATGGTGGCGCCGGGGTTATCCTTGAACACCTTGCTGATGCGCGCCGACTTCTCGGTAGCGAAGGGGCTGCCGTCCGCTTTGTAGAGCAAGGGAGCGTGGGTTTCATTGGCGGGCTCAGCCGTTGGGTTCGTCCCGCCTTCTTTCTGGTAGTCGCCAGCCCAGCCTGACGGCTCCACAATGCGGGTGATAGCTGACTCGGGCACATCTATGTTCTTCTGGAAGCCAAAGCTAATGCGGATTGGATCGCCGTTCGCCCTGTTTTCCGCTGTGTACTTGTTGGCAACCGAGCCCACCTTTTTCTTGCCGTTATGGTTGACCTCAACCTTCGTTCCGTGAAGCACAAGAATGCCATCTTTAAACTCAGGGCTGGATGGCAGGGCGCTGGTCGTTGCTGGCTTGTCCGGCTCAGCCGTTTGGTTGACCGGTGGTTGACCGGTGGTTGACTGCTCCGCCGGCTTGGATGTTTTTAATTTCCCCTCCTTCACCAGAAGATCTAGCGCATCCCTTATATCCTCAGCATCCTTCCTCGCTGCTGCTCCGGACCCTTTCTCAAAGGCGGGGTAAGCGGGGCCTACCGCCACAACACCATTGTCATCATGAACCTCGTAGATGGTGTTTCGGCCTGACGTCTTCATGCCCTGCTTAAACACGGCAAGGGAGCCGGAAATTCCCTCATCGAGCGCTCGCTTGGTGAGCGTTCTACTGGGCGCCCCTGCTATCGAGTCGGCGATAGATCTCGTTATCGCCCCTGCCTTGGGGTCCCCCTGGTTTGGCCTCGCCGCCTCGGCCTGGCCGATGGTCTGGGTAAACATGTCGTTCTGGCCCTGGCTCATGGCCACATCGGCGGGGGCATTGGAACCGGTCAGGTTGAAGTCGCCCACTTCCCGGTCGGCCTCGTAGCGGGACTGGGCTTCCCGCTCATCCTGCTGGGCCTGCTTCACCTGGTCGGCCTGCTGTTGCAGCTCGGCTTCGGTGTAGCTGGACAGCACCGGCGCTTCTTCGCCCTGAATTTCCCGGCGCAGTTCGGCCACCAGCTCGGGGTTGGTGCTCCAGGTATCCCAGGCGGCTTTAAGTTGCTGCAGGTTGTCCATGCGCTGCTTGCGCTGTTCGGGGTTAAGGTTGTCGGTGATGCCCTCCTGCTCGGCCAGTGCGCCAGCATTGGCCACGGCTTTCTGCGGGCGCAACAGCTCGCTGATTTCGCGCTGCTTCTTCGCCGCCAGCTTCGCCATCTGCTCGGCTTCCCGCATGCCGGATTCGTCAAAGCCGAACATATCGCCCATGCCGTCACCCTGCTGGCCGCCGGTCAGTGCCTTGACCGCTTGCATCATGTTGGTGGCATGGGTGATGGATTTGCCTTCCTGAATGGCCTTGATGCCCACCGCTTGCAGGCGGGCGTCGTTCGGTGCGGTCTGGGTTATTCTTTCGGCGGCTTCGTCACTGAGTATGTCGGCACGATGGGCGGCAATCGTTTCCTCGCTTCCGCCAGTTGCGATTTGGTGAGCCCGGCGCCCCAGCGCCCTTGCGGTATGACCTCTTCGGTCGGCTTCTGCTCGGTCGATGCCGGTGGCCTGGAAGTATTGGACATAATCTTTCACCTTACCTTGGTTGTCGCGGATATTGAGTTCGGCATCCAGTGTAGCAGCGGATGCCTGGTCGAAGCCGTCGGCTTCTCGGTGTACCTGGGCGGGAATGGTCTTTTCGCCGGAACGACGGGCCAGATCCAGCCGGTGACGCCCTGATATTACCTCAAGCCGGCCATCCTTGCGCTGCCATACCTGAATGGGAGACACGCCGGTGCGATCGAAGCTGCCGCCCAGTGGCTCGACCACGCCGTCCTTGTTGGCGCCGTCCTTGAACTGGGGGACGTCGTCGGACAATTGCAGCTCAGCCACCGGTACCTCGGTGATGCTGCCGGCCAGCTTGTTCTGTGGGGCGGGCTCGGCTTCTGCTGTGGCGCCTTGCTCGGTTGCGGGTGCGGACTGAGCCTGAACTTCGGCCACCTCGTCCTGTCTGGCAATGCCGTAGCCGTCGGGCAGCTTGACCGGCTGCTCATCCTTGCGGCTGGCCAGTGCCGCCTCTTTCTCACTGGCGAACGGCTTGCCGCGCTTGGTTACGCGCAGTGTGCTGAGCTGCTGCCAGATGGCGTCGGCTTCGGATCCGGCCTCCTTGATGGCCTTACCCACGCCGGTACGGCCGTCGCGCATGGATTGCGGCTCTACGCTGTCGTCCTGCTGGTCCCAGCTCAGCCTGGGCGGAGCGTAGTTGCTGTTGCGGCCGTCACCCGGCGCACCGGACAGGTTGATGGTGTCGTTGTAGCCCAGTTCGGGGGGCTGATTGCCCAGGTTGCGCTTGCGCTGCTCCTGCTGTTGCTGTCTCTGCTGTTGCGGTCGGCCATCGGCGCCATAGATAACATCCCGGTGCGGCAGCTCGGTACCGCGCTCCCGGGCCTCGCCGTCAATCACCGGCCCCTCCAGGCGACTACCCTCGCCTACCTGCTCTCGCTCCATGCGGGGTACCAGCTCGCCCTCTACCTCTCGGGCCGGGCCGTCACCTCGCTCTTGTCGTCCGGCTCGCCAGTTGGGTTGCCAGGTTTCGATGTCACCGGTTTGCTGCTCGGGCTCGGACTCGCTGACCGGTCCTTGTTCCATCTGCTGGCGAACCAGATCCGCCGGGCTCGGCGCGTTCTGGCCTTCACGCAACGCTTGCTGTGCCTCATCGTCACTCCAGTGCGGTCGTGCGTGCCGGCCATCCAGCTCGGCATCCTGGCGTAAATATCTCGGCACATCGCGTGTCTCGTCGAATTGTGCGGCGCTTGGCCCTGCCGGATTGCCATTGGTGCGCGTAGCGTCGCCTTCAGTGACTGAACTCTGACCGTATTCGGAGATCAGCCGGTCGATATCGAGCTTGCCGCTGAACTGGGTGGCGTCGATGGTGACCTGATCGCCGGTCGCCAGGTTGGCCACGCGGTAACGGGTGCCGTCCAGGTGCTCGACAATCTGGTAATCGTCGCCGCCGGCCAGGGTGAAACGCTTGCCGACGCGGCTATCGTCACTCGGCACCACTTGTGGGGCTGTGTTGCCCTGCTCGCTGACCGACTGATTGATAGTGATCTCGGTCGGGCTCACGCCCGGATCCACTTCGCCCTGTGGCGCCGCGTCCGGGGCGGGCGGGATCTGCTCGCCGCTCAGCTCGGGGTTCACGTCGGTGTCGCCCTGCTGTTTACGCATGCCACCCAGGGCACCAATGGCTCCACCGGTACCGGCACCGATAACGCCGCCTTCCAGCGCGCCGGACAGCACACCGCGCATCGGATCTATATTGGCCGCCGCCACTTCGTTCAGGATTTCGTTGTTGCGCCACTGCTGGCCGCCTTCCTGCACGAATTCGGTGGTGCCTTCGGCTATCACGCCCTTGCCGGCACCGGCTGCCATGCCGCCGGTTGCGGCCTTGCCTGCCAGCATCTTGTACAGATAGCGGTCGCCCAGGATGGCGGCACCGGCGGCAAAGGCCCAGCTGCCCGCGTCGGTCATCACGGCACCGGCTGCTTCCTCACCCGTCAGGCGGCGCGCCTCTTCCAGTCGCTCGCCCGATGTTCTGTCGGCCCATTCGGGGTTATCTCGCAGTGCCACCAGCTTCTGCCGGTAGGTTTCCGACTCCATCAACTGCTCGTATGACATGCCGTTGACTTGTTCGGCCACATCACGACCACCAAGACCCACGGCCCCGGCGGCGCCCATGCCCACGGCTGCGCCGGTACCGGCCGAGCTGGCCAGTTTTTCCACCGTCTTCTGTGCCGTCGCTCGGGCCACTGCGTCGGACGCGCCGCGCTTGAGCATGGACTGATAGACAATGCCGGCCGCCTTGGTACCCATGTTGGCCAGGCCACCCGCGCCCACTGTGGGAATGAAGGTGCCAATGCCGTGCGCAAACTTCGCCGCCCACACATCGATATCACCGGCGCCGTCACCCATCACCAGCTTGCCGTTGGCGTCTTCATCGAAAATGCGGCTGCTCATGGCCTCCTGTGCGTCGGCACTCAAACCCGCCTGCAGGCTCTCGCCCGCCGAATCGGCCAGATCACCGAGTGCTGCCACCCCCTGCAACGGCACTGCCGCAATGGCGCCGGCCGTGCCCTTGGTTTTCAGCCAGTTGGCACCGTATTCCGCCACATCACCGGCACCACCGACCAGATCGGTAGCGCCCTTGCCTATCAGCCGGCCCACATCACCCAGGCCGATATTCAGATCGCGCTTCTCCTGGGTCAGTGTTGGTTTGGGCAGCTGGCTGGTGGCGCCACTGCGGATCTGGCTCAAGGCCAACTCCTGCGGGCTCAGCACCTTGTTTTGCGTCAGTTGCGGCTGTAACAGGCCGTTGTTTTTTTCCACTGGCGATCTCCGGGCATAAAAAAACCGCCATTAGTGGCGGTTGTTGGTAATGGTATCCCGCACCTGGCGGGAGGTAACTCAGTGCAGCTTCAACGGCATCTGGGCGATGGCCTTCAGCTCTTCCATTTTGTTTTCCAGATCGGGCTTGAGTTCCCGCCACTGCCGCAGCCCTCGCCCGCAGTCGCTGGCTTTAATCTCGGCTCGGACATAATCACGAGTAACGGCATTCAGTTCGGCGGTCACGCTGAATACTTCGCTCTGCAACTGCTCGGCCATCCAATCGAAGGCGTTGATGTACGCTTCCTTGATGCGGGCTGCTTTCTTACCAGTGAAACCCATCACCAGGAAAATGAAGCCGTTCTTGGTCATTTCAAAGTAAGGCTCGCTCTTTCCGTTTGCTAACTCGTTGATTTTTAAGCACTGCGCAAAATTGCGCTGGTTAAACTCATCCGAACATTGCAGGTTCCTGATGGCCCTGAGCACATCCTTGTGCTGCTTACCAAAGAACTCGGCAACCTTCATGGAGGTGGTGATGATTTGACTGTCATGGCGCTCGACCATGATCTGGAATTCGGTGTGACCAAAGGTCTGAATATTCATGTTAAGCACTCACTCAAGCCTAAATGGGTTGCAGGAAGGGTGGAGGCTTACCCACCTCTTCGGCTGTACGGGCCTATCCTGCAGAAAACAAAAAAGCCCGGCTGCTTCAATAAGAAGCGAGGCCAGGCTCGAAATAGAGTATTCGGAATTGTGGGGATAGCCTAACGCCAAAGGCGGCCGGAGGCAATCACTGCTCCCGCTCACCCTCAAGCCGTTTACGCAGCGCCCGCTTGAACGTCGTCGCCGCCGATTCCAGCTCGTCCAGCGCCTGATGCACGGCACGCACCGCCGCCACGCCCGCCATCCGCTCTATGATGCCCATGTCCGGCACCACCTTGCCGGTGCCATTGCACACCGCGCAATCGCCACCTTTGCGCAGCATCTTGCCGGTGCCTGCGCATTTGGGGCAGCGTCCGGTGGTCATGATCTCCTGCTCGCAGCGTACTCTGGCCGCGGTCAGTATCTCGTCATGAGTGGCCTGCAAGCGGGCGGCTTCGGCCTCGCCCCCCTTCTCTTTCTCTTTTGTTATCAATACCTTGAGCTTCGCGGCCCGTCTGCGCTCCCGGTCCCAGCGCGGGTGTTTGGCCACCAGGCTACGCAGTTGCTCGGGCAAGGGTCGGCGCAGATAGATGGCCAGGGTCAGTTCCGGCAGGGTTGCGCAGTGCGCAGAGTGCGCAGTCAGACGAGTGCGCAGATGCGCAGTGAGTTGCGCAAGGGTGCTGGACTCTCCCCCGTGCTCGGCCTGTGCGGCCAACCATCCCAACGGATGACGGCCCGATACCGCACCCAAGGCGCCCACTACCTGCTCCCGGCTCATCAGGCCGGAGCCACCGGTTTGCCCTATCCGCATACTGCGCGCCTCAAACATTCCCATGACCATCGCCATCATCGCCCTTCGCTCCCGTCGTTATCAGCTGCTCAAGCCAGCGCCTGGCAGTACCGTTTTTGATGTGCTCTGGTGTTACTTCGATGACCCGCCACCCCAGTTCGATGGCGGTGTTCATCTTCTCCCGGTCGGCTACAAAGCCCTTACCCCGGGTATGACGGCCGCCGCTGTGGACGCCGCCGTGCAATTCCATGGCGATTTTCAAGTCGGGCCAGGCGTAGTCGAACCGCCAGCGGCGGGTCGGGTGAAAGCGGTGCTCGGTTACATGTTCGGGCAGCCCCAGCAGTATCGCCTCGGCCTTGCCCGCCAGGGCGGAGGCCTGCGCCCGCTTCTTCGCCGCACCGGCAGTGCGCTTACCCTTGGCTTTGGTCTTGATGCCCAGGTAATGCGCCGCCTCGGCGACCGTCAGCCGGAGCACGCTGCCGCATCCAGTAGATGGCCAACGCTCAGCTCGGCCTCCCGGTGGTGCCAGGCCTCGTTAATGTCGTCCGCCTGCTCCGGGTGTTTGGCCGCCTTGCGACTGGCCATGATATCCAGCGTCTGGCGGGTTTTCGCCTTGCGGAAATGCCGCAACCATCCATCTATACCCATCGACCAAACCCCATTGAAATCGTGTGAATAGTGTACATAAATCCAGTAAAAAAGCCACCCTCAAAGAGTGACTTTTTCGTTATTAAACAAAGAGTTCGGTCAGCTTTTCCAGATCTGAAAGGGTCTGTTTCAGCAGCTCCAGCTCGGTGCCATGTTGCGCCTGCCAGCCCCTTGGATTGGCATGAAAACCGGTGGGGTAACTGGCCCTGTGATGCGGCGGGCATAACGGCAGCACCTCGGTATGTTTTGCCCGCTGCGCCATACCCCGGCCGGTGCGCAAGTGGTGGATCTCGGCGGGCGTCGGCCCATAGCCCAGGTTCCTGCACGCCACACAGCCCAACGAGGAAACCAGATCCAGATGCCGACGCTCTGCCTTGGTTTTGCTCATGCCTCCTGCTCCCGCTTCAGTTTCATGTATTCGCTGTGCTCCGGTACCGGCAACAGGCAGCCGATGTTCAGTGCCCAGGCCTCTATCGATTCCAGGTAATGGGTGAAACTGCCGGTGCTCAGCCCCGTGGTACTGCGCAGCGCTCGGGTGACGGTGACCTCGCCGGTGATCACGTCCACCAGTTCCTGCTCCTTCATGCCCAAAAACGAATGGCGCATGGCATCGTGACACCAGTCCTTGGTGGCAAACTTGCGGCCCCGGTTGGTCAGGTACCGGGACAGCTCGGTCAACCACATCCAGTACAGGGCGTTTTGGTCCAGCGACCGCTTGCGCTTGTGCGGCTTGAGTTCGGCCACCAGTGGCTTGTTAAGCGGCAGCGCCCTGGCGGCCAGCATGAAGGCATCGAAGTCAGCCGGCTGCTGGATAATCATCTGGAGCTGACTCACTCGCTTACCCTCCCCTCATTGCCCGGTAATGATTCAGCCAACGCTTGGCCCCTGCCTGTTTCTCTTCCGGCATCTTGCGCAACTCCTGGGTTATGTCGTGCCGCGCAATCTCCCGCGTTCTGAGGCGGTGCAACTGCAAACTTGCCCATCGCCCTAGCTGTTGGTCCAGAACGTCGGCAGGCGTCGATTCCGGGGCCGCCACGTTGACCCAGGGCCCCGTCATCCGGTTGGTTATTGCTGTTGTCATACTTGACCATATTCCATAACTCGACTACCCACATCACCGATACGACCAGCCCCAGGCTGGCCATCACTAGATTCCACAGCGTCATGCCAACACCCTGACCGGCCAGACTTCACGAAAGCGCAGCGCCCGGCGCAGATAGGGCTCGTCTTCCGGATGGCGCAGCGTCGGCGTGACCGTGGCGCTCTCTATCTCCCGGCCCTGGCTGCGATTGGTGCGAATGGGCGGTTGCTGCCAGCCACTGGCCACCAGCTCGGCGCGCACATTGCTAACCAGCCGTTCGGAGCACCGCATGTTCTTGGACAGCCGGTGGTTGTTGATACCGCCGTCCGCCAGCAGTGCCTGCCGTACCCGCTCGCGGGTCAGCTCTACTTTGGTCGGCACCCGCTCCAGGTCAAACAGGGTGCGGCGCGGTACCCGGCGAACATCGGCCTGCCACATGCCGGTGCTGTCACTGGCGTGCTCCAGCTCGGACATCACGCTGCTGGCGGCGCTTTCGGTCGCGCCCAGCAGTTCGGCGATTTGCTGATACTCCAGCGGCTCGCCCCCGGCGGTAAAATACTCGGCCAGTCGCTCCTTGCGGGTCTTTGCCTTGCTCATGCCTGCGCCCTCCCTGCCGTAGCGGGTGCCGGCCACAGCTGACGGAAGCGCCGGCTCATCTCGCCGCCGACCACCTCATCCTTGTGGATCAGGCTGTTGGCCATATCCTGCTGCCGCTTCACTTTGGCGCTACGTTTGGCCTTCGGCTTCGGTGGCTTGCCGGCCGGGCCATACTGACGGAATGTCTTACGGGCATAGCTGGCGGTGCCGGGGCTGCAATCGGCCATCTGGGCCAGCTGGCTCAGGGTGTATTGCCGGCCGGGGTTGTCGATCAAGATCTGCTTCACCCGGTCAGACGCGAAGTGCGCGCTGATGCTGGGCAACGCCAAAATGGCGATAATTTTGATTTCACTGCGCACGCCGCCGGCCTCGCTCTTGACCATCCGCTCGTCCCAACCGGTGCGACCACACCACTCATCCCCCATCATGGTGGCCCGCACTATGGCGTCCGCCGCCTGGCGTTCGGACAGTCCGGTCAGGGCCGCCACTTCGGTGAATCCCAGCCAGCCGCCATGCTGGTGCGCAGCCTTGACGACTTTAATGGCGTTCTCGTTTGGTTTGGCCGTTCCCAGCTTGCTCATGCCTGCTCCCTCCGGGTGAAGCGGTACCCAGCCCGGCGCGCCTTGTCGGCCACGGTTTTGCGGTTGATGCCCAGCTCGGCGGCCGCCTGCATCTGGTTCATGCCCTTGCCGCCAATGAAGTGCTGCATGACTGCGGTATCCACCTGCTCGATCAATGCCGCGTACAGCTCCGGCTCGTATTTGTTGTGTTCCAGCCACTGCTTGACCAGGGCGTTCAGGGTTTGCGTGCTCATTGCTGTTCTGTCCCGTTGTTGTTGTTTTTGCCCAGCTTGGCGCGGACCAGTGCCAGCCCCTTGACGCCCGCTTTGCGGTAATACTCCTGCGAGTGCTGTACCTGCTCCCGGGTCGGCAATGCCTTCAGAATTTCCGCCTCCAGGTCTTCGCCCTCCAGCACCCGGCGTACCGCTATCTGATAGGCCCGATCGAATGCCGCCCGATAATCGGCCTCGGGCAGGGTCTTGCGCTCGTAGCGGGTCGCTTTCTCGGCCACCTTCACCGCCGGGTGGTTCATGCGCAGGCTGACCGCCTGCTGATAAGCCACTCCCATGGCCGGCAGGCCCATCGACTCCGGGGTGATCTCACACCATTTGATAAACATGCCAGGCGCCGGAAAGAAGGGGATATCCTGCTGGCGAGCAATGCGCATACCCCGGGCAATGGCGTCCAGACCGGTGATACCCGCCTCGATCAGCGCCTTGGCAAACTCCCGCTTGGCGCCGGTCAGGCTGTCGTCGGTCGGAAAGGCATGCTTCCAGGCCGGAAAGATGTTTTGCAGCTGGGTGAATACATCGCTCACCACCTTGCGATCCTGCTGGCTCAGGCTGGGGCGCTGGTACTGCTGCGGCTCGCTTGGCAGCTGTCGGTTGCTGCCGGTAATTTGGGCCAGCGACATGGGCCCCTGATTGCGTCGTTGTTCCATGCTCATATCCCCAGGTCATCCGCCCAAGACTGATCGTTGTTGGCACGATCCCAGTAGTCCTTGTCGTTTTCGCGTTGCGACGGTCCGGCTTGTGATACCGCCCAGTCGTTCAGGAATTCCAGCGCGGTGCCGAAGAAGCGTTGCGCCTGCATCACGAAGCCGGTGCCGGTCTGCCCCTTGGCCTGGCAGAAGGCGGCGTATCGGGCCAGCCCTTGCGCCATGACTTCAACGGTGTGGCCTTCCTTGAGGCGAGCATTGAAGTTCTGCCTGGCTCGATTCTTGGGGTTGCTGCCTTCGCGCTTGGGGTAGCAGGGCCAAAGCTCATCAAACGGATCGGCCTCAACTCGCGCGGGGTCTGTCGCCGTTTTTTTGGCGATGGACCTAGTGTCTATGTCTTGATTATTGGTATATGGATTACTGGTATACTGATTTGTCGGAGATTTTTCCGACCCCCCTCGGAAATTTTTCCGACCCTCATCGGATTTATTTCCGACCCAATTATCAGTGGTGTTTCGGTTCCACTCGGCCGCCTTTTGGGTGAGCCTGACAAGCGTTATTGAGTCGGTGCTACTCAAGGCAACGAGCCCCTTTTTCTGCAACGCCTTCAGCATGCGATAAACCGTGTCAGGTTTGTCAGTCAGTAGTGGCAACTCACTGACTACCTTGGATTTACTCAGCGTGTAGAACACCTCACCCTTGTGGGTGATCGCGTTACACCAGGACGGGCATTCATACACAAACGCGAACAGCATGGCTTGCTGAGAGTTAAGGCCCCACTCAAGGGCCTTGATTTGATTGATAACTACCCTGTACTGCATTACGACTCGCCCCTTTTTACGTGTGACTGGGCCAGCTCGGCGCCGCGCTCTACCAGCTCCCGCAGTGCCTCGCACGCACAATCCGAGGCGAAGTCGAGGTATATACCTACAACCTGATCCATGGGTAATCCACACAGGGCAACCGGAGCGTAATACGAGAACTCTGATCGGCCATCCGATCGCCTCATAAACACTTCCGGGGTGTTGATGGTGTTGCCATTCTTGAGGTAAATCTTTTCAAGCATGGTCGCGTGCTGAAAGGCCTCTGCCCACAGGGTTACTTCATATTCGCGCTTCATACCTCACCCCCATTAACCACTGCCTTGAGTACACCCACAGCCAACAGGCGGCGGGTCAACCACTGCTCGCCCTTACCGGTGATCAGCGGCGTGTGGCTAATCCGGGTTTCGGCGTTGGCCTCATAGGTGGACTGGCGAACGGTAAAGTAACCGCGCTCTATGTATTCCTGATACGGCAGGTTATGGCGGTCACCGCCGGTCATCAGGATGTTGTGCTCGCGCAGGATCTCGAAAATGCGCCTTGGGCCCAAACCGGACGACTTGGCAAAGTTGCCCAGCTTCACACCCTTGTCGGCCCCGGCAATGCGCTTGGCAAACTCCACGGCGGGCTTTTGCTGCTCGATCAGTGCTGCCTGTTGTGTCACCTCGTTTTGCAGATCGGTGATCACCATCAGGGTCATTTCGGCCTTAGAGAGGGGGCGGGCGGCTTTCTTTTCCAGCTCTTGCCAGCGGTCAACCAGATGAGCGGTGAACTCGGGAGAAAGCTGGGCAACTACCACGTAACTGTCGCGCTTGTTGACGTGGTAAATGATGGCAGGCCGGCCATTGGTCTTTTCCTCAGTTTGAGTAAAAGCAATCAGCCCCTTGTCGCGTAGGGTTTCCATGGTTCGCTTCACGTTGTCGTGCCGCACATCCACCAGATCGGCAATATCACGGCTGGACATGGTTAGCTCACCGGCAAAGGTGTTAATCGGTAAGTTCATGGTGTTCCCCTTAGCTGGCGGCTTGCAGTTGGGCTTTGCGGCGCACGAAAATGGCATTCAGCTCTGCCCAGGTGATGTACCTGCAGTTCAGCAAAACTGGCTTTCGGGTAGTTCTTTTATTAACATTGCTCATATCAATCATTCCTTGTGGTTGGTTCGAAGAAACCCGTGAGCCCTCGAAAGCAGCGGGTTTTTTCATTTCTACTTCCCCGAGTGGGGCTTCTTTTTGCTGTTTTCCTTACCTGGTGCCACGCTTAGGCGGCGATAAGCTTCTTTTTTAGTCCGTGCGGAAAGTGTTGGCGCATCCATGCCTTGGCTTTCTCGTCGGGGGTCAACTTGCCGTTGGATATACTGTGTGCGGCGGCCTGATACAGATCAGGGATGCGATCAAGCTGCCAGCGACTGACATAAGACCGACCGACCCCCAGCGCCTCCGCTGCCGCAACGCCAGATCCAAAGAAGTCGATTAATTCGCTATGGGTCATGGTGTACCTCCTAAACATTTACACGGAGTTTATTTGTGGAAACTTTAGAAGTCAACCCGAAGAGACTGCAATTTGTTTACCCTTGTAAACAAGATTGGCCAGCGAGAGCAGACATGAGATTGTTTTCAGAACGCGTTGCAGAGAGAATGCGGGAGTTGCAGATTAGGCAGGTGGATATCGCCGCAGCAACGAAGGCGACCAAGGGAGCTGTGTCAAAATGGATCAATCACAACGCCATACCCGAGGTTAAATATCTAATCCCTCTATCCAGGTGCTTAAAGGTAACGCCGGAATGGCTAACCAGTGGACGGGAGCCCAAGGAGCCAACAGGGATACAGTTTGAACCCACACGGAGAGTGCCCATCATTTCCAGCGTAACAGCAGGAAGATGGACGGCAAACTACAGCAGTGAGCACCTGGATAGCAGCACGGAATATCAAGTGACCACGTTAAATGTAAGCGGAGAAGCGTTTGCCCTGCGAGTTCAGGGTGATTCGATGACTAACCCATATGCCAGCCCCTCTATACCAGAGGGATCGATTGTAATTGTTGAACCACACCCGGCCCCGGACAGCGGCAGGATAGTGGTAGCCATGCTTGACGGCAGTGATGAAGCCACCATAAAGCGACTGCAGGTAGATGGCCCCAACCGCTACCTGGTGCCGCTCAACCCCAAGTATTCGACCATTCCCATCAATGGGAACTGCCGGATCGTGGGGTATGTCAGGCAGGTAATTCAGAACCTGTGATGGTCTTTCGGTACCTGGCTCGCGCCGCCAACCTTCTCGGTGCCACCCGTTACGGGTAGAAACTAAAAATAATTCAAAAAAATCAAAGCCCGCCCTGCGGGTTTTTTTGTGCCTGAAATTTAACCACCCCCCCCCCCCCCTCAGTTTCTTTCAGTAAACTTTATGCTTGACGGCAAAGTTTCCTTGAGTTAACTTTACCCCATCAACGCAGCGGGACGTAGCGCAGCAGGTTCTTTACACAATCGAGTCCAAGCGAGCAGTCGCAGAACCCTGGCGCAGGTCAGGCCCACCCGGTTAGCCGGTGACGCGGGGAATAACTGCAAAGACCCCAGCCGAGGGCAGCAATCCGGACGGCGCAGGGCAGAGTTTTAACGTTACCCACTGGCGTTAACAGTGGGCAACGGCAAGGGTTTTGAAGCTGCGACTCCCGAGAGGGTTTCTAGTTACGGTGACTAACAATCTCGGTACTCGTTACGAGGAAGACATTGGGGTAGTCAGGGCGAAAGAAAGCATTGGAGCGGATGGGCCAATCTCCAGCAGCAGAACCCTTGACCGTTGCACTGCAACCCTCATCAATGACCACAGAAGGAAATGGAAATGCTCAGTAAATTGTTTGGTAAGAAAACGGCGCAGGCCAAAGCAGAAGTGCAGAAGTTCAACAACCGCGACCTGATGGAGGCGATTGTTGGCGGCAGCCTGCTGATTGCTTATGCCGATGGTGAGTTGGAAGACGCCGAACTGGCCAACCTCGAGGCGCAGATCCAGGCCAACCCCTCACTGGATCACTTTGGCCCGGAGATCGGCAAAACCATCAACCGCTTTACCGCCATGTTCGACGCCGGATTCCGCATCGGCAAGATGAAGGTGCTGCGCGAAATCGCAGACATCAAGAACACCCCGCAAGAAGCGGAGGAAGTCTTCGTCACCATGATCACCATCGCCGAGGCGGATGGAGAAATTGAACCCGAAGAACTGGAAATCCTGAAGGAAGTAGGTCGGGTGCTGGGCGTCAGCCTCAAAGAATACGGTCTGGACGCGGCATGAGCCCCGCCTTTCGCAACCTGATGGCGGTCATCATGCTGCTGGCCATCGTCTTCATCGACTTCACCAGCCGGCTGCTATCGGTAGGTGTAGATCTACTGCTGGTCACCACCCTGGTCGTCATCCTGTGGCCCAAGGTGAAGCCCAGCAAAGCGTAATGCAGGCCCGGCACCTGCCGGGCTCATCGGCAAGAGCCAGGAGAAAGCGACGCGGAGCAACGTGCAGTCAGTGCGACTTTCACGCCGAACGGGCCATGGGGATTAAAGCATCCAGCTGCCTGGCTCTTGACCGATGATTGCCATGTGCGCCCGCCCAGTCAGCGGTGGCGGGATCCAATAACACTGACTGCTGAAGCTGCCGACTCCTTTGCCTGCTCGCTGCAGGTTTAAATGGCGGTGATTCAGCCGACTGGCCCCCGCTACGGGCCGCATATCGGCAAGACCTCTACCGCTCACACCATTTACTTGGCATTAAGCGGTGCCAGTTGGTAGAGGCCTTGACCGATGTGACTTCATCATCAGCACAGCGCCCGGCGCATTCCGAATTGTTACGCCAACCATTCCACTGCCTAGTGCTGGAGTGCGTCGACCGCTGTGTTGAACCCCGCTTGCCCGCCTTTGTTGCGGGCTTTTTTACACCCAACGGAGGCCCGTATGACCCCGATAACCCGGCTCAATGTGGCCGCCGTCATAACCGAACTCACCGCTCAAGGCTGGCAGCGCAGCTGCAAACGCAAGCGCCCGCCCTTCGAGTTCATCCACCACCACCACGCCCGGCTCGCCGCCATCGCCCAGCAGTTGCCCACCGGCAAGGGTCAGGCCACGTTCAGACCCCACTGGTAAGGAGTACCAACCATGCAACCACGCATTCAGAGCAGCTTCAACCGCCGCCCCCTGCCGCCCACCGCCGCCACCCTGGCCCGCCGCAAAGATCCGGAGCAGGCCGAGCGGGAGGCCCGTGAAGCCTACTGCGAACAGCATGTTGCCAACGAGCTAGCCGCCTTCGCCAAGCGCCCCCAGGGTGACCACCGGCAGGACGAAATGAGCTTGTGGCAACTATTCAGCGAGCGACAGGCCGACCGGGACGACCCGCTTAACCTACCCCTAAGCCGGATGTTGGTGGCCATCGCCACCATGCCCCCCGAGGCGCTGGATTACCTGCGCACCACCAACAGCGCCCTGGCCGATGCCGCCCTGCTTATCAGGCCGGAAATCGAGGACATGCTGAACGAGGAGGCCGCCGGGTTGTTCGACGAAGCCGACCGCACCGGTAACTGGGGGGATCTGCTGTGACCCCCATCACCGGCCCCGGCATCCACTACGACCTGAGCAACGAGGACTATCACAACAGCCCCGGCATCAGTAACAGCGGCCTGGGGTTGATAGATGAATCCCCCGCTACCTTCATCTGGAACCAAGCCGCTCCAGTGGATGAGGATAAGACCAAGCCGCTGGACATGGGTACCGCCCTGCACTGTATTTTGCTGGAGCCGGACGAATTCAAAGACCGCTTCATCATCGCGCCGGAATTCAACCGGCGCACCACGGCAGGCAAGGCCAATGAGCAGGCATTTTTATCGGAATGCTCGGATCTTGGCAAAACCATCATGACCGTCGAAGAGGGCCGCAAACTTAACTTCATGCGAGAGAGCGCCATGGCACACCCCGACGCCCGTTGGTTGCTGGAGTCAGAAGGCCACGCCGAAGCCAGTATCTACTGGACCGACAAGGAAACCGGCGAGCTATGTCGCATTAGACCCGACCGCTTCTTGAAAGACCGACCCATCATCATCGACGTTAAAAAAGTCGATGGCATGGACCGCTTTCAGCGCCAAGTGTTTGATTTTTGCTACCACCGCCAAGACGCCATGTATTGCGATGGCTACAAGCAGCACTTTGGCGAGGACCCCATATTCCTGTTCTTAATCGTTAGCTCAACCATCAGTTGCGGCAAGTACCCGGTGCGCGTCAGGCCGCTGGATGAAGAGGCCAAGCAATTGGGGCGTGAGCTGTACCGCAAGAACCTCAATGAGTACCACCGCTGCCGCGTCGAAGATGACTGGCACGACTTCCAACCAATTGAAGCCCCCTACTGGGCAAGGAGAACGTAATGGGTACGCAAGTGGCAGCCGGCACCGTCGGCGCGTTTTACGAAATGATGGCCCCCGAAATTGAAAAGCAGGGTATTTACTCCCTGCTGCCCGCCCACATCACGCCAGAGGCGTTTGTACGGGCCGCAGCGGTCGCCATGGCCAAAAGCCCCGACTTGGCAGAGGCAGACCCCAATACGGTTATCATGGCGCTGTCCGACTGCGCCAAAGACGGCCTAGTGCCAGACAACCGCGAGGCCGCGCTGGTGGTCTACAACTCCAAGGTCAAGCGCAATGGCCGCGACGAGTGGATCAAGAAAGCCCAATACCTGCCCATGGTGGACGGGGTGCTGAAACGCGCCCGCCAATCCGGCCAGATAGACGTCATCGCCGGCAAGGCCGTATTCGAGGGTGACGAGTTCGATTACTGGATGGACGAGAACGGCGAGCACATCAACTACCGCCCCAAGTTCGTTGGCCGTGGCGAGTTCATCCTGTCCTTTGCCTTTGCCAAGCTGAAAACCGGCGAGCTGATCGTCGAAGTAATGACCAAGGAAGAGGTGGACCGGGTGCGCAAAGCCAGCAAGGGCGGCCAGTATGGCCCCTGGGCTGACTGGTACGACCGCATGGCCGTCAAGAGCGCATTACACCGCCTGGCCCGCCGACTGCCCAACGCATCTGAGCTCATGGATATGCTGGAGCGCGGCCAGCCCATGGACTTTCACAAAGAAAAAGACGTTACCCCAGCACCGCCTCCCGTCGCCGCCATCGACCACCTGAAAGCCGCCATCGACGGCAAGCCCGCACCGGAGCAACCGCAATCAGTGTGGAGCGACGAGCAGGAAGATCGCTATCAGGAAGTGGTGGATCAGATGGGGATGGCACAGAGCCAGGGCGAACTCAGCGCCGCCGGCAATAGCTTGGCCACCCTGGGTGATCTGCCCGAAGGATACCGCGACACCGCCATGAAGGCGTACCGCGAGAAGAAGGCACTACTGGATGCCATGTTAAAAACAGAAGGAGTTGAATAATGAGCGAACAAGCCACCACCGAATTAGCGTTACCGGAAATCACCACCGAACTGGCGCCCAAAATATTCACCACTGGGGGGTTATCCCCCTTTATCGAGCGGGTAGCGGAGCAAGTGAAGGGTGAGGTGCCCGACTTAACCACCAAGAAAGGCCGCGCCCGCATTGCCAGCCTGGCCATGCAGGTGGCCCGCAGCAAAACCGCCGTGGAGAAGCCCGGCCGCGAATACCTCAAACAACTGAAGGCCATGCCCAAGACCGTGGAAACCGAGCTGCGCGAGTTCGTGCAGGCCATGGACGCCCTCCGCGACGAAGTACGGGCGCCGCTGAATGAATGGGAGGCGGTAGAGAAAGCGCGGGTTGCCGCCCATGAAGAGAAGCTGAGCAACATTCGCGGCTGGTTCGACCCCGAGCGCGATTACACCTCAGCTTACCTGAAAGACGAGATCCAGCAGCTCACCGCCACCTCAATTGCCGACATGGAAGAATTCACCGAGCAGGCGGCGCTGGCCAAAGAAGCCAGCCTGAAACGCATGAACGACGCTCTACCCGCCATTGAGGCCCGCGAAGCCGAGCAGGTGGAGCTGGAGCGGCTGCGCCAGGAAGCCGCCCGGCGCGAGCAGCAAGAACGCGAACAGCGCATCGCCATCGAGGCCGCCGCCCGCGCCAAGGCCGAGGCAGAACAGGCGGCCCAGGCCGAACGGGATGCCGCCATGCAGCGCGAAGCCGAGTTAAAGGCCCAGGCAGAGCAAGCGCAACGCGAAGCACAAGCCGCCGCAGAGCTGGCCGAGCAGCAAGCCATCAACGCAAGGCGACAGGCCGAACAAGATCGCATCGACGCTGAGCAGCGAGCGAAGCAACAACAGCAGCAAGCCATCGAGGCAGAACGCCAGCGCGTAGCCGCCGAGCAATTGGCGCAGCAGCAAGCAGCGGAGCAAGCCCGGCGCGAAGCCCAAGCCAAAGCCGCCAACGTCGAGCACCGCAAGCAGGTTAACAACGCCGCCCTGATTGGCCTGATGGCACACACCGACCTGACCGAAGAGCAGGCCAAAGCCGTGATCTGCGCCGTCGCCAAGGGGCAGGTATCCCATATCAACATTAGCTACTGACCACAGGGGCGCAAGCCCCTGCCCTGGAGGCCTGAATGCACACCATCCACCAGCGGCACCTGCCCAGCAGCCCCGAGCTGATGGCCATGGCCACCGCCAAGCGCAAAGGCAAGCCGTTCATGGTTGACGGCCTGCCCTACGCCCTGAACGAATGGCAGCCCAAAGAGGGCCGCATTCACATTACCCTGATCCCCTACGGAGCCACCCATGCCCGCACACCTGATTGATACCCGGTCCACCATCGTTGACGTAACCCAGGGCCGGCAGTGGCCGAGTGAAACCCGCATCGACCAGATAGGCCAGAACGGCCCAACCGGTGAGCATTACGACCTGGACGTGCTCTATGCCACCGAGGCCCGGCTGGAACGCGGCCTGGTCAACGTGCGTGAGCAAATTCGGGAATACGTGAATCAGCACAACCTGAACAAGCAGGGGGCGAAGTGAACCAGTACAGCCTTATTCTTGCCGATCCGCCCTGGCAATACCGCGACAAGTGCGGCAGTGGCGAGCGCGGCGCCCACTTCAAATACCCGGTGATGAGCCTGCAGGATATTTGCCGGCTGCCGGTGCATACCCTGGCCGCCGACAGCTGCCTGCTGGCGATGTGGTGGGTACCCACCATGCCCGCCGAGGCGCTGAAGGTGGTCGAGGCCTGGGGGTTCAGGCTGATGACCATGAAGGGCTTCACCTGGGGCAAGACCTACAAGAAGCAGACCGACAAAATCGCCATCGGCATGGGCCACATGACCCGAGCCAACAGCGAAGACATGCTCTTCGCGGTCAAGGGCAAGCTGCCGCCCCGCCTGAGTGCCAGTGTGCGCCAGTTGCAGATTTACCCCCGCATGGAGCACAGCGCCAAGCCGCCCGAGTTTCGGGATCATCTGGTCGAGCTGCTGGGCGACGTGCCGCGCATCGAGCTATTCGCCCGCCAGTCTGCACCGGGATGGGACCACTGGGGCAACGAGCTGGACAGCGCGATCAACATGTTTCCCGGCGCCTTTACCCAATCGCTGAGGCCGGCGCAATCACCGGAGCTCGCCCCGTTATCATCTGAGCAGGAGGCCGCATGTTCAACCGGATAACAAGTTGGCTCCGGGTCCGAAAGCGCCCCGAGCCGCAGGACGTGATCATCATCCGGCCGCCGGCATTCATCCCCTGGCCGCCACGACCGATCTACACCACCAAACATAAACGCGGCCCCGCCAAGGGCCGCCGTCGATATCAACCAACTCACGGAAGGGACACGCAATGACTGCCCAGCCCAATCTGAACACCCAAATCACCAAGCTCCAGGCCCAGCTCGACATGGCCGATCTGCTGGAGCTGGCCATCAACCGCCACAACCTGGAAGTGGTGGAAATGGAACGCCTGGCCGACTACAACGAGCAACTGCTGTCCGAGAACGCCGCCCAGGCCGAAATCATCAAGCAGCTGGAGGAACGCGCCGCCCAGTTTGAAGCGCGCCACGCCCGCGACATGGAGGCCATCACCAAGATAGAGCCCATCGCCAAGGCCGCGGTATCGCTGCGCCACACCCACGATCTGACCAAAGCCAACCTGGCCGCCGTGCAGAAAGAGCTGAACCAGCTCAAGGGCGGCGAGAATCCGAAGAAGCTGAAAGAGCAGATCAAGCGCAACAAGGAGAAAAACGCCGAACTCACCACCCGCAACGAGCGTCTTTTGCGCGAGGCCAAGGAGTATCGTAGCCAGCTCAAGACCCAGGGCGCCACCATAGACGCGCTGAAGAAGGAGGCCTATGTGTCCGGCGTGAAGAATGCCAACGGCGCCTTTACCCGGCTGTGGAGTGACGGCGTGCAGAACATCATCCTGTGGCCCGACGCCATCAAGATGCAGAACACCGAGACCGGCGATATCAGCGAAGGCCGCGCCTTGCTGTACATGCACAACTCCGGCCGCGGCGCCCTGCTGACCCTGGACGACACCACCGGCACCACCCAGATGGGCGCCTCACCCAAGGGCGGGCTCAAGATCTCCCGTCAAGCCAAGGACTTCACCGACGCTTGGCTGTACAAGGTCAACCAGGTGCAGGGCGGCGATATTACCGACGCCGATCTGCGCGTCACCGACATGTAAGGGCGGCCGTCATGATTGAGAACGTCATCAACCAGACCATGAGCGTGTGGCAGGAGCCCGGCAGCCAGTGCGAGGCCATCGGCCCGCGCCCCACGCCCACCATCATCGGCCAGACCGTCAAGGACAGGCGCGCCACCCTGGCGGTCATGTTATGTCAGGAGCTGGGCGCCACGGTCCCGGCCATCACCCAGGCTACCGGCGTCGGGGAAGACACCCAGCGGCTGATAGCCGAGCGCCGCACCGAAGACAGTAAGCGACTGGAGAGCATCTACCAGCGCGTAACGGGAACCAGAAAACATGCTTGACGTGCATTACATGAGAGTGGCGCGGGACGCCGCCAACAAGGAGCGCGACGGCCGGTATGACCAGGCGGCGCGCAAGTGGCACAAGGCCGGCCACATGACCAAGAGCCCGAAAAAAGTGGCCTGGTGCCAGGCACGGGAGGCCGCCTGCTGGAAGGCGGCCGGCTCACACGGCAAACCCCAGCCGGGCACCCTGCCCCAGTTTATGCACGTCCGTCGGGAGGTAATGGCATGACCATAGGCAGCAGAATCCGCACCCTGCGCGAGGCGCACAAACTGAGCCGGCCGGAAATGGCCCGGCGACTGGGCGACATGCCCTTTACCACACTCAAGAACTACGAGCTCGGCTACCGCCAGACCAGCGGCGCCATTATCGAGGCCATCGGCCGTTGCTTCGGCAAGAACTGGGTACTGTTCGTGCTGGGCATCGAGCCCCAGCCGAACGCCTGAACCCGACGGGGCGAGCCATCGCCCTGTTTCAACAACATCATAAATTGAGACAAGGCTTCGGTGTTGTCTCAAAAATACGAATAATTGAGACAAGGAATTCACATGAGTGATAGCAATGAGCTGATCCAAATGCTGGCCCTGCAGCAGATCCGCGAAGCCATCGGCGACCCCCACGGCAAGCTGATGCAGGATGAGGTGGTGGAGCGAGCGCGGGAGCTGGTAGCCGAGCGGGATGCGCTGGCGGCGCACGCTGCGTCGCTGACAGAGTGTTTCGACGACCTGATAGCGAGTAGCGAGGGTGTCACTGGGCTACACGGGAATGGCGAGATCGCACCGTGGGGCGATCTAACCGAGGGTGGCAGGTTTGAAGAGTGGCTTTTGCCTTTGTCGCAATCACCCGGCGCTAACCTGGCCGAGGTAAAGGCCCAGGCCATCGAAAGCTTCGCGGCATCCGTCCATCGCGACAGCATCCACAAGCCAACGCTGGTGGCTATCGCAAAGCATTACGCCGACCGCATCCGCAAGGAGGCGCAGTGACCAAACGCATCGCCCTCACCCTGTTCGCCGCCCTGCTGGGCGGCCCGGTGATGATATATGCCGCCTTCTCGTTTATCGCCTGGGATTGTAACCCGTACACCTGGAACGAATTCTGGCGCACCGTTTATCTGTTTGCGGCACTTGGCGCGGGCTCTGGGGTTTTCTTTGTACTGAAGCCCAACCATCCAGCACCATCGAGGTGGCTGCCATGACCGAACTCGAACCCTACACCGGCCCCTGCGCCGGGTGACCAGGCAACAAGTGCAGGGCATCGCCCTGCTGATCATCATCGGGGCCACGCTGCTGGCCCTGGCAGCGAAAGCCTGACAACCGCGCACCCCTCTACTATGCTGAACAATCAGGGTCGGGAGGTGCGCATGGAGCAACTGGACTGGGTTCAGGACGAGGAACTAATCAGGGAGTTGGTGGCCACGGTAAAATCGGACACGCTAAGCGGCGCGGCCAAGCTGGCGGCGGTGGCCAAACTACTGGCCCCGCTGGGGGTCGAGATACCGGAGCCACCATCGGCACCCGGCTTTACCGCCACCGATATTGGCAAGGATCTGGGACTGAGCGCCCAGGCCATCGGACGGCTGGCCAACAAGCACCGGCTCAAGGACGAGCGGCACGGCGAGTTCAGACTGAGCCAGTCCCGGCACAGCGCCAAGCAAGTCGAGACCTTTATCTACAACGAACAGGGCCGCCAGGCCTTGCAGCGGATAGCCCAGGCGCAAGCCCAGCCCGCATAGGGCAAGGCAACCCCCTTTTAATCAGCCGCCACTCAGGCGGCTTTTTCATGCACGGAGAACACCAATGACCCCCAATATCAACATGGGCCAGGTTCTGGCCGACCAGTTTTATCAGATGCAAATAGCCATCCAAGACATGGCCTCCCTCAAGCAACAGCTGAGCGAGTTACAGCAAGAGGTGTCTATGCTTAGGGAGTCCGGCGGCGATCAAGGCTGGATGACCATCAAGAAGGCGGCGAATATCATGGGACTCAACTCCCCCGCCCTCGCTCAACGATTCCGCCGCGGCGTCTATCCCGAGGGTGTCGTTTGGGCAATGGAAAACAACCGCTACATCGTCAACCTGCGCGCACTGCGGGAGCACATGGCACGCGGGCAACACTGAGAATCCGAAACATGAAACTCACCACCAAGGTCGCCCGGCTGCTGGATGCCACGCCGGGGGTACACATACACAAGGGGCGGCTGCGTATCGCCCTCAAGGTGCCGGGGCGCACCACCCCGGTGCGCAAGTCGCTGGGCCTGCCGCCCACCGAGGCCAACATTCTCTACGCCGGCAACAAACTGTCGGCCATGAAAATCGACGTGCAGACCGGCAACTTTACTGCCGACGAGGCCGCCTTCTGGCACAAGCACCTGCCCGACGACCCCAGGTACAACATCGTCAACCGCACCCTGCGCGACTACTTCAATCAGTACCGGGAGTCCAGAAAGTTCGACTTGTCCCATTCCAGTCAGAGGGGGCTCGAAACCGTGGTGGCGCTGCTGGAGTCACACCGATTGCTGGATCGCGATGTGCGCGATATCAGCCATCGGGATCTGGAGCAGGTACGCAGCCATGCGCTGACCACCCGCAAGGCAACCACGGTCCGGCTTTACTTCACCCGACTGCGGGCCGTGATAGACGAGGCCATCAGAGACGGTCACCTGGAGCAGTCGCCTTTTGTCCGGCTGCGCAAACTGCGTCAGTCCAGCGCCGAAAGCGATCCCGTCGCGGTCGAGCCATTCACCCAGGACGAGCTGACCCGACTGCAAGACAGCTGCAAGACCGAGCCCGCCCGGCAGATGGTGGGCCTGTTATTCTGGACGGGCATCAGGCCGGGGGAGTTAAAGGCGCTGGCCTGGGAAGATGTGGATCTGGAGGCGGGCACAATGCGGATCCGCTACAGCCTGAGCCGGGGCGGACATATCAAGCCACCCAAGACGGCGGCCGGCGTCCGCACCGTGGATCTGTTACCACCGGCGGTGGCGATACTGAAACGGCAGCGGGAGCTGACCTTCATGTTGCCGGCACGGAAAGACGAGATCAGACTGCTGCACAACAAGACCCGCACCGAACCGCGGCGCCGGGTGTTTCTCAGTTCGAACAATAAACCGTACCGAGATCCCACATTGCTGACCACCCACCAGGCGTGGGCGGATTTACTGCGCCGGGCCGGACTGACCTACCGGGAGGCATACCAACTTCGGCACAGTTACGCTTCCATGATGCTGATGGTCGGCGCGCACCCCGCTTATCTGGCCAGACAAATGGGCCATGCAGACTGGGGGATGATCAGGAAGGTGTACGCCAAATGGGTAGCCGACGAGAACCCGGGATACCGTGACGAGCTGGCCAGAAAACTGGGGATTCTTGACCCCCATATGACCCCCGGTGAAACAACCAAAAGCCAAGGTGTTGATAAATAAAGCAGAAAGCGTTAAACCCGGCATTATACACGACAATGCCGGGCCTTTGCTCAAATAATAACAGCTGCCTCACGCCTTCCCCTGCCTATTTTACTGCGGCGAGAACAACTCCAGCGGCGCGGTAAATTTGGGCTTTCCCTGAGAAATGGTAATCTCCACCCGCCGGTTGCGACGCCGGTTTTCGGAGGTATCGTTAGGCTCCAGCGGCCGAGTTCCGGCCATCCCCAGCACCACCATACGCTCGTCCTCAAAGCCCTCCACCCGTAGCAGTTGCTCAGCCACCGCCAACGCCCGCTGGGACGACAGTTCCCAATTGGAGCGAAACAGCTCGTTACGGGTCTGAAGATCATCCGTATGGCCGGACACCAGGATCTCGCCGGGAATATCCTTGAGCAGTTTGCCAATCTGGCGCACCACCGGCCAGAACTGGGGTTGCAAGAAGGCAGAACCTGCCGAAAAGGAGGCGTTCTCCTTGATGCGGATACTCACCTGCTGCCCCAGCGCCTCTATCTCGAGCGCATCCTGCTCGATTGATTCATTCAGCGCCTCGGCCAGCGCCTCGGCCAGTACCATGATTTGCGGCTCGGTCTGGGACATCTCGTACTGCTCTGCACCACTCAAGTTGCCGTTTTCGCGGCTTTGTCCGGCCGATCTGTCTTCTTCACCGGGCTCAAAATCCAGCTCTGCCTGGGTCGAGTCGGTGGTGTGCTGCATGATGACGTCGATGGGCGTGGGCTGAGGCTGGCCGGGGCGAAACTCCAGTGCAATGACCGAGGTACCCTTGGGAATTTCGGTCACTTCCAGCTGGCTCTGTACCCCGAAGGCGTATTTCATGCTGCCGGCCACCTGCTTGAACTTGAGTACGTCCATTTCGGCAAAGGCCAGCAGCAAGACGAAAAAACTCATCAGTACGGTGGCCAGATCGGCAAAGGTTACCATCCAGGCCGGGGCTCCCGCCGCCGCGGACTTGCGCTTCCTGGCCACTACTCCTCCTGCGGCCGCTTGGTCTCGGCCAGATAGTTTTCCAGCAACCCCTGCAGCACCCGCGGATTCTGTCCGTCCTGAATCCCCAGCACCGCATCCAGGATCAGGGTGCGGTTGAGCCGCTCCTCCCCGGAGCGCAGTTCAAGCTTGTCGGCAATGGGCAGGGCGACCATGTTGGCCAGCATGGCACCGTAGAGGGTGGTCAGCAGCGCTATCGCCATGGCCGGGCCTATCGCCTTGGGGTCATCCATGTTCGCCAGCATGGCCACCAGACCGATAAGGGTACCAATCATGCCCATGGCCGGCGCCACATCCCCCAGCGCCCGAAAGATTTTTGCCCCCTGCTCCTGGCGCTCGGCGGTAAGGTCTATGTCTTTTTCCAGGGCCGCCTTCACCACATCCTGCTCGTGGCCATCTACCAGCATATCCACCGCCTTTTGCAGGAAAGGGTTGGTGATTTGCGCCTCTTCCAGCGCCAGAAAACCGCCCTTGCGGGCCGAGTCGGCCAGCACCACGACCCGTTCGATCAAGTCTTCGGGTTTTTCCAGCTTGAACATGAAGGCCTTGGCCGCCACCTTGGCAGCCCCAAAAAACTGGCCCAGGTTGAATTTCATCATCACCACGAAAAGGGAGCCGATCAGCACAATAAAAATCGATGGCACATCCACATAGACGCTGAAGTCGCCCCCCAGCACCATGGCCATGCCGACAAAGGCCATTCCACCGATCAATCCGATAATGGTTGCCAGATCCAAAGCGAGATCCTCATTGGTTATTTATTTCATGTAATTGCGGACATAAACGACGCCAATATTACCTTGTTACACCTTGGCTTGTCGCTGTTGGCGTCGGTGTTATCGGCCGTCTCCCTATTTTCTGAACCCCTGGCAGTCAATCGGCCACCGAACGATTCTATAAGTTTCGCCAAACGCGGGACGAGAATGGTACTATTGCCCCCCATTTTGCCGCCTAATGACAGAGGATGCCCGTGGCTACCAAAAAACCGGAAAATATGGATTTTGAAAGTGCCCTCGCTGAACTTGAAAATCTGGTCAACCAGCTGGAAGAGGGTGATCTGAGTCTGGAGCAGTCGCTCAAGTCATTCGAACGGGGCATTCAACTGGTGCGCGCCGGTCAGCTGCGGCTGACTCAGGCCGAGCAACAGGTACAGATACTGCTACAGCAGGATGAAGAACAACTGGTGGCCTTTACGCCGGGTCGGGAGGAACGCTGAGATGGAGTTCCTTCAATTGCAGCAGCACTACCACGAGCGCATAACGCGGGTGCTCGTCACGGCCGTCTCAAACCTCGACAACCGGGCCCCCGAGCTGAAGGCCGCCATGGAATACGGCCTGTTGCAGGGCGGTAAAAGAGTGCGTCCCATGCTGGTGTATGCCAGTGGCGAACTGCTGGGGCAAACCAATGCCCCGGCGCTGGACGCCGCCGCCGCCGCGGTAGAGTGCATTCACGCCTATTCGCTGATCCACGACGATCTGCCGGCGATGGACGACGACGACCTGCGCCGGGGCAAGCCGACCGTCCACAAGGCCTTCGACGAGGCCACCGCCATCCTGGCCGGAGACGCCCTGCAGGCGCTGGCCTTCGAACTGCTCAGCCGGCAGCAGAACGGCCTGAGTGCCGAGCGCCAGTTGCGCATGGTGCAGGAGCTGGCCCGGGCCAGCGGCTATGGCGGCATGTGCGGTGGCCAGGTGATGGATATTCAGTGCGAAGGCAAGGTCATCGACCTCGGTACGCTGGAAAGCCTGCACCGCCACAAGACAGGGGCACTTATCCGTGCCGCCATCCGCCTGGGCGCGCTCTGTGCCGAGAACATGGAAGAAGCCCACCTGACGGCGCTCAGCCGTTATGCCGACGCCATCGGCCTGGCGTTTCAGGTGCAGGACGATATTCTGGATATCACCGCCGACACCCAGACCCTGGGCAAGACCCAGGGCAAGGATCTGGTGCAGCAGAAAAGTACCTATCCGGCCCTGCTCGGCCTCGACGGCGCCCGCGGGCTGGCGGACGACTTGCACCGGCAGGCACTGTCGGCGCTGTCCGATATCCCCTATCCTACTCAAACACTGGAAGCATTCGCCCACTACATCGTTAAACGCGATTTTTAGGGCGAGGACAATAATAAGCTTATGAGTCTGAATATTGCCGATTACCCGACCCTGGCGCTGGCCAACCTGCCCGACGAGCTACGCAGCCTGCCCCAGGATCGACTGCCCACCCTGTGCGACGAGCTGAGATCCTACCTGCTGCATTCGGTCAGCCGCAGCAGCGGCCACCTGGCCTCCGGCCTCGGCGTGGTAGAACTGACCGTGGCCCTGCACTACGTCTACAACACCCCCTTCGACCGTCTGATATGGGACGTCGGCCACCAGGCCTATCCGCACAAAATCCTCACCGGCCGGCGCGAACGCATGGCCAGCATCCGTCAGTATCAGGGGCTGCACCCCTTTCCCTGGCGGGGCGAGAGCGAATACGACACCCTGAGTGTCGGTCATTCCAGCACCAGCATAGGGGCCGCACTCGGCATGGCCATTGCCGCCAGTCGGGAACAACAGGGCCGCAAGGTGGCCGCCGTTATCGGTGACGGCGCCATTACCGCCGGCATGGCGTTCGAGGCCCTGAACCACGCCGGCGACATTCGCAAAGACATGCTGGTGATCCTCAACGACAACGAGATGTCGATTTCGGAAAATGTGGGTGCGCTCAACAATCACCTGGCGCGGATCATGTCCGGCTCCCTGTACAGCAGCCTGCGCGAAGGCGGCAAGAAGGCACTGGAGATACTGCCACCGCTGAAAGAGCTGGCCAAGCGCACCGAAGAACACCTCAAGGGCATGGTCATTCCCGGCACCTTGTTCGAAGAGTTCGGCTTCAATTATGTCGGCCCCATCGACGGCCACGACATCAATACCCTGGTCGAGACGCTGCGCAACATGCGCAAGCTCAAGGGACCACAGTTTCTGCACATCATGACCCGCAAGGGCAAGGGCTATCTGCCGGCCGAGCAGGATCCCATCGGCTATCACGGCGTGCCAAAATTCGATCCGGCCGAGAGCTCCCTGCCCAAGAGCCCTGCTTCCGGCCCCAGCTATTCCGCAATTTTCGGCAACTGGCTGTGCGACATGGCCAGGGCCGATGACAAGCTGATGGCCATCACGCCGGCCATGCGCGAAGGCTCCGGCCTGGTACGGTTTTCGCGGGAATTTCCCACGCGCTACTTCGATGTCGCCATCGCCGAACAACATGCGGTCACCCTGGCCGCGGGCATGGCCATCGAGGGCAGAAAGCCGGTGGTGGCCATTTACTCCACCTTTCTGCAGCGGGCCTACGATCAGCTGATCCACGATGTGGCGTTGCAAAACCTGGATGTGCTGTTCGCCATCGACCGGGCCGGCATCGTCGGCGCCGACGGTCCCACTCATCAAGGCGCCTTTGATCTGAGCTTTATGCGTACCGTGCCCAACATGGTGATCATGACGCCGGCGGACGAAAACGAATGCCGGCAGATGCTCTACACCGGTTATCGACATCCGGGGCCGGCGGCGGTGCGTTACCCGCGTGGCAACGGCAGCGGCGCCGAGATAGCCGAGCAGATGACGGCACTGGAACTGGGCAAGGGCCGGACGATCCGTCAGGGCAGCAAGGTGGCCATACTGAACTTCGGCACCCTGCTGGCGGAAGCCGAAGCCGCCGCCGCAGCACTTGATGCCACCCTGGTGGACATGCGCTTCGTGAAGCCGCTGGACCAAGGCCTGCTGCTGTCGCTGCTGGCCAATCACGATCTGCTGGTAACGGTGGAAGAAAACGCCATCATGGGCGGCGCCGGCTCGGCAGTGGTTGAATGCCTGATGCGTAACAAAAAGCCGGTACCGGTGCTGAACCTGGGTCTGCCCGACCACTTCGTGGAACAGGGAAGCCAGCAGCAGATACAGGCCAAACTGGGCCTGAATGCCGAGGGCATGGTGCAATCCATCCGGGAATATCAGCAGCGCTGATAGCCGAAAGGAAACGGCGAAACCATCGGGTTTCGCCGTTTCCTCCCCGACTTAATCGGAGTCACTCCACTCCTCACTTCACTCCCCTCACTTATCACTTCTCACTTCTCACCCCTCACTTCTCACCCCTCACTCCTCACCCCTCACGCTTTATTTCAGCCATAAAAAAACCGCTGCCGGGGCAGCGGTTTTTATCAAAGGGCTAAAACGTTAAACCAGAATTACTTCTTGGCGTCAGCTGCTTTGCGTTCTTTAACCTGGGCAACCACTTTTTCGGATACGTTGGCCGGGCATGCTGCGTAGTGCGAGAACTCCATGGAGAACTGACCACGACCGGAAGTCATGGTACGCAGTGAACCGATGTAACCGAACATTTCGGACAGGGGTACGTCGGCCTTGATGCGAACACCGGTCACGCCGGCATTCTGATCCTTGATCATGCCGCGACGACGGTTCAGGTCACCGATAACGTCACCCACGTTGTCTTCGGGGCTGAACACGTCAACCTTCATCACCGGCTCAAGCAGCTGCGGCTTGGCTTTGGCGATAGACTGACGAAAAGCGCCTTTGGCGGCGATTTCGAACGCGATGGCCGAGGAGTCGACTGCGTGGAAAGCACCGTCGATCAGTTCGAATTCAACGTCCAGTACCGGGAAACCGGCGATGGTACCGGTCTTCATCATGCTGCCGAAACCTTTCTCGACTGCAGGCCAGAATTCCTTCGGCACGTTACCACCCACAACGGATGACTTGAACACGAAACCGGTATTGGCTTCACCCGGACGGATGATGTAGTCGATCTTGCCGTACTGACCGGAACCACCAGACTGCTTCTTGTGGGTGTAGCTGTCTTCCACTTCGGCGGTAATGGTTTCACGGTATGCCACCTGCGGCTCACCCACAATCAGTTCAACACCGTAGGTACGCTTCAGGATGTCTACCTTGATGTCCAGGTGCAGTTCACCCATGCCTTTCAGGATGGTTTCACCGGAATCAACATCGGTTTCTACGCGGAATGACGGATCTTCGGCGATCATCTTGCCGATGGCCACGCCCATTTTCTCGGAACCGCCTTTGTCTTTCGGCGCAACGGCGATGGAGATAACCGGCTCGGGGAACACCATGGCTTCCAGGGTACAGGGGTGCTTGACGTCACACAGGGTGTGACCGGTCTGCACGTTCTTCATGCCGATGATGGCGATAATGTCACCGGCCTGGGCCGATTCCAGTTCGTTACGTTCGTCGGCGTGCATTTCACACATGCGGCCAACACGTTCGGTTTTACCGGTGGCGCTGTTGAGGATGGTGTCACCCTTCTTGATGCGACCCGCATAGATACGTACGAAGGTCAGGGCGCCGAAACGGTCATCCATGATCTTGAATGCCAGCGCTTTCAGCGGCGCGTCGGCATCAACGATGGCGAATTCACCGGTCTCAACACCTTCTTCGTCGGTCAGCGGCTGCGGATCAACTTCTACCGGGTTGGGCAGGTAGTCAACCACGGCGTCCAGTACCAGCTGCATGCCCTTGTTCTTGAAGGCAGAACCACAGTAGGTCGGGAACAGCGCCAGGTTGCGAGTACCCTTGCGGATACAACGCTTGATGTCTTCGATGGAGGGTTCAACACCTTCCATGTAAGATTCCATCAGGTCATCGTCCTGCTCAACGGCACTTTCAACCAGCATTTCACGGTATTCTTCTACCATGTCAACCATGTCGGCCGGCACGTCTTCCATGTGGTAGTTTTCGGCTTCTCCGCTTTCGTCCCAGATCCAGGCCTTGCGGGTCAGCAGGTCAACAACACCCTTGAACTCGTCTTCAACACCGATAGGCAGCACCATCACGATGGGGTTGGCGGCCAGCACGTCACGGGTCTGCTGAACCACGCGCAGGAAGTCGGCACCGATACGGTCCAGCTTGTTGACGAAGATGATACGCGCAACTTCCGAGTCGTTCGCATAGCGCCAGTTGGTTTCTGACTGGGGCTCAACACCGCCGGAACCACAGAATACACCGATGCCGCCATCCAGCACTTTCAGAGAACGATAAACTTCAACGGTGAAGTCAACGTGTCCGGGGGTGTCGATAACGTTGAAGCGGTGGTCTTTCCAGAAACAGCTTACGGCTGCAGACTGAATGGTAATACCGCGCTCGGCTTCCTGCTCCATGAAGTCGGTAGTAGATTCACCATCGTGAGTCTCGCCCGACTTGTGGATTTTACCGGTCAGCTTGAGGATACGCTCGGTGGTCGTGGTTTTACCCGCGTCAACGTGAGCGAAGATACCAATGTTTCTGTATTTGGATAATTCGGACATGATGCAACTTTTATGGTTGATTAAAGAAGTAGACGGAGCATGTGAAGAGTACCGACACACCGCACATCAGTTTTTAGGCGCGTATTATGCAGTAGAACCTTGTCCGGCGCAAATGGCCGCAGCAATAAAAGCGCACACTTTTTGCACAAGGCGAACGCTCATCGACAACACTTATCGCCCCTCATCTGATGTTACACCAGTGTCTTGATTAATCCACTCCGAGCAGGGCGGCCAATGCCCAGATGGCCAGTACCACCAGCACCGACATCAGGCCAAGATAGCTCAGGTTCCAGCGCATGATCTGAAAGGAGTCCACCCCGTAGCGGCCCTGAAATGCCAGGTTGATGCCGGACAGAGGCCCGGTAGGCGTCCCCAGCGCCCAGGACGACAAAAACACCAGTGCCAGCAACGTATGATCAGGCTCAAGCGGTGCTAGCACCGAACCCGCCAGGGCGATACAGATGATGGGGTGAATACCGAGCAGGGACAATAACACGGTAGCCAGATAGGTCAGGCTGGCCTCGGTGGCACCAAATCCGTCAAGCGGCAGGGTGCCGCCCCAGCTCGACAGCAGGCTTTCCAGCCCGTAAGCCAGCACACCCGCGGCAAGAAACAACGCCAGCTCGTTGCCCATCTGGGGCAAACGGCCGTTGACCAGTTGCCCCAGCCCGGCCAGCGGCGAGCGCCTTCCCGCCGTCAGTACCAGCAGGGTGAGCAGGGGCGACAGCAGGGTGATCACCGACAGGATGGACAACACTGGCCATAGCTGATGCGACAGCAGCACGGCGGCGGCCAACAACCCCGGTAGCATCAGTCCCTCCGCCTGTAGCGGGTAACCCCGGAACTCGCTCAGTGCCGCCACCTTTTTCCCGCCCTGTTGACGGCCCTGTTGACGGCCCTGTTGACGGCTCAGCTGCCAGCAGGTCAGGCCCATGGCCATCAGCGCCAGCGGCATGCCGACCAGCCAGAGCATACTCAGGCGGGCATCGGGCGCCACGCTCAGCGCCACCGCCATGGCGGCAAAGAAGGGCGACCAGAAGGCGGCTGCGGTAAAACCGCGAATAAGCACTATGGCCTGCTCCCGGCTGACAGTGCCATTTCGTGACAGCCGGTCGCCGATGATGAACACAGACGACAGGTTAATCACGGAGCCGAACAGGTGCACCGCCCCCAGGGTAGAGGCCACCGCCCGGCGCCCACGGGGCAAGGCGGCATCGGCCTCACCACCGGGTCGGCTCACCAGCCCGAGAAAGCTGACCGCCACCAGCATGGAGAGCAGGCCGCTGTTGCCGACCAGCAGCCGTTCAACGTCCACCTCGGTGCCCGGACCCTGGCTCAATGCCAGACAGCCGGCCCCCAGCAGCAGCAACAGCAATGCCTGAATACGGTTGCGCCGGGCCAGCCCCGACCACAGCAAAACCGCCGCACACCAGTACCCGGCCCCGGCCCAGAGACGACTGACCGGCAGCCCCAGCAAGTCTGCCGCCACCAGCGCCATGGACGTCATGATCAGTATTCCCGCCAGTCGACGGCGCACAGCGAGGGGGAATAACAAATACCGGGTGGCCAGCAAGAAGGGACTCCTGAGTGAAAGGTATAAAAGGTATAAAAGGTATATTTGATTTGCAGAACATCCGCATTGGTTAAGTAATGTGGCGTCACACCAAAAAAGGTATAAAAGGTACAAAAGGTACAAAAGGTACAAAAGGTACACGTCGGTTGTGATGTCACAACAAATACAGGCGTCTGCAAAATGTTGGAATTCGCTTCGCTCATTCCAACCTACGGCAACGACTCAAAGGCTGGCATCACCTACAACACCAAACAACTTACGGCTTACGGCTTACGGCTTACGGCTTACGGCTGTGATTATCCCTTGTACAACTTGGGGTTGAACACATCACGCAGCCAGTCGCCGAGCAAATTGATCACCAGTACCAGTATCACCAGATAGATACCGGGGAAGGCGGTGATCCACCAGGAGCCGGAAAAGATGTAACTGAATCCCATGCTGATAAGCGACCCCAGCGAGGGTTTGTCCACCGGCATACCCAGCCCCAGGAACGACAGCGCCGCCTCGCTCATGATGGCGTTGGCCACCTGCACAGTGGAAATCACCAGTATCGGCGACAGGCAGTTGGGCAGTATGTGGCGGAACATGATGCGCATGGACTTGAAGCCCATCACCTTGGCCGCCTCCACGTATTCCTTCTTCTTTTCCGCCAGCACGGTGGCGCGAATGGTCCGCGCATACTGGGGCCACTCGGCCAGGCCGATGATCACCACCAGCATCAGCACCGCATATTCGGCGTAAAAGTCCGCGCCCAGGGTGGCCTGAAACACCGCCGATACGATAATGGCCACCATCATGGTCGAGAATGACAGCTGCACATCGGCAACCCGCATCAGCAGGTTGTCGATGCGGCCACCGAAGTAACCGGCCGACAGGCCTACTACTATGCCGATCACCAACTGCAACGCCACCGCGCCCAGGCCGATAATCAACGACACCCGGGAGCCATAGAGAATGGTGCTCAGAATATCCCGCCCCTGCACATCGGTGCCCAACACAAAGCGCTCGTCGCCCATGTCCTGCCAGCTGGGTGGCAACTCCGAGTCCAGAATGTCGATGGTGGCCAGATCATAAGGATTGTGCGGCGCGATAATCGGCGACAGCAAAGCGGCGGCCAGCAAGGTCACAAACACCGCAAAGCTGACCATAGCCACCTTGTCGCGCCGAAAGTGGTACAGAAAATCCGACTGCCTGAACCGGGCCCAACGGCTCGGGTTAATGTCTGTCGTCATCATGCTTATCCCTTCGCTGCCAGGTTGACGGTCGGATTGATCAGGCCGTAGATCAAATCGACGACGGTGTTGGTCACCACAAAGATAAAGCCGACAAAAATCACGTAGGTGGTGATCAGCGGCGTATCCACCCGATTGATGGCGTCGAGGAACAGCAGGCCTATGCCCGGCCACTGAAACACCGTCTCGGTCAGAATGGTGTAGGCCACCATGGTACCAAGTTGCACCCCGCCTACCGTGATCAGCGGCAACAGGGTATTTTTCAGGGCATGAATAAACCAGATGCGGTACCTGCCCAGGCCCTTGGCCCAGGCAAACTTGACGTATTCCGAACTTAGCTGCTCCAGCATTTCCGAGCGCACCAGACGGATGAACAGGGGCAGCATGATGGACGACAGCGCCATGCTCGGCAGTATCAGGTTGCGAAAGCCCTGCCAGTTGAACAGCCCCGACTCCCAGCCCAAGGGGCTGGTCAGTTCGCCGCGGCCGTAGGCGGGCAGCCAGCCCAGCTCGATGGAAAAGACATACATCAGCAGAATGGCGGTGAGGAATACCGGCACCGAAATGCCGATGATGCTGACCCCCATCACGACCCGGGACAAGAAGGCGCGGGGCTTGATGGCCGAATAGACCCCCAGCGGTATGCTGAGGGCAATAATGAGGATGCTGGCACAGAACACCAGTTCCAGCGTGGCCGGCAATTTCTCGAAAATCACCTCCAGGGTTGGCTGCTTGTAAAAATACGAGGTGCCGAAATCCCCCTGCAGGGCATTGCCGATAAAACGGCCGTACTTGATCATGAAGGGATCGTTCAGACCCATTTCGGTACGCATCTGCTGGCGCACCTCTTCCGATACCGACTGACCGACCAGCTCGCGCAGCGGGTCGCCCAGATTATCCTGAATCGAAAACGCCACCAGACTGATGACGAACATCACAACCAGAACCTGGAACAGCCGTTTCAGTAAAAAAGTAAGCATCTTTTAAATTCCAACTGCGGGACCGGGGACGAAAAAACAGGGATTCGGGATTGGGGATTGGGGATTGGGGAATAGGGAATGGGCGAATCCCCAATCCCTTTCCCTATTCCCTATTCGCCGTTTTTATTCGACCACCAGATCCCCCAGGTAGGGGAAGTCCATGGCGTTGACCACCGGCTCGGCATTTATATTGTTGCGCGCGCCCCAGGCCAGGTTCTGCCAGTGCAGCGGCACGAAGGCGGCGTCGTCATAGAGGATTTTCTCGGCCCGTTGCAGCATCAGTTCCCGCTTGCCACCATCGGTTTCCAGGTTGGCGGACTCGATAAGCGCGTCCAGTTCCGGGTTGGAATAATGACCGCAGTTGTACTGGCCCCGACCGGTCTCCTCGTTGCGGGTCATGGTCAGGAACTCGGAGAAGTTGGCGGTGTCTTCGGTGTCCGAGTGCCAGCCAATCATCAGCATGTCGGCGGCGCACTTGTCGAACTCGGGCCAGTACTGGGCCACCGGCAGGGTCTTGAGATCCACCTCTATGTTGATGCGTGCCAGCATCGCCTTGACCGCCTCGGCAATGCGATAGTCGTTCACATAACGGTTGTTGGGCGCAATCATGCTGATCTTGAAGCCATCCTGGTAACCGGCATCCATCATCAGCTGTTTGGCCTTGTCCAGATCGTAACGCGGCGTCAGCTCCGGGTTGTGCCCCACATAACCGGCCGGTGCCTGCTGGCCGGCGGTGGTGCCGAAGCCACGCATGATGCGCTTGACGATGCCTTCCTGATTGATGGCGTAGTTTACCGCCTGGCGTACGCGCACGTCCTTGAAGGGCTCGAAGCGCGCCTGATTGAGCTGGAAGGTAATGATGCGGGTACCCGCCTCGGTCACCAGCTTGACGCCACCGGCAGACTCGACCCGGGCGTGATCGTTGGGCGATACCGGCTTGATAAAGTCCACGTCACCGGCCAGCAATGCCGCCACCCGGGTAGCATCTTCCTTGATCGGCACCAGCGTCATGTGCTGTACGTTACCGGGCGAGTTTTTATCCCAGTAATCGGCATGACGTTCGTATTCCACCTTGACCCCCTGCTGACGGAACTTCAGCTTGAAGGGACCGGTACCGGAGGTGTGCGTCGAGGCGAAAGAGCTGCCGTGTTTGACCACATCGGCCTTGTTCCTGCCGTCGTCGCTGGTGCCGCTGTAGAACGTCGAGTCCATCGGAAACAGATAGGTCACGGTATTCAGCACCAGCGGAAAGGGTCCCTTGGTCACCAGATCCACTGTGTGCTCGTCCACCCTGGTCGCCGCGCTGAAGGGGTCGAAAATAGCCTTGAAGTCGGGCGACGCCTTCAGCCGGTTGAAGGTCCAGACCACGTCATCGGCGGTAAAGTCGTTGCCACTGTGAAATGTGACGCCCTGGCGCAGATGAAACCGCATGGTGTTTTCATCGATGCGCTCCCATTTTTCCGCCAGTCGCGGCTCAATCTTGAAATCCCTGGTCCAGCGCACCAGGGGATCGAACAGCAAATGAGACATTTCCAGCGTCGCGCCGGACAGCTGCTCGTGCGGGTCCATCGACACCGGGTCCGCGTCGTAGGCGATGGTAATATCCGCGGCCTGCACACCGAATGCCAGGCCGGCCGCCAGCAGCGCCACCGTTACCTTGTTGAGTCCTGATTTCATGAAACACTCCATTGACATCATTAATGTTGGCCCGTTTGAGTATTGGAAATGTCCAGGCCTTCCCGTGACATGCCCTTGAATTCGGGCATCAGTGCAATCAGCGAGCGGCTGTAGGGATCCGCCGCATCGGTAAACAGTTGTTCGGTGGCCGCCACCTCCACCAGGGTGCCTTTGTTCATTACCCCGATGCGATCGCACATCTGGCGGATGACCGGTAGATCGTGGCTGATGAACAGCATGGTCAGCTTCAGCTCATCCTGCAAATCCTTGAGCAGATTCAGAATTTGCGCCTGTACCGACACATCCAGCGCCGAGGTGGGCTCGTCGCAGATCAGCAGCCGCGGCCGGGTGGCCAGGGCGCGGGCGATGGAGATGCGCTGGCGTTGACCGCCGGAGAACTCGTGGGGAAACTTGAGCCCCGCCGCCCGGCCCAGGCCGACGTAATCGAGCAGGTCGTCGACGATGCCGCGGATCTGCGCCTCGTTCTGCGCCAGTTGGTGAAAACGGATCGGCTCATTGATGATGTCCGCCACCCGCATGCGCGGATTGAGCGAAGAATAGGGATTCTGGAACACCATCTGCATCTGCCGGCGCAGAGGGCGACGCTCCTGCTCGCTCTTGATGGCGGTGAGCTCTATGCCCTCGAACCAGATCTGGCCGCTGTCGGGCGGATACAGGCCGGTAATGGCCCGGGCTATGGTGGATTTGCCGGAGCCCGACTCCCCCACCAGGCCGAAGGTTTCCCCTTCGTTGATCTCGAAGCTGACATCCTTGGTGGCCTGCAGATACCGGCGGCGGGAAGGAAAAATCGAGTCCCGGGTCACGAAGCGCAGGTTGCAGTGCTCCACCCGCAGCAAGGCGCCCCGATAGTCGCGCTGATCCTGACTCTGGCCCAGCCAGTGCCGTTTGAGATCCAGGCTGACCTTTTCTTTGGCGTCCTCGATATAGGATACCAGCGGAAAGCGCCGCAGCTTGACGTCGGAACGGGGCACGGCGGAGATCAGGCTTCTGGTGTATTCGTGTTCCGGGGTACCCAGCACCCGGGCGGTCGGGCCGATTTCCATCAGCCGGCCACGATACATCACCGCCACCCGGTCGGTGACGTTGGACACCACCCCCATGTCGTGGGTCACCAGCATGCAGCCCACCTTGCGTTCTTTGCACAAATTGCGGATCAGGGTCAGTATCTGGTCCTGAATCGACACGTCCAGCGCCGTGGTCGGCTCGTCGGCGATGATCAGCTCGGGGTCGCAGGACAGGGCGATGGCAATCACCACCCGCTGACGCATGCCGCCGGAAAACTGGTGAGGATACTGCCTGATACGCAGCTCCGGCTCGGGAATGCCCACGGCGTCGAGCAGCGAAATGGCCTTGTGGCGGGCCTGCTCCCGGCTCAGGTCGGTATTGGCCAGCAGGGTCTCGACCATCTGATATTCCACCGTCAACAGCGGATTGAGCGAGGTCATGGGATCCTGAAAGATAAAACCGATACGGCTGCCGCGGATAGCGCGCATCTCGGTCGGACTCAGGCCCGAGATCTGCTCGCCGTCCAGATAAACGTCGCCGTTGGCCATGCTGCCGGGCGGACTCAGCAGGTCGATGATCGCATTGCCGATGGTCGACTTGCCGGCGCCGGACTCGCCGACCACACCGAGAATGTCGCCTTTTTCGATGCTGAAGGAAAGATCGTCCACCGCGGCCATCACGCCATGACGGGACGGATATTCGATTCGCAGATGCCTTACTTCTAACAGGGACATGTTCATCCTTAACCGAGGTCTGGCCCTCGCTTGCGTATCCTGCCGCTGGCGCCTTCAATGGCAGCCGATATACTGTTGCCGAACATGGATGACCGGAAACAAAAAAGCAACATCAGAGAGCCATTGTAGTCCTGTCTTTATGCCAAAACAAACCGCGGTTATAGGGAGGTAGCTCACACATTCAGCAAGATGTTTCAAGTATCAAATTATCAATGGTGTTAATAACTGGATCGGTAGTGAGGGCTGAAACGCTGACGAGAAAAAAACAGGTTTTTGGCGCTAATAACAACGCCTTTAAAGCCCCGGTATCTTACTGTAGGGAGATCCTGACGTTCGTCAGAATGACGGCCTGAGTAGCTGATTAACCCTATTGGTATAAAAAGGCGATAACGAACATAAAGCGGCAGACAACCGATACCGGACAAGCATGACGTCAGCCAATGAATGATTGGCAGGGTAGCCTTTCGCTGCAAGGTCTGTTGGCCTCAGCGAGGTTTGAAGGTTTGGCAGAAAAGAGGCTTGAAGGTTTGGCAGAAAGGAAGTGTGCCGCACAGCCGGAATGGCTGCACGGCCAGTGATTACAGCAGTGCCGCCAGCAATTGCAGGCAGGCCAGTGCGAACAGCCCGGCGATCACGTCGTCGAACATGATGCCGAACCCCCCGTGTATCCGCCGATCGAACCAGCGAATAGGCCAGGGTTTGACGATATCGAAAAACCGGAACAGCACGAAGCCCACCAGTATCCACCAGCCACCGGCCGGGGCCGCGAACATGGTGATGCCAAAGCCGATGATCTCGTCCCAGACGATGGCACCGTGATCGTGGCGACCGATGGCCCGGGTGGCCGCATTGCAAATCCAGATGCCGGCAACAAAACCCAACGCCAGGATCAGCAGATACCACAGCGGCGACAGACCCTGTATCAGCAGATACAGCGGTATCGCCGCCAGGGTACCCATGGTACCCGGCATGACCGGGCTCAGGCCGGTGCCAAATCCCAGGGCCAGCAGATGCAGCGGGTTGGACAGCTTCAGCGCCGCCAGCTCAGGCTTTCTCATTCGTCACCACCGCGAAAGTGATCCCAGCTTTGGGATGCCAGTTGATAAGGGCGTCCCTCGGACGTCAGCTCGACGCCCGGCTCACCGGCAAGCATACGTCCGACCCGGGTAAACTTGACGCCGATGTGCGCCAGGGCCGTTTCGAGCAGGCCCCGATGCAGCTCGGGCACGGTAAAGCACAGCTCGTAATCGTCACCGCCGGTCAATGCCAACTCCCAGCCCTGCTCCCGCGACACCGTGGCCAGCATGGCGGCACTCAGCGGCAGTTGCTCCAGCTCCAGCTGGGCGCGCATGCCGGAAGCACGGGCCACATGGGCCAGATCTCCGGCCAGGCCGTCGGACAGGTCCAGGGCGCTGGAGGCAATATCACGCAGTGCCTGTCCCGCCAGAATGCGAGGATGAGGGTGTTCGAACTTGGTGCGTACAAAATCCCGGTGCTGCTCGGGCACCGTCACCCTGCCCTGCACCTGTTGCAGGCCCAGCGCCGCATCGCCCAGGGTGCCGGTGACATAGATACCATCGCCTACGCGAGCGCCGTTGCGCCGCAGGCCCTTGCCTTCCGGCAGGGTGCCATGCACGGTCACGGTAATGGACAAGGGTCCTCGGGTCATGTCGCCGCCGACCAGCGCCACGTTGTAATATTCCGCCAGTTCGAAGAAGCCGGCGCAAAAGCCCTTGATCCAGTTTTCATCGACCTCGGGCAGCGTCAGCGCCAGCGACACCCAGCAGGGATCGGCGCCCATGGCCGCCAGATCCGACAGATTGACCGCCAGTGCCTTGTGCCCCAGGGCCATGGGGTCCATATCGGCAAAAAAATGCACCCCGCTCACCAGGGTGTCGGTGCTCACCGCCAACAGGGAATTGGGTGGCACCTGCAGCAGGGCACAGTCATCTCCCGGGCCCATCAGCACATCCTTACGGCGACTGGCGACGGTAAAATAGTGTTTTATTATGTCGAATTCATTCATATAAATGAAAAGCCAGCGACCGCTGGCTTTTTTCCCGTGCTTATTGTTTATTTTTTTAACTGCTTGATGACCTTGTCGAGCACACCGTTGACGAAGCGGTGGCTTTCATCGGCGGCAAACGCCTTGGCCAGTTCGATCGCCTCGTTGATCACTACCCGATAAGGCACATCTTCACGCCGAGTCAGCTCATAGGTGGCCAACCGCAGCACCGCCTTGTCCACCACATCCAGCTCGGCCAGCGGGCGCGACAGATAAGGTGAAAACACCGCATCCAACTCTTTGACATGAACCGAGACCCCAAACAGCAGATCGCGGAAATAATCCAGATCCACCCCTTTGGTGTCCTGTTCCAGCGCAAACTGCTGGGCAATATCGGCCACGTTATCCTTGGTCATTTGCCATTGGTAAATGGCCTGGGTAGCGAGACGGCGGGCCTTACGGCGTTCAGACGGTTTCAATGCAGTACTCCTCTTAGTCCAGCGCTTGCAGGACGTTAATCATTTCAAGTGCGCTGAGGGCAGCTTCCGCGCCCTTGTTACCCGCCTTGGTGCCAGCGCGCTCGATGGCTTGTTCTATGTTTTCGGTGGTCAGAACCCCGAAGGCAATCGGCACTTCGAAATCCATCATCACACTGGCCATGCCTTTGCTGTTTTCATTGGCGACCAGATCGAAATGGTAGGTACCACCGCGGATCACGCAGCCAAGGGCCACAATGGCATCGTAGTTACCGCTCTTGGCGAGCTTTTTGCACACCAGCGGCATTTCGATGGCCCCCGGTACGCGTACCAGCGTGATGTTGTCATCTTTTACCTGACCCTGACGCTTGAGCACATCCAGCGCTCCGGCCACCAGGCTGTCGTTGATAAAGCTGTTGAAACGGGCGACGACGATCGCCACCTTGGCCTCGGGAGTGGCCATCAGCCCTTCGATTACCTTCATGGAAATCCCTGTTTGGACAAAAGTGCGCACATTCTAGCACAACCGGAGGGTGACAAAAGCCCAAACACCGGGAGCAAGTTGACAAAGACCTTGCTCTGAGCATCCCCTTACTTCGAGCCTGGCTTCTCTGTTGATGACGGGTCTGAAGATAATGGGGCTGAAGATGACGGCTCCCGGGGGGATGCCTGACGGTCGCCGTCGGCAGACCCGGTTTGATGCTGCAACAGACATAACCGGGTTTCGCCCGGCATATCGACATTGGCCTGCTCCAGGGTCAGCTTGATGGTTCTGACCACCGCCGAATGCACCCGGGTTACCTCGCTTTGCCGGCTGCCGGTCCACCAGCACACCCTTATGGTCACCCAGCTGGCCGCCAGATCCCAGGGCAGCGCCTGCACCGCCGGCTCCGCCTTCACCCCTTCCAATCTGGTCACGGCGTCCTTCAGCAGTTCGCAGGCCTGGTCGATATCGTCCTCATAGCCGATGCCGATATCGTACTGGCTGCGCCGGTCCTCGTAGGCGGTTTTCACCAGCACCGCATTGGTATAGATATCGCTGTTGGGGATCACGATGCGCCGGCCGTCGTGGGTCTTGATGATGGTGGCCCGGGTTTCGATGCGCTCGACCGTGCCCTCATGGCCGTTGACCTCGATCTGATCCCTGATATTGAAGGGCTGACGCAACAGGATCAGCAGGCCCGCCAGCCAGTTTTGCAGTATGTCCTTGAAGGCAAAGCCGATGGCTACCGAGCCGACCCCCAGACCGGCAATCAGATCGCCCGGTTTAAGGCTGGGAATGACGATGGTTGCAGCCAGCAAAAAACCCAGCAATATCACCACCCACTTCACAAAGCCGCCCAGCACCTCGCCCAGATTGTCCCGCCCCCGGCGATGGCCCTGACGCCGTATCAGCCGCCGACTCAAGGCGCCAATACCATAGAACAGGGCCAGTACCACCAGCGCCAGCAAGATGTTCGGCAACAGGCGCATGCCGCCATCCAGCCAGGTATCGAGGCGTTCCAGTATCACCCCCGGGTCGACATCGACTTGTTGCGGCACATCCTGCGGCTGGCCCGCCCCCGGGTCCGTATGTTCTGCCATCACTGATCCCCCTCATCGACCCCACTCCAGCAAGCTTATGCAGATGAAAGCCGCTTCGCCAATCAAGCCGGTTAGTGTCGGCAGTTCCACAGAACCAGACGGCTCTGTATGCAAATAAAGTGAAATAGCATAAGGTAGTGTCGCTGCCGGCCGGGTCTCCCCTTCCTGCCATGGAACCGCGCACTTCATCCTGTAGACCGGCCTGCCTTACCTGCTTTACACCAGAACATGACGAGGGCTATTTATGCTGCCAGAACGGCGCGGTGATCTGTTTATTTTAACGGCGACTCTGCTGGCGTCTGCCGGCTGGCTGTTTTCCAAGGAAGCCATTCAGGGCCTGCCTCCCGCCGGTTTTGTGGGCTGGCGCTTTGTGCTGGCGGCCCTGCTGCTGCTGCCGTTCTGTTATCGTCAGTTGCGCCAGACGTCCACCGAGCTGTTGCTCAAGGCCGCCGCCACCGGCCTGGTCATGACCCTTAACCTGATCTTCTGGATTCAGGCTATCTCCCACAGCGAGGGCATCGGCGAAGGCGCCTTTATCATGAGCCTGGCCATGCTGATGGTACCGCCCCTGGCCTGGTTGCTCTTCAGGGAGCGGCCCAGTCGGCAATTCTGGCTGGCCCTGCCCATCGCCATCGCCGGACTGTTTTTACTGACCATGGGCTCGGGCCTGAGTCTGTCGCTCGGGCAACTGCTGTTTCTGCTGGCCTCCCTGTCGCTGGCCCTGTATTTCAATCTGAACAGCCGCTTTGCCCGACGCGTCGATCCCATGGCGCTCACCTGTGTCCAGCTGGCGGTCACCGGCGTCATGCATCTGATTTATTCCACCCTGTTCGAACACTGGCCCGAAGCCATCGAGCCCGAAATCTGGGGCTGGTTTGCCGCCAGCGTGCTGCTGGCCACCTCGTTGCGCTTTTTCTGTCAGAGCGCCGGACAAAAATACAGCAACGTGGCCAATGCCGCCCTGATCATGATGCTGGAGCCGATATGGACGGTACTGATCAGCGTGTTCTGGTATCAGGAGCCGATGCCGATAGAGAAAATGTTTGGCTGTGCGCTGATCCTACTGGCATTGCTCAGCTTCCGGAGCCGGCCGCTGTATGAATGGTATCGTAATCGAAGGGCGGGGCGAGGGCCACGGTAAGGCGTGAGGCGTGAGGCGTGAGGCGTGAGGCGTGAGGCGTGAGGAAAATAGTAGGTTGGGACGAAGCATGAGTCCCAACATTTCTGCCGTCAATCAGATGTTGGGATTCGCTTCGCTCATCCCAACCTACCGTGCTTGAATTCAAGGGGAGAGTAATTCAGGCAGCCTTCAACCGGCCGACTCCTTTTACCAGCAGCAGTACCAGACTTCCTGCCAGCATACCGACGATGCCGTTCAACAGCATCGGTGCCAGCCAGCTCAGCGTGCTCCCCAATAACGGCAGCCCCCGGGCCCAGTCGTGGATCAGGGGCTCGGCACCGGGTATGCCGTGTACCAGAATACCGCCCCCCACCAGAAACATGGCGGCGGTGCCCACCACCGACAGGCCTTTCATCAGATAGGGGCAGGCCGACAGCAAGGCCCGGCCCAAGCGCTGCAGCAAGCCGGTTTTCTGGCTTAGATAGAGGCCGAGATCGTCCAGTTTGACGATGCCCGCCACCAGACCGTAAACCCCGACGGTCATCAGCAGGGCGATGCCGGCCAGCACCGCTACCTGCTGACCGAAACCGGCGCCGGCCACCGTGCCCAGGGTGATCACTATGATTTCGGCCGACAGAATAAAGTCGGTACGAATCGCGCCCTTGATCTTGTCCCGCTCCAGCGTCACCAGATCCACCGCCTCATGCTTTTCCACCTGCTGGATCCCGACCAGATGACGGTGTTCGTCACTCGTTTTGTGCAAAAAGGAATGCACCAGCTTTTCTACGCCCTCGTAGCAGAGAAAGGCGCCCCCCAGCATCAGTAAGGGAATGATGGCCCAGGGCGCCAGCGCGCTGATCAACAGCGCCGCCGGCACCAGAATCAGCTTGTTGCGCAACGATCCCTTGGCAACGGCCCACACCACCGGAATTTCTCGCTCGGCCCGCACCCCCGAGACCTGTTGGGCGTTGAGCGCCAAATCGTCTCCCAGCACGCCGGCCGTTTTTCTGGCCGCCACCTTGGTCATCAGGGATACATCGTCCAGCAGGGTGGCGATATCATCAATCAGGGTCAACAGACTAGCTCCGGCCATGGCGGTATCCTTTGTGGTGATCGGGCGTTGTTCAGGTCTTAATCAGGCTTTAGGCGCTAACGGCTGACCGGCAAACTCGATGCCATCCCAGCCGCTATCAATGAAGTTACGGATATTCTGGTGATCCTGTCCAGTCGGGTTGCCCAGTACATCGTTCCGATAGAAGGCGCCGAAGCAGGCCAGGGTCTGCTGCGGGTTGAAGCCCTGCAATCTGGCGAAGGCGAACAGCTTGCAGGAGCCGTTGTTCTGCCCGGCCTCGTTACGTACTTCACCGTTGGTAAAGGCGGTGGGGGTAAAGTCGTACAGGCCCTCGATCACCGCCATGGTGTCGGCAAATTCGATGGTCTCGGGAGTGTGTTGCAGTTTGTGCTGCAGTTCGTTCAGGTTCATCTTGTGTCCTTGATAACAGGTTTGAAAATAGGTTTGAAAATTAACGCTTGATTAACGTCAGCCATCAGTCCTGCAACTGCAGGCAACGGCACAGGAAGCGGGAAATATCGGCAATTTCGGCGGCGCACACGCTGTGCTCCATGGGGTAGCTGTGGTATTCGGGCACAAAACCCCATTGCTGCAACTGCTGACAGGCCTGCTCGCCCAGTAGCTCCGGTACCACGCCATCGCGGCTGCCGTGCAGTATCTGTACCGGCAGGTACTGGTTGGCCTCATGGCGCTGCAGGCTGTCGGCGGTGGCCAGATAGGTGGACATGGCAATCAAGCCGGCCAGCGGCTCGTGGTAACTTAACGCCGCCTCATAGGCCACGGCGCCGCCCTGGGAAAAGCCGGCCAGCACGATGCGGCGGCTGTCGAAGCCCTGGGCCAGCAGCTGTTCAATCAGCCCCTGTATTGCCAAAGCCGAGGCTCGCAACTGCAGCTCATCCACTTCCCGCTCCAGACTCATGGCCAGAATGTCGTACCAGGCCGGCATCGGCAGGCCGCCGTTGATAGTCACCGGTATGCGGGGCGCATGGGGGAAGATAAAACGAATGGCGCTGCCGACCGGCAAGTTCAGCTCGGGCACGATCGGCTCGAAGTCGTGGCCGTCGGCGCCCAGGCCGTGCAGCCAGATCACACAGGCATCCGGGGTGGGCGCCGTGTCTCGCACAATAAAATCAGGTGTGGTCATCTCTGTCTCCGTTCAGAGGGTAAAGTGAGGGTAAACAGACCGTCATCCTGACGAACGTCAGGATCTCCATGCAGGAAGATACCGGGTCCGTCATGACTGGACTTTAAATACGGCATTGTTATCAGTCACTGATCACGTCTTTAATCGGATTGGTACAATAAAACGAAGCGGGTCATTGTTGACGCTCACGCGAGAAAACTCAATCGACAACCGGCAAAAAGCCCGCCGACACCACCAAGGTGATGGTCGGCGGGCTTCATCACTCGCATAACGACCGCCCCGGCGGCGGCAGTGCTATCGATCAGTCGATGATGTAGTCGACCACTTCCAGGCCGAAGCCGGACAACGCATGGTAGCGTTTGGGTGAGCTGAGCAATTTCATCTTGCCGACCCCCATGGCCTGCAGTATCTGCGAGCCGACGCCGACCCGGCGAGAGGTGCCCTGACGCTTGGCGCCTTCCGGCCGCTCGCCGCGATCCACCGCCTCGAACTGGCGGACCAGCGACAGCAGGTGATCCGGCGTTTCTTCCCGGCCGAGGATCACCAGCACGCCGCCTTCGTCGGCGATGCGGGCCATCGACTTGGCCAGCGGCCAGGTACGCGACGAGTGGCGATCGGTCATCAGCACATCGGTAAACATGTCGTGAATATGCACCCGCACCAGGGCTGGCACCTCTGGCGTGATTTCGCCTTTTTTCAGGGCGAAATGCACCTGGTTGTCGATGGTGTCGCGGAAGGTCACCAGCTCGAAGTCACCGTATTCGGTGGGCAGGTTGCAGCGCGCCACCTGTTCTATGGTGGTTTCGTTCTGGTTACGGTATTCGATGAGATCGGCGATGGTACCGAGCTTGATACCGTGCTGTTCGGCGAAGACTTCCAGATCGGGACGACGGGCCATGGTGCCGTCTTCGTTGAGGATCTCGACGATGACCGACGAGGCCTCCAGTCCCGCCAGACGGGCCAGATCACAGCCCGCTTCGGTATGACCGGCGCGGGTCAGCACGCCGCCGTTCTGGGCCTTGAGCGGAAAGATATGGCCCGGCTGTACCAGATCGGACGGCTTGGCTTCCTTGGCCACGGCGGTCTGCACCGTGTGGGCACGGTCGGCGGCGGAAATACCGGTGGTCACCCCTTCGGCGGCTTCGATGGACACGGTGAAGGCGGTGGAGAACTGCTCTGTGTTGCGGCTGACCATCTGGGGAATATCCAGCTGGCGACACCGGGCTTCGGTCAGGGTCAGGCAAATCAGGCCTCGGCCATACTTGGCCATGAAGTTGATGTCTTCCGGGCGCACATGCTCGGAGGCCATGATGAGATCACCTTCGTTTTCCCGGTCTTCGTCATCCATCAGAATGACCATTTTGCCCTGCCGGATATCGTCGATGATTTCCTGGGTACTGCTTAAAGCCATGGGGTTCTCCCTTGTTATCTAACGAGACCGCTATTTCACAAAACCACTGGCGGCCAGAGTCGCCAGCGTCAGTCCGCCCTGTTGCGGCTCGGACGCAGCGGTCAGCAGACGTTCAAGATAGCGGGCAATAATATCCACCTCAAGATTCACCTGGCGGCCCGGCCGCCAGTCGTCGAGGGTGGTTTCCTGTAATGTATGGGGCACCAGGGTCAGTTTAAAGGCCGCGGCGTCCACCTGGTTGACCGTGAGGCTGATGCCGTCCACGGTAATGGAGCCTTTTTCGGCGATATAGCGCGCCAGCTCGGCCGGGGCCTCGACCCACAGCTCCACGCTGTTGCCGAGTTGGGTGCGGCGGCGGATGTGACCGACGCCGTCCACATGGCCGGACACCAGATGGCCACCCAGCCGAGCGGTGGCCAGCAGGGCTTTTTCCAGATTGACCGCCTGACCGGTGCGATAGCCGGCAAAGCCGGTACGATCTATGGTTTCGCCGGACACATCGGCACAATAGTAATCCGCACCCAGTTCGGTCACGGTCAGGCAAACGCCGTTGGTGGCGATAGAATCACCCAGTTTCACGTCCGACAGATCCAGCCGGGGGCAGTGAATACGGATCACAGACTCATTACCCTGGCGGCGAATATCGGCCAGTACGCCGGTGGCTTCCACTATTCCGGTAAACATCGGTTTTTTACCCTTGCGGTCAGTTTGAGATCGGTGCCGACCCGGCGGCAGTCGCGCCATTCCAGCTGTGGCACCCGGTCCATCGCGGTCAGTTCGGGCAAGTCGAACAGCCCACGGGAGCCGCTGCCCATCAGCTTGGGCGCCTGATACAACACCAGTTCATCCACCAGTGCCGCGCTCAGCAGGGCACCACAGAGGCGTGCTCCGGCCTCGACCCAGAGGTGATTGAGCTGGCGACGGCCCAGCTCGGCCAGCAACAGCGGCAGATCGAGTTGGCCCGCATCGGTCAACGGCAGTACGCATTCTTCCACCTGGTCGCCGAAGCCGCCGGTGCGCTCACCGCGCAGCAGCAACACAGGACCGGGCAGACCGAACAGCTTCAGGCCCGGATGCAGCCGGTTGCGGGTATCGATAATGACCCGCAGCGGCTGGCGCAGCCGGTTTGCTTCATATTCTGCCTGTATCGACGCGGGCAGCTCGCCCCAGCGCACGTTGAAGCTGGCATCGTCGGCCAGCACCGTATCGGCACCGGACAGGATGGCGCAACTCAGGGCGCGATGACGTTGCACGTCGCGGCGGGCGGCGGGGCCGGTAATCCACTTGCTCTCGCCGTTGGCCAGGGCGGTGCGACCGTCCAGGCTGGCGGCCAGCTTGACGGTCACAAAGGGCAGCCCGGTGCGCATGCGGTGCATGAAACCGGTATTGACGGCCTCGGCGGCCTCGCTCATCAGCCCCGCCTCGGCGGTGATGCCCGCATCAGTCAGCATGGCCAGGCCACGCCCGGCCACCCGGGGGTTGGGGTCCACCGAGGCCGCAACCACCCTGGCCACACCGGCGTCAATCAGTCCCTGGGCACAAGGGGGGGTGCGACCATGGTGGGAGCAGGGTTCGAGCGTCACATAGGCGGTGGCGCCTTTGGCCGCGGAGCCGGCCTGGCGCAGGGCAAAGACCTCGGCGTGAGGGCCGCCGGCCTGCTGGTGATAGCCTTCGCCCACCAGGGTGCCGTTCTGTACCATGACGCAGCCCACCGAGGGGTTGGGACTGGTGGTAAAGCGCCCGCGTCGGGCCAGTTCAAGCGCCCTGGCCATCCAGCGCGCATCGTCGGAATTAAACACTCATTGCTCCAGTCGGGCTATTTCTTCGCCGAATTGGCGCAAGTCTTCAAAGCAGCGATAAACGGAGGCGAAACGGATATAGGCGACCTTGTCGAGCTGCTTCAGCTCTTCCATCACCAGGTTGCCGATATGTTCGGATTTGATTTCCCGCTCGCCGGTGGCGCGCAACTGAGACATGATGCGGCTGACCGCCTGTTCGATGGCTTCGGTACTGACCGGGCGTTTTTCCAGCGCCCGCTGCATGCCGGCTTCCAGCTTGTCTTCATTGAAAGGCTCGCGAATGCCGGTGGTCTTGATCACCCGCGGCATCACCAGCTCGGCGCTCTCGAAGGTGGTGAAGCGCTCCCTGCAGGCGTTGCATTCCCGCCGACGGCGCACCTGCAATCCTTCCCCGACCAGACGGGAGTCGATGACCTTGGTTTCGGTTGCGTGACAGAAGGGACAGTGCATGGCGCCTCCGGGAGCTAAATTCGGCCGTTAGTGTAAATAAGCAGGCTACAGATTGCCAGAATGAAACACGGTTGTAAGCGTGAAGCTGTCTGCAAGATGTAAAACACTACACAGTAACCCCTCCCCAACCCTCCCCTTGCGTTGCACTCCGTCGTCATTCCGACAAACCCGAGGCCAAGGGGAGGGAGCAAAGACAAGCACACAGCCTGAACAGTGAGACCGAATAGCCCCTCCCCCTTGGCTGCGGGGATACAGGCATCACTGCCGACTATCGCCAGGGGGAGGCAGGGAGGGGGTGTCAGTTGTCGATTTTTCCGGTATCCAGATACAAAAACGGGGTCCGCAGACCCCGTTTCTTATTCAGCCGTTTTCATACGGTCATCGGTATACGATTAAGCGTAAACCGGGTGACGACGGCAGATGTCCAGCACCTGCTCTTTCACGCGGGCAATGGTCGCTTCGTCGTTGATGTCGTCCAGCACATCACAGACCCAGCCGGCCAGTTCGCGCACGTCGGCTTCGTTGAAACCACGACGGGTCACCGCCGGGGTACCGATACGGATACCGGAGGTCACGAACGGAGAGCGCGGGTCGTTGGGCACGGCGTTCTTGTTCACGGTGATAAAGGCGCGACCCAGGGCGGCGTCGGCTTCCTTACCGGTGATGCCCTTGTCGATCAGGTCGAGCAGGAACAGGTGATTGTAAGTACCACCGGACACCACCTTGTAGCCGCGCTGCTGGAAGGCATCGGCCATGGCCTGGGCGTTTTTCAGCACCCGGCCCTGGTATTCCTTGAACTCGGGCTCCAGCGCTTCCTTGAAGGCCACGGCCTTGGCGGCGATAACGTGCATCAGGGGACCACCCTGACCACCGGGGAAGACGGCTGAATTCAGCTTCTTCTCCAGCTCTTCGTTGTTTTCGGCAGACAGCACCAGACCGCCACGGGGGCCGGCCAGGGTCTTGTGGGTAGTGGTGGTCACCACGTGGGCGTGAGCGATGGGGCTCGGATAGTGACCGGCGGCAATCAGACCGGCCACGTGGGCCATGTCCACCAGGAACCAGGCACCGACCTTGTCGGCGATTTCACGCATGCGCGCCCAGTCGACGATGCCGGAGAAGGCGGAGAAACCACCGATGATCATCTTCGGCTTGTGCTCGACCGCCAGACGCTCCATTTCTTCGTAATCGATCGTGCCGGCTTCGTTGATGCCGTAAGGCACTATGTTGTACATCTTGCCGGAGAAGTTGGCCGGAGAGCCGTGAGTCAGGTGACCACCGTGGGCCAGGTTCATGCCCATGACGGTGTCGCCGGGCTTGACCAGCGCCATGAAGACGGCGTTGTTGGCCTGGGAGCCGGAGTGCGGCTGAACGTTGGCATAGGTGGCACCGAACAGCTGCTTGGCGCGCTCGATGGCCAGTTCTTCGGCGATGTCGACATATTCACAGCCGCCGTAGAAACGCTTGCCCGGATAGCCTTCGGCATACTTGTTGGTCAACTGAGAACCCTGGGCCTGCATCACGCGCGGACTGGTGTAGTTCTCGGACGCAATCAGTTCGATATGCTCTTCCTGGCGCTGAGTTTCATCACAGATGGCCTGCCACAGCTGAGGATCATAATCGGCGATATTCATTTCACGCTTTAACATCCGTCTCTCCTGACTCACATGGGGTGTTACTGAAGTCCCGAGTTTACCCTTAAGACCGGGTCGGGCCTAGCCCCGGAACACCAGTTAACAACATTTATTTATCTTTGTGTTGAAAATTTTACAAAAAGTTGAGTAATAAGCAACACCTTAATACCCGTCGATTCACCGGCAACCAGGGTAGATCTGGCTGTTAAACCCGATAGAATAGGGGTTTTTAGCCGGAAGCCAGCCCAAAGGCTGACCGGTGCCCAACCCGCCTTTGAGGATAATATGCAAGATTTCATGGTGACCTCGCACCGCCGAGCCGAGCTGTATCACTGGTTTACCGCCCTCCTTGCCGCCCCGCTGACCGAAGACGACCTCCGCGAGTTCGACAGCTACGACATGCATGCCTTCCTCGATAGTCTGGCGACCCTGGATCCGCTGCAGGACGCAGCCGAAGCCTTTCGCCGGCAGGCCGGCCGGGTGCTGGAGCTGGATAAGCCCTTGGCCGAATTGAGTGAACATTATCAAAGACTGTTTGGCACGGCCTCGCTGCTCGATACCGCCTCCCTGGCTCAGCCGGAAGACGAGGCGATGATACTGATGAGTACGCTGTTGCATCAGCACGGAACCCGACTGAACGACGACGATCCGCTCAATGCCTGCAACCAGCTGGAGATGATGGCCACCCTCGCCCTGGCCGGTGCCGCCGCCGACAACGAGACCGATCGCCTCGCCCTGCTGGACAAGCAACGGGAGCTGGCCAATCAGCTGCTGATAGACTGGCTGCCACCCTTCGCGAGTGCCTGCAGGCATAAAGACCCGCTCGGCTTCTATGCCGCCGCCGCCGGCCTGCTGCTTGCCATGTTCAGCATGGATATTCATTATCTCAATAATGTGGCGCAATGAATGGTGGCGCAATAATGGTGGCGCATAAATGTGGCGTAATAAATGTGGCGCAATAATGGTGGCGCATAATGGCTTATAACAAGCACCGGAAAACCGCCCCCTCGCCCGAGACCCGGGAAGAGGCCGACCGCATCGCCAGGGCAACCCAGCGGCCGGGGCAGACCAAGGAGCAGACCCGGCTGATCAGCCAGGGCATCCAGAAAGGCATAGAAGAATACAAGAAGCAGCACAAGGCCCGCGCTCGCGCCGCCGACAAGGCCAAAAAACAGCAGCTTCGCCAGCAGCAGCCCGATGACGGGGGCCAGAACGACGAGCAGGACGCGCTCCCGGAGCCAACCCGAGCCTGGCTTCCCTGGTTGCTGCTGGCCCTGAGCTGGACCGGCTTTGCACTTTACTGGTGGTGGCAACAGCCGGGTTGATGAAAGCAGCCGCTCAACCGACAGGAGCAACCAATGGCATACCGCTTACCCGAACTTAGACACTCGGCCTCCGGTCAGGAACGACGTCTCGGCGTGGAGCTGGAACTCAACGGCCTGCCCCTGCCCCGGCTGGCCGAGCTGGTGGCCGAACAACTGAATGGCCGGTTACGCCAAAGGTCCGAATACGAAATTGAAATCGACACCCCGCTCGGTACCTTCCGGGCCGAGCTGGACTTCGATTACCTCAAGCGGCTGGCTCGGGTTCAGCTCCGGCAGCCGCCGGGCGAGCTGGAGCAGGCCGCCACCGAGCTGCTGGGCACCCTGGCCTTTCAACTGGTGCCGCTGGAGCTGGTCAGCCCACCGCTGCCGCTCTCTCGGCTCGACCAGCTGGACGCCCTGTTTGAACGGCTGCGTGCCAGTGGTGCCAAAGGCACCCGTCACGCCCTGCATTATGCCTTTGGCCTGCACCTGAATCCGGAGCTGCCGGGCACCGACAACCTCACCCTGCTGCGCTATTTCAAGGCCTACCTGTGTCTGCATGACTGGCTGGAGCAGCACGAAGACATAGTCGCGGCCCGCAAGCTGTCGCCCTATATCCGTAGCTTTGCCAAAGACTACAGTCGCAAGGTGATCGATCTAAACTACTGGCCCGACTTGCCACAATTCAGCGACGATTATCTGGTCGCCAACCCCAGCCGCAACCGCGCCCTGGATCTGCTGCCCCTGCTGGCCTGGCACGACGAGGCCCGGGTGCAACAGCGGGTGCAGGACGACAAGGTCAACAAAAGGCCCACGCTGCACTACCGGCTGCCCAACTCCGATATAGACAATCCGCGCTGGTCGTTGCAGCACGCCTGGACCGGCTGGCTGCAGGTGGAAATGCTGGCCAACGATGAACGCCGGCTGGATCAGCTGTGTCGGCACTATGCCGTCCATCTGGACAGCCTGACACCCGATTTTCTCGATCCCTGGATGAGCAAGGTCAAACCATGGCTCCGCTGATTGGCGTGACCGGGCCCGACAGCCGGCTGCCCTGCGCCTGGTGGGCCACCCGACTGGCCATTTTTCTGGCCGGTGGCCGGGCGCTGCGGCTCACGCCGTCCACCTTTCAGCCTCACAAACGGGACAAGCTGCAGGGGCTGATTATCGGCGGCGGCGACGATATCGATGCCACCCTCTATGGCGAAGACACGGGCCGGGCCCCCGCCGATCCCGAGCGGGACGCCTTCGAAATAGAACTGATCGAGCATGCGCTCGACACTCAACTGCCGCTGCTCGGCATCTGCCGCGGCGCCCAGCTGATCAACGTGGTGCTGGGTGGCTCCCTGCATTCGGATATCCGGCCGCTGCGCTGCCACACCTCCAACCGCCGCACCCTGTTGCCACGCAAAACCGCCATCGGCTGCGGCCAGGGCCGGCTGCATGACATCATGTGCCGGCCACGCTGGCGCATCAACAGCCTGCACCATCAGGCGGTGAACCGGCTGGGTAACGGCCTGGCGGTGGCGGCCCGGGATCTGGACGACCTGGTGCAGGCCATCGAGAACCGAGGGGAACACTATATGCTGGGAGTGCAGTGGCACCCGGAATACCTGCCCTATCTCGGCCATCAACGCGCCATTTTCCGCACCCTGGTCCGGCTGGCCCGCGCCGCCCGCCCCGAACGACTCTACAGTTGATGACCTTATGCTTGATTATCTGATTGTCTTTGCCAGCAGCCTGCTCGCCGCCACCATAGCGCCCTTTTATTCCGAGGTGGTGCTGGCGGCGGTGCTGACCCGCCAGCCCGATGCGGTGCTGCTGCTGTGGGCCCTGGCCAGCGTCGGCAACACCCTGGGATCCGTGGTCAACTGGTGGCTGGGCAAGTACCTGCTGCATTACAAACACAAACGCTGGTTTCCCATCAATGACAAGCAACTGGACCGCGCCCAGTGCTGGTTTCAGCGCTTCGGCGTCTGGTCGCTGCTGCTGGCCTGGGCGCCGGTGGGCGGCGATGCGCTGACCTTTATTGCCGGCATCATGAAGGTTCGTCTGCTGCCTTTCGTCCTGCTGGTCTTTATCGGCAAGTCGGTGCGCTACCTCATTGTCATCTATTTCGCCGAACGGTTTTTGTTTTGAGCTGCCAGCGCCGAAGGTCAATATTTTCATCAATGTGAACCATATTGAGACACAAGCCGATAACATGCCCACCCGAATTGTGCTAGAAATGTGACCTGGCTAGCCAAAAGTCTAATTGAGCAGGGCGACCATCTGCGTCACCTTGTTACACAATGGTTATTGGATACACCCCAAGGAGCGGAATAATGAGTGAAGTCAAGGTTCATCCCGTCATGGCTGAGTTTGCCCAGAATGCCCTGATAGACGATGCGGCTTATCAGCGCATGTATCAGGAGTCCATCGACAACCCGGACAAGTTCTGGGGTGAACAGGGCAAGCAGATCGACTGGATCAAACCCTATACCAGGGTAAAGAACACCTCTTACGATCCCGGGCACATCAGCATCAAGTGGTTTGAAGACGGTACCCTTAACCTGTCCGCCAACTGTATCGACCGGCACCTGGCCACCAAGGCCGACGAGGTCGCCATCATCTGGGAAGGCGACAGCCCGGACGACGACAAAAAAGTCACCTATCGCGAACTGCACGAGCAGGTGTGCCGCTTTGCCAACGTATTGAAAGCCCAGGGTGTGAAAAAAGGCGACGTGGTCAGCATCTATATGCCCATGGTGGTAGAAGCCGCCGTGGCCATGCTGGCCTGTGCCCGCATCGGCGCCGTGCATTCGGTGGTATTCGGTGGCTTCTCTCCCGACGCCCTGGCCAGCCGTATTATCGACTCCGAGGCCAAACTGGTGATCACCGCCGACGAAGGTCTGCGTGGCGGCCGTAGCGTCGCCCTCAAGGCCAATGTGGACGCCGCCCTGGCCAAACCCGGCGTCAGCCCGGACTGCAAGGTTATCGTCTATCGCCGCACCGGTGGCGACGTGGCCTGGTTTGAAAACCGCGATATCTGGTGGCACCAGGCCGTCAGCCAGGTCGATGCCCACTGCCCGCCCACCGAGATGAACGCCGAAGATCCGCTGTTCATCCTCTATACCTCCGGCTCTACCGGCACGCCCAAGGGCGTATTGCACACCACCGGCGGTTACCTGGTGTATGCGACCATGACCTTCAAGTACATCTTCGACTACCACCAGGGTGACGTTTACTGGTGTACCGCCGATGTGGGCTGGATCACCGGCCACAGCTATCTGCTCTATGGCCCGCTGGCCAACGGCGCCACCACCCTGATGTTTGAAGGCGTGCCCAACTATCCCAAGACCAACCGCATGGCGCAGATCGTCGACAAACATCGGGTCAATATTCTTTATACCGCGCCGACCGCCATCCGCGCCTTCATGGCCAAGGGTGACGAGGCGGTAGAAGGCACCAGCCGCGCCAGCCTGCGCGTACTGGGCTCGGTGGGCGAGCCCATCAACCCGGAAGCCTGGGAATGGTATTACCGGGTGATCGGTGACGAGCGCTGCCCCATCGTCGATACCTGGTGGCAGACCGAGACCGGCGGTATTTTGATCACTCCGCTGCCCGGCGCCACCGACCTCAAGCCCGGCTCCGCCACTCGCCCCTTCTTCGGTGTACAGCCGGCACTGGTAGACGGCGAAGGTACAGTGCTGGACGGCGTGACCGATGGCAACCTGGTGATCCTGGACTCCTGGCCGGGCCAGATGCGTACCATCTTCGGTGATCACGACCGCTTCGAGCAGACCTATTTCTCCACCTTCCCCGGCACCTATTTCAGTGGTGACGGCGCCCGCCGCGACGAAGACGGTTATTACTGGATCACCGGCCGGGTGGACGACGTACTCAATGTGTCCGGTCACCGCATGGGCACCGCCGAGATCGAATCGGCCCTGGTGGCCCATCCGAAAATCGCCGAGGCGGCGGTGGTCGGCGTGCCGCACGACATCAAGGGCCAGGGCATCTACGCCTACGTCACCCTCAACGCCGGCGAAACTCCCTCCGCCGAGCTGCATAAAGAGGTGAAAGACTGGGTACGCAAGGAAATCGGCCCCATCGCCACCCCGGACATCATCCACTGGGCCGAAGGTCTGCCCAAGACCCGTTCCGGCAAGATCATGCGCCGCATACTGCGCAAGATAGCCACCGGCGACACCGGCTCTCTGGGCGATACCTCCACCCTGGCCGATCCGGCCGTGGTCGACCGTCTGATAGAGGAACGCAGCCGCGTCGCCTGATCGGAACCGCCTCGACAGAGAAAACGCCGCCTTCGGGCGGTGTTTTTGTTTCCGCCGCCCGCTACCCGGCGTTAACCTGCAATCAGTGATTAGACCAGTAAATTGCTGCCAATTTTCACGAAATCACTATAATTGACCAGTCTGAGTCGAGCCGTACGATTTTATTTGCCAGAAATGGGTAAAAACGGCTAGTCTCCCTGTTGCTAGATGTGAACACCGCAAGATTGCCGAGGATTGCTGCACAATGACCGATAAATTCCGAATTCTGTTGCTGAACGGGCCCAACCTGAATCTGTTGGGTCAGCGCGAACCCGGCATCTATGGCCAGAACAGCCTGAACGACATCGTTACCCGTCTGACCGAGCAGGCAGCCGAACGTAATATCGAGCTCAGTCACCTGCAATCCAATGCGGAACATCAACTGATCGACGCCATCCACCGGGCCTATGGCAAGCAGGATTTCATTATCATCAATCCCGCCGCCTTCACGCACACCAGCGTCGCCATTCGCGATGCCCTGCTGGGGGTGAATATCCCCTTTATCGAGGTGCATCTGTCGAATGTGCATGCCCGTGAACCTTTTCGCCATCATTCCTATCTGGCCGACAAGGCGACGGGTGTGATCTGTGGCTTTGGCGCCGACGGTTACGAATTTGCCCTGGAAGCGGCGGCACGTCATCTGAGCCGCCGTTAACCCTCAGCACAGTACTAACATAACAAGAGAACGCTCATGGATATTCGTAAAATCAAGAAACTGATCGAACTGGTAGAAGAGTCCGGCATCGCCGAGCTGGAAATTTCCGAAGGTGAAGAATCCGTTCGCATCAGTCGTTACGGTAACCCCGGCCAGGTCATGCAGCCCCAGTATCAGCAGATACAAGCCGCCCCGGCCCCGGCGGCCCCCATGGCTGCCGCACTGGCACCCGCGGCGGCTGCAGAAGCCGCCGAACCGGCCGTTAGCGGCCATGTGATGCGTTCCCCCATGGTCGGTACCTTCTACCGTGCCTCCAGCCCCGGCGCCAAGAACTTTGCCGAAGTGGGCCAGACCGTCAAGGTAGGCGACACCCTGTGTATCGTTGAAGCCATGAAGATGATGAACCAGATCGAAGCCGACAAATCCGGCGTGATCAAGGCCATTCTGATCGACAACGGCCAGCCGGTCGAGTTCGACGAGCCGCTGTTCATCATCGAATAAGGAATTCTCATGCTGGATAAAGTAGTCATCGCCAACCGCGGTGAAATTGCCCTGCGGATCCTGCGCGCCTGCAAAGAGCTCGGGATCAAAACGGTGGCGGTGCACTCCACCGCCGACCGTGAGCTCAAGCATGTACTGCTGGCAGACGAGTCCATCTGTATTGGTGGCAATCAGTCCCATCAGTCATATCTGAACATTCCCTCCATCATCGCCGCTGCCGAAGTGACCGATGCGGTGGCAATTCACCCGGGTTACGGCTTTCTGGCAGAAAATGCCGACTTTGCCGACCAGGTTGAAAAGTCGGGCTTCGTCTTTATTGGCCCCACCGGTGACACCATTCGCCTGATGGGCGATAAAGTGTCGGCCATTGCCGCCATGAAGAAGGCCGGCGTACCTTGCGTACCGGGTTCCGACGGCCCCATCGGCGACGACGCCAAGAAAAACGCCACCATTGCCAAGCGCATCGGTTACCCGGTGATCATCAAGGCTGCCGGCGGCGGCGGCGGTCGCGGCATGCGCGTGGTGCGCAACGAAAGCGAGCTGGAACACTCCATCGCCATGACCAAGGCCGAGGCCGGTGCCGCCTTCAACAACGACATGGTTTACATGGAGAAATTCCTGGAAAACCCGCGTCATGTCGAAGTGCAGATCCTGGCCGATGGCCAGGGCAAGGCCATTCACCTGGCCGAGCGGGACTGTTCCATGCAGCGCCGCCACCAGAAGGTAGTGGAAGAAGCGCCGGCACCGGGCATTACCGCCGAAATGCGCAAGTTTATCGGTGAACGCTGCTGCCGCGCCTGTATCGATATCGGTTATCGCGGTGCCGGCACCTTCGAATTTCTCTACGAAAACGGCGAGTTCTATTTCATCGAAATGAACACCCGTATTCAGGTGGAACATACGATCACCGAAATGATCACCGGCGTGGATCTGATCAAGGAACAGCTGCGCATCGCCGCCGGCCAGCCGCTGTCCATCACCCAGGAGCAGGTGACGGTGCATGGCCATGCCATCGAATGCCGGATCAACGCCGAAGATCCCCAGTCCTTCGTGCCGAGCCCGGGCAAGATCACCCTGTTCCATTCTCCGGGTGGTCTGGGCGTGCGCTGGGATTCGCATATTTATGCCGGCTACAAGGTTCCGCCCTACTACGACTCCATGATCGGCAAGCTGATCTGCTACGGCGAAAATCGCGACATCGCGATCGCCCGCATGACGCATGCCCTGAACGAGCTGGTCATCGAAGGCATCAAGACCAATGTACCGCTGCATAAAGAAATCATGAGTGATGAAAATTTCCGCAATGGCGGCACCAATATTCATTATCTCGAGAAGAAGCTGGGTCTGTAAGACACCGCGACGGCTGATTGCAAACGGCGCCTTCGGGCGCCGTTTTTGTTGGTGGTGGCAAGAGTCGGGTATCCGCTCCCGGACGCCACCGAAGGGGCATTGCGCATTGATTCCGGTCCGCTCCCGCTGTTATCCTCCGGCCCCTTTTTCCGGAAAATCAAAGATGACCAATATCGTATCCATCGCCCGCCGGGAAGCCACCTTGAGCGTGGCGCTGGCGGTGCTGTATCTGGGGGGCTGGTGGCTGAGCGCCTACACGGTGCCGCCCACGCTGATGCTGGCCGGCTGGCCGCTGTGGTTTGTGCTGAGTTGCCTGTTCAACCCCTTGCTGTTTGTCATGCTCTGCGTACTGATGGTGCGCTACTGCTTCAAAACCGTTGCGTTGGACGGCCCCGAGCCGGATAAACAGCCCCGCCCTGAACCGGGCCGGGAGAGCCGCCGTGGAGAGCCGTCATGAATATTGAGTTGATGATACCGCTGGTGTGCTACCTGGCCGTCATGATCGGGCTCGGCTTCTGGCTGAGCCGCCGCCCGCAGCAAGGCAGCTTCGTGCAGGACTATTTTCTCGGCAACCGCTCCATGGGCGGCTTTGTGCTGGCCATGACCATGGTGGCCACCTATGCCTCCGCCTCTTCCTTCATCGGCGGGCCCGGTGCCGCCTACCGCATGGGGCTGGGCTGGGTGCTGCTGGCCATGATACAGGTGCCGACCGTCTGGCTGACTCTGGGGGTGCTGGGCAAACAGTTCGCCCATATCGCCCGCCGGATCAATGCGCTAACCATCAACGACATGCTCTATGCCCGCTATCGCAGTCCGCTGGTGGTGATACTGGCCGCTTTGGGCCTGCTCGCCGCCTTTGTCGCCACCATGGTGGTACAGTTTATCGGCGGCGCCCGCCTGCTGGAAACCGTGACCGGCCTGCCCTATCAGGGCGGCCTCATCATCTTTGCCACTACCGTGCTGCTCTATACCCTGATTGGCGGCTTCAGGGCCGTGGTGGTTACCGATGCGGTGCAGGGGGTGCTGATGTTGCTGGGCACCGTAGTACTGCTGGCCGGTGTATTGCATGCAGGCGGCGGCGCCGGCGCCATGTTCACCGCCCTGGCCGAGATCGATCCGGGCCTGGTCGAGCCCCGCGGACCGGACGGCTTCCTGAGCACCAGCTTCATGCTGTCGTTCTGGGTACTGGTGTGCTTTGGCGTCATCGGCCTGCCCCATTCGGCGGTGCGCTGCCTCGCCTATAAAGACAGCCGCGCCATGCACAAGGGCATTATCATCGGCACCCTGGTGGGTGCCCTGCTGATGTTCGGTATGCACTTCGCCGGGGCGCTCGGCCGGGTGCTGCTGCCCGATCTGGTGGTGCCCGACAAGGTGATGCCGGCCCTGATGCTGACCGTGCTGCCGCCCATCGTAGCCGGGCTGTTTCTGGCGGGGCCCATGGCCGCCATCATGTCGACCATCGACTCCCAGTTGATCCAGGCGTCCGCCACCCTGGTGAAAGACCTGTACCTCAACTATCTGAGCCGCACCCCGCCCTCGCCTACCGCCATCAAGCGCGCCAGCCGACTGGTGACCCTGGCGCTGGGGCTGGTCGTGCTGTGGGCGGCCCTGAGCCCGCCGGACATGATTATCTGGCTCAACCTGCTGGCCTTCGGCGCCCTGCAGGCCATCTTCTTCTGGCCGCTGGTGCTGGGCCTGTACTGGTGGCGCGGCAACGCCGCCGGTGCCCTGGCCTCCATGGTCACCGGCGCCCTCTGCTACGGCCTGCTGGCCAGCTTCGGCATCAAGCCGCTGGGGCTGCACGCCATAGTGCCCAGCCTGACCCTGTCGGGCCTGGCCTATGTGCTGGGCTCGCTGTTGACCGCGCCGCCCACCGCCGAGGTACGAGCCTTGTTTGGAAAGAGCCCTTCGAGCCGCTAGGTACATGAACAGCCAAGGCTGCATATGGCACGAATGTAGTCGCGGCTTCAGCCGCGAAAACCTGCAGAGCAGGTTCCGAGGCACAAGCTCAATCCTGTGCGATGAATCGTGATGATAATGCGGTGATATAGGTAATACCGGAGTCGGGATGTGGCTCCGCCACATTGCAGGATGTTGCTACGCAACATTGCGAAGCTGAAGCATCGCCTACAAGCAGTACCTACAAGCAGTGCCTACAGAAGGCGTGATTCTGTAGGCACTGCTTCTGCTGCTAAAACCGGCGGGTTTCATGCTAGAATCTTCCCTTTACCGTTTGATGAAGCCTCGCCATGCCCTGGATACAAATTCGCATTAACGCCACCGAAAAAACCGCCGACAAGGTCAGCAACATGCTGCTGGGCCGCGGTGCGCTGTCGGTGACCTATATGGACGCCGAAGACAAGCCGGTATTCGAACCCCTGCCCGGCGAAACCCTGCTGTGGGACGACACCGTGGTAGTCGGCCTCTTTGATGCCGAAACCGATCCGGCGCCGATCCTCGAGTTCCTGAAAAAATTCTACCGCAAGGATCTGGTCTACAAGGTCGAACAGCTGGAAGACAAGGACTGGGTACGCGAATGGATGGACAGCTTCCACCCCATGCGCTTCGGCCGGCGGCTGTGGATCTGCCCCAGCTGGCGCGATGTGCCGGACCCCACCGCGGTCAACGTGATGCTGGATCCGGGTCTGGCCTTCGGCACCGGTACCCACCCCACCACGGCCCTGTGTCTGGAATGGCTCGACGGCCAGGATCTGACTGACAAGACGGTGATCGACTTCGGCTGCGGCTCCGGCATTCTGGCGCTGGCGGCGCTCAAGCTGGGCGCCAGAGAGGTGATCGGCATCGACATCGATCCCCAGGCGCTGCAGGCCAGCCGCGACAACGCCGAGCGCAACGGCGTGGCCGACCGGCTGAGCGTTTACCTGCCCCAGGATCAGCCCGAAGGTCTCAAGGCCGACATCGTGGTCGCCAACATCCTGGCCGGCCCGCTCAAGGAGCTGTCGCCGCTGATCAGCAGCCTGGTCAGGCCCGGCGGCAAGCTGGCACTGTCCGGCATCCTGGAAAGCCAGGCCGACGGTTTGAACCAGGTGTACCAGCAGTGGTTCGACATGGACAGCCCCGAGCTGCGCGAAGACTGGGCCCGGCTTAGCGGTATCAAGCGATAAGCAGCCAACGCTCATCGACCAGATGCTCACGGACAAGACGCTCACAGACAAGGTACTGCTGGAGCCTTGTTCATTGAGTGCCAATGGCGGACTCGGGGCCGGCGCCCGCCAGGGTACCGCCAGGCCTGGCATGATGCATGAAACGGCGCGGTACAAAATGGTACCAAATGGGGATATTTGGTCACTACCAGGATGAAAACGCCGACAATCACGTATTGACCGGGGCGCCATACCAGAGCCGGCCGGCGCAAACAATGCCATAAGGCCCGCCAAAGCGCTCTGAAACTGCATAAAAAATGCACCGGCATCTTGACTTATAAAAAATTATGCGCCGCTCAATTTATGACCTTTTCAGACCCCCAAAAAATGCGTAAGATACGCGACCCTGAGCCGAGATAGCCGTATTCTCATGGAAATTGGTCCTTACAAATTGTCTACCCCCCTGCTGGTGGCGCCGATGGCCGGAGTAACCGACAGGCCCTTTCGTACCCTGTGCCTGCGCATGGGAGCCGGAATGGCGGTGTCGGAAATGATGTCGTCCAACCCCAGGGTGTGGCAGTCCGAAAAATCTCTTCGGCGTATGGATCATGAAGGGGAAACGGGTATCCGATCCGTCCAGATTGCAGGGGCAGATCCGGCGTTGATGGCCGAGGCGGCCCGGTTCAATGTGGACCAGGGCGCGCAGATTATCGACATCAACATGGGCTGCCCGGCAAAGAAGGTAAACAAGAAGATGGCAGGGTCCGCCCTGCTGCAATACCCGGAGCTGGTGCAAGACATTGTCAGCGCCGTGGTAAATGCAGTAACGGTTCCGGTCACCCTGAAGATTCGTACCGGCTGGGATCCGGACCACCGCAACGGCGTGCACATTGCGCGTATCGCCGAAGATTGCGGTATCCGGGCGCTGGCCGTGCATGGCCGCACGCGGGCCTGCATGTACAGGGGTGAGGCGGAATACGATACCATCAGAGCAGTAAAACAAGCCGTCTCTATTCCCGTGATTGCCAACGGTGATATCGACAGCCCGGAAAAGGCGCGTTTTGTACTGGATTATACCGGCGCCGATGCCATCATGATTGGCCGGGCTGCACAGGGACGGCCATGGATTTTTAGAGAAATCCGCCACTATCTTGAACAGGGTACTACTCCCGCACCGCTTCCCAGGGACCAGGAGCGGGCGATGATCCGGGAACATGTTGCCGCACTGCATGCGTTTTACGGTGAGGTAATGGGCGTAAGGATTGCCCGGAAACATGTGGGGTGGTATCTGCAAGGCAGTGATGCGGGCCGTGACTTTCGCAGTGATTTCAACGCTCTCGACGAAGCCGGGCATCAGCTCGACTCGTTGGAGCAGTATTTCGCGAATATAGCTTAACGAACAAAAGAAGAGCCGACTGAATATGTTCGAACAAACTACGACTTCTGATGCACTGGTTACTACCACTAAATCTCCGACTTCCGAGCAGCCCACTCAGCGCCCGCTGCGCAACTCGGTCGATCAGGCCCTGCGCAATTACCTGTCCCAGCTCAATGGTCAGGAAGTAACCGAGTTGTATGAGTTGGTCCTCGCCGAAGTCGAAGCCCCCATGCTGGACGTGATCATGCAGTACACCCGCGGCAACCAGACCCGCGCCGCCAACATGATGGGCATCAACCGCGGTACCCTGCGCAAGAAGCTCAAGAAATACGGCATGAACTGATAGCAGTCAGTTAAGATGTTGAATTAAAAGGCGTTAACCTGTGCGGGTTAGCGCCTTTTTCTTTTCTGAACCCTCACTTGAACCCACACTTGGCAAAGTACCCGCATGAAAAAACATCATGGAAGGCATCAGCGCCAAGCAGTGCAACCCTAACTCCCAAACCGCCGTTAAGCTGAAGATGAGTCCCAGCTCTAGAGCAAACGGTTGCCCGGCTTAATGAGCCAGGCCAAGAGAATTTGAGGCAGCAAGCCCCCTTCCACCGCCCTTATGCTTTCAAAGATCCCTGCAGGCCCTTGAGCAACATGCCCAGCACCAGCTGGTTGAAGCCTTTGGCGACATCCGGGTCGGACAGGTATTGCATCGACAGGTGCTGGTACGAGCCCATGCTGTCGATCATCGCCTGCTCCATGGCCTTGGGGAAATCGCCCAGCATGATCTGCTCGTTGGAGTTGTTGCGCACCTGGGCCATCACTGTGTCGTTTTCGCTGATCTTGGCCATGGCCCCCTGCAACAGGGTCAGCTTGTCGCCGTCAGTGGTTTCCAGCCCGAACAGATCGTTGAGCTGCTCCAGGATCTGGGACAGGTAATCCTTCTTCTCTTCCTTGGGCGTGGCGCTGCCCACCGCCGATACCCCTTGCAGCCCGTAGCCTGCGGCATCTTCCCTGAGCTTGAGGTCCTGGGTGCGTCTGGCCTTGAGGTGGTAGTGGCTCAGCACCACCGCCGAGAGGTCGATCTCGTCTTCTTCGAGCTGTTCCTGGCGTAGCAGGGGCAGCAGATGGCGGGCATAGACACACAGCTGCTCCAGCTCCCCATCGTCGAACGGGGTGATCTGGGATACAAACTCGTAGAAGCGCACATAGCTGTTGAGGTCTTTCTTGAAGATATCCAGCTCGGAGCGGGCTTCTTCGGCCTCTTTCACCCGCCGTTCGGCATTGGTCTTGTCGGTGGCGCTGCCGCCTTCCCGCTCAATCAGTTTGAGCATGCGTCGGCATTCCCGCAGGCTGTCGGTGGCCAGGGTATAGCGCTTCCTGAAGCGTTCCAGCGCCGGTTTGGCATAGCTCAGCATCGCCTCCTGGCCCCGCTTGGGATCGAAGTAGGCATCGGCAAAGGCGGTCACTTCATTCCAGTTGAAGATGCCGGCCGCCCGCAGCTTGTGGGACAGGTCGTAGACCAGATTGGGGTCGGACACCGTATCCAGGGTGGCGGTCTCGAAGTACTTCTGAAACTCCTCCAGCACGTCCTGGGGATCGTTGACGAAGTCGAGCACAAAGGTGCTCTCCTTGCCGGGATAGGTGCGGTTGAGCCGGGACAGGGTCTGGATACAGTCCACTCCGGTCAGCTTCTTGTCCACATACATGGCGCACAGCTTGGGCTGATCGAAGCCGGTCTGAAACTTGTTGGCTACCAGCATCAACTGATAGTCGGGGGTATCGAACGCCTTGCGCATATCCCGGCCATTCAGCTCGGGGTTCATGTTGCGTTCGGTGTAATCGACGCCCTCATCGGACACCTCGCCGGAAAAGGCCACCATGACGCGAATGGCGTCGTAGCCTTTGTCCTGCTGCCCCTTTTCCTGAATGTATTTGTCGAACGCCAGCTTGTAGCGCACCGCTTCCAGCCTGCTGGAGGTGACCACCATGGCCTTGGCCTGATGCCCCAGCAGGTGGGCCACATTCTCACGGAAGTGCTCTATGATGATCTGCACCTTCTGGCCGATGTTGTGCGGGTGCAACCGCACCCATTTGGACAACCGAATACGGGCCTTCTTGGCATCCACTTCCCGATCATCCTCTTCGGCCTGCATCGCCAGCTTGTAGGCCAGGTTGTAGTGGGTGTAGTTCTTCAACACATCGAGAATGAAACCCTCTTCAATGGCCTGGCGCATGCTGTACACATGGAACGGCAGCGGCTTGTTGTCGGGCCCAATGGGCATGTTGGCCTTGGGCGGGCGACCAAACAGCTCCAGGGTCTTGCCCTTGGGGGTGGCGGTAAAGGCGAAATAGCTGATGTTGGCGCTGCCACCGCGAGCGGTCAGGGTCAGGTTCATCATGTCTTCCGCCGACATGTCTTCGGCCGACAGGTCTTCATCGCCGTCGAGCTGCTCGGCCATCAGCACTTCCCGCAGCTGGCGGGCGGTGCTGCCGGTCTGGCTGGAATGGGCTTCATCGGCAATCACCGCAAAGGTAGAAGCCTTGAGCGAGGTGGACTCCTGAATGGCCTTGAGCACATGGGGGAAGGTCTGGATGGTAACGATGATGATCGGCGTGCCGCTGGCCAATGCCTCGGTCAGCTGGGCCGACTTGCTGCCTTCGCCGTCTTCCCGGTTGATGCGGCTGACCACGCCATCGGCATGATCGAACTGGGCGATGGTCTCCTGCAGTTGGCTGTCGAGCACGGTGCGGTCGGTGATCACAATCACCGACTGAAACAGTTTGTGGCCGCCCTCCCGATAGAGCGAGGCCAGCTGATGAGCCAGCCAGGCGATGGAGTTGGACTTGCCCGAGCCGGCCGAGTGCTGGATCAGGTATTTCTGGCCCGGCCCTTCCTGGCCGACGGCACCGAGCAGTTGCTGCACCACGCTCCACTGATGATAACGAGGGAAGATCAGGGTTTCTTTGTTGTTGAGTTTGCCCAGGGCGTCTTCTTCGGTTTTCACCTCCAGGTGCAGGTAGCGGCCGAGAATGCGCAGGAAGTTGTCCGGCTGCAGTATTTCCTGCCACAGGTATTCGGTGGCATAGCCGCCCTGGCCGTCCACCATCGGCGGCTGATCGTTACCGGCGCCGCCCTCATGGGTGCCCTTGTTGAAGGGCAGGAAGAAGGTGCGCTTGCCGGCCAGCTTGGTGGTCATGGCCACCTCGAACTGATTGACCGCAAAATGCACCAGGGCGCCCCGACGAAAAGTCAGCAGCGGCTCGGCCTTGCCATGTGTTTTGGTCTGGCGATCATAGCGATACTGGTTTTTGGCGTTTTCCAGCGATTGCTTGAAGCAGGACTTCAGCTCCAGGGTCGCCACCGGAATGCCGTTGAGAAACAGGGTAAGGTCGAGCCGGCCTTCATAGCCGTGGGGGCTGTAGACCAGCTCGGGCACTACCCGCAGCCGGTTGGCCCGGTAACGCGCCAGCAGCTCGGGGTTAAGGTCGTGATCGGGCTTGAAGCTGGCCAGTTTGAGCCGGTGGCCTCTGTCTTCAATCTGATTGCGCAGCAGCCACAGCGCCCCTTTGGCCGGATGCGCCAGCTGACGCACGGCGGCGTTCAGCAGGTGCTGCTCCGGCTGTTCGCCATAGAGTTTGCCGTACTTCTGCCAGGCCTCCGGCTGGGTTTCCTGCACAAAGGCCAGCAGATCTTCCGGGTACAGGGCCCGCTCTCTGTCGTACTTTGCCGACTCCCCCACCAGCCAGCCCTGGGCCGCCAGGGCGCTGATAATATGGTCCTGAAAAACCTGTTCCCGTGCTTTGTCTGCCTGCATCCCGCTCGGCTCCTCGTTGTTTTGTTTTGGCGATTGTTATGCCCGTGTCTTGATGCACGATTTTTAGCAAGAATTTGTGTTGAGCAATGGCCAAAATTCACCTATGATCAGCGGCAAGTGGACTGGGAGTACCCGGTCGGCGTTAATGCCTCGGTGAGATTCATCGGGGCTTTTCGCTTTTTATGGCTTCTGGAAACCGCTTGAGACCCCACGCTTCATAGCCATTACCTACCTGTTGGCGGCCACCGCTGCAGTAAAACTTCAGCTTCAACAAGTCAAATGCCCGGTTTGCCTGCTCAGGTCTCAAAACATGCACTCCGATAGGCCGTGCCACCAAATCAGCCAGTTGCAATCCTGCCGAATTGGCTTTCTTGTCGGCAAAACGTACGGCAAACGGCATGGTCTGTTTTAACCTGTTTTCCCCATCACAGATACGGCGGAACTCCAGCTCCAGCTTGTCGTCTTCTTTTTTCCCTCTCTTTTCCACTACCACATGGGTCAACCGATCCTGCTGCTTTTTTTCTTTGAGGAAGGCATCGAGCGTTTCGAGACAAAACCCCAACGCAAGGTGGTAAGGGTTTTCAGGGGCCTGGCTCTGCTCGCGTAGCCGCTGCTTCTCGATCACACAGGAAGCAAGCACGAAGTTACTTTCCTCGATGATAGTGGTCAGCTCATGGAGGAAATCGTTTTTATGCTCCCGGTTACGAAAGCAGGCAAAGTCGCCTTTTTCCTTGCGAATTTCATGCTCATGCAGGATCACCAGGTCATGGCCAAAGTGCTGGAACTTGAACTTCTGCAGTCGGGGGACAACGGTTTCTGCATAATAGCGTTTGTGAAAGATACAAAAGGCCAGCACAAAAACAGGATAGTTGGGGTCAAGCGACTGCAGTCCATGGTCACCACTCTCATCCACATAGACGATATAGTCGCTGAATTGAGTTGTCATTCGGTCACCTGTGTATCAAACCGGGCCACCAGTAGCTGGTGCAGGGCCTGCATGGCGGTCAGGTGCCCGGGCAGACGCTGATAGATTTCCAGCGCCAGATCTTCCTTGTAGGTATGGGAGGTCAGGTTACGGTCTCTGAGCATGCTCAGCCAGGCGGTTTCATCATCCAGCCACTTGGCGGCGTAGGCCTGCTGCATGCATTCTCTGGGGGTGTTGGCTTCGATACCTTCCTGGGTCAGCGCCTTTTTCATGGTCTTCCAGGTGAGCTCGATGCAGAACTCGAAGCGCTGAATACTGGCATCCACTACCAATGGCTGGCTCTGGTCAAAGGCCAGCGATTCGGCCAGTCGTTGCAGGGCCTTGCCCATGGCATTGAGGCTAAGGGACAGCTTGTCTGTCTGGTCGGATACAGGATTATTTTGGTTGGCGTTCATAAAGGACCTCTTTGTCTCGCTCGATGGCGGCGCGCAATGCGCTTTGTTCCGGCTCTCGTTCCAGCCAGATACAGTCGATGCCCAACAAGGTATCAGCCTGGGCCACTATCTCAAGCAGTTGCAGCCAGTCCGCCTCGCTGGCATTCGGGCAACTGATGGCCAGGTCGATATCGGAGCGTTCCCGGTGATCGCCCCGCGCCCGTGAGCCGAACAACCAAATGGCCTGCACAAAGGGCAACCCGGCCAGCTGCTGCAAGAAGACGTAATCGTTAATCTGCATCCGGCGCCTTCCAATCCCGTAGGTCAATTTTGCCGGTGACAGCGGCGGAGATCAGCGCAGTGCGGCGTTCTTGAAGCAAGTGAACAGCAACACTTGCTTTGGATATCAGGCTTGAGAACTTGGCTCTTTTCTCGTGGATAGCTTTAACAATGACTTCAATCTCCGATTTTGGAGGAATCGGAATAACAACTCCCTTAAGAATGTCAGTGTTAAGGTTCGGCTGACCAGAACCTTGCTTAACCCTTTCTCTAAGATCTTCTGTCAATGTTGACAGGTAAAAATAAGCAAACTCTGAGTTTATCTTCAATTTTTCGAATCCAACAACACCATCGTTTGCATTTGCATTAATTGAAAGAATTTTGGGGACGCCCAGCGTTGCCCCACTATTTGATATCAGCAAAGTGCCCGAAGAAAATATTCGACATTGATCGCTACCTTTTTTCGTCAAAAAACTCTCAGTATCCGTAAGATAAATCTCATTATCTTTGGTTATCTCAGCTACGGTAACCCAAGGTGAATAGTCTCCATTGAATAATTCAGGGTCACCTGCTGGCCGAGGAGAACCTCCTCGCACGACCATTGAGATGAATCCAAACTTACTCACTTCCCAATGTGCCGGCACCTGCCCCAGCCATTCGACGCCGGAGTCTTTCATCGGTGCGTTTGGGTTCAGGCCCTTGGTCACGGCGTGGGAGATCACCGCCTGGCGCTTTTCCTTGAGCAGCGCAATCAGCCGCTGCTGCTTGGCGGTCAGGGCATCGATACGGGCGGTTTCATGGTCGAGAAAGGCGGCGATAGTGCGTTGCTCTTGTTCACAGGGAAAAACAAATCGCTCCATCAGATATGCATCCGAATCAAGGTTTTGTATACCTGTCGTTTGCTTTACTGAAGGGTAATTCACACGTCCCGCATACAGTTTAGCGAATGCATACTTTAAAAAAACACTGTCAAACCCAGCTCTTGGGGTCATTTTGGCAACAAAGTTTGACGTAACGGCGTCATAGTCTTTATCAAAAATAACAACGCACCCGACTAGCGTCTTTTCACCACCACCTGATTTTTCAATTAGCAGATCGCCTTTTTGAAGCAGTCTATTTCTACGATCCTTCTCCGGAATAGAACGTGTAGTCAGCTTGTCGTCACGCACTTCAAGCTTGTTACGGTCGAAATCTGCAACACGGAGCACAGTAATATCACTCAGTTCATCAGGTTCGCCGCCCCAAACTCCATTGGTGCAGCCATCGACCGTCCGTTTTAATGAATGAATCGCCCAATGTGCTGGAATTTCCCCCAACCACTCCACCCCCGACTCCTTATATTCCGGATAGGGCTGATACTTTCCAGCCACGCCACTTATAGCTGACGGCTTACAGCTTATGGCTTTCCGTTCGCTTACCGCTTGATTCAGGTTCATTCCTGCTCCCCCTCCAGCGCATTCAACGCATTCAGCGCATAGAACTCATGCAATTTGGCCTGCAGCAGTGCCTTGTTGGGCAGCTGGGTCTGGTATTCGGCGATCAGCGCCGGTGACAGGGAGCGGTTAAGGGCGTATTCCACCACTTCACTGTCTTTGCTGGCGCAGAGCAGCACGCCGATGGCCGGGTTTTCATGGGCCTTGCGTTCGTCACGGTCGAGGGCTTCCAGATAGAAGTCCAGTTTGCCCAGGTATTCCGGCTCGAAGCGACCGACTTTCAGCTCGATGGCCACCAGGCAGTTGAGCCCCCGGTGAAAGAACAGCAGATCCAGCGCAAAGTCGCGGCCGCCCACCTGCAGCGGATATTCGGAGCCGACAAAGCAGAAGTCCCGGCCCAGCTCGATCAGAAAGTCCTTCAAGCGTTGCAGCAGCCCCTGATGCAGGTCGGCCTCGGCATGGCCGGGGGGCAGGTCGAGAAACTCCACCATATAGGCATCGCGGAACATATCCAGGGCACCGGGGTGGGTGTGTCGCACCACCGGTGTCACTTTGGCTGGGTGCATGACGCTGCGCTCGAACAAAGCCGTCTTCAGCCGACGGTCCAGCTCACGGCTGGACCACTTCTCCTGAATGGCCATGCGCAGGTAAAACTCGCGCTCTTCCGGTCGCTTACACTGGCCGATAATGCTCAGATTGTGGGTCCAGGATAATTGTCGCGGCAGTGCTGCGACTTTTTCATCGTCACGGTAGGTCTCGTAAAACTGACGCATGCGAAACAGGTTTGAGCGGGTAAAGCCGCGCAGGCCCGGCTGGGTGTGCGCCAGGTACTCGGCCAGCTGGCCCACCACGGCATCGCCCCATTCGGCCTGGTCCAGCTTGTGGCTGATATAAGCCCCCACCTGCCAGTAAAGCTCAACCAGCTGGGTGTTGACCGCCTGAGTGGCCCGCTGGCGCGCCTGCTCGATCAGCGTCAGCACTTCCTTGAAGTGCGGCTGTGGCTGAAATTGGCTCACGAATGCACCTCTGCCAGCAGTTGCATGATCTCCTTGGCGACGGCATCCAGATCGGCGTCGATCTCCTCCAGCGCCCGGGGCGGCTGGTACTGATAGAAGTGGCGGTTGAAGGGAATTTCGTAGCCGACCAGCCCCACCTGGCCGTCGAGCGGATCGGTTTTGCTTTCGTCTATCCAGGCATCGGGCACATGGGGCAATACTTCGCGCCGGAAGTAGTCGTGGATATCTTCGCCAAGAGGCACATTCTCGTTGTCACGCAGCGCCGGGTTGGCCTCGGGCTGGCCCTTGGCTTTGCACACCTCGGCGGCGTCGTCCTGCTCGGCCAGGTGGTTGCACAGCAATTTGAAAACCGCTGCCGGCAGCTTGACCGTTCCCATGGCCTTGGCGAGCTGTTGCTTGAACTGGTCCCGGCTTAACAGCTTGGGTTCGACAAAGGCCGCCAGGGCTGTCAGCAGACTGGCCTGCAGGGTGGCATCGAGCCTGGCCCAGGCCTTGTCGGCCTGCAGCGCGGCGAGGCGGTCGGCATCCTGGGGATGGAAGGCCAGCTTGAGCGGACGTTCCACTGTGATGCGGCGATAGCCGAAGGCGGTGGTGGGGAACAGCTTGGCGATGGGGCTTTGCTGGTAGCGGCTGTACAGCTCGACGATCTGCTTGAGCGCCTCGTCGTTGAGGAACTTGCGCTTGGAGCCCAGCGACTTGCGCATCGGACTGTGCAGCTCGGTGGCGTTGATCAGCAGCACCTTGCCCTTGCGCTCCGCCGGCTTGTGGTTGCTCAGCACCCAGATATAGGTGGCGATGCCGGTGTTGTAGAACATGTCGGTGGGCAGGGCCACCAGGGCGTCCAGCAGGTCGTGCTCCAGTATGTAGCGACGGATCTCGCTTTCGCCACTGCCGGCGCCGCCGGTGAACAGCGGCGAGCCGTTGAGGATGATGCCGATACGCGAGCCGGCACAGTCGGCGGTGGGGTCCTGCATCTTGCTGATCAGGTGCAGCAGAAACAGCAGGGAGCCGTCGGATACCCGTGGCAGTCCGGGGCCGAAGCGGCCGTTGAAGCCTTCTCTTTGCTGCTCGTCGCGCACGGTTTTTTCCACTTTCTTCCAGTCCACGCCGAAGGGCGGGTTGGACAGGCAGTAGTCGAAACGCTTGAACTTGAGCTGGTCGTCGGACAGGGTGTTGCCCAGCTTGATGTTGCTGATGTCCTGGCCCTTGATCAGCATGTCGGCCTTGCAGATGGCATAGGACTCGGCGTTCAGCTCCTGGCCAAAGGTGGCCAGACGGGCCTGCTCGTTAAGCTCGTGCAGATATTCCATGCCGCAGGACAGAAAGCCGCCGGTGCCGGCAGTCGGGTCGTAGATGGAGCGCACTATGCCGGGCCTGGTCAGCGCCTGGTCGTCTTCGGTAAACACCAGCGAAGTGGTCAGCCGCACTATGTCACGGGGGGTAAAGTGCTCCCCGGCGGTTTCGTTGGAGCTTTCGGCAAAGCGGCGGATCAGCTCTTCAAACACCAGGCCCATGTGGTAGTTGTCGACCGCCTCGGGGGAGAGATCCACATTGGCAAACTTCTGCGCCACCTTGTACAGCAGATCGGCGTCTTCCAGCAGGTTGATGGTGCCGTCGAAGTTGAAGTGCTCGAAGATCTCGAAGGCATCGCGGGAAAAGGCCCGCACATAGGCATCCAGGTTGTCACCTACATGGTTTTCACCCAGTCGGTCCAGGCTGAGTTGGGAAGTGTTGTAGAAGCTCTGGCCACTGGCGTTGAGCAGCAGCTTGTCTTTGGCGGTTTCCGGCATGGCCTTGGTGGTGTCGACCATGGCCAGCACCTGCTCCTTGGTGGGCGCCAGCACGCATTCCAGACGACGCAGCACGGTAAAGGGCAGAATGATGCGGCCATACTGGGATTGCTTGAAATCGCCGCGCAGCAGATCGGCCACCGACCAGATCAGGCCGGCCAGAGTAGAGATATTGGAGGTCATGGTTGTTATCGTGCTCTTGTTGTGACCACTGAAGGTGGCGGACAGATTGCCCCGGATTCTAGCATCATCGTCGCCCAAAGGGGGTGATACAGGTCGATAACGGGCGCTGTGCCGAGGCAAGTCACGCCGTCATACCGCACCAGTGTGCAAGCGGAGCACAGCCGCCTCCCACGACCTTACTCAACCGTAATACATGCAAATCCGCTGGCCGTTCATCTCGGCGATATTGAACCCGGTGTCGTAGATGTCCGACAGCACCTCGGCCCGGATCACTTCATCGGTCGGCCCCTGGGTGATCACCCGGCCCTGCTTGAGGGCGATGATATGGTCGGCATAGCAGGAGGCGAAGTTGATATCGTGGATCACGATCACCACCGCCTTGTTCAGCTCGTGGGCCAGCACCCGGATATTGCGCATGATCTGCAGCGAATGCTTGATATCCAGGTTGTTCAGCGGCTCGTCCAGAAACACATATTCGGTGTCCTGGGCCACCACCATGGCGATAAAGGCCAGTTGCCGCTGGCCACCGCTCAGCTCGTCGAGATAACGGTGCTGAATGTCGGTCAGATCCAGGTAGGTGATGGCCTGGTCGATCACCTGCTTGTCATCCTCGGTGAGCTTGCCGCCGCTGTGGGGAAAACGGCCAAACGACACCAGCTCGCGCACGCTGAAGCGCATGTTGAGGTTGTTGGCCTGGCGCAGCACCGCCAGCCGTTTGGCCAGTGCCTTGGTGTCCCATTGCGCCAGCGCCTTGCCGTCGATAAACACCTCGCCGCCGTCCTTGTCGAGCAGCCGGCTGGCCATGGACAGCAGGGTGCTTTTGCCGGCGCCATTGGGGCCGATAATGGCCGTCACCTGGCCGGCCCTGAAACAGGCAGAGGCCTGATCGATCACCATTTTCGCGCCGAATTTCTTGCTCAGCCGGTCCAGTTCAATCATGGTTTCGGTCACCCCTGTCGTTATATTTTTTGCCGGATCAGCAGCCACAGAAAATACAGGCCGCCGAAGAAGTTGATCACCACGCTCAGGGTGGTGTTGAGCGAAAACAGGTTTTCCAGCAGCCACTGGCCGCCCAGCAGCATCAGCACCGCCAGCAGCGAGCTGGCCAGCAGCAGCACTCTGTGCTGATAGCTGTGGCACAACTGCCGGCTGAGATTGGCCACCAGCAGGCCGAAAAACAGTATGGGCCCCACCAGGGCGGTCGACACCGACACCAGCACCGCAATCAGCAGCAGCACCCGCCGGGTGACCGCCTTTACATCCACGCCCAGGCCGATGGCGTTGTCTCTGTCCAGCCAGAACACGTCCAGGGTGCGGTGCTGGCGATACAGCAGCGTGACCACCAGTGCCAGCGGCAACAGGCAGAGGTACACCAGCTCGCCGTTGATGTTGTTGAAACTGGCAAACATCTTGCCCTGGGCCACGGCAAACTCGGTAGGGTCCAGCAGCATCATGAAAAAGGAAGACAGGCTGCCGAATAGCTGACCGAAGATCACCCCAAGCAGCAACAGCGTCATGATGCCGGCCTGCTGCTTGTTAAAATAAAAGCCGAACAGCAGCAGCGAGAACAACATCATCACCGCCACCGACAGCGCAAAATTCACATACACATTGGCCATGGCCACGCTCAGGCCGCCCAGCACCAGCACCAGCAGGAGCTGGGTGGCCTGATACAGGGCATCGAAGCCCATGATGCCGGGGGTCAGAATGCGGTTGCCGGTAATGGTCTGAAACACCAGTGACGACTGGGCGATGGCCACCGCCGCGATGATCAGCGCCAGCACCCGGGGCACCCGGCGCGACAGAAAATACCGGTAGTTGTCGGCATCCAGCCCCACGCCCACAAACAGCGCCACCAGCAGCAGCGAGGCCGCCGCCATCAGCATGATTTTAACTCTGTCAGACATCATGCCCCCTGCCGGCGCCGGGTGTCTTGCAGCACCAGATAGATGAAGGCGGCGCCGCCCAGCAGGCTGATGATCATGGTGATGGGCACCTCATGGGGAAAAATAATCAGACGGCCGAGCACATCGCACACCAGCACCAGAATGGCGCCGCACAGCGCCGTAACCGGAAGGTTTCTGCGCATGTTGTCGCCCAGATAGCGGGACACCAGGTTGGGCACGATCAGCCCCAGAAACGGCAGCATGCCGACGATCATCACCACCGACGCCGACATCACCGACACCAGCATGACGCCCAGCAGCACCACCTGCCGGTAGTTGAGGCCGAGGTTAACGGAGAAGTCCCGACCCATGCCCACCGCCGACAGCCGGGTGGCAAACCAGTAGCTGACAATGCCCACCGGCAGGGCGAGATAGAGCAGCTCGTAGTTGCCGAGCAAGATGCTGGAAAAGTTGGCCATCTCCCAGCCGGACAGGTTCTGCACTACATCGTACTTATAGGCAACAAAGGTGGCGGCGGCCCCCACCACATTGCCGAAGATAATGCCGATCAGCGGCACATAGATGGCGTTTTTGAACTGCACCCCGTGAATGAAGTTCACAAACAGCAGGGTGCCGGCCATGGCCGAGCCGAAGATCACGGGCAGGTTGTTGCCGTCACCAAACAGCACCAGGCTCAGCACATAGCCGAACATGGCGCACTCTATGGTGCCGGTGGTGGACGGGGCGGCAAAGCGGTTCTGACTGATTTGCTGCATAATCAGCCCGGCAATACTCAGGCCCGCCCCCGCCAGCCAGATGGCCAGCAGCCGGGGCAGGCGGCTGACCAGCAACAGCTCGAGGGCGGCGGTATCGCCTTGCCATATCGCCGCCATATCCAGATCGATCACACCGACAAACACCGATGCCACACTTAGCAGCACAAAAACAGGCAACAAGATTTTCACGTTAAATTCCCGGCCGCATCAACGGCTTACAACAATCTCACTAAAAAGTACTCAATCTCAGCCCTGCTTTAAACACGGTCATACCGGTACTGAATCTTCGTCATGCTGAACTTGATTCAGTATCAGCATGACGGACCCGGTATCTTCCTGCAGAGAGATCCTGACTTTCGTCAGGATGACGGCCTGAGCACATGATTAATCCGATGAGTATTACTGCATCTGCAGGTTCCGTTTCACATCCGAAATCATGATTTCGGTGGCGGTCACGCCCGAGGCGGTAATGTACCAGGCACCGGTGTCCGGATAGGTCACGGCCTGGTTTTGGTAGGCTGCGGTGGCTTTCACCAGAGCATTGTCGAACTGCTGGTGGGTGCTGCTCTTGCCCTTGTTCACCACCTTGTCGCGATCGATGATAAACAGGTGCCGGGGGTTGGCCTGCTTAATGTACTCAAAAGAAACCAGCTCGCCATGACGGGACTGATCCTGCACCCCGGCCGCATTCACAAAGCCAAAGTCACGGAACAGGGCGGAAAAACGCGAGTGCGCGCCAAAGGCGGTGATGTTCTTGCCGCTGCTCATCACCAGCAAGGCATTGTTTTGCTCGGCCCGGTTATGCTCGGCAATGGCGTTAAACTCGGCATCCAGCTCGGCAATTTTTGCCTCTACCCTGTCCTCGATGGCAAACACCCGCCCCAGGGTGCGCCACAACTGCCGGGTGGCCTGCCAGTAACTGGCATCGGCCTGCTCGTCGAACGCAAACACCAGGGTCGGGGCAATCTTGCTCAGCTCGTCGAACTGATCAACGCTGCGGGGGCCGATAATGATAAGATCCGGTTTCAGGCTGAAGATGCCCTCGAAGTCGGGCTCGAACAGGGTGCCGGAGGTGGCATATTGGTCATCCCGGTATTCAGACAGGTAGTCCGGCAGATATTCCTTGGTCACCGCCACCGGCGCTATGCCGAAGGTATCCAGCACATCCAGGGCGCCAATGCCCATGACCACCACCCGCTCAGGCTTCACCGGCACCTGTGTCTTGCCCATCGGGTGTTCCACGGTAATGGAGTCTGCCGGCCCTGCAACCGCCATGGAAAAGGGAAAAGCCAGAGTGGCGAGCAATGCCAGTACCGGGAAGCGCATGATTATCTCCTCATCATTAATATAAATCGTTATTATTTCGATGCGCATAATTTATATTAATCATCTGAAAAAACCCATGATTAAATTGCAGGGTGGGCAAAGCGGTCGCAGCGGGACCTGAGCACTTCCTTGCGCGCTTGCAGCCGAACCTGGTCATGCCGCGGTTGACCCGGGTGGCCGACTACTTCGCATCCATGGTCACCCCTAGCTGGCCACCCGGCCGGTATAGCAGGCGAATTGATCGGGTAAAGGTACTGACGCTCGAAGCGGTATCCCTTGTCTCTCCCCTCCGCCCTGTGGGACAATATCGTATACAACTTGCCCAGTTAGCGTGCAGGTTCAATAAAGGGCAACCCCATCGAAAGATAGTGACGCAAAACCTCTGGCCTAACGAGTTCGCTCTATGGCAGCAGAGTTGCAGAAGAACCTGATAACTCCTGGATATCTCCTTCGTTTTATCGCCTCGTTATACCCCTTCTGCGGCCTCCCTTGCCGTGCCCAAGCACCTTACCTATTCAGAACGAAGGCAACACCTTATGACATTGTACAAGGAGTCGATCTCCTCACGTTTTTTAGTGGTCAGCCTGTTGCGGGGGCTGATCGGCGCCGTGTTGATCATGGTCGTGCTATACAACACCAACGCCCTTCTCAAGGCCAATGCAGAGCTGGCTCGCGAAAATGAAAATTACCAGCATACCCTGACGGTCACTAACCTGATCCGCTCTCTGGTCATCAATGCCCAGGGATACCTGAGTACCGGTGACCAGATGTTTTACGGCACCTTTTATGAAACTCGCGAGCAGCTCATTCAGACGCTGGATATACTGCAGCAGGCCTGGTCCGACGAGCCTGAAAAACTGACTCATCTGGCCGAGTTAACCAGGCTGATCGATGACTGGATTACCAACAGGGTTGAACCCGGTATCGCCCTGTACATACAACAAAACCAGGCACTTACGCAGCAGACCCTGATTGACAACCTGCGTTTGAACAACTCCCTGCTGGGAAAAATCAAAACCAAGCTGGCCCCGCTGATGGCGATAGAAAAGCGACAGCTGGAAGAAAAACTGGAGCAGGTCAAGGACACCACCGAATTGACCCGCACGGCATTCATCATCTGTGCCCTGGTGCTCATCGTCTCGGGAGTCGGCTTGTCGCTGTTTGCCACCCTGGGCATTACCCGGCGCCTGAAGCGCCTGGTCAGGGCCGGCAAAAAATTTGAACGGGGCGAGCTCGATGTCGAGATCGAAATAGACTCGAATGATGAAACCGGCGCCCTGGCCCATACCTTCAATCAGATGGTACAACGGCTGCGCCATGTGGCAGCCGTCACCACCGCCACGGCAACGGAGGATTTCTCCAGGCAAGTAGAGGTCTTGGGCGAGAAGGACAAGCTGGCCCAGTCCGTCAACCAGATGTCCGACAGCCTGAGGCGTCTGGCTACCCATAGAACGGAACAGGACTGGCTGAAATCCGGGCTGGCCGAGCTGCACTACAAGATGCGCAGCGAACATGAGCTGCTCTCCCTGACACAACTGGTGATGACCTGGCTGGCCGGCTACCTCAAGGCCCAGGTCGGGGTCTGCTACCTGGCGGAAGGCGAGCGCTTGCGGCTGGTCACCAGCTATGCCTATAAAAAACGCAACAACAGCGATAACGAGTTCCGCTTCGGCGAGGGGCTGATCGGGCAGGCCGCCCTGGAGCAACAGAGTATTCTCTGTAGCCAGATGCCCGACGATCAGCAACAGCTGTTAACCATCAATGCCGGCATGGGCGAGTCTCGGCCGGGTGACGTCATTGTGCTGCCGCTGATCCATGAAGACGAGGTCGAGGCGGTGCTGGCGCTGGGCGTGAACCGTCGTTTCAGCGACATAGAGCTGGAGTTTCTCGATAAGGTGACACACAGCATCGCCATCGGCATCCACGTGGCTCGCACCCAGCAACAACTGGTTCAGTTGCTGGAAGAGTCCAAGCAGCAGTCGGAAGAGCTGCAGACCCAGCAGGAAGAGCTGAAGGCCGCCAATGAAGAGCTGGAAGAGCATGCCGAGATGCTGGTCAAGTCGGAAGCCGCCCTGCGCAGCAGGGGCGAAGAGCTGCAGCAGCTGAATAGCGAGCTGGAAGAGCGCACCGAGGAGCTGGAGCGCAAGAAGGCCGAGACCGAAGAAAAAAACCGCGATATCGAGCTGGCCAAACAGGCGGTGGAAATACAGGCCCGTGACTTGTCCCTGGCCAGCCAGTACAAGTCGGAATTTCTGGCCAATATGTCCCATGAATTGCGCACCCCCCTCAACAGCCTGCTGATCCTTTCCCAGTCGCTGGCCAACAACCGCCAGGGCAATCTGACCGAAGAACAGCAGGAAGATGCCAAGGTGATTTATCAGGGCGGCAAGGCCCTGCTCGGCCTGATCAACGACATCCTGGACCTGTCCAAGGTGGAGGCCGGCAAACTGGATATCCACTTCGAGCAGATGGCCATCGACATCCTGATCGACAACCTGCGCAGCCAGTTCAGCCCCATCGCCGCCGACAAGGGCATAGAGCTGGTGCTGGAGAAAGCATCCGGCCTCCCCGCCAGCATCTTCAGCGATCTGCTGCGCGTCGAACAGGTAATGCGCAACCTCTTGTCCAACGGCCTCAAATTCACCCCTCGGGGCTCGGTGCGCCTGAAGGTATACCGACCCGACCCGGCGGTCCGGTTCAATAATCCGGCCCTGATACCGGGGCAGGTGCTCGCCTTTGCGGTCATCGACACCGGTATCGGCATGGCGGCCGACAAGCAACAGTCGGTGTTTGAAGCCTTCCAGCAGGGAGACGGCTCCATCAGCCGGATCTATGGCGGCACCGGACTGGGGCTGACCATTTCCCGGGAGATGGTCAAGCTGCTGGGCGGCGAAATCCAGCTGCAGAGTGAAGAAGGCCAGGGCAGTACCTTTACCCTGTATCTGCCGCTGGAGGCCCAGTCGGGGCAGACGACAGAGGCCGCCGGCGAGCAGGGCAAGACCTATGTGCCATTCCAGCGTTTTGTCAACGGCTCGTCACCGGCCCGGGTGAGCGAACCGCAGACCGCCACCGTGGCACCGGTTCACCCCCTGGCCCCGGCACAGAAGACGGAGACGCCGGCGCCTGCCCCGTCCGTCAAGCCCGTCATGCCGGCGCCCGATGACGACCGGGAGACACTGACGCCGGGTGACAAGTCGGTGCTGATCATCGAAGACGATCCGGCCTTTGCCAAAATCCTGCTCGGCCTGTCCCGCGACAAGGGATACCGGTGCCTGACTGCCCTGACCGGCAGCAGCGGCCTGCAGCTGGCGGAAGAGTATCAGCCCAGCGCCATTATCCTGGATCTGGGGCTGCCCGATATCGGCGGCCGCCAGGTGCTGGAGCAGCTCAAGCAGAACATCAAGACCCGGCATATCCCGGTGCATATACTGTCGGCCGAGGACAGGAACAACGAGGTACTGCAGATGGGCGCCGTGGGCTTCCTGACCAAACCGGTAACGGGAGAGGAAGTCGAGGCCCTGTTCGACAAAATGGAGTCCCTGTTGCAGGCGTCAATCAAGCATGTATTGCTGGTCGAGGACGACAGCCATAACCGCCAGGCGGTAACCCGGCTGATTGCCAACAAGGATGTGGACATCTGCGCGGTCGGCACCGGGCGGGAAGCCTATGACAAGCTGGCCAGCGGCGCCTTCGATTGCGTGATCCTGGATTTGAGCCTGCCCGACATCAGCGGCTTCGAACTGCTCAACCAGATCAGCCAGGACCAGCAGATATCCCTGCCGCCCATAGTGGTGTACACGGGACGGGAGCTGACGACCGAGGAATACAAGGAGCTGAGCGAATACACCAGCAGCATCGTCATCAAGGGCGTCAGCTCCCCGGAGCGTCTGCTCGATGAAACCACCCTGTTCCTGCACAGCGTAGAGTCGTCCCTGCCGCTCAGTCAGCGCAATATCATCCAGATGCTGCACAGCCCGGAGCAGCTGCTGCAGGGCCGCAAGATACTGCTGGTAGACGATGATCTGCGCAATACCTATGCCCTGTCCAAGGTACTGCGCGAACATGGCCTGGAGGTCAGCATGGCCGACAACGGCGAGCTGGCCCTGCAGAAACTGGAAGAAGAGCAGGATATCGAGCTGGTATTGATGGATATCATGATGCCGGTCATGGACGGCTATGAAGCCATGCGTAGAATCCGTCAGCAGGCCCGGTTCAAGTCCCTGCCGATCATTGCGCTCACCGCCAAGGCCATGCCCGACGACAAGGCCAGGAGCATAGCAGCCGGCGCCAATGACTATTGCACCAAGCCGGTCGATGTGGACAAGCTGATTTCGATGATGAGGGTATGGTTGTTCAGATGACAGAGGCCCGGAAAGCGCTGGAAAAAATAGAACTGGAGCTGTTGCTGGAGGCCATTTTTCGCCGCTATGGCTACGATTTCCGTCACTATGCCCAGGCCTCGCTCAAGCGGCGGGTGGCACAGAGCATGCGGCAAGCCGGCGTCAGTCGGGTGGCCGATCTGATCCCGCCCATTCTGCATGACAAGGTGTTTTTTGACGACTTTCTGAAATTCATGTCGGTAACCGTGACCGACATGTTCCGGGATCCCGACTTTTTTGCGGCCTTGCGCACAGAGGTGATCCCGGTGTTGAAGACCTACCCCTTCATCAAGATCTGGCATGCGGGCTGCGCCACCGGTGAAGAAGTCTACTCCCTGGCTGTCCTGCTCAAGGAAGAAGGTCTCTACGAACGGACCCAGATCTACGCCACCGACTACAACAACCACTCTCTGGCCGTCGCCAGGGAAGGGATCTATTCCCTCAAACAGATGCAGCAATACAGCGAGAATTATATCCGGGCCGGTGGCCGCCGCTCTTTCTCCGATTACTACCATGCCAAGTACGGCGCGGCCAAGATGCATGAGTCGCTCAAGGACAATGTCACCTTTGCCAACCACAACCTGGCCACCGACGGTGTCTTTGGCGAGATGCAGGTGGTGATTTGCCGCAATGTGCTGATCTATTTCGATCAGCAATTGCAGGACAGGGTGCTGACCCTGCTGCATGACAGCCTGAGCCCCCGCGGCTTCCTGTGCCTCGGCAACAAGGAATCACTGAAATTTTCGGCGGTACAACACTATTTTGAAGACCAGGTTTACCCACAACGCATTTTCAAGCGCGTTCCCTCGCGGGGTACCCACCTTGACCGTTGAGCCGTCCCCGACCCCGGCTGCCGGCCAGGCAGCCACACTCCCCAAGATACTGGCGGTGGATGACAGACCCGAAAACCTGCATTCCCTGCAGCGTGTACTGGCCGGACTACAGGCGGAGATTATCACCGCCCACTCGGGGTATGAGGCCCTGGCCCTGATCCTGCGCCATGACTTCGCCGTGATCCTGCTGGATGTGATGATGCCGGAAATGGACGGCTTCGAGACCGCCGGCCTGATCCGCGGTAACCGGGCCAGCCAGCACGTACCCATTATCTTCGTCACCGCCGCCGACAAGGATCAGTCGTTCGAGGGCAAGGGCTATGATCTCGGTGCCGTCGACTACCTGTTCAAGCCCCTGCAGCCCTCTATATTGCTCAGCAAGGTCCGGGTATTCCTGCAACTGGCCCGTCAGCAGCAACAACTGCAGCAGAGCCTGCGCGAAGTCCACCAGCTGCGGGATAACAATGAATTACTGCTGCGTTCGGTCGGTGAAGGCATACTGAGTCTGGATCTCGGCGGGCACGTCGGCTTTGCCAACCCGGCGGCCGCCCACCTGCTGGGTCTGGATGTCAGCCAGGTCACCGGCTCTTCCCTGACCGACTTTTTACTGTTGACCGAACAGCAAGCGGCCGATGAAGCCTGGCTCATCGACACCCTGTCCCGGCATGGCGCCAACGCCGGCAGCAGCACCTGCGATCAGCACTGGTTTCGCCATGCGGGCGGACACCGGTTTCCGGTCGAATATACCCTCAGCCCGCTGCACGATCAGCATGGGAAATTTACCGGTGTGGTACTGGTGTTTCAGGATATCAGCGAGCGCAAGGAACGAGAGGCGCTGGAGCTGGCCAGCAGATACAAGTCCGCTTTTCTTGCCACTATCAGCCATGAACTGCGCACCCCCCTGCACAGCCTGCTGATCCTGGCCAAACAACTGGCCGCCAACAAAGAAGGCAACCTGAACAGCGAGCAGCTCAAGGCCGCCGGCGTCATCCGGCGGGAAGGACAGGATCTGCTGCGGCTGATCAACGATATTCTGGATTTGTCGAAGGTGGAAGCCGGCAAGATGGCCATGCACTGGGAGCCGGTCTCCGTTGCCGATATGCTCAGGCACCTGCAAAGCCAGTTTGCTCCCCTCGCCGCCGAAAAGCAGCTCGCCTTCACTGTCACCCAGCAGATCGATCTACCCGAGGATCTGCATACCGATCGCCAACGACTACAGCAAATCCTGAAAAACCTGCTCTCCAACGCGCTCAAATTCACCCACCAGGGCGAAGTCGCATTGACCGTCGGCCTGGAAGAAAACGAAGCGATTGCCTTTACGGTCTCGGATACCGGTATCGGCATCGCCGCTGCCAAGCAGGCAGACATTTTCGAGGCCTTTCAGCAGGTAGATGTGGCCATCAACCGCTATTATGAAGGTACCGGCCTGGGGCTGGCCATCTGCCGTGAACTGGCTCGCCTGCTGGGCGGTCGCATCAGCCTGCAGAGTCGGCCGGGACAGGGTAGCCACTTTACCCTGCTGCTGCCGCTGAAGCCCTCATCCGGCAGGCTCCGGCTTGAGACCCTGACCACTCGGCCTCACACCGAACCGCCCACACCCTCTGAGCCACACTCGGTATCCCCCGGTCGGCAGGCTGAGCCTTCCCCCCGGCTCTCCGAACTGGCCCGGGGAAAAAACCTGCTGCTGGTAGACGGCGACATGCGCAACAGCTTTACCCTGACGGCACAGTTCCGACAACATGGATTCCGGGTCATCAAGGCAGACAGCTACCCCACCGCCCTGGCCCGATTGGCATCGGAATCCCGGATTGACGTTCTGATCATGGCCCTGATGCCGCCACACCATCAGGAACACCAGCAGGAACATCAGCAGGCGCGCCAGCTGATAAGGGCCCTGCAGGACGGAGACGAGGCCCCCTGCCCGACCCTGGTGCTGCTGGCATCGACGGAGCAAAAGCAGGCCGAAACCTGGCTACGGCAAGAGGCGGTATCCTGTCTGGTCAAGCCGTTGGACATCAACCGGCTACAGACTCGGCTGGTAGAGCTGCTCGAGCAGCAGCTCGAGCAACAAGCCGGGCAACAACTCGAGCAACAAGCCGGGCAACAGGCAAGCAGGGAGGTATCATGATCATCAAGCCCCACAGTTCCAAGATCCTGGTGGTCGACGACAAGGCGGAAAACCTCTATGCCATGGAGAGCCTGCTGAAAGACTGTGAGGTAGAGGTCTTTCTGGCGCAATCGGGCAATGCGGCGCTGTCGTTTACCCTGCATCACGACTTTGCCCTGATCCTGATGGATGTGCAGATGCCGGAAATGGACGGCTTCGAAACCGCCAGCCTGATCCGGCAGGATGAGGAAACCCGGCAGATCCCCATTATTTTCATGACGGCCCTGAATACCGACAGCCGGTATATCTTTCAGGGCTACCAGTCGGGTGCCGTCGATTACCTGATCAAGCCGGTCGACAGCGATATTCTGCTCAGCAAGATCCGGGTTTTCCTGGCGCTGGACAGCTATCAACATGAACTGACGGCCATGAAACGGCAATATCAGCTGTTATTGAACTGTGCCGGTGAGGGCATACTGGGTGTCTCACCGTCGGGGCATATTCAGTTTGCCAATGCCGCCGGCGCCCGGATCCTCGGCTATACCGAGCAGCAGCTGCGGGGCTGCCACCTGCATCGACTGTTGTTCGGCGCACAGGAGCAGGAGCTGCCCCACTGGGAGCAGTCGACCATCTATATGGCCTATCAGGACGGTCAGCCCTATCGGGTGCACGATACCCGGCTCTGGAGCCGGGAGCAGCAGGCCATCCCCGCCGAGTACACCAGTGCCCCGCTGAAGGACGAGGCGGGCAGCTTTGTCGGCGGTGTCATCGTCTTCCAGGATATCAGCCTGCGCAAGCAGACCGAGCAAAAGCTGCTGGAGCTGGCCCAGTATGATCCCCTGACCGGCCTGGCCAACCGCGCCCTGTTTCACGACTTCCTCAACCTGTCGATTGCCCGGGCCCGGCGACGCAAGGGCAACATGGCGGTGCTGCTGCTGGATCTGGATCATTTCAAGGATATCAACGATACCCTGGGCCATGATACCGGCGACAAACTGCTGCAGAGCGTGGCCCAGCGTATCCAGTACAGCCTGGTGACGCCGCAGACCGAGGCGGCTCCCCTTGATGGTAATGCTCACCTGCTGAAAAGCGTCGCCCAACGTCTAAAAGACAACCTGAGACGCAGTGATCTGGTGGCCCGCCTGGGCGGAGACGAGTTTGCCATCGTGCTGGATGACATCAGCCAGCCCCAGGACGCCGCCGTGGTGGCCCAGAAGATCCTTGGCAGCCTGGCTCCCCCGCACCAGCTGGACAACTATCAGGTGTTTATCAGCCCCAGTATCGGCATCGCCACCTACCCGGCCTGCAGTGACGAAGCGGAAGAGCTGGTAAAGGCCGCCGATACCGCCCTTTACCAGGCCAAGGCACAGGGACGCAACAACTATCAGTTTTACGCCCCGGACATGCACAGAGCCGCCATGGAGCGGATACGGCTCGAGCAGGATCTGCGTCATGCTCTCCGTGTGAAAGAGCAGCAATTATCGCTGCACTACCAGCCCCAGGTTAATCTGACCACCGGGAACCTGGTCGGTATCGAGGTGCTGTTGCGCTGGCGACACCCTGAAATGGGCATGATCAACCCGGCCCGCTTTATTCCCCTGGCGGAACGCATGGGGATCATGAGCGAACTGGGTGAGTGGATATTCGATCAGGCCTGCGGGCAATTTCAACGCTGGTGCCAGGCCGGCCTGCTCGATGAAGGGGTCATGCTGGCGCTCAATATTTCCAGTCGGCAGCTGACACGCGATGACAGCGTATCCACCATACAGGCAATACTGGCCAGACACGGCCTGCCCGAGCACAGTGTCAACCTGGAGCTGACCGAAAACACCCTGAAAGACGAGCTGGAAGTCATTACCCAAAGGCTTGAGCAGCTCAGGGCGTCGGGGATGCGCATCGCGCTGGACGACTTCGGTACCGGCTACTCTTCTTTCAATCAAATCCATTGTCTGCCGATCGACAGCCTGAAGCTGGCCCAGCCCTTCGTCAACAAGATAGGACAGGACGCCAAGAATGATGCCGTGATCAAAACCATTATCAGCATGGCCCATACCCTGGGCTTTGACCTGATAGCCGAAGGGGTTGAAACCCGGGAGCAGGCGGCATTCCTCCAGGAACATGGCTGTGACTGTGTTCAGGGCTTTTTTATCCATCCTCCGCTCAGCGGCGCCATGATGACCAGGCTGCTGCAAAGCCGGCGGACAAATAAATGAACCGCCCCTGTGATGCCGTGGTCATCGGTGGTTCAGCTGGAGCCATACAGGCCTTGCCGATACTACTAGAGCAACTGCCCGCCGATTTTGCCCTGCCGGTGATCGTGGTGCTGCATCGACGGGAAGGCGTTGTGGGTCATCTGGACACCTTCCTCGGCCGGCACTGTGCCCTGCCGGTGATCGAGGCCGAAGACAAACAATCGCTGCAGGGCGGTCATGTCTATCTGGCCCCTGCCGGATACCATCTGTTGCTGGAACAGCAGGGGCACTTCAGCCTGTCGGTCGATGCCAGGGTCAGCTATTCCCGCCCGTCGATTGATGTGCTGTTCGAGAGTGCCGCCGATGTCTATGCCGACCGGCTCGCCGGTATTATCCTGACCGGCGCCAATTCCGATGGCAGTGCCGGACTGGCCCGGCTGAAGGCGGCCGGCGGACTGGCAGTGGTCCAGGATCCGGAGACGGCCCTGGCCGACGTTATGCCCAGGTCGGCGCTGAAGGCAACCCGGGTAGACCGGGTACTCGGCCTGCAGGATATCGCCCGCCTGCTGTCACGACTTGCCCCTGGCCAACCATGATCAATCTGCTTACCCCCATGACAACACCGGTATCGTGCCGGGCCGAGACAACCATGATAAGAGAGCTTTCCATGCGCCATGAAATACAGCGCCCCGCCATACTGGTGGTCGATGACCGGATAGAAAACATCCGCTCCATGACCCGGATCCTGGAGGACGTGGACGCAGACGTTCATTATGCGTTATCCGGCATGGAAGCCCTCGCCCTGCTGTTGCGTCATCGGTTTGCCCTGATCCTGCTGGATGTGATGATGCCGGAAATGGACGGCTTCGAAACCGCAGAGCTGATCCGCGGCCACCAGAGTAGCCAGCATATTCCCATCATCTTCGTGACCGCAGCCGACAAGGAAGACGCCTTTGAATTCAAGGGCTATAACGTGGGCGCCGTCGATTATCTGTTCAAGCCGGTGCAACCCCGGATACTGCTGAGCAAGGTGCGCTTCTTCCTCGAACTGTCCAAGCACAAGACACTGCTGGAGCACAGCCTGCTGGAGCTGAGGCAATTGCGCGGTCATCAGGAACTGTTGCTGAAATCCACGGCCGAGGGGATCCTCAGTCTGGATGTGCAGGGGCACATCACCTTCGCCAATCCGGCCGCCAGGCGACTGCTCGGCTATCAGCATAATGAACTGATCGGGCTCCATTTCGCACATATCCAGGGAATGGAAAAATCCCTATTGCCGTTCGAAAACAGCGAGCTGCATCTTGCCTGCCTGGCCAGACGCCGCCTGCAGGACGATCAGCGATGGTTTCATCGTCGTGACGGCGCGTGTTTTCCGGTCGAATTCACCGCCAGCCCGATCAATGATAAAGATTCCGATAGCCCGGGTATGGTGCTGGTGTTTCAGGATATCAGCGAGCGCAAACAGACCGAACAGAAGTTGACCTACCTGGCGCAGTACGATCCCCTGACCGGTCTGGCCAACCGCGGCATGTTCCTCAAGCTGCTCGCTCAGGCCTTTGCCCGCACCGATCGTCACCAGCACACCCTCGCCCTGCTGTTTCTGGATCTGGATCGCTTCAAGCAGGTGAACGATACCCTGGGTCATGAAGCCGGGGATCAGCTACTGCAGCAAGCCGCACTGCGGCTGCAGGATCGCATCCGCGACGGAGACACCATCAGCCGTCTGGGGGGAGACGAATTTACGGTGATCCTGGAAGAAATCGACCACTCCCATGGGCCGGCGATCGTGGCCCAGAAACTGATAGATGCCCTGGCCGAACCCTTCATGATCAAGGGGAATGAGGTCTTTATCGGCACCAGTATCGGCATTGCCCTCTATCCGGGCTCCGCCGATAACGCCCATGCCTTGCTGAAGTGTGCCGACATGGCCATGTATCAGGCCAAGGCCTGTGGGCGAAACAATTTCCAGTTTTTCACCAGTGAAATGCAACACAAGGTCACCCAGACCCTGGATCTGGAAAACCGGCTGCGCCATGCCCTGGATCGCAATGAATTTTTCCTGACCTATCAGCCCCAGGTCGATATCGCCAGCGGCCGGATTATCGGCCTGGAGGCACTGCTGCGCTGGCAGCCGGAAGGGCAGCCCCTGGTGTTACCGGGGCAATTTATCACCATTGCCGAGGAAACCGGGCTGATAGTGCCGATTGGCGAATGGGTGCTGCGCCAGGCCTGTCACCAGCTCCACCATTGGCATCAATCCGGTCTGCTGTCCGAAGAGGTCTCCATGTCGGTCAACCTGTCGGTCCGACAGCTGGAGAACAAATCGCTGCTGAGTACCCTGGACAGCATACTGAAGGAAACCGGGCTCAAGCCGTCGCAACTGGAGCTGGAAATCACCGAAAGCGCGGTGATGAAAGATCCCGAGGTCGCCGTCGGCGTGCTGCGCAACATCAATCAGCAGGGCATACAGGTCTCGCTGGACGATTTCGGCACCGGCTATTCATCGCTCAGTTATCTGAAAATGCTGCCGCTGGATGTGTTGAAAATCGATCGTTCATTCGTCAACGACATTGGTGGCGATCCCAGTCACGAAGCCATACTGCAGGCCATAGTGACGCTGTCGAAAAACCTCAACCTGAGGGTGGTGGCCGAGGGGGTGGAAACCGAGGCCCAGCTGACCTTTCTGCGCAAGCTGCACTGCCATTCCATTCAGGGCTACTTCATCAGCAAACCCAAGTCGGCCGAGCAGATTGAAGGGCTGCTCCGTACGGCCAGACACGGCTGCCTGCCGGGCCTGGAGCCACTGGCCGTGCCGTTCATCAGTGAGGTGTCGCAGGAATAACACAAGAGCCCAGCAGTTGCGAAATCAGGGCTGTGGCTCGGGGGTCGGCTCGACGGGACGGGCTTCCAGCCAGGCTCTGGCCGCCCGTGGCCAATCACCGTCTTGCTGCCAATGGCTCATGATCCGTTCGAGATCCTCCGCTTGCCAGCGCAGCGCTGCCAGTATCGAAAAGGCCTCCGGCGCCTCCTGTTCCAGGCTGCGCCGCACCAGGGTATGGGGCCGGTCCCCGGCCGGCCACCGCCCGGCTTCGCTCGCAAGCATGCCGTCCCTGGGACCCAGATCGTGCAGCCGATCGAAAAAGCGTTCCACAAAGGGTGCCGATGCCTCGGGCAGCCACACCGACAGGCTGGCGTCGGCCTTGCCGGCCCACAGCCGCTGCCAGATTTGCCCCAGCGGGGCTGCTTCTATGATCACGGTAAACCCCTGCTGTTCCAGTACGGCCCCGGCCAGATGGTTTCGTGCCAGCTCGGCGGGCTCGGCACCGCTCAGCAGGCGGATCTCTCGCGACCTCGAGTCGGTGCAGGCCGCCAGCATCAGGCTCAACATCACACCCAGCACCACTCCCAGCATCACACCCCGCATCAATAGGGCCGCTTTGGCTGCTGCTCTCATCGATTATCCCCATGAAAAAAGGCAAGAGTGCCAGAAAATGTCGCCGAAATCATGCCTGCTGCCTCGCCGTATCCGAGCCGGCTTCACTGCCCATCCGGTGATAAAATCGTCATTTAAACCGGGGCTTATGCCGAGCAGAGTCCCGGAAAGTCGTTCAAAAAACGGCCGCGCACCGCCGGATTATTTTTCGCGCAGCCGGCTGCTTTTTCAGCGATGTGTGATACCGTGCGCGCACCTTATCCTGCAGCCAGATTCCGATCTGGACTCGTTTAGGTAAAACATTGTTTTTATTATATTAAATGGATTTCCAGATGCGTCTTTACCCCCTATTGAAAGTGGCCGCACTCACCCTGCTGCTGAGCGGTTGTGTTGCCCCCCTGCTGGCCATGGGCCAGGGCCAGTTGATGTGGGCCCTGCTCAAGCCCATGGTCGGGCTGGATCCCAACAGCACCAAGCTGTTGGAACAACCCCTGATCAAGACCCGCATGACCGGCCTGCTCGGCCCCAACTACGACACCACGGTCAAGCTACTGAGCACCGCCACCGAGCTGCAACAGGAAGGCCCGCTGTTTTATCTGGCTTCTCGTTACGATCCGCAACAGGGAGCAGAACGCGCCAGCCTGGTATGGAACTCTCAAACCAACCAGATGGCGGCATTGCTCAATAACGGCGAGCAAACCAGGGTCTTTACCGAGTCTCATACCGGCAAGGCCGCGGTATGGCCTCAGGCCATGCAGGACTGGCTGAGCCAGCCGGCGGCCCCGTCGGCATTGACCACCTCCCTCGCCGAGCCGGCACCGACCTCGGCACAGGCCGGGCAGGAGCAACTGCACGACGATTTGAAAGCGGCGCAGCAGCAGTTAAAGGCCGCCGAAGCCAAGCTTAAGGCACTGGAAGCCGGGCAGGTGCCGGCAGCAACGTCAACCGCCGCCACTGCCGCGCCGCAGGCCGGCACCAAGGTCAAGGCCAAGGCCGCCCCCGACAAGCTGAGTGGCGAACAGGCCGAAGCCGCCATGGAAGCCCTGCTGAGCCAGTAACGGCATCGCGATAAAAACAACAAGGGCGCGGAACGCCGCGCCCTTTTTTGTGCCCGCCAGCCGGTGCCTAGCCGGTCAGGTTGCCCAGGTTGACGTATTTGGTTTCGAGAAACTCATCCAGCCCGATATGGGAACCTTCGCGGCCCAGCCCCGACTCCTTGACGCCACCGAAGGGCGCGACCTCGTTGGAAATTATCCCCTCGTTCACCCCCACCATGCCCGACTCCAGCGCCTCCGAGACCCGGAATACCCGGTTCAGATCCCGGGTATAGAAGTAGGCGGCCAGACCGAAAGGCGTGGCATTGGCCCGCTTGATGACCTCTTCCTCGTCGTGAAAACGGAAACAGGCGGCCACTGGGCCGAAGGTTTCTTCCTCGGCCAGCAGCATGTCTTCACTGGCGTCGGCAATCACGGTCGGCTGATAGAAGGTGCCGCCCAGCTTGTGTGGCTGGCCTCCACAGACCAGCCGGCCCCCTTTGGCGAGGGCGTCGCTGACGTGCTGTTCCACCTTTTTCAGTGCCGCCCGATTAATCAAGGGCCCCTGCTGGGCGTTCGGGGTCAGCCCCTCGGCCACCTTCAGGGCGCCGGCGGCATCGGCCAGCTTCTGCACGAAGGCGTCGTAGATGCCGTCCTGAACAAAGAAGCGGTTGACGCAGACACAGGTCTGGCCGGTGTTGCGAAACTTGGAGGCCATGGCCCCGGCCACGGCGGCGTCCAGATCCGCATCGTCGAACACGATGAAGGGCGCATTGCCACCCAGCTCCAGCGACAGCTTCTTCACTGTGGCGGCGGCCTGGTGCATCAGTTGCTTGCCGATGTTGGTCGAGCCGGTAAAGGACAACTTGCGTACCACGGAACTGCGCATCAGCGCATCACCGATGGCCCCGGCATCGCCGGACACCAGATTGAGCACCCCCGGTGGCATGCCCGCCCGTTCGGCCAGCACCGCCAGCGCATTGGCACACAGCGGGGTTTCGCTCGATGCCTTGACCACGGCGGTACAACCGGCGGCAATGGCCGGACCCAGCTTGCGGGTCAGCATGGCGATGGGGAAGTTCCAGGGCGTGATCGCCGCCACCACTCCCACCGGCTGTTTGATGACCCAGAGACGGTTTTCGGCCTTGGGGCTGGGAATGGTCTCGCCGTAGGCCCGCTTGGCCTCTTCGGCAAACCATTCGAGAAAGCTGGCGGCGTAGGCCACTTCGCCTTTGGCTTCGGCCAGGGGTTTGCCCTGCTCCAGCACCATCAAGGTGGCCAATTCGTCCTGATGCGCCATCATCAGCTCGAACCAGCGGCGCAATACCGCCCCCCGCTCCCTGGCCGTGGTGTGGCGCCAGCCCTCGAAGGCCTGCTCGGCCGCGGCAATGGCGGCCTGTGTCTCTTCGCTGCCACATTTCGTCACCTTCGCCAGCAGTTCGCCGCTGGCGGGGTTGTAAACCTCATACTGGCCGGCGCCATTACGCCACTGACCATCGCAGTACCAGCCGGTTTGCCACAGAGAATTTGAACTGTCCACAGGCGTCTCCCTAACAGGTGAATTGGCGGATGTGCTCGCCGTTATCAAAACGTTATCGATTACCGAGTATAGGTGCAACCGGGATCTGAAAATGGAGACAGTCATCCCGGCATACGGGAGCCTGAACCGAAAAGGCCGGGCTAAGCCCGGCCTTTGCAGCAACAGTGTTTCGGATAACCTAGCCGCGCTCTACCTGAGCATCGGTCACCACCTCGTCGGCAGCGGTTTTGGCTTTGCTGCCCCTGGTGTTGCTGTCCTTGACCCAGATATCGGCGTTCTTGATACCCAGTTTAACCGGGTCGAAGGTCGGATCCAGACCCTGCGCCTTCTGTGCCTCGTAGTCTTTCAGGGCGATCAGCGCCGGCTTCTGCAGCAGCAGGATGGCAACGATGTTCAGCCAGGCCATCAGACCCACACCGATGTCACCCAGACCCCATGCCAGCTCGGCAGTCTTGACCGAACCGTACACCACCGAGCCCATCAGGGCGAACTTCAGCAGGAAGATCATCCAGGGACGATGTATATGCCGGTTGATATAGGCCACGTTGGTTTCGGCAATATAGTAGTAGGCCAGAATGGTGGTGAAGGCGAAGAAGAACAGCGCCACCGCCACGAAGGTACCACCGAAGCCGGGCATCACCGACTCCACTGCCGCCTGGGTATAACCCGGGCCGGCCTCTACGCCGGGCAGTTGCTCGACAATGGCCTCACCGGCCTTGCCCATGACGTTGTAGGCACCGGTGATGATGATCATGAAGGCGGTGGCGGTGCAGACAAACAGGGTGTCTACATAAACCGAGAAGCCCTGCACCAGACCCTGCTTGGCCGGGTGAGAGACTTCGGCCGCCGCCGCCGGGTGCGGACCCGTACCCTGACCGGCTTCGTTGGAGTAGATGCCACGCTTGACACCCCACTCGATGGCCAGACCCAGGATGGCACCAAAACCGGCTTTCATGCCGAAGGCACTACCGACGATGAGGCCGACCACATCGGGCAGCCTTTCGATGTGCATCGCGATAACAACAAAGGCCACCAGTATGTAGCCCAACGCCATGAAGGGCACCACTATCTGGGTGAAATTGGCAATCCGCTTGACGCCACCGAAGATAATCAGCCCCAGCAAGACCACCACCACGGCGGCAGACACAGAGGTCGAAATTCCGAAGGCATTCTCGATACCGGAGGCGATGCTGTTGGCCTGAACGCTCGGCAGCAGCAGACCACAGCCGATAATGGTGGCGAAGGCGAAGACCCAGGCATACCACTTCATGCCCAGGCCTTTTTCGATGTAGTAGGCCGGACCACCGCGATAGAGGCCGTTGTCGTCTTTTTCCTTGTAGATCTGCGCCAGGGTCGATTCCACGAAGGCGGTACCGGCGCCAAAGAAGGCCACGACCCACATCCAGAACACGGCACCGGGACCACCGAAGGTGATGGCGGTGGCTACGCCGGCGATGTTACCGGTACCGACTCGACCGGACAGTGACAGGGTCAGAGCCTGAAAGGAAGTGATACCCGCGGGCGAGGCTTCGCCCTTGAACATCAGCCGCACCATTTCCTTGATATGTCGGATCTGCAAAAAGCGGGTACGCAGCGAGAAATACAAACCTACCCCCAGACACAGATAGATCAGCGGTAAGCTCCATATATAACTATTTATGCCATTAACCAGGTCACTCATATAACGTCCTTTGTTCTGATTAAACCGTACTGCAACAGCAGAACACTCCCTTAACGGGGCATTGATCAACGATTAAGCAACACGAAATCGTTAAGTGTGGAAAAAAGTACTCTTCAATTTCCGCTGGCACAAGCGGACGCTACCATTAGAATTTCTAATCCATGGCTCGCGCAACGGTAAACATTTGCATAACATTTCATTCTGACCAGAGTGCCTCATCGCTCTCGACACGACAGAACAAATGCAAGTAGTTGTTAATAAATGAAAATATAGAATAAGAATGCTGCAGGGCCCTACCCCAGAAACGCATTTTAATTTAAAAGTACGCAAAATTTTCCGGAGGCAGACACAGATTCAATGTCATGAAATGCGAGGAATATCACATATTGATGTGCTGAAAAAAGGGGGATTTGTAATCGAAATTAACAAGAAAAGTCGCGACACCAGCAGGCTATGATGGCCGTAAACGGCCATACACAACGAATAAACAGACTCATAAAGAGCCAAAAAATACACCCGGTCTATGTATTTATACCCATCCGATTAAAGAAGTGATCAGTGACTGATAACAATACCGTATTTAAAGTCCAGTCATACCGGTACTGAATCAAGTTCAGCATGACGGACCCGGTATCTTCCTGCATGGAGATCCTGACTTTCGTCAGGATGACGGTCTGGGCACATGATTAATCCGATTGGCTATGTATGAGTTAACTGTGTCTACACTGTATTTATATACAGAAATATGGTGGGCCAGATTATGGAATGGTCTTATAAGGAGCTAGAGCTACAAGTCACAGAGCTACCAGCTGTGCAAAAGCAGGAATTGCTCACGCTAATCACTCATCAACTCAGTCGCGAAGGGT